>JBBSJK010000007.1:0-61593 GCA_038257355.1 Pyrinomonadales bacterium | reverse complement strand
GTATCTAATGCTGGAGCACGAGTTAGAAACTGCGATCAGGCTTGCACGTCTTGCCGGAATAACAATTCTCAGACACTACGCCGACGGATTTATTACCGAGCATAAGATCGGTGCCGACAATTTTAGCGAACCGGTCACAATCGCCGACCGTGAGGCGAGCCGCATCATCGTCGATGGTCTGGCCGTCGACTTTCCCGATGACGGCATTCTGTCCGAAGAAGAAATCGACGATCTCGAACTTCGTATTTCGAAACGTCGTGTCTGGATCATTGATCCGATAGACGGGACGGCCGGCTTTATCAGTCACGATGGCGATTTTGGGGTGCAAATCGGTCTTGCTGAAAACGGTGCCCCCATTGTCGGCGTCGTCTATCTGCCCGCCCATGACATCCTGACTTATGCAGTTAAGGGTGAAGGATCTTTTTCGATCACTCATGACACCGCTCCCGTAAAGATGAACGTATCGTCTAAACGCCGCTTCGGCGAGATGTCCATCGCTGCCTCGCGCCATCATCACAGCCGACGGATGTCCAGCATCATTAAACATTTCGGATTTAGAAATATTGTCAGCCGGGGATCGGTCGGACTGAAAGTAAATCTTATCGCCAACAAAACATGCGATGTTTACATCACGCCTGGCCCGCGGACCAAGCTCTGGGACACTTGCGCTCCGCAAATAATCCTTGAGGAGGCGGGTGGCCGCTTTACGGATCTTTTTGGTTACGACCTGCGATATGACACAGCAGATCTGCAAAACCGCAACGGCCTGCTTGCGACCAACGGAGCGGCCCATGCGTTAGCCGTCGACCGTCTGGCACCGCTGCTGAAGAAATTTGGCAGAGTACCGTTCACTCGACCTATTTAAATACAGAACGCTTTATAGCTGTCTAATTACCGAAGATAAAGCGGCGGACAAAACAAATGAGGACAAAATTTTTCCGCCGTCACTTAGAATTTTGTTGTTTTATATACTTTCTTGTGTTAAACATATTGTTCAAGTAGATTCTACGAGCGCACAAGCTAACTTATACAAGGTATATAACTAAGTGAATTCTGAAACTGGTAATGTTGATACTACCCGCCTGGTCGTTGAACGGTCTATGGTCTTTGCGGGAGAATATATAAATAAACTGAGCGGCGAGCAGATCGAATACGAATGCAAACGCCGGCTAGAGGCTGGCTGCAAAGAACTGACGGTTAATTTCTCACAAACCGAGATCATCAACAGCATCGGTATCTCAATCCTCCTCGGTGTTATCGACACCGCATCAGACAAAGGCGCGAGTATTGTTTTCTCGGACGTAAATAAAGACACGGTGGAGCTATTTAACATGCTCGGGGTGAGTAAACACGTTACTCTCGCGTAAATCGTAAACCTTTACGATTTCATGATTCACGCTTAACAAAATGGCTGAACACGATCACAAGCTAATTCACGCATTCGGGGCTCTGGCCGACCTAGGCCAGGAGATCACGAATAAAAACAATTTTCAGGAGACGATCCGCACGTCATTGCACTTGATATCAGGAGCACTTGGAATAATGCGGGGTGCCGTCGCAAGGTATTCGCGGTTCGGACACGAACTGAATATGATCGCTGTTCGCGGCCTCGGCGATGATTTTCCGTTGAGCCTTTCTCTTACCACAGAGGACGAACGCCAATTTTTATCCAATGGAATGAGTCCGATCGAGATATCGCAAGCAAAGGTGCTGCCGTTTTTCCAGATATATGACGCTAGTTTTGAAAAGCGGCGTTTAGAACTGTTCATCCCGCTTGTCGTGCGTGAGGAAATTGTCGGCGCAATATTTTTAGGTGAAAAAGCGACGAACGAACCATACACAAATTACGAGAAAGAGATCGTCTGTGCGATGGGCCACCACATCGGCGTTGCCATTGCTCAGCGAAACTTGATGGCTGAAATCGAGCGGCATGCTGAAGAGAACCGTAAGATGTTTGACAAGATGCGTTCGACCTATCACGACACGGTCAAGGCGTTTGCCGCTGCTATCGATTGCAAAGATAAATACACCGAGGGCCACTCGGTCCGCGTCGGCAGATTCTCAGAGATCATAGCTTCCGAGCTTGGTTGGAGCAGCGAAGAGGTCGAGGGAGCAGCCGTAGCCGGATACCTGCACGATGTTGGCAAACTTACAGTCGAACGCAAGATCATCAACGCTCCGTACCGAATAAACGCCAAGGAATCAGCCGAATTGAACAAACATCCGGCCGTCGGCTATGAGATTTTGCTCCCAATACATCATCCATTTACCGAAGTTCCGCTCGCCGCCAAATATCACCATGAACGCCTCGACGGTCGCGGCTACCCCGATGGACTATTTGACCGAGAGATACCTTTCATTGCGAAAGTCGTGAATCTGGCCGATTCATTCGACGCGATGACGACAGATCGGCCATATAAAGCGAGACGTCCCGCTAAAGAAGTTGTCGAAGATCTGCAAAGAAACGCCGGTAAACAGTTCGCTCCGGAACTTGTCACGTCGTTTCTCGGCGGAATGTTAAAGGAATTAACCGGTGAGGACCGTAACAAGCGTTTTCGCCGTCTGCTCGGTCGCGAATATATGGAAGCGGATGGAATTGTAGACAAACTGCGTTTCACCCTAAATGAAATGGCACCGACAACGCCGATGACATATGTCGCCGCCGCCGCTATAGGTAACCGTCAGGTTCATTGACCGCACCTTATCAGTATTTATGGTTCTGAAAGCCAGGTTTCGGCAGTTTTTTTGTCATTGAAGACTCTGCCGTTTACGCCGCGGTTTGTTGCGACCAATCCGCCAAATTCATTTATCTCATTTTGATCAAGATAGCGATCTACAAATGCAATCCTCGCACGCCCAAACCCCATATCCGGTATCTCGGACGCAAGTTGAAATACCTCTGCTAGTGTCCCGGCCAAAAGTATATTTTCATCTATTAACACACGAGTCGCCTCGATCTCGGATGCTTTGTCGGCCACTTCCTGCCAATATGCACGCGAGATGGCGTAGGTATCATCTTGACCTTCGACATATGCGTAGAGATATCCGGGGCGCTCTTCAAACGTAAGAGTGTAGCCTTTAGGGGGATCGATTTCAGACATATTTCCCAGTAGGCGTAAACACACCCACCTCATTATAATATTAGAACTTAGATATTCCGGCTGCCTAACAGCTCCACAAACTTTCTGGCCGCCAGCGAGAGGTTTTTGTCAGTGCGGTGGATGACGCCCACTGACCGCACCCAGTATTGTTCTGTCATTTGAATTATCGACAGACTTCCCGCTTTTTTTGCCTCCAAAACCGCCGTCTCAGGCACGATAGCAATGCCAAACCCGACCTCGACCGCACGTTTGATGGTTTCGATATTGTCGAACTCAGCGATTTTTTTTACCTCGATTCCGTTGGTCTTAAATATCTTGTCCATTGCCTTTCGCGTTGGCACATCGCGCTCGAACAATACAAAATCCTCGCCTTGTAAGTCTGTGACCTTCAACTTTTTTCTCTTTGCAAATTTGTGATCCGGCGGCGTGATCAGCACCAGGCGGTCGTCAGGCATCGGTGTGATGGTCAGGCCGCGTCGGGCCTCGGGAAACGCAAGTATGCCGAGTTCGACCGTGCCGTTTAGCACATCGCGAACGACGCGTGTCGTCCGCGAATATTCGAGGTCGATCTTGGCCGCCGGAAACTTTGTCATAAATTCGCGCACTTTGCCGGGCAGCTCGTGCAAGCCGACGCTGTAAACGGTTGCCACCTTGACAGTTCCGCCGATCTTGCCGACGACGCCGCGAAGGTTTTCGTGCAATTGGTCGTAGGCAACGAGAACATTTTTTGATTCTTGGTAAAATACGTCGCCCGCTGGCGTCAGTTTCACCTCGCGGCGTCCGCGAATGCGTTCGAGCAAACGGCGTTTAAATCTTTCTTCAAGTGTCCTAATTTGCTGGCTGACAGCCGATTGCGTAATAAAATTGCGTTCGGCGGCCAGCGAAAAACTTTCGAGATCGACGAGGTCGCAAAAAACTTTTAACGTTTCTATATGCATATATTTTTTAGCTCATAAGTAAAACTATTTAATCACCACTATATTTTTCATTTTATCTTATCTGATTACAGGAATAATATAAATACCACAGGCCGAACATTGCCGAATCGGGTATTTGGAACTAAAATTCAGTAATTAGATAATTCAGCATAATCTGGCGTTTTTAGAATGGCGATCAAATTTTCCAATACCTTTCTGTTAAGAAAGCTGCACCAGATCACGGGCATTGTCCCGCTGGGTGCGTTTTACTTTGTTCATCTCTGGACAAACTCGGCCGCACTCAACGGCCCTGAGGTTTTTAACAAGAAAGTAAAGGATATTCACGACTTTCCGTATCTCATATTTATCGAGGTTTTTGGGATATTTTTGCCGCTGCTTTTTCACTCGGTTTACGGCGTCATCATCTCCGGCGAGGCTAAGGTGAACGTCCTCAATTACGGCTTCGGACGCAACTGGTTCTATACATTCCAGCGGGCGACTGGGATTTTCCTTTTCTTTTTCCTTTTATTTCATATTCTGAATTTCCGTTTTGGACTGATTCCAGGGCTCAATCTGACGCCGATTGCGGGCAATGCCGATCAGGCATATTCGATCATCGCGGCTGAGTTTCAAATCGGTTGGGTCTTGACACTCTATATCTTCGGGGTGATCGCCACCGCCTGGCATTTGGCTTACGGATTCTTTCTATTCGCCGTCGATTGGGGCATTGTGATCGGCGAAAAGGCACAAAAGATTACCTTGTACGGCTGCCTGAGCCTGGCGGCGCTCTTATCGGTGCTCGGCGTCAACATGGCCGTTGCCTTTGTTCGTCCATGCGGATTGCTGCCGGTAGTTTTATGTGGATAAGAGAAACACCGTAGCAAGGGTGTAATCGGCTACGAACTGTATAAAATGTCATCAACCTCATTAAAAATTGCAATCGTCGGCGGCGGTCTAGCGGGGCTTGCAGCGGCGATGAAGATCGCTGAGGCGGGACACGAGGTAGATCTGATCTCGGTCGTGCCGGTCAAGCGTTCGCACTCGGTCTGTGCTCAGGGCGGTATCAACGGTGCGGTCAATACGAAGGGCGAGGGTGATTCGCCGGCCAAGCATCTCGACGATACGGTCTATGGCGGCGATTTTCTCGCTAACCAGCCGCCGGTCAAACGCATGACCGACATGGCGCCTGAGATAATCTATCTATTTGACCGGATGGGTGTTCCCTTTTCACGAACGAAAGAAGGTTTAATGGATTTTCGACGCTTTGGTGGAACACTGTATAACCGTACGGCATTCTCCGGCGCATCGACTGGCCAGCAACTTCTTTATGCTCTTGATGAGCAAGTGCGCCGTTACGAAACGACCGGTAAAGTTACAAAATACGAGGGATGGGAAATGCTCTCGCTCGTACTTGACGACCATCAGGTCTGCCGGGGCTTAATAGCGATGAACCTGCAGTCGCTTGAGCTAAAATCGTTTGCAGCCGATGCTGTCATTATGGCGACCGGCGGACCGGGATTAATATTTGGAAAATCAACCAACTCGATGACTTGTACCGGCAGTGCGACATCTGCCTGTTACCAGCAAGGCGCGAGATACGCGAATGGCGAATTTATCCAGGTTCACCCTACCTCAATTCCCGGCGAGGATAAATTGAGATTAATGAGCGAATCCGCCCGCGGTGAGGGCGGGCGAGTCTGGGTGCCAAAGGCCGATGGCGACACACGTGCTCCTAAAGAGATTCCCGACGCTGAGCGCTGGTACTTTCTCGAGGAAAAATATCCGGCATACGGCAATCTCGTTCCGCGTGACATTGCCACACGCGAGATATTCCAGATATGCCTCGAAGGCCACGGTGTCGCGGGTGAGAATCAGGTTTATCTCGATCTAACACACATTCCGGCGGAGGTTTTGACCGAGCGTCTCGGAGCGATCCTTGAAATTTACGAAATGTTTGTCGGCGACGATCCGCGTTACGTGCCGATGAGGATCTTTCCCGGCGTTCATTATTCGATGGGCGGGCTATGGGTCGATTTTGAGCAGCGGACAAATATTCCCGGATTGTTTGCCGCCGGGGAATGTGACTATTCTATCCACGGTGCTAATAGACTTGGTGCTAATTCGCTTGTTTCCTGCGTTTACGGCGGTTTTGTCGCCGCTCCATCAGCCATCACCTACGCAAAAAATGTCAAACGCGGCACGACCGAAACAAACGGTATTCACGATGCCGAACTAAAACGTCAGCAGGCAATCAACGACTCGATTATCAAAAGCGAAGGCGGCGAGAACCAGTACAAATTGCACGAGGAACTTGGCAAGGTAATGACGGATAACGTCACCGTCGTCCGCTACAACGACCGTTTGCAAGCGACCGACGACAAAATCCGAGAATTGCAGGAGCGGTTTACAAAGATTTCGATCAACGACTCAAACCTCTGGGCAACACAAGCGATACCCCATGCCAGGCAGTTCAAAAATATGCTAGAACTCGCCCGCGTCATCACGCTCGGTGCCCTGAACCGCAACGAATCACGCGGAGCCCATTACAAACCCGATTTTCCTGAACGCGACGATGAGAATTTTATGAAAACAACCATCGCTGAATACGCGGCCGAGGCTCCGGTGCTGAGCTACGAGGCGATAGACGTTTCCCTTGTCGAGCCGAGGAAGAGGGATTATTCGTCGGGCAAAAAAAGTTCGCAGGTACCACAGTCGGGCAGTGAACTAAGGCCTCAGAATAAGACCGAAACCATGTCTCGCGATATGAGAAATAAAGAGGAATTTGAAGAAGCGGAATAAAGATTGTTAACGCTTTGCAAACTCTCAATAGGCTTTTATGTCATTAAAGGCAATTATAAAAGAAAGATATACGATTGACGAGTATCTGTCTCGCGAGGACGACTCAGAATCACGAAGTGAATTCGTCGCAGGACGGGTTTTCGGAATGGCGGGTGGAACCGACTCTCACATTCAAATTAGCTTTAACGTTACATTCGCCAACCGGACGGGAATTGGAAGATAAAGGCCACCATCGGTTTAGATAGCTCCGTTAATCTCGAGTCAGTTGACGTTGAGATATCTATCCGCGACATTTATGATTTGGTTGAGATCATTGAAATATGACCACAAACGCACACATCGAAAAAAAAAGGCTCGACGCGCCGCCGGCGACGATCAAGTTTAAAATCCAGCGACGTGAGAAAGAGGGGGCTCCTGTAAAATGGGAGACTTTTGAGTTGCATTACCGCCGAAATCTGAACGTTATCTCGGCGCTGATGGAGATTCGCAAGAATCCGGTGACGGTTGAGGGCAAACAGACCACGCCGCCGGTCTGGGATATGTCGTGTCTCGAACAGGTCTGCGGCATATGTACGATGGTCATTGACGGCAAGGTACGCCAGTCATGCTCCGCGCTGATCGACGATCTGTTGCTGGCATCAAACAGCGACACTGTCTCGTTGGCACCCATGTCAAAATTCCCCAATGTTCGCGACCTGAAGGTTGACCGCTCAAAGATGTTTGATCATCTTAAACAGGTAGAGGCGTGGATTGAGCTTGACGGAACATACGATCTCGGCGCCGGGCCGCATATCCCTAACGAGACCGCACAAGAACGCTATGCCTATTCACGTTGCATGACCTGCGGCTGCTGTCTTGAGGCCTGTCCGCAATACGGCGACGACAATTACATTGGGCCGCAGGCCATCGCCCAGGCCCGCTTATTCAATATGCACCCGACCGGCAAAGCCGACATGGACGACCGCCTAAACGGCCTGCTCGGTGACGACGGCATCGGCAACTGTGGCAACGCCCAAAACTGTATACAGGTCTGTCCAATGTCCATCCCGCTAACCAAGGCGATTTATGAAACAAACCGTGATATCACCGTCAATGCTTTGTTTGGTTGGTTGAAGAAGTAGGCTCAGGAGATTTAGACTAATTCTCAAGGGTTCAGCGCGTGAACGTGCCCGAGATTTTTCAAGTGCTCTACGATCTTTTGGATTAACCACTCTGGTGTTGAAGCTCCAGCTGTTACACCGACTTTCTCGACTCCCGTCAAATCTGAAGTATTTATATCTTCCTCAGTCTCGATTAGAAAGCTTTTTTCGCACTGTTCTTTGCAGACGGCGAGCAGCTTGACGCTGTTTGACGAGTGGCTGCCGCCTATGATGTAAAAGGCATCGACCATACCGGCGAGTGCTCTGGCGGCCTCCTGGCGGTCGCGGGTGGCGGAGCAGATGGTGTTGATGACCTGGACGGTGTCGTTGGTGCGGGACTTGATCGCTTCGGCGGTGTCGAAGAAGGTTTTTGATTTGATCGTCGTCTGCGAGACGACCAGCGGATTGCGAAGCCATGGCAGAGCGGCAACCTCTTTCTCGTCATTGATGATAAAAGCGTGATCGGGAGCATAGCCTTTGACGCCGATCATTTCTGGATGTTCGGGGCTGCCGACGATGACAACGTGTCGATCCTCCGCGGCAGCACGGGCGGCGAGCGTTTGTACACGGGTAACAAACGGACAGGTTGCATCGACAACCTTCCCTGCTTTCTCTTCCAATGTTCGTTGAACCTCCGGCGTCACGCCGTGAGCGCGAATGACGGCAGTTTCGCCGCGTCCGATCTGGATCGGGTCGCTGATCGTGGTCACGCCCTCGTGAGCAAGTCGCTGCATTTCCTGCTCGTTATGGATAAGTGGGCCCAGAGCTCGAACCGTCTGCCCGTCGCTGATCGCTTCCTCGACCATATCGACCGCACGTTCGACACCGAAACAAAATCCGTATTCATTCGCCAGCAGTACTTGCATTTTTGCTAAACCTAATCCTAAGTTGGCTAATCACCACTCATCTTCCCAATCCCATTCTATCAAATGGAATAAGGAAACGAAACCGCTTTGAATAACTGCCAAATCGACATTTTTGATAACTAAGCGGGATTGGGGCCTTTTACCGAGTTTGAGGACGGGTATGATCAATGACCATAGCTATCGCACCGGTTCCCGCAAAATCGCTTCGGCGGCGGTGTGGGCGATAGCGGCGGCGGCGGGATTAGAATTGTGTAGATTGGCGAGTTGCCGCAGAGCCTCGCCGGTGCGTGAGAGCAGGCGGACGAGATCTCCTTCTTCGGCTTTAGTGCGGTCGACGAGTTCGTCCCATTCCATTCCGGCGGTCCAGCGTTCGGCAGCAGAGGCGGCGCTGTAGTTGATCTCCTCGGCCGGTTCGACACCGTTCTTCCATTCTACGTTTGAGACCGCGACAACCAAATCCTCAAAATTACCCAGAATATCGGTCATCCTCCGTGTCGCACGCATTTCGCCATAGCTGCGGTCAGCATCGGACGCGACAGACGCCATTAGGCCGGCGGCCTCTGAGATCTTGAGATCGTCAAAGACGCCTTGCCGCAGAGCCTCCCCGACTAGCAACGGACGATCGACGCGAAGGTCGGCCAGCCATTTGCCTGATTCGGTCACGGTCTCGGCATTGTAATCGAGATATCCGAAATGGTTGAGCACGGCAGCCTTACGCTGGAATGGTTTCCAGATACTGTCGCTGAGTTGCTCTGCTCCCCCGTCGCTGCGACTGTTCGCACTTGCCCGGCGGCTTTCGCGAAACGCAAAACTTTTCTCCGCGATCTCACGAACCTGCTCAAAATTGCCAAATGCATCGAGCAAATTCAGCAGGCTCGTATAAGTTGCGCGAAATCGGCTTTCAAGGGGATCGGGTGGAGCCTTGAGCAGATCGGCGATTTTTTTTGGATTTTGAAATTGTCCCGGTGCGAGGACGACAAAACCGACGTTATCACGGCCGCGCCGACCTGCCCGTCCTGTCATTTGCTGCAGTTCGCTTGCGGTCAACGCCCGCCATCCGTCATTGCCGCGCGTGTCGGCATTGGTAATGACAACCGTCCTGGCAGGAAAATCGACCCCGGCGGCAACAGTCGAGGTGGCAAAAAGAGCGTTTAGTAAGCCACCTGACATCATCTTCTCGATCAGCAGTTTCCACGATGGAATGTGTCCGGCGTGATGAGCCGCGACGCCTGCTCGAACGATCACTTTGCTGTGCTTATGGTCAAGAACCTCAGGATATTCAAGAGCAAATTCATCAAATATCTTTTGCCGCATTGTCTGACGTTCGGGATCGGTTTTTTGACTTTTATCCAAAGCGACCTCGGACGCGGCCTCATCGCACCGGCGGCGTGTCGGCAAAAAGACGATTGCTGGTAATAGGTTATAGCCGCGAAGTGCACTGACGAGTTTATGCGGCGGTATGTCGGACGGGCCGGATTGCATATTCAAACAGGATAGACCACAGCCGCATTTTCGCATACCCCACCCGGCTTGTTATCATTTATTTCAGAATGAAAAGATGGGTCAAGCCGCAATTTATCATGCAGCCAAACCACAACAACCCGTCGGAGGCGTGGCATTTCGTGATTCCGGTGCCAAAACGCTCGTACCGATGCACTACGGCACCTTATTGAATAACGGCGGTACAAATATACGCAGTGCAGAAGCCCGCACGTAGTATGGGGCGTTCTGAGATGGGTTCGGTCCGCTAAGTTGAAATCGAAAGGACGAGCGCCCTTACTCCGTGCGGGCTTCAGCATCCGGGTAAGCACTTTGCTGAGCCGCAAGCCTCAATCCGTCGAGTGTGAGATTTTGATCTACAATATTGATCTGCGATGTCCGCCCGGCCATCGCTTCGGCGAAGCCGCCGGTCGCGATCACTGTTGGTTCGTCTTCTATCTCTTCTTTTACTGCTTTTAACAAACCTTCGAAGAGACCGAGATAGCCGTGGAAAATGCCTGATTGGATCGCTCCTACAGTTGTATTTTGCAGCACAGTCGACGGCCTAATAATTTCGACCTCAGGCAATTGAGAAGTGGTTAGTTTTAAAGCCGAAGCAAGCGTGTTAATTCCTGGAGCGATCAAACCACCGACCAAAACACGGTCGCGCGAGACGACATCGATGGTCAGGGCCGTGCCAAAGCTGCAGACGATACAGGGATTGACGTATTTCTCAGCCGCTGCAAAGCAATTTACAAGCCTATCAGTCCCGATAGCTGCTAGCGGCTCGTAATTAATCTTAAGCCCGAAATCAAAACCATTCGTGACAAATACTGCATCAATGCCCAGATCGTGTTTTAAAAACGTCGAAAGCGGGCCATCTAGTTCAGGGACGACCGAACAAATGAGAGATGTTTTAATCGGATATGAGATATTGCCGCGCAACTTGGCCCCGATATCTTCGGTGGTCGAGTCGCGTTTGGTTTGGATCGAGAATTTTGAGGTGAGCCGTTCGCCGTCAAAGATTCCGAACTTAATGTTCGTGTTTCCGATGTCAACGGCGAGGAGCATTCTAAAAGTGAAAAGTTAAAAGTGAAAAGTGAAAATCATCTAAGCAATTTTTAACTTTTAGTTTTTTCACTGACTATCCTTGCAGCGGCAGGCCGTCGTAAATGACGTTCCAGCCGTTTCTTTTGCTTGTTCGCAGACTCTTTGTAAACCATTCGACTGCCGCCTCAGCGTCATCATATATCTGCACGGCTGGATGATCTTCACGGGGGTCGACGCGGCATATCGCAGCCCCGGCCGACGCGGTTTTAATACACAGTAGGGCGATCATATCATTTTTTTGCATGATGGCAGTCCGCATCTCGATATCGCCGAGATCGTCGTCAAACTCATCGAATTCAACCAGATCTTCATCAAAATCGTTGTCCAGATCAAATTCGGCGTCAAAATCGTATTCGTTACTCATATAGCGTTTCTAAACGTTACACTCTCCGGAAGCAAAACTCAATTGGGTGCGGTAAAGGAATGGGTGAATTTCGAAAAATTGTCTTATTTTGGCACAACATCGGCGTGGCTGCGCAGTCTTTCGACATCGCCTGCCTGCATGATTCTAACCGAACCGTCACTCGTCTTCACTCTCAGCGCCCCGTTTTCTTCGAGGCCGTCAGTCGTGCCCTCAACCATTTCACCCGAAAGCGTGACCCGAACCGCCTTTCCGCTAAAATAGGTCGAACGCCGACGCCAATTCTCGACTATCTCGCGTGTTCCTCCATTTTCCGATAGGACGCGGTAAAAGAAACTTAGGTATTTCGTCAGAGTCTCGGCAACCTCATTTGCTGTCAAGCGTTTTCCGGTCTGGGCTTCGATCGACGTGGCCGTTTTGGCAATCTCGTCTGGAAAGTTACGCGATGTCAGGTTAATGCCAATGCCGACTACGACTGCGAGTCCTGAGTTGGTCTCGACTGTTTCAGCGAGAATTCCGCTGATCTTTTTTTCACCGATCAGGATGTCATTAACCCATTTAATGTCGGGTTTCAATCCAATTTCCTTTAGGGCGTCATGAACCGCGATCCCGGCCATTAAGGTTATGAGCGGAAGGAATCGGTTTACGATCTTCGGCCTGAGCACTATGCTGAAATAAAGTCCCGAATCCATTTCCGACGACCAAGCCCGTCCATGTCGCCCGCGACCGGCTGTCTGCTGACGTGCCACGACGCAAACCCCTTCATCGGCCCCCTGACGAGCCTGATTGGCCGCCTCGGTATTCGTCGAGTCGAGCTTGTCGAAGGTTAGAACGGTTATATCCATTAAACCGGCAGCCAAAGCGAATCACAGTAGTAATTTCTACTATCAAAGAAATTCTGTTTAATCTCAAACCCACTGTCTCCGGCAATGTCTGCGATCATTCGCAGGCTGAACTTTTGTGATATTTCCATAAACACGGCTTCCCATTGATCGAATTCAAAAACTTTGTTTAAAGCCGAAATATGAATACTCTGCTGTTCGCGGCTGATCAGGAATGATCGAGCCGAGCCTTCGACCGGACGGTAATTGGCGTAATGCGTAAATTTATCGATATCGAAATCGGCTCCCAGTTCGCGGTTGATGCGTTTGAGGAGATTGAGATTGAACGCCGCCGTCACACCCGCCGCATCGTCATACGCCGGGACGATCACATGCGGATCTTTTTGCAGATCAAAGCCGATAAAGAGAAGATCGCCATCGCTCATTACTTCTCTCAGCGAACGGAAAAATTCGACCGCCTGGTCGCGGTTAAAATTTCCAATATTCGACCCCAAAAACAGCAAAATCTTACGGCGTCCGTTCACGATCTTTAGCGATTCGAGAATGTGAAAATAGTCTCCCTTAAGCGCTGACATTTTGAGTGAAGGGAATTCGGTATAGAATTTTGTCGTCAGTGCATCCAGAGCTTCCTGTGAGATATCTATTGGCGAATAAGAAATGTCGACGTCCTGCTTTAGAAAATGCTCAATCAAAACGGCTGTTTTTGTACCGTCGCCGGCACCGAGTTCTATCAGATCAAACCCGCCGCCGCCGTTGGCAAACGAGCGAAAGATCGCATCCGTCTGCGTAGAAAATATCTCGTACTCACATCCCGTCAGATAATATTCAGGAAGCTTCATTATCTCCTGAAACAACCGTGAACCCTCGTCGTCGTAAAAGTATTTTGACGAGAGCGATTTCGGCGTCGAGGAGAGGCCGCGAAGGACATCTTCAGCAAATTGAGTGAGTTCCAGTGTTGGCGAACTATCCATATTTATTCTGCCGCAGATGAACGCAGATGACGCTGATCAGAATAGGAAATTCATATCTGCGGTAACTGCGTTCATCTGCTGCCAAAAATTGCTTAACGTGCTAATCGTATTCCCGTAAATTGCCATCTTAAATGCGGGTGAAAGAAATTTCTGTATGAGGGACGACTATGGCCGTCGGGAGTTGCGACCGATGCCCCTCTTAGAACCATCTGGTTTATCATAAATTTGCCGTTATATTCCCCGACCGCTCCGGCCGCCTTTTTAAATCCGGGGTATGGCAAATATGCGGAATTCGTCCATTCCCAACGTTTGCCCCAATCGAATTTACCGCTCGTCGCCTCCCACTCAGCCTCGGTCGGCAATCGTAAGCCTTTCCATTCCGCAAATGCGGAGGCCTCATAATATGAAACGTGGCAGACGGGAGCTTCCAATGGCAGTTTGCTAAGCCCTCCGAATGTAAAGTGCGACCAATTGGCATCGCGGCGATACCAATACAACGGCGATCTAATCTCGTTTTGATTTACCCAATCCCAGCCTTCCGAATGCCAGTATTTAAAATCGGTATATCCGCCCGCATTTATAAAATCAATAAACTCGCCGTTTGTCACCAAACGGTCACTTATCGCAAAATCGTCGATGTAGACCTTATGCCGGCTAAGTTCGTTGTCGAAGCAAAATCCGTCTCCCGCAAAACCGATCTCGTACACACCTGAATCTAATTCGATAAAACCGTTGGTTGCAGATTCACTATTTTCTTCCGGTGCGTAACCATCACGATAGGCCGGAAATAGAGGGTTAATACTAAATGTATATTTGAGATCGGTTAATAAAAGCTCCTGATGCTGCTGCTCGTGGTTGAGGCCGAGTGTTACAATTGCCATCAAGTCAGAATCCTCAACGCTAACATGCGGTTCGACTGACAGGAGTTGATTCATCTGCTCATCAACATACTTGCGATAAGCAAAAACCTCGCTCACTGTCGGACGGCTGAGGGCGCCACGATTGTCACGAGGCGTACGTTCGCCGATCGTGTTGTAATAGCTGTTAAAGAAAAATCCAAAATTCTCATCAAAAACTTTGTATCCGGGGACAAATTTCTTGAGGATCATCTCCTCAAAAAACCAGGTCGTATGGGCGATGTTCCATTTTGGCGGTGAAACATCGACGGTTGGCTGTGGTATGTAATCCTCGACCTCCAGCGGTTCGCAAAGCTGTTCGGTAAAGCTGCGAACACTGTTAAAGGATTCGAAAAGATCGGCGGTTCTGTTTTTCCCTGTACTAATGCCTTGCATGAACTAATTAAAACAAATCTCGCACAAAAGGCGAAAGGTTTCAGTCCGCTGCATTACATCAGACTGAAAGCGGAAAATTATGCTGACGCATTTTTTCCCATTCCGTTACCTGACGCGCACGGCAATTCTCGTGAGCATCTGCAAGTGAAACAATAAGATCGTCAAAGCGGAATTTACTGCCTATTCGGGATTTTGGCGGGGAAGAACTGTCGGATTTGTAATTGATCGCGGCTGAGGAATCATGCCGGTTGTCGATTTGCGCGTCGATTTGTCTGTCGGGTTGGTTGACCATCTTAGTGCCTCCTGTTTGGCGGCAGACGGTCAAACCGTAAACTTACTTCACGAACCCTCGACCGGCTGCAAAACTGTGTTTATATTCATTAAGTATTCCGTTTATAAAAAATCCTATATTCAGATTCTTTAGATTATCACTAAGCCCGGATCATTTTCAACAAAAATAGATAGCATGGTCATAGAAATATGCCTATTTAAGTAAAACAAGGCGATTCTGCCAGCTTTTCAGACATTCAATTGGTCTCCCACCACTACAAAGGAAATCAAGGGTGATAATTTTCACATCACCCATGATAGTTTTTCCAAACTTCAAACGCATTATTAATCAGTGTCCTCTGAAAAATTTCCGCTGGCTCCGTGTCCGGTCCGGCGATATTGGGCTGAATAACAGCCCCAACAAGTATGCTCCCATTTGGGGTGAAAGAGATTAACTCTAAATTTTACGCAATTTCACTTTCGAATTTATGACAAATGAACAGATAAATTTAATCAGGGCGAGTTTTGCACAAATACAACCTGTGGCGGAGGAGGCAGGCGTTTTGTTCTACGTACGGCTGTTCGAACTCGACCCGAGTTTGAGGCGGCTTTTCGACACGGACTTCCGTACGCAGGGAATCAAGCTATTGCAAATGATCGAATTTGCGGTAAAAAGGTTAGACGATTTTGACGAAATTGTACCCGCTGTGCGGGCGTTGGGCGAGCGCCACGCCGCTTACGGTGTCGAGGGCCGCCATTACGAAACGATGGGTTTGGCCCTATTATGGACATTCGAAGAGGCCCTGCACGAGAACTTCACCGCCGAGACAAAAGAAGCGTGGACGGCGGTTTATAACTTTCTCGCAGGAACGATGAAAGATGCGGGCCGGCGTAGGGCTGAGAATGCTGCGGACTTGTAGATTCCTTAGCTACAAACTGAACCAGTCGCCGGGTTCACCCAACTCTATTGTGTGTTTCCATTTCGGCGACGAGGTTCTTTAAAATAATTGATTTACAGTCTTAACTAGGCGCGTATGGGACTCTTCCATAATTTTCAAACACCTCACTTGTTGTGACTAAAAAAACCGTACTGTATAGCTAAACCTGGCTCCACGACCCGGTTCAGGCGCCAGATCTTTAATGAATGACAGGTGATTGCGATAAAGCTTGTTACCGAGATTGGACGAGCTGAACGAGAAGGTATGAGCAACACTCTCGGACGCAACCGTATAAGATGCGTTGAGATTGAAAAGACCATAACCATCGGTCGGCGTCTCAAGCGAGAAAATATCACCACGATCCTTCGACCCGGTAAAAACAGCCTCAGGCCGGACGGAAAGGCCTTTGTATCTAAAATCGACACCGATGCGAGCGCGGGCCGGCGTGATGCGCGGCAGCGGAACCCCGCCATTACGTAACTCAGCTTTGACGATATCCGCGATAAAAAAGCCACCGAGCCAAGGCTTAATGTCCGCATCGATCGAAATATCAGCGCCTATAAATCGCGCGTCGTCCTGTAAATAAGCTCCGACGGGCAGCCTGTCATCGACGTCGACATTCCCGTCGCCATCCTCATCCTGCGGAGCGATAAAGACAAAATTATCAATTCTGTAATAGAAAACGCTGCCGTTCAGACGAACGCGATTTAACCGCTGCCGCAGGCTAAACTCGACTCCGTTTGACCGCTCTCGAGTTAGATTTTGATTGCCGATCTCAAAGGTAACGGTGCCGATATGCGGGCCTTCGTTATACAACTCTTCGAGCGACGGTGCGCGATAGGCGCTGGTAAAGTTTGTGATAAACGACGCCCCTTCCCACAAACGGAATCGGGCGGCGGCGGCGGCGGAGAAACCAGTGAAATTACGATTTTCGTACAGGCCCAGATTGGCCGGACGATAGCGGTTTGACTCGACACGCCCACCAAACTGCAAGGCAACACGGTCAAAGCTGAGTTCCTGAAGTCCGAAAACAGCAAAGTTGTTGTGACGGATGCGGCCATCGATAAGCTGTTCTGCCCCAACGTTTAAATAGCTTCTGCGATATGATTCGTAACCGAAACGCCCCGAGAGAATGCCATGCCGAGCCTGTTGGAAAAATCCTCGAGTTGTAAACGTATCGTTAAAAAAATTGGTGCCAACCTCATCGATGCCGTCCTCGGTCTCGATCTCTTCATGGCGGTATTTTGTATAATCGACGAAAAAATTTCCCTGCTGTATTGGCCCATCGAGATCGCGGAAACCGAAGCGGACGCGATAATTATTACGTTTCATTCGCAGATCGATCTGTTCACCGGGCACTTCGGGCAATGAATTGAGAAAACGTGCCTGGATCGCATTTATGTCGTATTGGCATCCGCCGCCTTCGCCAGCCGGTCTTTCCTCTTCTTCTTCGCACGGGTTGCCGTCCTCATCTGACAACAACGCGCCTTCCTCATAAAGCGGTGCATAGGGCACACCATAGCGGCGGCGGTCGGCGGTGAACGAGCCGACAACAAATGCCTTGTCACCAAAATAACCGAGGCTCGTGCTGCCGCCGTAGGCACGCGCTGAGGAGTTTGGCACGATGCCCAAAGGCGTCCGATAGTCTCCCTCGTTTATAAAATTGCCGTTGATCTTGTATAAGAATTTGTCAAAACCGTATTCTACACCGCCAGAAACCGCACCCTGCCGATTATTGGTTGCTCCGAGGGCGGTAAAGCTACCGCGTAGGCCCTCGTGCGGAATCTCCTCGTCAGATGTGACGGCATTGACCACGCCGCCAATCGCGTTGGAGCCGTAAAGCAGAGTTGCGGGCCCTTTAATGACCTCAAGCCGTTCGAGATTGAGCGTATCGACCGGTTCGCCGTGATCGCCCGATTGCGAACCGAGCGAACCGTTGCGGACACCATCCTGCAATACAAGTACACGGTCGCCGTCAAAGCCGCGAATCACCGGCCGAGATGTACCTGGCCCAAATGAACGCTTACCGACGCCCGATTCGCGTTCGAGTACCTCTCCGATACCGGTGCTGGCCTGTTCGCGGATCCGCGTTCCGCCTACAGAGTTAACGGACTGAAAAGACTCAAAAACCGATTCTTCCGTTCCACTCGCGGTCACCGTCACCTCTTCACGCAAGCCAGTCAGGCTGACATCGAAATCGATCGTCTGCGCTTGCCCGCTCACGAGGGTCACGGTTCGCGCCTGATCGGTAAATCCATCGGTGTGAGTAATTAGTGTGTACCGGCCCGGAGCAAGGCCGCTAAATTCGTAAACGCCCTGATCGTTTGTCTCGACCGTACGATTGACCTCGGTTATTTTAACCGACGCCCCCGCAAGCGGCGAATCGCTCACCTGGCTCGTAACTGTGCCCCGGATTGACCCGGTTTGAGCGAAGCCAGCTATGGTAGAAAGGAGAATAAAGAGAAACGATGTTAATAATCTATTCATTGTTATGTATGTCAGAAAAGCAAACTTTTAGACTTTAAGCTTCGCATCGGGAAGCCTATCTACGCTATATTTTTTTAATGAATAGTCGAAATGTGCTAATAAGCGGACGTTTAAGCCAAAACAAGACCAAGGCAAGAAAATTGCAAAACGCATTACATGTCAAGGATATTACTGCCTTCTTCAGGGGAATTTTTAAGAAACAGGCTTAGTTTTATAGCTTCAGCAATTTCCCTCGAATGATTTTGGATTGCAGACGGCTCGAAGCGATTTCTTGCGAATTTGTGAGCGTCACGGTGTAGGTGCCCCCGGGCATGGGGGAGATGCTTTTGACGTGGGTGAGATTTGCGATCGCTCCGCGTGAGAGGCGGACGAATTTGGTGGGGTCAAGACGCGGTTCGAGGTCTTTTAGGCGATAGTTAATTGTGTATTTTTGGTTTTTGGCGGTAGTAAAGTGGAGCAGTTCGCCGTCGGCGATGATGCTGGCTATGTCTTCGACAGGGACGAGGTAGATCTGTTCACGGACGCGTACTGGAATGCGTTCAATCAGTTCGCTTCGCGTTGTTTGGTCATATGCGGCAGCGGCGGTTTTTACTTTATCGGATTCGACGGAGCGCCAGTCTTCATGTTCGAGACGCTCAGTCGCACGGTTGATCGTTTCGGCGAGACGGCCACGTTCGACTGGTTTTAGAAGGTAATCGACGGCGTTCAACTCAAAAGCCTGTACGGCAAATTCGTCGTGAGCGGTAACAAAGGCGACGAGCGGCATCTGCGACTTTCGCAGCATTTTGACCGCATCGAGGCCCGAGATCTCAGGCATTTTGAGATCGAGAATGGCAAGATCGGGTTTTACGGTTTTTATCAGCTCAACGGCATCAGCGCCGTTTTCCGCCTCGCCAACGAGTTCGACCAGCTCAAATTCGCGGAGGATCGATTTCAAAAATTCACGTGCCGGCCGCTCGTCGTCTGCAATGATCACTCGGAGATTATTCATATTTATTTTTTTAGTCTCAGATTAACGCAGATCAGAACGCAAATTATTTATCTTTTCTGATCTGTGTCATCTGAGTTAATCTGCGGCTAAAGTCTTTCTTATCGGCAGATTGATTACCGCTTCAGAACCCTTGGTCGTCCCGGAGGTCAGTGTCAATTCGGCATCCGTGCCGTAATAGGTCGCGAGGCGATCGCGGATGTTACGCAGGCCTACTCCAACTGCGCCGTTGGATATCACAGCTTTTTTGCCGGGGCCGGAATCCCAGACCGTGAGTCTCAGCATCGTGTCGCCTTCGCCACTTGTGATCACGGCGGTTATTCGAACTTCGCCGCCGTTTTTGTTTTCGGTAATGCCGTGTTTTATTGCGTTCTCAACAATCGGCTGGAGAATAAGCGACGGCACTTGGATGTTTTTTAGTTCTGCCGGAACATCTATATTTACCTTTAACCTCTCCTCAAATCTCGCGTGCTCGATGTCGAGATAGCTTTCGATCAGCTGGATTTCATCGCCGAGAGTTGAGAATTCGCCGGTCGATTTGAGCACACCGCGAAGCAATTGCGTCAAACGCAACAGCGTATCGTAAGCCTTGTCCGGAGACGTTTTTATCAGATAGCCGAGCGTCGTCAGGGCGTTAAACAAGAAATGCGGATTTATCTGCGAACGCAGGGCGGTGAGCTGAGCTTCGGTGGCGAGTTTGGCAAATTCCTGTTCGCGGAATTTTTGTTCGTAGCGTTCGTGACTGACACGTATCACGTCGATGCGGCGGGCGGTGACGAGAGCGACCGACTCAAGCAGAGCAATCTCGTCCGAGAGCAGGCGGCGGCCGCCAAAAAATTCGCTGAGACACATTACATATTGCGGCGTTTCGGCGGTCGGGATGATGAGGCTCGCGTCGATGGCCGTAAAATGCACCGAGGGATAATTAAATTGCTCTGCTAAATCACTTAAGGACCAAATAGCTGTTTTGGCGGTTAATGCCTCTGCCAGACGTTCGCAGATCGTATCCAGGACATCATTGATCGTTTCGCGCGTTTCGATCTCGCGGGCGAGATCGAGCTGTAACTTATCATAATCGGCTCGGTGGAGTAGCACTTTATCGACGAGCCAGGCGGCAAATTTGTAAATCGCCGGATAAACGAGAGCGGTGGCAACCCATAGGCCGAGGATCAGTGCGGCGGCCTGGACGTCATCGCGGTCGTGCGTCTCGTGATAGCGCAAAAGCGGGACTGCAACGGCAACGTACAACCCCGACGCAAGAGCTGTTAGCAGCAGCAGCGAGACCGCGCGTTTCAAAAAAAGGTCGGCGAACGCGAACCGGTAATTTTGATAGAGAATTACGAGAGCAAGCGGCAGGGAAGATTGGTGAGCGATCAGCTCAATGTACCATGATGCTCCTTCACGTTCACCGCTCAAGTGTAGCGCCGATACGGCAAATACAAGCAAAGCGGCAGCCAGTACCGCTTTTTTCTCTAGGGTTTGACGCAGGTTAAAGATCAAGAGGCCCGATGAGAGTGCCAACGAGCCAAAAGTAAGCGTTTGTAATGCCAGATCAGACGGCATCGACACACCCACAGCCGCCGCCTGAAAATGCATTACGGTCGCGACAACGCTGAGGCCATAGGCTGCAAAGGTCAGCCAATGCGTTCCCGGCTCTTCGGATTGTGCCGAATGAACTACTACTGACGGCAAAAACCCCAACGCTGAGAAAGATACAGCGACCAGGACCGGCGGGATCGCGGCGGCCCCGAAATCTTTAAGAATAAAACTATAGAGTTCCCCGGCATTCCACAGCAAACCGAGGGCGGCGGTCGTCAGTAGCAGAAAATTGAAGTTTTCGGCTTTATGCGCGGCCCGGTGACGCACGACCATCACAGCGACGAGAGCATATAATGCGATCCCGACCGAGAAACCAAGCAAATTAACAAGCAAGGCGGCGTTCAACGAATTCATTCCTCCCTAATGCTGGGGCCAAGGCGTATAAAGGACAATTCTATCTCAATGGGTTGTCGTTTTGACACAATGGACGGTAAAATCTCACGATACGTCAGGACTTTCGTGTAAAAAAATATGAAAACACTCTTTTTACTACGTCACGCAAAATCTAGCTGGAGCGAACCTGACCTCGCGGATTTTGAACGTCCTTTGAACGGACGTGGAAAAAAGGCCGCTCCTTTTATGGGGGAATTAATGGAACAAAACGGTTTCGTGCCGCAAATTATTTTGAGCTCACCGGCGATGCGGGCAAAAACGACCGCTGAGCTTGTCAGGAAAGCTGGAAATCTAATTGCCGAAATTCTGTTCGAACACCGTATTTATGAATCCAGCCCGCACACTCTCAGCCATGTCGTCTCGGTTACTGACGATGCATACGATTCAGCGATGCTGGTCGGGCACAACCCTGGGATCGAAGGTTTTATCCGCTTTTTGACCGGCGACATCGAACTGATGCCGACCGCCGCCCTAGCAGTGATAGATCTAAATATCGATAGCTGGTCATCGATCAACGACGGCGTCGGCAAATTGAATAAAATCTTTCGGCCCAAGGAAGAAATGAGATAGACTCAATCAGTTTTGGTTGGAAAACATTGCCACGGAAAAATGGTCGGTGACAATTATCTTTCCAAATCCTAAAATTTAACATCATCGTAACACTCCGTTAATACCCAATTAAGCTGTGCCGCATAGACTGTCGCTTACAAGTTAAGAATTTAATACAATCAGTCAGACGCTATGCAGCATACAATTCTGATCATCGAGGACGATGCGGACATCGCCGAGGGGTTGCACTACAACCTAAAACGCGAAGGTTTTCGTGCCATTACGGCCGAATCGGGTGAAAAGGGATTGCGGCTCGCTCTCGACGAGAAGAACCGCCCTTCGCTGATTCTGCTCGATCTGATGTTACCTGGTATGAGCGGGATGGAGCTGTGCCGACGGCTGCGACGCGAAACTCTGACTGAGAAAACACCGGTTATTATGCTCACGGCGAAGGCGGCCGAGGGCGATAAAATTTTGGGGCTGGATACCGGAGCGGATGACTACATAATCAAACCGTTTTCGATAAAGGAGGTCGTTGCCCGTGTTCGAGCGGTTTTACGTCGAGTCGAGACCGAGACTTCGCCAAAATATGCCGATACGCAGCTCGCGGTGGATTTTGCTGATATGCGCGTTTCGTGCTCGGACCGTGCGGTAAAGCTGACTCGCAAGGAATTTGCTTTACTTGAACATCTGATCCAAAACTCCGGCCGCGTCGCCTCGCGGCAGCAGCTGCTCGACAATGTCTGGGGTTACAGCTATTTCGGCGACACACGCACCCTCGACGTGCATATCCGCCGTCTGCGGCAAAAGCTCGACGAATGCGGCACTTGTATTGAAACTGTCGTCGGTGTGGGTTATCGTTTTATCGGATGCAAATAAGCGTTACTAATTCTGCCGCCAATGTCGAAATGGCCGGGATGCCGGCCTCGAATCTGGTACTCCAAAAAATACTCGATACAACCCGTGAAGGTGTGATCGTCGTCGACAGCAATATGCGCATCGCTCATTGTAATGTGCCTGCCGCTGTGGCGTTTGCCCGCGACGGGCTCGATCTCGAAACTAAGCGTTTGAGCGAGGTGATACGTGATCTCGATCTGCACGAGGCGTTTCGCAGAGCATTGATGTCAAATGTTTCGGGCGATGTCAGGCTAGAACTGCCGACGGCGGACAGACGCAAATTCGATGTGCACGTGGCACCGATCGAGCTAAACGAAGAGGATTTTGCAATTGGTTTTTTTTACGAGACAACACAGATCGACCGGCTCGAGACCGTCCGGCAGGAGTTTCTCTCAAATATATCCCACGAGCTTCGCACACCTTTAACCTCGATCCTCGCTTTTGTCGAGACGCTCGAGGACGGCGGCATCGACGATGTCGAGAATAATCTCCGCTTTCTCGGCGTCATCCGCCGCAACGCGGAGCGGATGCACAGTTTGATCGCGGATATTCTGGAGCTTTCGCTGATCGAATCCGGAAACGTGACGGTCATGATACGCGAGATCAAACTCGCCGCAGCCGTTCACGACGTGTTGGCCGCCTTGTCTGCCAAGGCCAAGGACCGCGAGATCGAGCTAAAAAATCTGGTCCCGGAGCCGACAATAGTTTTTGCTGATTCGCTGCGGCTCGAACAGATGCTCACAAATCTTATTGATAACGCGATCAAATTTAACCGCCACAATGGCTCAGTCACGGTCGAATTCTCGTCCGGCGGCGGACGCGATGTGATATCGGTCATCGACTCGGGCGAGGGCATTTTGCCGGAACACACGCAGCGGATATTCGAGCGTTTTTACCGCGCCGACCGCGCCCGTTCGCGTGAAGTGGGCGGGACGGGCCTCGGCCTCGCCATCGTCAAACATCTCGCCCGACTACACGGCGGCGAGGTCGCTGTCAGTTCAGAGCTCGGGTCAGGCACGACATTTAGAATCGAGCTGCCTTCGTAAAGTCAGTACCGCAGGCTGTAAAGACAAGACGCCGCACCTTATTTTTTTCTTCCCGATCCCACCCACCTGTGATATAATAAATTTATTCTTGACAGACCAGCGGGTGCGGTGAACCCATATCCAAGTTCGCAACGCATCGCGCCGTTCTCAAGTTTTTTTGGGAGAAAACGGTCATGCAATTAACCATAGGTCAAAAAGTATCCTACCCGAACCAAGGCGTTTGCCTGGTCGAAGAGTTTAAACAGCATACTTTCGGGGCAATTTCGATGAGCGGTTACACGCTCCGCGTTCTGAACGATAATTCCACAATTTTTGTCCCCGAGGATAACGCCGACAGCGTTGGCATTCGGCCGCTTATTAGTTCGTCGCAATGCCGCAAGCTGATCGGAATGCTGTCAGATGATTTTGAACCGGTCTCAGGCGACTGGAAGACGCGGTCAAAAGAATTTACAGAAAAACTGCGCACCGGCGACATTTTTCAGACGGCCGAGGTGCTTAAGATGCTCACATTTCTGAGCCACGAAAAGAAACTCTCATTTCGCGAACAGACATTGCTCGAAAAATCAAAATTCCTCATTATTTCCGAAATCTCAAACGCCGACCCCAATACCCGGACTCCGATGGAAAGCGAGATAATCGGCCTCGTTGAGGCGGCGTGTTCCAAACACGTTTTTACACAACCGACCGTGATGACGGCCGCAGTCGTCGTTTAAATCAGGCATTTAAGTACAAATGGCCGGGAAGGTCCGTAATTTATACGGATCTTCCCGGCCTTTTTGTTTTATAAAAAAAACAATTAACGATATATGCTCTGTCCGCGATGATTGGTCGTCCAATCATTTTCGAGAGCAACCGCATCGTCAGCCGATCTGGGCCTTACGCCCAAAACGGTACCGCCGCTTTTGATCCCTTCTTCGTATACTTTTGCTCTATCTTCGGGGATTCCCCAACCAATCAGAGCCCCGACGAGACCGCCGGTCAGGCCGCCGGCACCGGCTCCGGCCAGAGCTGCCGCGAGCGGTCCCCAAACAACCAGTCCGACACCGGGCAGAACTAAATTAGTTCCAATAGCCGCCACTCCGGCGATGATTGCACCGAGTGTTCCGCCTACCAGGCCGCCGATACCGGTTCCCTCAGCAGCTTTGCTACCGAGCTCCGAATCGTTATCATCTGCGTAATATTTCTTTCGGGTCTCGTCAGACATAATGACGTTGATCTCGTCATCCGAATATCCACGGTCACGAAGCGATTTATAAGCGCCCTCCGAGCTTTCTTTATCGTTAAATAGTCCCGTTACCATACCGGGTTCTTGTCTTGTTCCTGTTCCTTGAGTTTCCATAATAATTCCCCTTATTCGAGTGTTTAGAAATGGCATATGCCCTATCGGTGCCGAAGTGATTTATCAAAACTCTTCAGCGTAATTAAATTCTATTTCCCACCGCAGCGGTCCGTCTGTATGTTGCAATACTTTCACCGTCTGTAAATGCATATGTATTAAAAAAGTGAGGGATGTCGCGAGTTTTCCCTGCTCCCGGACATCCCTCTATGGCAGCATCACCTACCATATCTTCTGAGGCCTTTGCCTCACCCCCTTGATCTTAGTCCTGCCTTAACTAGCGAAATTGCCGATGTTCTTAGAGGAACCGCACAAAGTCGTGATGTTATCTGCAGGACTAATAACAACATACACCCGCAAAGATTCATCCGTATGTGCGCCAGGTTACACTAAATGTCATTTTATTAAATTTAGGATTTCAGTTCTAAAGATTAAATCTGAAATAAAGCATGCTACTGTTGATTTTGGAACGGACAAAATCCTCCGGTAAGCAACATTCTGTCCGTTCCACCCCTTGTCAGTACATAAGGGCCTAATGCAGATAATCAACCAAATGCCGTCTGGCGATCAGCGACATCAGGTGTTCGTCGGGTGTTTCCACCACATCGGCACGCTCGGCATAGCGGGAAATATCCATAAAAATTTCCTGCGTTGCCGCCTCTGCCTCCTCGCTAGAGGCAGTAAATTTCAACGCCAATGCACAGATAAAATTTCCGTATTCCTCGACATATTTGCGGGTGGCAAGTTTGTCTTTTTTTTCATTACGCCCCATAAGGGTTGGCTGATCGGGCCGCACATCTGTGTTTTTAGCAATCGTTGTTACCATAACGTTCCCACTCCCAGGGTTCTTTGAATGACCTCCGCTACCGGCTAAAGCTTTTTTAACAGAACTGTCATCAATATAATTTCAACGCAAACGGTGCTGTGCGTGATGCCTTTCTGGCCAAAGCGCGTCTAAGCCGATAGTAAAATCAGGCAAGCGGGCTAAAAACGAAGGGCGGCCAATTTCCAGATAAGCCGCCCTTCCATATAGCTTTTCGCTATCAGTTTTAAACGACATTTGTCAAAAACAGCCTTGTAGCTAAGCGAGTTTGTTAACACAGGAGCGTTATCTTGTGTGCTAGATTTGGTAAGGCACACAATTTTCATCCATTAACTCAGGCTGATACGATGATTAAATCAAAAAAAAAAACCTCGGTATGTGCGCTGGCGTACACACTTGTTTTCATTTCCAAGAGGCAAGCTGGCTATGTGAAAAAAACACCGTTGGAATATTCAATAAGATTAGAACGCGAAGATTAGAACGGGATTTAACGGATAGGGTGGATTTGGGTGAATTTATTATTTTAGTTAAAAATACAGTAACTTTCTTCTTGATCTACTCAACCTCTTAATCCACGTTCTACTTTTTTTCCGCTTTGTATCCGAAATAGCTTGACTAGGTACACAACTCGTACATTCCCGGGACGCGAAAGCGGTTATTCTGGGGTTGTTAACTAAAACACACGGATATTACAAAAATATGGGACATCATAATGTAGAAGAAATCATCAAGAATTGGCCTAAGGAACCTCGCGAATCGGCGGAGCGGCTAATCAAGGAATACGGCGAGCCGACGGAATACTCGGATGCGCTTTTGACCTGGCAAGATACGCCTGACGGCTGGAAACGAACTGAACTCTCGAATGTCGAGACGCCTCACAATTTTCCATCGCCGCACAAGGACATACTCGAACAGTTTATCGATTACAAGGTTCCGCTCGGTATGTTTTCGACACTGGCGGCGTTTGACGGCAGCGTTGTCGTGGATCGCACCCGAGGCGAGATGTCGGCCCGCTGCTGCGGCACATCTATGAATTTTGTCGCGGTCAACCTCGCCCACGACATCATAACCGGCAAACGGAGCGTAGAACTCGCCCGGGCGGAGTACACCGAACTCTACGAGGCCAATCTGAAAGAAGAAAAACCACCCTACACACAGGCCTTTCAGTTTGATCTCCCCACCGGCAACTGCGAGGACCCCGATGTCGCAACGTTGGATGAGAAAAAGGCGGTCGCAGCTAAGCAATGATTGTCCGTCACATTAGCTAGTGTGTCTGGATGTGAGTATTTAGTTCTTATAAATTGCCTCCACTTTTAAGTGGGATGACGATGATTAAGCGGCCCCAGCTCGACAAACTCGCCTGCACCAGCTTCAAGATAATTGCCGCCCAATACGCCTGAACGAGAACTGGTTTTAGTTAAAGTAAATCATCCAAAAACACATTTGACCTATCGCTTAAACCCCTTTCACCTACGGGGGGTAAATGCCCTCTACCGACATACTTAAAACGCCTGCGAGAAACGGAAATGTAGCTGGCCCTGACGGAGCCGGAACTCGGCATTTGGGCCCACAGGTTGGGGGATGAGGAAGCGGGGCGGATTTAAAAGATACCCGTAATCTATGGCAAATTCGCCGCCGACAGGCGTCTTGATCCGGAGGCCGAGCCCGACCGTATGTGTCCAAACAGGCCGCTGATTCTGGCCGACAACGTCGTCCGGGGCAACGTCCGGATTCTTAAAGATGTCGCCCGCCTTGCGAAAAACATTGCCGCCATCATAGAACGGCACCACGCGGAGCGACGTGGAAAACGGGATGCGGGCCTCGATATTGACGACCGCCAGGGCATTACCGCCAAACGGGATCGTAAACGGATCAAGGAAAACCTCCTCACCGCTGCTGTTGCGAAAGGTTCCCTCGGGCACGATCAGGACCCGTGGCCCCGCCTCCTCGAAATCGAAGCCGCGCAGCGTATTTGCCCCGCCCGCAAAGAACCGCTCGCTGATCGGCAACAGCCCATTAAGCGACGGAAATTGGGCATTCGTAAACCGGTTGCCGCCCGAAAATACGTGTCCGGCACCGATAATGGCGCGTGCCGCCAAAGTGGTATTCCTTAAGGTCGAATTTTTGAAAGTCGGGAACGTGTAATAGTAATTAACGCTTGCCTGAAATTTTTGAAAGCCGATGTTTGCACCGAGCGTCGGGATCGAGACGTTGTAGTCCGCAGTAACAAAATAGCCGTTGGTCGGATCACTGGCATTATAACGGCACGGCTCGGCCTGATCGCCTCTTGCGATAAGGTCGAGGAGCGAATATTTGATCGAGCAATTCCGCCGCGTATCGCGAACAAACGTGGTACCAAAACCCGAAATACGCGTCCGTGCATCAGGCCGTAATAGATCTTTAACCAGAAGGCTTTCAAACTGGAACAGCCTGACATCCTCAAACCTGTATCGTAAAAAGAGAATACTTCGATTTTTACGGCTTATAGTTCGATTTGTCTCGACCGACAGCGACAATCTGTTTATTGTCGGATCGCCCGTAAAGACACCAAATTCGTCAATCGGATTACCATCCTCATCAACCCGCTGGACAATGCCAAACGTTCCCTTATCAAACGTAGAGCGGAAGAATCGAGTAACGGTCGAATCCCGCTGATATTGAGCTGAAAACGTGAGCGGTGCAAAGCGTTTTTCACCGTCCGGCAGGAATCGCGGATTGATAAGATCGAACTGAATCAACTGCTGCCGCTGGCTGACCTTAACACGGGCACCGCCCTGCCACAGATTGCCAAAAAGATTGACGTGGCGTATGTCAAAGAACCCGCTCAAACCGAGATCGGTCGAAAATCCGCCGCCGTATGACAATAATCTTTGCGGCTGTTCTTCAAGATTGACGATGATATCCGACAAACGGCTGCCGTCGGCCCGGTCGCCTGCAGGCTGAGTTTCGATCTCAACACGAGTAAAGGTATCGGTGCCGTAAAGGTTCTGCTCGCTCGAATAGATGTCCACCGCCCGAAGCAATTCGCCTGTTCGCAGCGTTAAAGCCTTCAGAACGGCTGCCGTTTTTGTTGACTCGTTTCCGTTTATTAAGATGCGGTTAATAACAACTTTCTGTCCCTCATTCTCGACTGTGAATTCAACTGTAACGTCTCTTTTCTCGGCACTTAATACGCTGGACGATTCGACGATCCTTGAGGTAATACGAGCGTCATAATAGCCCTGATTCGAGTAATAAGCGGAAATTTGCTGCACTGCATTCCTGATCCTGGCCCGTGAATAATTTCGGCCATTTATAGGCGGAAGTTGCGCAAGCAAAGTGTCCGTGGGCACCACTTTGTTGCCGGCAATACTAACCTGGCTCACAACCGTAGGCACACCTTCTTCGATCTGAAATGTGATGATGAGGTTTTCTCCGTCTGGCGTTACACCTTGAATGACACGCACTACGGCATTCTGATACCCCAATTCAAACATCAATGATCTGATGGTAGCGGCATCTTCCTCGAGAATCGTTGCACTTGTATAGCCGCGCCCATACCCTAATATCGGAATGATTCCGAGAATGTTGGCTTCCTGCGAGATTAGAACGGTACGGACATCTTCGATCGACAACTGATCTGTCCCACTTATGCGAATCTCGGAAAGCCGCAGGCGGCGATTTAGTTCGACGTTGTATTTGACCTTAACTTCGCGGCCCATCAGATCTTCGCCCCCGAGAAAGGAACAAAGGAATAAGGTTTCGTTGGCGAGAGCATTATTCTCACCATCGGCTAGCGGGGGTATGGTTGAGCAAGCGGGCGTTACGCTCGCAAAGAAATATCCCTGTTCCTGATAGTAGTTTTCGAGCCGACGTTCGCCTTCAATAATCGCGGCATAATCGAGGGTCCCCTCGCGTTTAATGGGTAGGAGCCTGGTTTGTGTGCTCTCGCCAAGTGTGCCTTCCTCCGTCTCGACCACGACCTCGACCTTCGGGCCCACTTTGCCGGCCAATAACACCGAAATTGTGTTTGTGTCGCTGTCGTACACAATTTCCGGCTCATCCAGTTCGGGTGAAAGGAAATCGTCCTTTCTTAGCAATTCCCGGACTTTGGTGAGATCCGACGTTAGACGATCTCGCGAAAACAATCCACCTTTTCGTAACTTTAGATCGTTTGGCGCTATTGGCTTGTCGTAACCAGCGATATTTATTTGAAAATTACCGACCTTAGCCTGAGCGTTGGGCGAAACATTAAATGTAACACCTACCTCATTCTCGTTCTGCAGTTGACTGCGTTCGTACACCACCTCGGATTTATAAAATCCCCGTTCGCGCAGATAAGTCAATATCTCATCGGCGTTGTCGCGCAGAGTTTGTTCGGTTATGGTCGTGCCGGGTGTAAGCAAATTAAGCTTAAATAAAAGGTCTTGTTCCTCGACGCTGTCGCCGTCCGATTCGCCGACGACAATCGATACTTTATCAACCAGAGTTTTTCGTTTGATAATAAAGCGTAATTCTACATCGCCCGCCGGATTTAGAGCAGCAGAGACGGCTATTGTCTCGATTTGTTTTGTGTCATATAACGCAGAAATAGCGTCGCGAATCCGCGCGGATGAATAATCCGTCCCCAAAGCCTCCCGTGCGATATTGCGATATTCGTCAATTAGCTTAGTATTAGTTTCGGATCCGCCAATACTAATATCAATTTTTGCGATACGTCGTTTTTCATACTTATTTTGCGAGAATCCCGAGGCAACAAAGACGCAGATAAGTATGCATATGCAGAAGACCCGTATCAGCCTCACCGCAGAATGCACCGATTGTTGATCGGTCAAAATTACCAGTTTATCGATGCAAAACCCCTTATACATTAAGCATATCTGTCCGAACTCCTAAAACCTCTTTCGGAATCGAATTTCAAAACTAAAATTATCGCGGTTGCGGGTGACATTGCTCAGGCTTCGCTGCTCGTACTGGGCAACGAAAGACAGCTTGTTAGATACCCGATATTCAAGCGCGAGGACCTGGTTCTGATCCTGCGAAAGGTTGGTCGAGTATGTCACTCGCAAATTATTGTTGATCTGACGTCCAACAGTGAGACGCGCCCCGGGGTTCACCTGCTGTCCTGAAATCAACGGGTCAATCTCAAAAACATTAAGGCCAAACAGCCTGTCGGTCGCCCTTCGGGCGGGATTATTGATAATTGAATCGGTCAATATCTCAGCCGCCGTATTGATACCCGTCTGGGCAAGTGTTGGTATGCCGCCAGCCGAATTTGTCAGATTACCGGTCGTGATAAGTGAAACTACATCAGCCTGAGGCAGGGCTGGGCTTGATCGTACAGTCGCATTAAGTTGCTCAGAATCCTTAAGCGGCCCGGAGAGATTTACAAAAACCTGATAGCCGGCGATCTCTGACTCTGCCTGAAGATTAATGATGGGGTCGATTGCCGTTTCCGGTGGAAATTCCAGTACGCCTCTCTGCACCTCGTATCTATCTTTACGGAATAAAATAGTTCCGCTATTTGCCGTAATTCGGCCAGAAATTCGGGGACTGTCAGCGTCGCCGCTCAAAACGAGTGAGACGGAGGCGGTCAAATCGGCGATATTATTTTTCACCACGAGAGCATCACGCCCCTCGATCACAAGATTATTAAACTGCAGTGTAGTAACCGAGCCGCCGCCGCCGCCCGAAAGCACGGGATCGCGCCGCCCCCCAACGAGGTTTGCAAGATCAATGTCTTTAGAATAGACGCTGCGCCGAGCAAATACGCTACCGCCAATAGTAATCTGTAGATTTCCAGCGACGGTCCGTCCCAAAATTTCAAGCTGTGCATTACCCGTCGTAATAAAATCTTTCGGCAGAGGAACGGTGACATTATTGCCATCGAGATAAATGTTAAAGTTCTGAACAGAAAGCCCGTTTAGGATTCCGTCGCCACTAGCTGAGAAATTCCCGCCGCCGAGCAGGCCATTCGCCTCCTCAACAACAAATTTGTCCTCGGTAAAGATTACACGTGCTTTAAGCCGTCCAATTGCAAATCTATCCGACCCTAAAAATGCCGCCACCGACCCGTTTATGACATTTGCTATACCTGACACCCTGGGACTTGAGTAGGACCCTAAAAGCCTGACTGATGCATCAGCAAAACCGGCGAAAAAAGTATCACGGGAAATTAAATTGAGCAGATTGAGGTTAACACGTCCATCGATTGACAAACTATTTACGCCTCCTTCGGCCAGTGCTTTTTTGCCAGCGATAGTCATATTGGTGCCGCCTCCCGCAAAGCTTGCACGTTCAAAATCGATTTCTCGAGTATTAAAACGAATGAGAATGGGTTCCGCCGCCGAAAGAGGTGTGTCCTGAATCAGGAGGGAAAGCTGTGAGAATTGCGCCGTGCCCTTGAGTTCGGCAGCCGAAAAGAGCCTATTACCCATTGCATCGAGTTGGCTCAGATTACCGTCAAATTCGATTGTGCCTGTTGCGGTTCCCGTGATCGGCAGGCCTTGGACCTGTGGAATAAATGCGAGAAATGGGGCAATCGGACTTTGGTTAAAGTTGGTCGAGATTATGAAAGGTAAATTTTCGTCCGCAAAATTTACAGTGGCATTTATTAACTGAGGATTTCCTCCTAGACTTGCTGTAAGTTCTGCGGTCAGCTTCTGATCGATAGTCTGACCTTTGAAAACAACCGCACCGAGTACTTTTTCGTCGACCTGAATATTGGGGGCAATGCCGTTGAAAGTGACGTTGTAAGTCGAAGTTCGCTCGAAAACTCCGGTAGCTTTCGCCGTAAAATCCAAATCTCCGGATAATAGGGGAATACTGTCATTCTTTGGCAAAAGGGCAAGCACGAGCGGAAGCGGAACGGACTTGCCGCCCAGATCAAAGTTAAACGCCGCTGTCGCCCGGTCATAGTTACCCGTCGCGCTAATCTGACCCGAGCCGAGTCTAATCTCAGCCTGCTCGAGGTTGATAGCGGTTCCGCTAAAGACTGCTTTGACATTCAGGCCGTCAAAGGGCTGCCCCGCGATAATTCCCTTTGCAGCGGACAAATTGACCTCTCCGATTGACTCATTAGGCAGGCCGGTGATGTCGATAGTGCCTGATGTCAATCCATCAAGATCGCGGATCTGATCTGGGAGAGTGATGGGCAATGCAGCTAGTAAATTACCGGCATTCACATTTGTCAGCGTCGCCTGGACAGCAACATTGTTTTGGCCACCATTTGGAATACTGACCGTAAACAGTGCAGATCCGCCGTTTCGGTCCTGCAATCTGCCGTTTCGAAGTTCGATGCCTATAGGCGAGACAAAAATATCTGTCGCGACGCTTCCCAATTCGCGGCCACGGAGTGAGATCGAATCAAGCGATGCTTTGCCATCAACGGTCGGACTGGACAAATTGCCACTTACGGCCCCATCAAAATTGAGATTGCCGGCAATCTGCACCTGCATCGAGTCGAGTTGATTTTCCAACTCTGGAGAAACACCTAAAACACGAATCAAACGATCGATCTCGGTCGCGTCGGTTGACCGCAAAGAGATCGCAAGATCGGAATTTTCATCTTTTAGGTCGAAGCGCCCGGTGGCGGTCAGTTTGCTGTTTTCTGTATTTAGATCGGCTAGATCGACATTGAACAGCCCATCAACCGCACTCAATCTGACTTGGCCGTTTACCGGTATCATGCCGCGATCCGCCGTGCCCGCGTTGGCGGTCACGGTTGCATTTAGCTTTCCGTTCGCCGTCCGAAAATTGGTGCCGCTAAATGTGAGATCTATGTTTCCGGTTGTTTGGCCTTCTATAGGTGTAATGCCGCCGCCCTGAAGAGCCAGCAGTTTTGAAATGTCGAGATTACGAAAGTCACCGGTCAGTGTCGACAGGCTTCGATTATTCAGAGCAATTATGGCCGTTCCGTTCAACTGCCCGTCCATTATATCGGCGGTCAATTGATTGAGTGCTACCCGGTCGTTATTTATATCGACCTGTGCCTTGGCCGTACCGAGCGAAACGGATCCCACAGCACCGCCGCCGAGGCTCATGTCAGCTGTCGCACGGTATCGGCCTGATGGTTCGAGAATGAAAATTGGCCTCGAGATAGTTACCGCTTCGAGATTTCCTCCATCGGGCAGTGTTGACGATTTTGACAAAGCTATATTGCCGGCGTCAATGTCATCGGATCTCGCCTCGATACGGCCTTGCCTGATCGAAAGGCGGACACCGCCAATGTTAAGGCTACCCAGGACAGCCGAGCCCGCATCGATCTTGGCAACACGCACTCTATCAGAGTAAATGACCATTTCGGCTGCTGTGTTCTTGACATCAACGGACGGTGCTTCGAGGCCGTCGATTCTCACTCCCTCGGCATCAACCTGGTCTGCACGCAGATTGTTAGCGGTCACTCCGATAGAATTGGGCAGATTAGTCAATGTGAATTTATCCGCAGTCACATTTCTAAGGTTTGCGTCCCTGATCTTTGCTGTATTGGATCTCAAACCGTCAGCGTTTACAACGGTTTGTCCATTGCGGTTTCTCACCTGTAAATTCCTGCCTGATACTCCCTGCAAAGCGAAATCTTTCGTCGTTAACGAACGGGCCTGAGCATTTGACGATGAAAGGTTGACCGCACCATTTGCGTTAGAGAATCTCAAATTTCGAGCGGTCAAATCAGCAAACTCAGCATCACCGATCGCAAATTTTTGCGCCCTTGCATTTCCCGCTTCCGCTCGTAATTGTTCATCTTTATACTCGGCAAGAGCATCAGATAGAAACAACCCACCAAGTGTCAACGACCCTGTTTTGGCAGCAGCAGCCTGTAACTCACCGACCCATCGAAAATCAGTTCCGGTGCCTCGAACATTGCCGACCATCTTCAAAAAATCAAGCCGAAAATCGTCGAACGTAAGCATTTGAGCTATTGCTGTACCATCTGCCTCGTAATTCGAGTTTGTACCGGTAATCGTTGCGATAACGTTGGCACCTTTTAAGGAAACTCCACCGGCTCTGAGCGATTGGGTGTCAACCTCGCCTTCGATCCGGTAAGATTCGCCCTCACCTGAAACATTACCCTTGAAATTACCGACGCCAACCAGGGATGTCCCAATCGGTAAAATGCTCGACGCCTGTGTAAGATCGACAGTTGACTGGATGTCGAAGCTGTATTTGGGTGCCGACCAATCTGTCAGCGTTCCGGTCAATGTGGATTCGCCGATTGGTGTTTTCAGTTCAAATTTGCTGATTTGCGCTCCATACTCGTCGGCAATTCCGGTGGCCCGAATATCGATTTTTTCTACCGTATTTACGTCGTAGGCAAAATCTGAATCGGTCGATGTCAGGTCAAATTTGTATCGTTTCTGCTCATCTGGCACCTCACGAATCTCGGGTGCGAGTAGGAATATTACATTCTTAGCATTTGCTGATATTTTTCGAGACAAATCGCCAAAATGAACAATGCTGTCCTGCATTGAGAAATCAACCGAGTCGTATTTGAAATTGACCGCCGACCCTCGTTCATCTTCGACAAACTGGATATTAGCGAAATTTGAGTTACCGTTTTCGTCAAAAGTCACCCACGCCTCGGCACCGCTGATCGTGGTCTTCTCGATTTTGATATCGCGGTTCAATTGCCATGCATAAAGATCCTCGACGGTCAATAAAAGTTGAGCATCCCTTATAAAAAACAGCTTTTCGCCTGTCAGACGGTCGTTAAAGGTTGCATTCTTTAGCTCTAATTCCAGCGGGTTGACAGTCAGCCGGAAAACATCTGCGTCAAAGACTACGCCGATATCCGCCATCTTCGCAACGAACTGGGCCTTTATGTAGTTATCAAAAACGCCATATCTGTAAACAACAACCAAAAGCAGGGAAGCCAAAATACCGAGAATTGCTGTCAACCCCAAGGCCATCGCTATATTACGGCGCGTAAAATAGCGCCGTCGCGGACTTTGCGGTTCAGGCTCATTCTCCTGCAATTGTTCGATTTCCTCTTCGGCCATTCTTAACCTTTACGACAACCTGACTGTCTCTACTATCTCAAGATTAAAAGCATCCAGGGCATTTACCTTTGGCGGATGATTAGAGATAAGCCTGATTTTCGTTGCACCGAGATCTTTAAGTATTTGAGCTCCGATACCGTAATCGTGGACTTTCCCATAACCGGTCTCGCGTTTCGCGGTCTGAAAATCGACGCCTGTCTCCTGCATCAGAGCATATGTTCTCAACTGATTTACAAGATCGAGGTTGTTCTCGCGTTGACGCAGATAAACGACGATCCCGCGACCCGCTTCGGCTATCATCTTGAGAGACGTTTCGACGGCCCCTGATGCCTCGCCTAGAGTCGTGCCAAACATGGCAAACGTCACATTCTCGGTTTGGACGCGAACCAGCACCGGGCCGGTTGTCCCGGAAACATCGCCCATCGCCATTGCCAGATGGGTTTCGCCGTTAATAATATTTTCATAAAGAATCGTACGAAATATTCCAAACTGCGTCGGCATATCGGTCTCGACAACGCGGCGGACGAGCGTTTCTTTATGAATACGATATCTGACCAGTTCGGCGACAGATATTATCTTCATACCGTGTTTCTCGGCAAATATCTCAAGTTCCGGGAGACGGGCCATCGTGCCGTCATCATTCATTATTTCGCAGATTACCGCTGCCGGTTCCAGCCCGGCGATACGGGCAATGTCAACGCTCGCCTCAGTTTGGCCGACGCGAACCAGCACGCCGCCATTTTTTGCACGGAGCGGAAATACATGTCCCGGCCGGGCAAGATCTATCGCCCGTGAGGCCGGATCGACGGCCGTCAGTATAGTTTTTGCCCGGTCGGCTGCCGAGATGCCGGTCGTGACTCCTTCGCGGGCCTCTATCGAGGTCGTAAAGGCCGTGCCCATGCTCGAGGTGTTCTCGGTCGTCTGCGGGTATAGCTGCAGCTCATTGCAGCGCTGCTCGGTTAGAGGCAGACAGATCAACCCGCGGCCGTGGACTGCCATAAAGTTTATGATACCAGGCGTTACTTTTTCGGCGGCGCAAACGAGGTCTCCTTCGTTTTCACGGTCTTCATCATCGACTATGATGATCATTTTTCCGTCGCGGATGTCGCTCGCAGCTTCTTCGATCGGGGACAGGGACATTGTTTGATCTGCTCTCGCCGGCCATTCGCGCCGACTTGCTGTAATAACTAAATCTTAACGAAATATGCTGACTTTTGCGAACAATATCCGCTTCAAGATGCGAACAGGCGAACATCACATCAACTTTAATGTCCTTTATTCTCGTCAGTCTGTAATTTTGCGTACAAAACTCGCTAAATCTACGCGCAATTCTTTCAGTTTTTTTACTTTTTAAAATTTACACGGTTTGCGCACTAATTTTGGGTGGTTTTAAATGTGGCACGTGCCACATTATATGCAATGTAAAATCACTTTAACCGGTAAACACTAGGCTTTGTCGATTTACGATGGGGATGTTGCAACTAATAATCTGCCTTTAATTGGTACAGTTAAAATGGCGTTTAGTCGCCGGTTTTGGCCAGTTTGGTACAGTTAATTGGCAGTTTGGTGAAAGGTGTTTTGAGCGTAGAGGAAAAGTAACTGCCGGAGTCATCTCTTATTCTAGTTTGACCAGGGACGAACGGGGCCAAACTAGAGCATGGCTGGTTTCGTGACAAGCTGGAAAGGCGTTGAGAATGAAACGATTTTTGATTCATCATTTGCCTTTTAGCAAGTGAAAATGCGACATTTGATAGTTATTGCGAGTGAGATTTTGAATGAGATTTTTATCAGAAATAGATTCACCTGCCGATCTGCGACAGCTAAAAGTTGAGGATTTGCAGGAGGTTGCGGACGAGGTTCGCGAGTTTATCATCGACACCTGCTCTCGCGTTGGCGGCCATACTGGGGCGAGCCTCGGCGCAGTCGAGTTGGCAGTCGCGATGCACTATGTTTTTGACACCCCGAATGACAAGCTTGTCTGGGATGTCGGCCATCAGGCATACGCTCATAAAATACTGACCGGGCGACGCGATCAGCTGCATACGATCAAGACCTATGGCGGTTTGTCGGGGTTTTTGCGTCGTGATGAATCGGAATACGACACGTTTGGCGCCGGACACGCCTCGACATCTATATCAGCCGGGTTAGGAATGGCCGTGGCGCGCGATACTAAGAATGAGGACTTTCACGTATGCGCGATGATCGGCGACTCGTCGCTCGCGGGCGGAATGGCGATGGAGGGTATAAATCAAGCCGGTCACCTGAAATCTCGGCTGATCGTCGTGCTCAACGACAATGGCATGTCGATCGCCCCGGCTGTCGGTTCTTTGAGCGGCTATCTTAATCGAATAAAAGAAGCTCAGAGCTACCAGCATCTTAAAGAAGAGATTGGCGACGCGCTAGAGAGTGTTCCCGGGATCGGAGGTTCGCTTCGGCGGGCCGCGAAATCATTTAAAGACGCCATCGCCGCCGCGGTTTTGCCCGGAGCACTGGTCAACGAACTTGGTTTTAAATATATAGGCTATGTTGATGGCCACAATGTCCCGATGCTAGTGCGTGCTCTCGAAGAAGCAAAAAAAGTCGATGATGGCCCGGTAATTGTTCACGCATTGACGACAAAAGGGAAAGGATTTCCCAATCCCGAAAAAAATTACTACGCCTATCACGCGACCGGCCCCTTCGATCCGCTGACCGGTCTTGCCTATAAGTCGAGCAAGGTATCGCCACCAACCTATACGCAAATTTTCGGCGATACGATGTGCGAATTGATGGCAAAGGACAACAAGATCGTCGCTCTAACCGCCGCTATGCCCGACGGAACAGGCATCGATAAGGTTCTCGAAAAATTCCCGGCACGTTCGTTTGATGTCGGCATTGCTGAGCAGCACGCGATCACATTTTGCGCCGGGATGGCCTGTGAGGGGTTAAAACCGGTCGCGGCGATCTATTCGACATTTTTACAAAGGGCATTCGATCAGGTGATACACGACGTATGTTTGCAAGATCTGAATGTCACCTTAGCGATGGATCGCGCCGGGATCGTCGGAGCGGACGGCCCGACGCATCACGGCCTGCTCGACATTGCATATCTTCGCGGCTATCCAAATATCGTTTTAATGGCGCCGAAGGATGAGGCCGAGATGCGGGATATGCTGCTGACCTCCATCGAGCATCCGGGGCCGACAGCGATCAGGTATCCACGCGGCAATGGTTTTGGCGTGGACATAAGCGAGGCGCCGAAAAAGATCGAGATCGGTAAGGCTGAGATACTTCGCGACGGCGGTGAGGTGGCGATCCTCGCTTACGGTTCGATGGTTTATCCGGCAATTGAGGCGGCAAAAAGTCTTGAAAAGGATGGCATCGAATCGACCGTAATCAACACACGGTTTGTAAAACCACTCGATAGCGAGCTGATAATCGCGCTCGCTCAGAGCATGCGGCTGATCGTGACGGTCGAGGATGCGTATTTGGCGGGCGGATTTGGCTCGGCGGTGCTCGAACTGCTTGAAGAAAATGGTTTATTAGATAAAATAAAAGTAGTCCGGATCGGAGTTCCCGACCGCATCGTTACACACGGCGACCCAAAACTGCTTCTCGCCAAATACGGGCTTGACGCGGACGGCATATATTCTAAAGTTAACCAAACGCTTGAAATAATGGATGAAAAACGGGTGACTAATAAGCAGATCAGAGCAGTGAAATAATATTAATATGGCTAAAGTAATAAAGAGCAAAGCAAAAGAACCGAAGAGCAACACTCCCATGCTGATCATCGGGGCGGTTTTAGTAGGAGCTGTTTTGGGCGGCTGGTGGTATTGGAGCTCACAGCAACCAACACCAGCCACGGCTAACGCTAATACGGCTGCCAACCGGGTGACTAGCACCCCGCGACCAAACACGATTCCGGCTAATGCTCCGCCCGGAGCTAATCCGCCAAATTTGGCCGGTTCAGCGACGGCGGCAGTTACGCTCGAGGAATTTGCCGATTTCCAGTGCGGATCATGCGCCACTGCAAATCCGATAATGAACGAGATCAAGTCGCTCTACGGTTCGCGTATTAAATTTGTATTCCGCAATTATCCGCTAACTATGCATGACAAGGCGTACGATGCCGCTGTCGCCGCCGAGGCAGCCGGTATGCAGGGCAAATTCTGGGATATGCAGAATCAGCTTTTTAGCAACCAGAAGGCCTGGGCGACCGCCCCAACCTACAAGCAATTGTGGAAAGGATACGCAGAAAAGATCGGTCTCGACACCGCTAAGTGGGAAACTGACACAATCGGGATCGCGGCCAAGGGTCGGGTCGATGCCGATCTTGCCCGTGGAAAGGCGATAGGCGTAAGTTCGACGCCGACGCTCTATGTCAACGGCTCGGCGATACAGTTTACCGAGATGACTGTGCCAGCTCTAAAGACGATGATCGATGCTGAACTTCTAAAAGCCACTTCCCAAAGCACTTCTCCGGCGGCCGCTAACACCGGCAACTCGAGTAAATGACCAATTCCGAAGATTTAGACCCACCCAAAACACCGATCGCCAAACTGCCGCTCGCGGCGGCGGTCGTTGCTTTGGTGGGCATTGTTGATTCAGTTTATCTGACCGTTCATCATTACACGGCTGAGCCGGTGCCGTGCAGCCTAATCGAGGGCTGCGATCAGGTTTTGACGAGTTCGTATGCCGAAATCGCAGGTGTCCCGCTGGCGGCATTTGGGGCGGCGGCTTATTTTGTAGCATTTTCACTAGCGATTTTGACGGCATTCGGCGACTCGCGGGTGTGGAAACTGTTTGGAGTCCAGGCGACGCTGATGGCTGGGTTTTCGCTTTGGCTGATCTATGTACAGGCAGCAATGATCGGTGCCTTTTGCCAATTTTGCCTTCTGTCGGCGGCGACAAGCTTAATTTTATTAACTATTTACCTTGTTTCAGCTTTTGTAAGGTCGAAGACAGACTATATTTTATCCGTCTGAATCCAAACCGTTTCACAGGGCGAAATCTATCATGTGGGTCAGGAAGTTGTGCGGGTCACAGTAACTTGGCATTTGCGGTTGAAATAAGGTAGCTTAAAGAGAATAACTAACGTATCCACGCATAAGTAGTGACTCAAGCCATCTTACAACGCATAGCAGACGGAGATCGAAACGCCATTCAGGATTGCTTGAATAAATACGGCGGGCTTGTGTGGTCCATCGCGCGTAAAATGCTCCGGAATTCTGATGACACGGAAGATGCAGTTCAGGAAATATTTGTCAATATTTGGAAAAATGCTGCGCGATTTGATGAATCAAAATCTTCGGAGACAACGTTTATAGCAATGATTGCCCGGCGGCGGCTGATCGATAAGATCAGACATTCGACGCGTCTCATTTCGACTGATTCGCTGGACGATGTATTGCTTGAGCCTTTTACACGGGCCGACAAGGATATGCAGATCAGCCTCGAGGCACAACAGGCGGCCGAGGCGGTGAGAAATTTGCGGCCTGAGCAGCAACAGGTTTTGCGGCTGTCGATCATTCAAGGAATGTCTCATCAGGAAATATCAGAGGCGACCGGAATGCCGTTAGGTACTGTTAAGACGCATGCACGCAGAGGTATTTTACAGGTTAGAGAGTTTTTAGGATTAGGTGGAACCGATATGTCGCAGGAGGTAGGAGCATGAGCGAAGAACAAAAAGAAAAACTCCTCGACCTCCTGACCAAAAAAGCCATATATGGTCTCGACGAGGGTGAGAACAGCGAACTCCAAGGTCTCGATCCGGGTACGGCCGAGCTTGAATTTCGCTCACTCGAGATCACGGCGGCGGCAATAAGTATGGTCGATTTTACGGCCGATGAACCGCTCCCGCCACATTTATTTTCAAAGATCGCTGCTGATGCAGACACCTATGTCGGAGCTGAAGCCCAAGTCGATACGCCCTGGCCCCCGCCGTATAAGAGTGACACGGATGAAAAGCCGTCGGGCTCGTGGTTCGGAGTGTTTGGATGGCTGGTGGCAACTGCGGCATGTATCGCTCTGGCGATAAATATATGGGTTACGAGACAGCAGCCGCCGGTCGAGATTGCAAAAGCACCGCCCGTCGAGCGTCCTAAAGTTCTGACACCCGCCGAGATGCGTGAAGCTATGATAAATTCGACATCGGATATTATCAGAGCAAATTGGGCACCCGGAAACATCAAAGAGTTAAAAGATATTTCAGGTGACATTGTCTGGAGCGATGATAAACAGGCGGGCTATATGCGGCTGCGCGGTTTGCCTGTAAATGAAACCAGTAAAGAGACTTATCAGCTTTGGGTCTTTGATAAAACACAGGATAAAGCAACCCCGATCGATGGGGGCACGTTTGACGTATCGGCCAGCGGCGAGGTCGTGATACCGATCAATGCCAACCTCAAGGCCGAGGATCCGGGTATGTTCGCCATCACAGTCGAAAAGCCGGGCGGCGTAGTTGTCTCAAAACGGGAAAAGGTCGCCGCTCTCGCCACGGTTGAAACCAAAACAAGCTAGAATACGTAGAACAGTTTAGAGTCTAAGAATGCGGTTTTATCGACATCTGTCAAAAAACAGATGTCTTTAGCCTTTTTCTGCATTTCGACAGATCATCAAAGGAGTAATATGCGATCCAAAATCTTTTTTTTCTTTTTTCTTATGAGCTCAGTCTTTATGTCTGTCAACGTCTTTGGCCAGGCAGCCGACAAGCTGCCGCCAATTAATGTTAAACAATATACGTTAAAAAACGGCCTTCGTGTTGTTCTGCATCACGATAAATCAACGCCTGTGGTGGCGGTAAATCTCTGGTACCACGTCGGTTCAAAAAATGAGGAACCGGGACGCACCGGATTTGCCCACCTTTTTGAACATATGATGTTTCAGGGGTCGAAAAATTATAATACCGACTATTTTACCCCTTTGCAGGAAGCGGGCGGCAACATAAACGGCACGACCAATCAGGATCGCACTTATTATTACGAAACGGTCCCATCAAATTTCCTTGAACTGGCTTTGTTTCTCGAAGCAGACCGGCTCGGCGGACTGCTCGAAGCCATGACGCAGGAAAAGCTCGATAATCAACGAGACGTTGTAAAAAATGAACGCCGCCAGCGTGTCGATAACCAGCCTTACGGCAACTCCTTTGAAAAGATCGGCGAGATAATGTTTCCTAAAGGCCACCCGTATAATTGGACGACGATCGGCTCGCTCGAAGATCTGCAGGCCGCGTCGATGGATGACGTAAAGTCATTCTTTCGCCAATATTACATACCAAACAACACTGTCCTCGTTCTCGCAGGAGATTTTGAAGAAAAACAGACCCGGAAATGGATCGATAAGTATTTTGGAAAGATCGCCAAAGGCGCAGCGATCAAGCGGCCGAATCCGGCCATGCCAAAGCTCGACAGCGTGATCCGCACGGTCATCGACGACCCGCTCGCACCACTGCCCCGCCGCTATATGGTCTGGCACAGTGTCAGGCAGTATGCGCCGGATGAGGCGGCGCTCGATATACTTGGCAACATCCTGTCGTCGGGCCGGGGATCACGGCTTCAAAGTAAACTCATTTACGGCAAGGAGATTGCCCAGCAGATTGGTGCCGGCAACTCAAGTAATGAGATCGGCGGCATGTTTCAGATTGCGACAACCGCCCGGCCCGGCAAGTCGCTGGATGAGATTGAACAGGAGATAAACATCGAGATCGAGCGGATCAAAAAGGACCCGCCGACCGCCGAAGAGATCAATCGTGCCAAGAATGTGATTGAGTCGCAGACCATATTTGGCCTGCAAACCGTTCTCGGTAAGGGCAGCCAGCTCAGCAACTATGCCGGTTATATTGGCCAGCCTAATTATTTCCAGGCCGACCTCGACCGCTATGCCCGGGTTACAGCCGATGATATATCACGCGTCGCAAACACATATTTGACGGCCAATCATCTGATAATGACCTACAACCCAAAACCGGCCGAGCGCCCGCGGGACCCGGTTGCGGCCAATCAGCCCACTTCGGTTAAATCCGAGAAAAAAGATCAGGCTAAAATTGATTCCCAAGCCGCCAAGCTTCCCAAGGCCGGCCCGATCCCAAATTTCTCACTGCCTCCGATTGAGAAAACAAAGCTTTCAAACGGCCTTGAGGTTTGGATGGTCGAGCAGGACGAACTGCCGATAGTCGCGATGAACCTGGTTTTGAAGACCGGAATTGCCAATGAGCCGGACAATCGGACCGGTGTGGCGAGTTTTACGACTTCGCTGCTCGATTCGGGCACAAAGAATCGCACGGCGGTGGAACTTGCCAATCAACGGCAGGCGATCGGAGTGAGTATCAACGCCGGCGGCGGTTGGGACTCGACAAATGTTTCGATGCAGACGCTTACCAAAAATTTAGATAAGGCCCTTGAGCTTTATTCAGATGTAATTCTGAACCCGGTCTTTCCTGAGAAGGAATTTAACAGTCTTCGTGACCGCTCGGTTATCGGTTTGCGGCAGCAAAAAGCAAATCCGAACGCTATCGCTAACACGGCTTATAACAAGGTGCTATACGGAACACACCCATACGGCCGTAATAACACCGAGGAGACACTCAAAGCGATCTCGCGCGATGATCTGGTCAGCTATTACGAGAATACATTCCGGCCAAATAACGGCGTCCTTATCGTCGTCGGTAATTACGATAAGGCTGAAATGAAGTCGAAGCTCGAAAAAGCGTTTGCAGGTTGGAAAGCGGGCGATGTCGTCATGAAGCCGCAGGCGCAGGCCGGCTTAAAGCTCGACAAGACAGCGATTTATCTGGTTGACCGGCCAAATTCGGCACAGTCCGTCGTCTCGATCGGCCAGGTCGGGGTAGACCGGATGAGTCCGGATTATTTCCCGGTCGTTATGATGAACTCGATACTCGGCGGAGCTATTACTGCTCGTATCAGTATGAATTTACGTGAGGATAAAGGCTATACGTATGGGGCCAACAGTGGATTCCAATTTCGTCGCAGTGCTGGCCCATTCCGGGCAGGCGGCGATATGCAGACGGCGGTTACAAAGGAATCGGTCTGGGAGCTGATGAAGGAATTAAACGGCATACGCGGGGAAATTCCGATCACTCAAAAGGAGCTCGATTATAATAAGCAGAGCATGATCCGACGGTATCCGGCCGGGTTTGAAACTGTCGGTGCGATCTCGAATCAGCTTTCTAATCTCGTCGTTTACGGCCTACCGGATACGTACTTTAACGACTATATCTCTAAGGTCAACGCCGTCACGCTGGCTGACGTTAACCGCGTCGCCAAACAGTATCTCGATCCCTCAAAAATGGCTATCGTGATAGTCGGCGACCGCAAGGTAATAGAGCCGGGCCTGAAAGAACTCGGTTATCCGTTAAATATTCTTGATGTTGACGGTAATCCGGTTATTGGGCAGTAGGTGGTACTAAACCAGTCCAAAAAAGGCCGGATGCGTAATCCGGCTTTTTTTCTATACGATGACTATCACTCGTCCGGGAACGCAGGAGCCACATATGCTGCGGTTCGTCTCGCCGGGACTGCAGGTGCCCTCGCCTGCAAGCGTCCTTCTTAAGACGCTGACTGACGCGGCGACATTGCAAGCTGAAAAATACCAAACTCTTCAGCCGGAACTCTATGATGATGAGAAAGCATTGCTGAAACTGCTCTCGGATATGGCGTAACAATTACAGGGCTTGAGGCCCAGATGCGAGCGAACGCCCAACTCATTTTTTGTTTTTTTGATCGGGAGTTTTTAATCTGATATTAGTTTTTGTCCGTATGACAACATCCGGTCGGTCGACTTTGACGGTAATATTGTTTGGTTTCCCTTTTACAGGGTCTTTTGGATAAAACCCGACGACGTATTGTCTTCTTAACTCGTCCGTAATGTTCTGAAACGCCTCTTGAAAATCGCTCGAGCCCGCAGCAGTAGACCCTGCCTCCAGTTGCCAGAGCCATAGCGTTCAAAAAGTCAACAGGGGGCGTTTTTAGCAATTCATTCATAGTGATCGTTTTAATCTCTGAGCCTAAAGGAAAAAGGCGCACGGTTTGAAAGAAAATTGGATATACAAGAGTGTCCGATTCAGTTAAAATATTTAAAAGTTTTTCTGAAGAAACTTTTCCGCTTACCCATCCGTCGGTCAGCACTATCACAGCCTTTCGTCCCGACAGCGAAACAAAATCATCTGTAGCAACCCGGTAAATGGCGTCGTGCATCCTCGATCCGCCTTCACGGTCAATGTCTGCGGAATTTATTCCGCTACGCAATTTATTTTGGTCAGACGTAAGATTTGCCAGGACCCTGACCGTGCTATCAAAGCTTAGGATCATGCCCCTATCTTCCGGTCGGAAATTCTTAACGAAGCCGCGTGCTGCATCTTTAATTTCGCGTATCACTTTTCTAGTGCTGCCACTTGTATCAATCAAGATTGCGACATTCAACGGAGTTCCTTGGTCAGCAAAAAATTCCACAGTTTGCCGCTCACCATCCTGATAGATAAGGAAATTTTCTTTTTTCAACCCATTTGCATTGTTACCCGTGGCAATAACGGGGATATTCAATAGAACGGTATTAACTTTGATTGGCGTGTCGTCGGTAATCTGGGCTTTTATGCCACCCGAGGAAGCTAGTAGAAATAAAGCAAGCGGCAAGGAGATTTTAATTTTTAAGTTTGGCATTTCCGATTATCACTTTTTCATTTCTAAACCAGGAGTTTTTAATCTAATACTTCTTTTGGTACGGATCACGATACCCGGCCGGTCGACTTTGACCGTTATTTGGTTAGATTTCCCTTTCTCGCCATCTCGCGGATAGAAGCCGACAATGTATTGTTTTTTTAAATCGTCGGCGATACTCTGAAATGCGTCTTGAAAATTTATGCCGTCGGCAACATAAACTCTACCTCCGGTTGAGGTCGCCATAATATTCAATAGATCAATCCAAGGATCTTTTAATATCTGCTGCATTGTTACGCTCTTGATGTTCCGGGGAAAACGATTCGCAATTTGAAAGACTATCGGGTATACTAGTGTGTCGCTTTCTTTCAAAGTATCCAAGAGTTTTTCCCATGAAATTTTAGTTCCTGCCTCCACTCCATCAGTTAGCAAGATAAGCGCTTTTTTTCCTTTTGCCGGAGCAAGCTCTTCGGTCACAACTTGATGCACAGCATCGTACATTTTTGTCCGTCCCTGTTCATCAATTCGAGCGTGATTTAACGCACTCTTTAATTTTCCTTGGTCAGACGTTAACTTTTGCAATAGCCTCACATCGTGGTCAAAGTTGACAATCATTACTTCATCGTCTGGTCGCAACACTGCTAAGAACACGCGCACTGCGTCTTTAATATCTCTCAAGACAGGAGTCGAGCTGCCAGTCGTGTCGATCACAATTGCCACACTCATGGGAGTTTCTGAATCGGCAAAAAAATCAATCCCTTGTCTTTCTCCCTCTTGAGTAATCGAGAAGTTTTCTTTTTTCAGTCCTGCCGCATATCGCCCGTTTTTATCGGTGGCGTTGATGGGGATATTCAATAGAACAGTATTAACTTTAATCGGAGTGTCGTCGGGACTCTGGGCTTTTAAACCACCCGCAGAAACTATTAGAAATAAAGCAAGGGGCAACGCAATTTTAATCTTCAAGTCTGGCATGATTACTAGTTAAAATACATATTTGCAGCCATACTGCTGTTGCTAAGAGAGGCAGGCATCTCCAAACGATGCCTGTCCGATAACTCGAACCTTTATTCACACTGCCCGATCCCGCTATTGTTGTAACAGGTCGTATATGCGTCTGAGTCTTCCGTTTTATAATACAAGCTGCTGCAAGTAGCTGCTCTGGATCGAGCATCGTCGCAAAACCCTTGGGGCTTTTCGATACAATTGCCAGCGTTACCTTCACTACCCGTACATGTCGAATATGTAGAACCCCGGTCATCGAAACGGGTTTGATCAGCCGCTATGCAAGCGTTATAAGCAGGGATATAGCAGGCGTTATAATCTGGTGTTCCGGGGGCATGCTGCTGACAACTGTTTTGAGATGAGACAGCGCACGTGTCGGGGGCGTAAATGTGTGCATAGCGTGTGTCACTGTATGCGCTGTCACAACTCTGCCAGGTATTGTAGGCTATTTGCCAGCAATCTAATGAGGCCTCGACGGTGGAGTTGTTGCCCATTAAAAATACTGCTGTCAGCAAAACTGACAGTGTTCCGAGTTTTACAATTGATTTTTTCATTAATTTCTCCTCTTTTACTAACATTGAACGTAGAAAATTTAATCGTCGGTGTGTCACCTGAGAAAGGCGTTTAGGACTTCAGTTTCTTTGGAAAGCGGTAGTTTGCCCGTCCACGACTCAATGACGGTGCCGGTATTGTCAACCAGAATCAGCGTCGGTGTTCGCTGGGCAAAGGAGTCGTCTTTGTCCGGCTGTTTTATTTCATCGACGGTAATTTTGTTTTCGGCCAGATATTTTCGAGCTTCGGCGACACTTTGCGGAAGGATGGCGATGACTCTTAGGTTATCCCGTCCAATTTTCTGCTCCGCCAGCTTTTGATAAAACGGAACACTCTCGGTGCAATAACGACATGTAGCCGATAGGGCCATGACCAGAGTCTTCTCGCTCTTGCTCCAATCCACATCTGAAGGCGGCATTTTTGTTCCGGCGGTTATTTCATTTTTGCCGCGTTCGTACGGTTTTGCCGACGCACTAAAAAAATATTGATTCACTAGGTAGACTCCGAGAACTGTGGCGACGACGATTATGGCGATATTCGAAAGCGTTTCGATATTTTTATGGGTTTTCTGCATATTTCCGATTACATCCTGAAAAGGTAATGGGTTTCTTTTCAACTCTTGATCGCTTTTTAAGTTATTGATCGATTATGAACTGATCTATTTACACCTCTAAGTCTTACGGATACTAAATTTATGGTCAACGATTATAGTGTAGCGAAAAGGTTTATTGCATGGCGAAAACGATTATTCATTGGTTTCCCGGCGAGCGGAGGATTGTTTTCTTGTTCCAACCGCGCTGACGGAACGCGGAAAGGCTCAAACCCGTTCTCTTTTTAAAGTCGCGAGCAAAATGAGTGTAGTTGACAAATCCAACCGCGACCCCAATCTCCTTTAGAAGTAGGAAATCGGTCTGTAGAAGTAGAATCTCAACGCGATCAAGGCGGGCATTATTGAGAAAGGAATTGGGGGTGCTAAGTGTTTGTTCTCTGAACAATCGTACGAAGTGCGATGTCGAAAGGTTACAATACCGTGCCATCTCATCGTTCGTCCAATGGTGTTTCAGGTCATCTAAAAAGACATCTATAAGGGAATATATTCTTCTGTCCATTTGTGGGAATGCTCCGTCGCAAGGTCTTGAGATGCGTCAGCGAGGGGCAGCGTTGGCATGTTTCGTATCCGAATCTTCGTCCACTCGGCAAATCCGTAGTTCAAATTAACAAGTCCGCGTCGCTCGATGTATATTATTTACTAACGAGGGGGACTCTAATGCTGTCAAAAAAGCCGCTGTTTGATGTAGATAAGGCAAAACTGTCGATAGAAAAAGGTAAGAGGTCTCGTTGGTGGCGTCGCAAAGGTTCGATGGCACGCGGGTTTTATTATTCTGATTACGAAGGCCTTAAAGTTTCAAACCAAGAGCATCTCGAACGGATCAAGAGTCTAGTCATACCACCTGCGTGGAAATATGTCCGCATCGCACCGACCGTCGGCAGCCGACTTCAGGCTGTCGGAATGGATACGAACGGCCGGGTTCAATATCTGTATCACCCGCGATTCTCGGCCAAAAAGCAACGGGAAAAGTTTGCCCGTATCGAGAGTTTTGGCAAATTTCTGCCAAAGCTGCGTGATGTAACGAATGAGCATATTACGCTCGACGGTATGCCGCGGGAAAAGGTTTTGGCGGTGATGATGCGGCTGATAAATTCGCTCTACTTCCGTGTCGGAACTGAAAAGAGTGCGAAACATTACCGCACCTTTGGCATCACGACACTCCAGAATAAACATTTACAAATTGGACGCAAGGGCGAGCTGATCTTTGAATTTGTTGGCAAAAGCCACGTGCAGCACCGTAAAGTTCTGGTCGATGAGGAACTCGCGTTGATAATGAAAGAGCTAAAGGAACTCGGAGCGGCCCGCAAACTGTTTCATTTCATAGATGACGACCGCAAACCGAGATCAATCAAACCGGGCGACCTGAACCGCTATTTAAAGGCCGCAACCGCATCTGATTATTCGTCAAAAGACCTGCGAACCTGGGCCGGTTCGCTCCTCGCCGCTATCGAGCTCGCCGAGTTGGGGCCTTCGGACGACGATGCTCTGGTGAAAAAGAATATCGTCAAAGCGGTAAAAAAAGTTGCCGAACAGCTCGGTAATACGCCGACCGTCTGCCGCAGCGCATACATCCACCCCGCCGTCTTAAAAGTGTACGAAAAAGGCCAGACCCTCGATGATTTTGCCCCTCGCCAAAAACGCCGGATAAAAAAAATCCAAGCTGATCTCGAACCCGAGGAAAAAGCACTCTTAAAACTGCTTTCTGAAACCTCCTGAGCAAAATGAACAGATTGCCTGAAAACAAAACCGCGTGAGTTAACAAGTTGAGTTATGCGTTGTATTATTAATACCTGTAAACAGTAAAAGTTGATCGAAAATTTAGTGCTGCACAGGAGAGAATTTAATGTCCGTCGATCTAGGTAAAATCCAGGAGCTGTTGGGGGGCGATGCCGATTCGCTTTTAAGACACGTTTCTACAACTATTCCAAAGGAAAATATTCATCTGCCGGGCGGCGATTTTGTTGATCGCGTCTGGTCGAATTCTGACAGGACGCCGAGCGTTTTGCGAAGCATCCAGACGCTGACCGACAATGGGCGTTTGCGCGGGACGGGTTATTTGTCCATATTGCCTGTGGATCAGGGCATCGAGCATTCGGCGGGAGCAAGTTTTGCGCCAAACCCGATGTATTTTGACCCAGGGAATATCGTAAAACTCGCCATCGAGGGCGGATGTAATGCTGTAGCCTCGACATACGGAGTTTTAGGATCCGTCGCACGCAAATATGCACACAAGATTCCGTTTATAGTCAAGATCAATCACAACGAGCTTTTGACATATCCAAACCAGTTCGATCAGGTGATGTTTGGCACGGTCGAGCAGGCGAGCAATATGGGTGCGGTCGCGGTCGGGGCGACGATCTATTTCGGATCAGACCAATCGACACGGCAGATCACGGAGGTCGCCGAGGCGTTTGCTTACGCACACGAACTCGGGATGGCGACGATCCTTTGGTGTTATCTGCGGAATTCGAAATTCAAAGGTGCCGATGGCGATATGCACACCGCCGCCGATCTGACCGGCCAGGCAAATCATCTCGGTGTCACCATTCAGGCTGACATTATTAAACAAAAATTGCCCGAGCGAAACGGCGGCTACAATATGCTCAACACCGAGAGCAGCTATGGAAAGACCAACCCAAAAATCTATTCGGAATTGACCAGCGATAACCCAATCGATCTGGTGCGATATCAGGTCGCTAATTGCTATATGGGTCGCTGCGGCCTCATCAATTCCGGAGGCGAATCAAAAGGTGAAAGCGACATGGCCGACGCCGTTCGCACAGCCGTTATAAACAAACGCGGCGGCGGCACGGGGCTGATTTCGGGTAGAAAAGCGTTTCAGCGACCGATGGCCGATGGGGTTAAACTGCTCAATGCAATACAGGATGTTTATCTGGAAAAAGAGATCACCGTAGCATAGGCATCAATAGAACTCGCGATGCGTAGCTCCAACAATGCAGAAGCCCGCACGTAGTAAGGGCGCCCTCTGCGTTCATACGACGGCCGGGGGAAAGTAGCCATCGCGGCTAATGCTTCGCTCTAATGATCTAAGCCCCAACAGCGCCCTTACTTCGTGCGGGCTTCTGCATCGCGGGCTGCTGACTCTTATTTCTTCGAATTGCTCTTATAGATCGTCTCGATCCACTGCGGAGTTTTGATAAATCCGCTGCCGAACGATGTGTATTTTTCCGGCAGCCCTGCCTTTTTGATCTCGTCCAGCGTCTTCTTGTCCTTCATATGATCCTGAACTATCTTCGCCGTGTCCGCTATGGCGTCGCGATATGTTTGCAGGTCGGCAATCGTTGCGAGCGGGCCGTGGCCGGGGATCAGCTTCGCGTCGGCCGATACGGTTTTGAGCAGCGACGTTAAATTATTGACCAACCCTTGAACACTGCCGCCGCTGTCGATATCGACGAATGGAAAACGCCCTACGAAGAAATCGTCTCCGAGGTGAACCACATTAGCATTCTTAAAAAACACGATGGTATCGCCGTCGGTGTGGCCATTTGGATAGTGACGCAGGCTGATCTCCTCACCATTTAGATGGATCGACATGCTTTCGGAATAGGTGACGATCGGCAGGGCATGAGCGACATACGGAGCGGTCTTTTGGCCAAAGATCACGGGCGGATCGAGCAGGCGTTTGCGTACATTAGTATGAGCCACGATTATCGAACCCTGTTTGCCGAAAACATCATTTCCCTCGGTATGATCGCCGTGCCAGTGTGTATTTAAGATAAATTTCGGCGTCGGCGAACCCAATTCCTTTAACGCATCGCTCAGCTTTTGGCTGACTGCTTTGTAATCGTCATCGACGATCAAGATGCCTTCCGGCCCGACGATCGCACCGATGTTGCCACCGCGTCCCTGCAGCATATAGACATTGCCGCTAACCTTTTGGGTTCTGACGGTAACGTCCTGTTTATTTGCAAAATGGCTGTTATCGCCATGTGCCGAAACCGAAATAGACGAGAGCGCAAACACGAGTAGAGATGTCACGATTCTGTTCATTTTATTATCCTCTTAATTTGTCTTAAATCTTTGCAGTTATTCTATCAAATTCTAAGTTAAATCTGCCTCTCGATACTTATAGAATGCCGGTGAGAAACGGATTAGTCGCGCGTTCGTGGCCGACGGTTGTTTCGGGGCCGTGGCCGCAGTAAACGGTGAAATCGTCGCCGAGGCTGAGTACATTCGCTCGGATTGATTCGATCAATTGGGCGTGATCGCCGCCCGGCAAATCGGTTCGCCCGATCGTGCCGCTGAATAGGCAGTCGCCGGTAAACACCTTACGCTCGCTTTCCTCGGCGAGTACGATATGTCCCAAAGTATGGCCCGGGCAATGACGAATGGAGAATTTCAGATTGCCGACCTCGTAAACCTCGCCGTGCACCAGAAATCGTGTGGGTTTTGGCGGCTGATCATATTCCATTCCCATCGCCCGCATCTGGTGAGACGGGATGCCCATTAACAGAGGCTGCTGCGGCAGCATATCGTATAGGTACATCTCTTCCTCATGGAGCAGGACAGCGGCCTCAGGAAATTCGCCTGCTAGAGCCGCCGTCCCGCCTATATGATCGAGATGACCATGCGTAAGGATGATCGCCTGGAGCTCGAGATCATTCTCCCTGATGTAATCAACCACGGCTTGCGACGCCTCACCGGGGTCGATGCACATCGCCTTGCGCGTCTGCTCGCAGGCGACAACGCGGGTGTTTTGCTGAAATGGCGTCAAAACAAAAGTTTTAATTATCATGTTGATTTAAAATCTGCTCCCGCTAAGGGATCTCAGTGTTCTCTGCGTCAAAAGAATAAGTTTTTAAACGCAGCGATCGCAGAGGACGCAGAGAATCTAAGCTGTCAATTTGTCCAAATACTGGCCCGTTTCAAAATTATCTAGCTGCCGGTCAGCTATGACGAATGAGATTGCGTCACGATAAGTTTTTGCGTCCGGCTTGCCGGTAAAACACGGTGTCTCCATCTCGGTCAGATTTAGATAGCTGATGAGGCAGCTCAAGAGCATCCAGAGCAAAATCTCGTCAGGCGGGCCGATCGGGTTGTGTTTTATGATGCTCTCTCGATCCTCTATGATCCCGTCGCAGATGCGTGCAAATTCGGCCTCGCTAATCCTTGTCATAAATTTTCTTCGTACATCAGATAATGCGAGGCGGTCATGCCGACTTTTTCGTAAACTCGCTGAGCACTTGAGTTATCGTGTTCTACATAGAGGCGAAATCCACAGACATTTCCCTTCTCAGCGGCCTCTGCCTTAACAAAGTCATAAAGCTGCCTATAAATTTTCTGACCTCTAGCCTCAGGCCGGATGTAAACGCTCTGTATCCACCAGAACCAGGCGTTTCGCCAGTCGCTCCACTCGTAGGTTACCATCAGGCCGCCGACGATCTGTCCGTGTGTTTCGGCTACGACATAAAAACCTTTCTTTTCGTCGCCAAAAACTGCCGTTACGCCGCTGTTCAGAGTGTGCGAATCGAGATGTTTGCCCTCGGTCTCGAGAGCCATTGCCTGATTAAACTCAACAAGCGAAGCCGCATCGCCGGCATTTGCAATTCTAATTTTCATAAAAGGATTCTTGACTAAACGTGCCGTGTCCTCTAGCCTAAAATGTTTTGCCGCCGTGCCATACGGCGCTCTACCGACACTTATGAAACTCAGAATACTTTATCACGGCAACTGTTTTGACGGCGTTTCGTCGGCGGCCATTTTTTCTAAATTTTTCAAAGCAAAGATCAATCCGCAGGTGGAGATCGCCTATACGCCGACGATGCACCGGGCGGGGAACGCGTTCGACCGCGAACAGTTTGACGGCGATGAGAATGCGATTGTCGATTTTAAATACTGTCCGGACGACCGGTTGACGTGGTGGTTTGACCATCACCAGTCGGCATTTTTATCCCCCTCGGACGAGGAGCATTTTTTGGCGGACACATCGGGGCAGAAGTTTTTGGATACCGCGAGTAAGTCCTGTGCCGAGTTTATCGCCCGAATTGCCAAAGAAAAGTACGATTTCGAGGACGAATCGCTCGCCGAGCTGATCGAGTGGGCGCATATCATCGACGGAGCTTTGTATGATTCTCCCGCCCAATGCGTCGAGCTGCGGTCGTCGGCGTTAAAGCTGATGCAGGTGATCGAGGGTGAAAAAGATCCGGCTTTTGTTGAGAAAATCATCCGTTCGCTGACCGCCAGGACGCTTGACGAGATCGTCGAAAGCAACGAGATACAGGCGCGGCTCGACCCGATTCTCGAACGCCACTGGAACACGGTCAATCTAATCAAGGACCGTGCCGTTTACGAACGCGGCATCGTCAAATTTGACCTGACCGGCACTGGCATCGAGGGCTATAACAAGTTTATTCCCTACTATTTTTATCCCGAAACGACCTATACAGTTTCCCTTTCACAAAGCTCCTACCGCACCAAAATCTCAGTCGGGTCAAACCCGTGGGCACCGCGTCCGCGCACTCATAACATTGCAGAGATTTGCGAACGCTATGGCGGCGGCGGCCACGCCGTCGTCGGAGCGGTCTCGCTAAAGTCCGAGGAATTGGAATTGGGCAAGCAATATATGACAGAGATCATTGCTGAACTTCAGTTCGATAAGTAGCTTTTCCCTTCACAATTCTTGTTCGGCATCAGCACATCACTAGAATGATGTGCTGATGTTGCTTTAACAATCGCAGATGATTATTCTCATAGAATGAGAACCACATTGACTATTGAAGATGATGTTGCGTTTGGTTTAAAAAGGATTCAGCAATCAGATCCAGAAAAACCTTTCAAAGTGCTTGTTAACGAGATACTGCGTCGGGGACTGCAACAGGCATCGGAAAAAAAAGTCAAAGTTCCTTTCAAAGTGAGATCGCGGCCATTAGGACTGAGGAAAGACCTAAATTTTGACAATATCGAAGAGGTTTTGGACATACTAGATGGAGTGCATCGAAAATGATCCTGCCGGACGTCAATCTTTTGATATATGCGTACGACGAAAACTCGGACTTCCACCTAAGGGCCGTGCAATAGCTGGAAAACGCAATCGAAAACGAACAAGTCTTTCTTTCATGGCACACGATCACCGGCTTTATTCGTATCATTACACATCCGAGCGCCTCTGTTAGTCCGTTTTCGATTGAAGATGCAATTTCAGTAGTGGCGGAATGGCTGGCACGCGAAAACGTGCACCTGATTAGTCTGGATAAAAAGAACTGGCCGCTTTTTTCGCGTATTCTCACTGACGGGCAGGCATGTGGGAATTTGGTCATGGATGCTCATTTGGCAGCATTATCAGCGTCCTGCGGAGCTACGCTCGCGACGACTGATCGTGATTTTTCAAAGTTTTCCGACATTCGGATCTTTAATCCATTAAAATAACGAGGCTATTAAGATTTTGAACTAAAACTGGCCAATCCGCATGGATTGACCAGGTCACATAGAATCTCATAATAAGTCATATAGCCTTACGGCTTCTTTGTAAAAACCCTTTGTGACGAGTTGGTTCCACGCGGGTTTGCCATCTCGGCATCAATCGTTAGTGTATTTCCGTCGGCCGATAATGACCATGTTTCTTTTGTGGTTAGGGTCATCTCGCCATTTGGCAGGCTCATCGTGCGTGACGACGACAGCGTCAGTTTGCCGCCATCCAGTTTCCCCTTTAACTTTACGGGAACCTTTCCTCTAGGCGTATCACGTTCGACGGTTGTTTCCTTGCCATCGAGCATGTAGGTGTTTGAGGCTTCGCCGCCGCCCATTCCGCCGCCGGGACGTCCGCCGCCGGCCGGTGGAGCCATGAACTTGGTCGCTGGAGTGACTTTGACGTCTTTGTCGGTTTGGACGACGGTCAGCGTCTGTGACTCGATCATATTACGCTCGCCAAGTTTTGACTTGCTGACGTCCAGCGTCCATGTGCCGGAAAAGTTCGGGGTCTTTTGAGCCGTTGCCGTAAAAGCAAATACAAATAGCGCGAGTGCCGCTGCGAACACAATATTTTTCTTCATTAAATTGCTCCTAAATTGAAAGTCAGATTTGATACGCATAGTATGACGCACCTCTGACCCAATTGGTTTAAGCAAAAGTTGTAAAGTTTTGTAAACGCTATTTTACGCCTCCGGCACCGTGCCGACCTCGCCGCGTCCGAGTTTGCTGTGGCGATAGCCATAGACGGCGTAGATCACGAGGCCAGCGAGCAGCCAGAGGCCAAATCGCATCCAGTTTGTAATGCCAAGCTCGGTCATTAGATACAGGCACAGCAGCAGTCCGAGGATCGGGATCAACGACAGTTTCTTTGTCAGGCTCAGTACCAGCAGCAGCAGAGCGATTGCGAGAAACGCGAGGATCGGTATCTTATGCGAAAACGCGCTCAGCCATGATTCGGTTTTCTCGCTGACCCGGACGCTGATCGAGCGCGGCCCCTCAGGGCCGGTGACCCCAAATGTCTGTGCGTCGGTTGTCGGGGTAACGACATTTTCACCGGCAGGCGACACGATGACAACCCGCGATGTTTCATCTCGTCTGATAACCTTTTTGATGGTCGGGCCGGAAATATCGATTTCCAACTGCCTCGTAGTGGGAGTAACCGCAAACATGCTCGCTACGGAACGCAGTCCCGCCGCATAGACCGCAGAGTTTGTTAATGTCGAAGTGGCTGTGGCGGGAAGCGCATTCGGATTTTCACTTTCGATGACGGTGAGCGTCTCGGCAGAAACACGCAGTTCGTCTCGGCCGGGGTCGCTATTCGCATTTAAAGCCGACACGCCGCCGAAATAAACAAAGAAGAACGCGACGAGAAATAATAGAACAGGCAGGATAATCTGTGAATTTATGTACGGTACATAACGCGTACCGCTTTCCCTAAACTCTTTATCCTTAAACAAGACGCCCGCGCAAACGACCACAAAGGCAAACAGCGTACCGATACTCGCGAGGTCGGTAACCTCGGTCAGGTTCATAAACAACGCCGGAATCGCGACGACGAGGCCGGTAATAATTGTTGCAAACCACGGAGTTTTAAATTTTGGATGAATCGATGAAAATATCCGCGGTAGCAGGCCGTCGCGGCTCATCGCCATCCACAGACGCGGTTGGCCGATCTGAAACACGAGGAAAACCGTGGCCAATGCGATAACCGCACTGACCGCGATAATTCCGGCGACCCATGGGATATTCGCTCCTTCCGGGCCGAATACGAATGCCAGCGGATCGCCGACGTCGAGCAGCGTATAGCTGACCATGCCGGTCAAAACGAGGGCCAACGTGATGTATAAAACCGTGCAGATGACCAGAGACAGGATCATCGCCCGGGGCAGATCGCGGCGTGGATTCTTGCATTCCTCCGCCGTTGTCGAGAGTGCGTCAAAACCGATGTAGGCAAAAAATACTGCCGATACGCCTTTCAAAACGCCTTCGACGCCATTTGGTGCAAATGGCGACCAGTTTTCTGGGTTGACATAATTCAGGCCCAAAAAGATAACCAATAGGATGATTGCGACCTTGAGCACCGTCATTATATTTGACGCAAATTTTGATTCGCGGATACCGATGTAAACAAGAGCGGTGATGACAAGCACGATCATCAGGGCGGGCAGATCGGCGACGATCGGGATGCCGCCGAGGTTTGGCGAATTGAGCCACGCCGTGTAACCGTCTATCTGATTACAGCTGACGACTGCGTCCGCCACACTACAAGCGTTTGTCAGCACCTCGACCGTCGATCCGCTCGCAACCGCCTCCTGGACGGCAGTGAAACCGCGTTTGGCCGTCAGAAAATCCATCGAAAAATGGAGTGGAAAATTTATCCCATAACCCTTCAAAAGGCCGGTAAAATAATCGCTCCAAGAGATAGCGACAGCTATATTGCCGATCGCGTACTCGACGATCAAATCCCAACCAATTATCCACGCGATAAACTCACCCATCGAGGCGTAAGCATAGGTGTATGCTGACCCGGCAATCGGAATTCGAGACGCAAACTCAGCATAGCAAAGAGCCGAAAAGCCGCATGCAAAAGCAGTAAAAACAAACAACAGAGCAACCGCCGGCCCGCCGTTGTGCGACGCTTTGCCGATCATCGCAAAAATTCCCGCACCGACGATCGCTGCTATTCCCATTAGCGTCAGGTCAAACACACCCAGCGTCCGCCGCAAACCGCCGCCCTCGCCGCCAACCCCGTCTTGGGCATGATCCGACAACCCCGCCGCCGCATCAGCCTGTATCTGTGCTATCGATTTTTTGCGAAAAAGAGAATGTGCCATAGTTTTTTTCTGATTGACTAGCCAAATTATCGAGATGTGCGGCAGTGTAGACGGGAAGCCCTACAGTCACTTTTTGTTTTAGCGAATTCTGAACCAAAACCATTCGAGATGCAAGTGCTGGAGGTTTTTGGAGAGGTACAAGCGGTTGCGGTTTTGTAAGAATTTAGCCGCGAATTCACGAATAAGATATGTGTCAATGGGTCTTAAAAATACATTGGTGCATTCGTTGCGAAAATAAACTTCTGCGATCTCTGCGTCCACCTCAGGGATCTCACCTTGAAGTTGTGTTTCAGTAGTAGTCAAGCCGACTTAAACTCACAGACCGGGGAGAAAGACGCAGAGTTCGCTGAGAATCACGCAAGGTAATTTTCTACAAATTTCTACAAAGACCTAATGAGTATTCCGGGTTAATTCCAAACTTTTCCTCAACTTCCCGAATTTTTCTGTAAACTCTTGCATATGGATTGGAAAATATTTGGAACGGCGTTTTTAACTTTGTTTTTGGCGGAGCTTGGGGATAAGACACAACTGGCGGTGATGACGATGTCGGCTAGCACTGCGTCGAAAGTGTCGCTGTTTCTCGGGGCGGCTTTGGCTTTGGTGGTGGTGACACTGATCGGGGTTTTGGTCGGCGGTGTCCTAAGCGAATATATTCCGACCGAATGGTTGCAACGTATCGTCGCCGTGGCTTTTATCGTGATCGGGGTTTTGATGCTTCTGGGCAAATTGTAAGAAAATGACGCCTTTTGATGAGGTGGGCTTTCTGGCCGGATATTGTTTATATTGAACGCCTGCTGGATACCCCCAATTTTGCGCCAAAAAATAGGCCACCTTTTCAGACTGCCTATTTTTTCTTATTTTTCTCGGGCCAAGAGTCGTTTCGGCCAGTTCTAGAACAGGATCACTCGATTCCGACAAAATCTACGTCAGAAAGCGTATCGAAAACCTGGAGGATTCGCGGAGCGTAGCGGTATCGTTTTGACGAGACCATGATCAGAAACGCTTGTCCTGTCTCGATCCCGACAAATTTGTATACCCCAAATGAACTGGTCGTTACCCGTCTCGTTACTCCGCTTGCGTCGACGAGGGACACGACGGCATTTCTTAATCCACGTCCATCGGATGTAAGCACTCTTCCCGAGACCTCAACTCCAGCCGCTGTAGAACCTAGCTGGATATTGCCCGGCAAATAAGTCGTCGGTACCAGGACGCCCGAAGTTGTCGAAACACTAGGCGATGTCGGCGTATTACCAAACGTCACCGGATAAAGAGATATTGTTGCGTTCGGTGCAATATTGAATGTAATTGTAACAATTCGGCGCGTGCCGGGAAGAAAAGCACTGGTCGAGTTGATCATGATCCCGATCCTGCCTATCGCGATCTCGTCTACGTTTGTCAAAAGTGTCGCTCCGCTAGGAGCTCCATTTCCTAACGACGCCGAAGAAAACATGAACACCTGAGGATTGTAGTTAACCGAAAAGGTCAGCGCCGTCTCATCACCCAGTGATTCGAGGTCAAATGGCATGGTTATCTGCGATTGTCCCGCAACTGTGGTGGCCACGCTAATTGCTCGGATAACTGTGGCCGATGTCGGCGTTGGTGTAGGCGTAGGCGTGCCACTCGGCTGCAAGTCGTCGTTAAATATCGTTCCGAGGCCTTCGGAATCGTTAAAGACTGCCACGCCGGTCAGATTGGACAAGCGAACGGTAAACGTTTCGTTAGGCTCGAAAGTCGTGTCGCCATTTACGTTGACCGTTATCCGCTGCAAATCAAGAGTTTCGGACGTGAAAGTCAGCGTTCCCGTAACTGGCTCATAATCGCTGCCCGGCGTAGCTGTTCCGGCGATCGTCGTGTAATCGACGGTCACAACGGTCCCGATCGCCCACGGCTCGGTCGAGATCAGAACGTCAAAGACAAACGGTGTACTTCCAGAATTTCCCTCACCCCTCGAAACGTCAGAGATTGAAATGGTCCGAATCGCAGCCGGCGTTGGTGTTGGAGTCGGCGTCGGTGTTGGAGTTGGAGTCGGCTCTGGAGTTGGCGTAGGCGTTGGCGTTGGCTCCGGAGTGGGAGTTGGCTCCGGAGTTGGAGTTGGAGTTGGAGTTGGAGTCGGTGTTGGTGTTGGAGTCGGCGTCGGCGTTGGAGTCGGCGTCGGCGTTGGAGTTGGAGTCGGCGTCGGCGTCGGCGTTGGAGTCGGCGTCGGCGTTGGAGTCGGCGTCGGCGTTGGAGTTGGAGTCGGCTCTGGAGTTGGAGTAGGCGTTGGCTCCGGAGTTGGAGTCGGCGTCGGCGTTGGAGTCGGCGTCGGCGTTGGAGTTGGAGTCGGCTCTGGAGTTGGAGT
>JBBSJK010000006.1:0-64503 GCA_038257355.1 Pyrinomonadales bacterium | reverse complement strand
TCTTTGCGAGCGTTTATCCGCACTATTTGGGGAAGGCGGAGACGACGGGGCGGACGAGGGAAGATCTTGACTTGGGTTTTCGTTGGCTGACCGGATATAGTCAGGCCGGTTTGGAAAAGATGATCGAGCAACGTGTCGATATGCGAACCTTCTTCGACCAGGCCCCGAAGCTTAATCCAAATGTCTCCCTCATCAAAGGCACCGTCTGCGGCATCCGCGTCGAAGATATCGACGGCCCGCTGATGCAAAAGATACGCTGGATGGATAAGCTAGTCGACGAACTCGCAAAAGGTAAGAAGATGGAAAAGATTTTGCGTAAACCAGTGATATAATTAAGTCCTGAGGTATCGATATGTCAGTTGTAACAGAACTCGAAGAAAAGGCTATGAGCCTCACGAAGATGGAACGTGGTGATCTAGCCTCGCGACTTATTAGGTCGTTAGGAAGTCCTTTCGTAGACAACGACGATGACGGAATCGAAGAAGCTTTACGCCGAAGCAAGGAAATGGATGAAAACCCTGAGATGTCGATCTCGATGGAACAACTGGATGAGATGATGAAGGATCGATTGCCGTTTATTAGTAAATGAATGCACAACTAATCTTGGACCAAGTATATGGAAGTAGTAAAACAAAACGTGAGGGTGTCCGTTGACCGAAAGATTCTGATCGAGCTTCCGCAGACGGCAATACCCAATCAGACAGCTGAGGTGATCGTGCTTTTTGAGAATGCGACACCGGGCAACGACCGGCTGAGTGAAATGGATTCGGCGATGTCTGACCCGATGTTTCTGGCGGATCTGGCCGAAATTCGCGAGGATTTTCGTCATGCCGACCTTGAAGGGGTGAGCCGTTGAAGATTTCGCGTTGGAGCATATGGCTCGCCGGGCTTGATCCGACCATTGGCTCGGAGCAGGGAAAGACGCGACCTGTCCTTATCGTCAGCCATTCCGTGATCAACGAACGCCTCCCGGTGGTAAACGTTATCCCGATCACTTCGCGAAAGCCCGGCCGCCGAATTTATCCGAACGAGGCACAATTGGAAGCAGGGACCGCAAATCTTCCGAACGAGTCGATAGCTCTCTGCTTTCAGATCCGGACACTCGACAAACAACGCTTGATAAAATACATCGGTGATCTGAACGATTCTAATATTCAGCAAGCCATAATCGACGCTCTCTGCTTTCAACTGGAAATACGATGACATCAAAAAAGATTAACGATTTCGTGGTTCGTTTTGCGAACGTTAACGGGACCGGTTCGGCGTCGGCGAATGCTTTGTTTACCAAGGCGGTGTTTCGGATGGGCATTCCGGTGACGCCAAAGAACATTTTCCCGTCGAACATCCAGGGCCTGCCGACTTGGTACGAGGTGCGTGTCTCGGAAAAGGGCTATCTTGGGCGGCGTGAGGGCGTTGATCTGATGGTGAGCGTTAATCCGCAATCGATGAAGGCGGATTTTGAGAGCGTGAAGCCGGGCGGATATTTTCTTTACGACAGCTCAAAGCCACTCCCGCCAGGCTACGAACGCGACGACATCACATACATCGGAATCCCGCTGATGGCGCTTTGCAACGCCGAATTTACTGACGCGCGACAGCGGCAGTTGTTTAAGAACATTGTTTATATCGGTGCACTCTCTGCATTGCTCGATATCGAGTTTCCGGTGCTTGAAGGTTTGATCGGCGAGCAGTTTAAGGGCAAGGAAAAGTTGATCGAGCCTAATATCAAAGCCCTGAATATTGGCGTAAATTATGTCCGCGAGCATTTCGAATGCCCGCTCGAAATACGGGTCGAGCGCCGCGACATTCTAAAGGACAAAATATTAATCGATGGCAACTCGGCGTGCGGGCTGGGTGCGGTCTATGCGGGTGCGACAGTCGCAGCGTGGTACCCGATCACGCCTTCGACATCGGTCGTCGAGGCGTTTGGCAAATACGCCAAGAAATTCCGCGTCGATCCGGTCACGGGAAAGAATAACTTCGCGATCGTCCAGGCCGAGGACGAGCTTGCGGCTATCGGTATGGTGATGGGGGCAAGCTGGAACGGAGCGCGTTCCTTCACATCAACGAGCGGCCCGGGCTTGAGCCTGATGAACGAATTCCTCGGCCTCGGTTATTTTGCCGAAGTGCCGACCGTTCTGATCGACGTCCAGCGAACCGGCCCTTCGACCGGAATGCCGACGCGTACGCAGCAATCCGACCTGCTGCTCGCCGCCTACGCCTCGCACGGCGACACAAAGCACCCGCTGCTCTTTCCGGCTTCACCTAAAGAGTGCTTCGAGATGACCGCCACGGCATTCGACCTCGCTGAACGCCTCCAAACTCCCGTCATCCTAATGACCGACCTCGACCTCGGCATGAACGACCACGTGACGGACCCGCTCGTCTGGGACGATACGCGTAAATATGATAGGGGCAAGTTGCTAACGGCCCGACACCTTGAGCGGGTTGGAGGTGCGTCTCAGGCTGAAATCGTTGAAGGTATGGAAAACGAGACTGATGGCGACGGATTTAAGGGTGCTCCCTTGGAACAGTTTCGTGGAAAATTCGGCCGCTATCTCGATATCGACGAAGACGGCATCCCATACCGCACTATCCCCGGCGTTCACCCGACCCGCGGGGCTTTCGTCACCCGCGGGTCGTCCCGCGACGAATACGCCGTATACACCGAAGACGGCGAAGTCTATCGGCGCAACATGGACCGCCTAACCCGCAAATGGAACACCGCGAAGGAGATGCTTCCGCAACCGGAGATCAAGCAGACGAATGGCAGTTCAACAGGCATAATTTTTTTTGGAACGTCAACATACTCCGCGGAAGAGGCTCTCGACCTCATGGCCGAGGATGGAATTCACCTCGACTCAATGCGGGTCCGGGCGTTCCCGTTCGGCAAGGCGTTTTGCGAATTCGTCGAGGCTCACGACAAGCTTTTCATCATCGAACAAAACCGCGATGCTCAATTCAAGAGCCTGATGGTGATCGAGCTAGGTGTCGATGCGTCCAAGTTGGTCTCGATCCTCAATTATGATGGAACACCGATCACTGCGGATGGTATTTTGGAACAGATAAAAAGAAGGCTAGGATAATATGAATCCATCAAAATTAGGTTCGTCTTTATTTCGCTGTTCGTGTTCGCAGTTGCAGCGAAGCCTGATGATGACCGATCTCGGCACTGACACCGCCCAACTCGTCTCCGTCCGCGGGCTGCGACGGCACCCCGATCACGGCGGACGATATCTTGGGACAGATAAAAGGGAAGTTAGCATAGGTTTTAATCCCTGAAAGGGACAAATGCAATAGCGTCGGAAGAATCCCGACGATTCAACGAATAAACGGGTTCGTGTCCCTGAAAGGGACAAATAGGAAGAGAGATATTTGGGGATTGATTGGCATATATGATTTCGTGCTTGAAAGGGACGCATGCAATGGCGTCGGGAGCATCCCTACGGTCTGGTTCAAAGAATTATCATTCGTCCCTTTCAGGGAAGGAAAGGTTGAGGAACGAGGTCGTCGGGTTTCACCCGACGCTATTACATTTGTCCCTTTCAGGGTCATCGAATCGCTCATCGGTCAAAGAAGGCACGCTAGCTTAGCCCCGCAATCTTTCTTTTTCGCTGTAAAAACAATATTATTGCGATTGCGGTTTTCATTTCTCAATTATGACTTACGTTAAACCAGCATTCCGACACCCGGCGTTGCCTAAGAATGATCTCGGGTACACGGTTGATTATTACGAGGGTTCGCTTTCGACGCTTTGTGCGGGGTGCGGGCATGACGGGATTTCGGCGGCGATCGCGCAGGGGTGTTTTGAACTGAACATTGAGCCTCATCGGGTCGCAAAGCTTTCCGGCATTGGGTGTTCGTCAAAGACTCCGGCTTACTTTTTGAGCAATTCTCATGGGTTCAATTCGGTCCACGGGCGTATGCCTTCGGTCGCAACGGGAGCGAATCTCGCAAACCGCGACCTGTTATATCTCGGCGTTTCCGGCGACGGCGACACGGCTTCGATCGGCATGGGACAGTTTGTCCACGTCATCCGGCGAAACCTGAACATGGTCTATCTCGTGATGAACAACGGCTGTTACGGGCTGACCAAGGGGCAGGATTCAGCGACAGCTGATCATGGCTCGAAAAATAAGCACGGGTCGGTCAACCTTTTTGAATCGATAGACCTCGCGAGCCTCGCCATTGAGCTCGGAGCGACGTTTGTCGCACAGAGTTTTTCTGGCGACAAGGCCCAACTTATCCCGCTGATAAAAGGCGCGATGAGCCATCCCGGCTTTGCTTTTATTAACGTCATCTCTCCGTGCGTGACATTTAATAACAACCCCGGCTCCACCAAATCGTACGATTACGTCCGCGAACACATGGAAACGACGGCCCTCGTGGATTTCGTCCCCATCTCGCGTGATATCAAGGCTAGTTATGAGGAGGGAAGCGCTCAAGATCTCACGATGCATGACGGTTCTTTACTAAGGCTGCGCAAGCTTGACCAAAGTTGGGATCCGCTCCATCGTATTTCAGCAATTAATGCGGTTCAAAATTCTCGAATAAAAGGCGAGATATTGACCGGTTTGCTATATATGAACCCGGACACCTCCGATTTGCATGAAATGATCAATACAAGCGATACCGCGTTGAATTCGTTATCTCAACAGGTGCTTTGTCCCGGCCAGGACGCCTTAGCGAAACTCAATTCTTCACTTCGTTAGCAGATAGACAAACCACCTCTCTATTGGAAGCGTTTGTTAACCAGGCAAAGCCGATAGAATTAAATGCTTTGCCTCGCAACCGCATCACCCATTCGGGTTTTGAGAAATCAGATGGCGAATAAAGTGTGTAAACTAAACGGCTTCCGACTGTGAAGTAAAATTAAACGCTTTCACCTTCATTGCGGGGAGTAAAGAGGCGCCGGAGCCGCCGCCCTCGGAGCTGCCTACTCTTTCTGCAACCCCGATCATTTCGATGTTACCGGGGGCGAGCATCTGAGTCATTGACTGGTTAAAGCGGAAATTCTTGACGGGATATGCAATTTTGCCGTTTTCTACAAGCCAGACACCGTCGCGGGTGAGGCCGGTTGAGCTGGCTGTACGGGCGTCGGTGCCGCGGATATACCAAAATCTAGTAACGAGGATGCCCCGCTTAGTGGATTTTATCATCTCCTCGATTGTGGATTTGGGGCCGCTCGCCTCGAAGATGGTGTTGACCGGGCCGGGCGTGGGTTGTTGTGCCTTTTGTTTTGCCCAGAAGCGGTTGTAGATTAGGGTCTGGAGAACGCCGTCTTTTACAAGGTGAATCTTTTGCGACGGGATACCGCCCTGTGCCGATTGCGAACCGGGGAGATCGGTATTCCACGGGTCGCTGTAGATATTTATACGCTCGTCAAAGATTTTTTGCCCAAGTTTTGTCTTACCGCCAGGTGCGGAATACGGGCTGCGGCCCTCTTCCGCGGTGCGAGCATTAAATCCGTTGCCCAGACCGCCGAGCAGATCAGCAACAGCTTGCGGTTCGAGAATGACGGTGTAAATGCCGGGGGCGATCGTCCGTGCACCGGCACCTTCGACGGCCTTGCGGATCGATTCGCGGGCGATGCGTTTTACATCAAGTTTGGCGATGTCATAATGGCTTCGCAGAAAATAGCCGCTGCTTGAGCCGTCGGACAGGCGCGATGTGACTGAGAGAGCGACATTCGTGGTGCGTTCAAATTCAAAATTGCCGTTCTTTGTCGCCGATCCCTCGGCTTGAGCATTTGCTGAATGAAAACCGGCACCGATAACTTTTGCCTTCGCAAACTCTCCCAAAATATCTCCGATGGCTCGGGCGCGATCCGACAACGATAGATTTGCGGTTGCCTCAACAAAACCGCTAGTTGGTTTATAGGTTTGCTTGCCGAGCGTTGGCATATATTCGCGGTCGATGGGCGAGGTGAGGGCGATCATTTCGGCCTGCTCAACCATCGCTTTCAGGCTTGCGTCGTCGGTGTCATTGGTCGATGCCGAGCCGCGTTTACCGTCAATCCAGAGCGTAACGTTAGCGGTTCGCGTGATTCGCGTTCCGCTCGTCAGGATATCGTTGGCCGAGAAACGTAAATGTGATTGCTTATTGTTGCCAACGCCGGCCGAGGCGTCGGTGGCCTTGACCATGGAGAGAATTTTTGCGGTAAGAGCTTTTGTTTCGGATTCAGTAAATAGCATTTGTTATCCCCTCGCCGTGTAAGCGGGCCTATAAATTTAGCCGTGAGTTCTAAACCACGGAAAGAATCGAAAATCTTCTGCGTCGCGTTAGCGACAGTGAATCGGCATGGTGCCATTTCACGAAAAACTTATTCGTGTTCGTGATCTTCCATCCCGCCCGCGTTTGAGGCTGAAGCCGTATTCAACACATTTATCTGTCTAAACCGTGCTGACGGGCAGCCATGCGACACCGCGTTTGACTGGCCGGGCTGGCCCTTGCCATCATTAAACGAGCCGGGAATCAAATATGTTGATTGCCCGCCGAGACCGTCGCAAGCTCCCCAAAAATCGGTAGTCCTCGATTGATAGGCGACATCGCGGAGCATGCCCGTGACCTTGCCGCCTTTAATTTCCCAGAACGTTTGGCCGCCAAACTGGAAATTATACCGCTGCTGATCAATCGAATAGCTGCCGCGTCCATTTATCAATATTCCTTTATCGATCTCCGAAATTAGGTCGTCCTGGCTAATATCTTCCTTTGCCGGCGGCAGCGAGATATTCGGCATTCGGGGAAAGGGAACGCTGCTCCAGCTATCCGCGTGAAGACAACCGTAAGATGTCTTTTTGCCGATTAGCGGAGCCAAATCGCGGGTTGTTTGCCAATCGACAAATACGCCGTCCTTCACAATATTCCACTGCTGTCCCGGCACTGATTCGTCGTCGTAACCGACAGTTGCGAGCCCGAGCGGTTCGGTTCGATCTGCGACGAAATTTACGATCTTCGATCCGAACTGGAGTTTCCCCGTCTTATCCGGCGTCAAAAAACTCGTTCCTGCGTAGTTTGCTTCCCAGAGCAATGCCCGGTCGAGCTCAGTCGGATGGCCGACTGATTCGTGAATAGTTAAGAATAAATGCGACGGGTGCAGGACGAGGTCGTATTTGCCGGGCGTGACGGACGGAGCCTTAAGCTTTAAAACGGCGTGTTCTGCGGCTTCTCTTGCCTCGGCAACCCAATCGTGCTTTGACATATATTCATAGCCGATCGATTGAGCCTCGCGCAGGGAATTGACTACGGCAAAATCGTTTGTCACCGTGTCTCTCACCGTCACGGAAAAACTCGGGTTTCCGCGAATCAGATACTGCTCGATCCGTGATCCATCTGATGTGGCGAGATACTTCTGCTCATTGACCCAGGCCATTGATGAGGTCACAAAACTCACACCTTTGACACTGAGTGCTGCTTCGTTAATCTTTAACAGCATTTCGACCTTATCGTCCGCAGGCACTTCAAAAGGGTCTCGTTCAAAGCTGCTTTTCCATTGCGCAACGACCTTTGGAGTCGGGACCATTTCGATCTTACGTCGTTGAAAGGGCGAGTTAGCTTTTGCAATATCGACTGCCTCGCGAGTGACACGCTGCACTTCGGCCGCCGTCACGATCGGGCTGGCCGCAAAGCCCCACGTGCCTTTTACGAGCACTCGAACGCCAAAACCAAAATTCTGCCCACTCGAAACATTGTTAACTTGCCGTTCACGGGTCGAAACGTTCTCAAGCCTGTAACGATTTATGCGTATGTCGGCATAGCTCGCTCCGAGCCTTTTTGCAGTAGCTAGCGAGGCATCGGCCAAAGCGTCTTTATTTACGTCAATGTAAAGGCTGGCCGCAGCCTGAGCCTCATAAACCCAAGTCGGAAGCGTCACTGCCCCAAGCGTCAGGCCCGCCGTTTTTATAAAATCACGTCGAGAAAAGGTCATTTATTCCTCACTTTACAGATAGGTACTTATAGCTAAGTTGAGGTCGTAAGTTTATTCGTTGGGTAGGTTGATGTCAAGATTTGGGAATTCAAAGAACTTGTCACTTTAGCGCGAGCAACAGCCGTCAGCGACAGGGAACGGGCCGCCGCCCAATATCATACGGCGAAACATATTTTCTATTGTCTAGATTTGCCGAAGCGAAAGTAGCCTACCCGAAGGTCTCGCCATCAAACGCTCAGTATCACGGCTATTCCCAAACGCGGATCAAGACGATTAACGAGAAACAACCGAACCCTAATACTGAGAATCAAAGTGAAGAAGTAGATTCCCGACACCGGTGCGAGTTTTTGGAATATTAGTCTCGATGTAACGCATCACGGTACTTTCAAGCTAACACCCGCTTCTTACAAATAGTCGGCATTGTCATCTGCTTATATCTCTTATTCTTACCTAAATCAATGGTCTGCCAACATAACATCAAGCTGAGCAGATCTGTGCTTTGGGTGTAATATGAAAAGCATCTAAATTTTTATGCCCGGCGGAATTTACACAAGGCTACCCTCGAAAAGATTGCGTATCGAAATCCGCGGTGTTGTGCAGGGTGTCGGGACACCGCTCTTAGTGAAGACCTCATCGCGCAGTCTCTATGGGAAAAATCCGGGGATATGCGCGAATCGACCCAAAATCTTGTCCGAATCGGAAACGACTATATCAAACTTCAAAGAAAGGATGAGGCTATCGGCTATTTTGAACGAGCACTCGCTTTAAGCGAGAACGTAGAAGGCAAATCTACCAGGGCGTACGTTTTGAGCGAATGCGGAAACGCCCAGGCAAGTATCGGAAACCCCGGCGAGGCCGTGAAGTTTTATAGTCAATCCATTGAATTATGGAAAAGCCTTTAACAAGACATAGTTGTTGCCGGCTTGGAAGAAAAAATATACAAGTTGCAAACAAATTGATACGAAGGCTGTGAGAATAGAACATGTAAGAATATTAACTTTTATCGAGCCCGCTGTGTCTCGGCAAGTACTTACGATAATTACAGTCTGTTTAACGTAAATGCTACCTACGTCTATGCAAAAGAGAAATACGCCTATATTTTTACTGTAGGTGGAACTAACCTCAGTGACAAACTCTACCGGAATCATCAAAACTTTATTAAAGATATTCTTCCGGAACAGGGCAGGGGGCTACGGGCGTCTTACACTATTCGATTCTTTTAAAGATTTTTTTACCGAACAAGAGGCTCTCCGGTGTTAAAACGGAGCGTCTTTCTGTTTATGCCCGGTATTTAACCGAAGGAAGATGTCAGCGTCTAGCCTTAATGAGCGGGGTGTATTGGAATCCTCGTTCATCGTTTTGGTTGTGCCAACCAAAACGGCAGATCATCCAGTTATGCGAAATCCGTCTTTAATTTACGATTAGATTGACGGACCAACTGCATTGTGGATCTGGATATTTCGTCACCGCGGGTCTTGAGGTTATTGGAGGCGGCGATCGGAATTGAACCGATGAATAAAGGTTTTGCAGACCTCTGCCTTACCACTTGGCTACGCCGCCGAAAAAGATGTAGGCAGTTGGCAGGTCGATCAACTCTACCGCCAACTGCCTATTCGTTAACTGCTTACTCCTAAAAATGGAGCGGGAGACGAGATTTGAACTCGCGACTTCGACCTTGGCAAGGTCGCGCTCTACCACTGAGCTACTCCCGCGTGACAAACAATAATTTTAACTTTTGCTGAACTTTTGTCAAGGATCGCTGGACGCAAAGTCGTTTTTTCGTTTGCGCCTTCTGTTTTGCAGCATTTAGGAAAAGTTCGAGCCCCTTAGTTGTTGACCGTTACATCTTTAAGAAAGCTCCAGTCACCACTTGGGCTGACTTTTATGCCGCCAATGCGTTTGTTTGAAACTACCATGTTTGCCGGGTACCAGAGCGGCAGCAGCGGCAGTTCGCGGCTAACGATTTCCCAAGTCGTAACATAAAGCTCTTTAGCACGATTTCGATCGATTGCGTTGATGGCCTCCTCAACTTTTTTGTCCACCTCAGCGTTTTCATATCTGCTGCGATTACAGCATGAAACGGACCCGCCCGGGATTTTCGTCGAGCTAAACAGGTCACGCAAGAAGATCGGGTCCTGATTGCCACCGACCCATTGGCCTGTATATATCTGAAATTGTCCCTGTGCAAGTTGCTGACGAATTGTATTGACCTCTAGAGTTTCGATTTGGACGTTGAGACCGACGTCATTAAGAGCGCTCTGGATGACTTGAGCGTATTGGTTGGTTGCCGCATTGCCTGAACCATATTTGAATATGATCGGTTCATTTTTGTAGCCGGCTTCCTGCAAAAGTTGCCGTGACCTTGCCGGATCGTAATTGTACTGTGTGCCCGGTGAGTATGCCCATGATTGAGGCGGCAGAATCGAACTGGCAAGCTTGGCCTGATCAAAAAACAGCTCGGTAACAATCTTTTGGCGGTCGATGGCGTAACCGATCGCCTGTCTAATTTTGATGTTATTAAGCGGCGGCGACTGGGTGTTGAAGACGAGATATTGAATGTTGGAGCCGTCGAACTGCTCGACTTTCAGATTAGCGTTGCTGCCCATTGCTTTTAGTGTGTCGGGCGGCAGATTACTCGGCAGCGGAGCGATATCAACCCCGCCGGTCTGGAGCTCGGCCTGGAGAGAACCGGCGTCAGTTACGGTTTTAACACGCAGTTTGGAAATTTTCGGAGCTCCGTCCCAATATTCTGTATTGGCATCGAGTTCCACAATATTTTGCGAGGCATTGAACGCAACAAATTTGAATGGCCCCGATCCGACCGGCTGCTCTCTTTGCTGCCCAACGCTGCCCACTGGAATGATGGGAATCGCGACCAGATTTGATAAAAGCTGATTTCGCAGTGCAGGGCGCATGACAGTAAATATAACTGTTCCCGGATCGGGCGTTTGGATGGAAACAATATGCGCTACACGTTCTGTTTTAGGTTCGGTCGGAGTTGCCCCGGCCTTTGGCGCGGGCGTCGTGCCTGACACAGCCACCGGAACTGTGTCAAAAAAAGCTCCTGCCTTGAATCCGCTGCTGTTAAAAAGTTCGTCAAACGTATATTTCACATCAGCCGATGTGAAAGCTTTACCGTTATGGAATTTTACGTTGTCGTGCAGGATAAAGGTAATGGTTTTGCCGTCTTCAGAAGTGTTGATCTCGCGCGCGAGTTCGCCGACGTAATCAAAGTTTGCATCCTTTTTGACCAGCGAGTTGAACATCAGATTTTTCACCCGCTCAGCCGCGACATCGGATGATGCCGAGGTCAGAGTGTCAAACGCCGTGAATTTCTCAGATAATGCGACGGTCACGGCATCCGTATTTCGCTGGCGGCAGGTGGATGCGGTGGCAACAAAGGAAAGGATCAATAAAAAAAGTGATAATTTTCGCAAAACGATTTTCCTCCAGATTTAGCGGCTTAACCGCTCATTGAGTTCGGCGATGGCGGCAGATAAGTTTTCGAGGCGTTCAGGATTGAATTCGAACGGTCCGGAGAGCTGGTTTTTGACTTTTGCAATCCGCTCGAGTGACGTGTCGATCCTGTCCATTTGAATTACGCCATTGTTTACAGCCTGTAAAACTGCGTGATAGCCATCTCTGATCGCCAACGGATCTGCACATATCGCGAGCATATCGGCTCCGGCCAGAATCCCCATTTTACAAGCGTCACCGATGCCGTAATTTTTGATAATTGCTCCCATTTCGAGGTCGTCTGTTATCACGAGTCCTTCAAAACCGAGCTCGCCGCGAAGTAGTGTGGTGATAAAATTATAACTCAGCGAAGACGGTAAAAGTTTGCCATTTTGATCAGTTTCCTGCAAGCGATGATGCGGAAAGCTCGCGTGGGCGGCCATGATTGCCTGCACTTTTGCTGGCAGCAGCAATTTGCGATAGGGAAAAAGATCGATCTCGTTTAATTCAGATTCTGTTATATCGACAACCGGCAGTTCTTCATGTGAGTCCACACGGGCAGCGGCTAGACCCGGAAAATGTTTGAGACAACCGACGATGCCGTTCGCTTGTAAAGTTTCAAGAAACTCGCCGGCAAAGGCGCTGACGTCATCTTTTGTTACGCCGTAAGTTCGCGAAAACAGTCCGTTTGAATATTTGCCTCGCTCGACGTCTATCACATCGACAACCGGTGCAAAATCCATATTAAAGCCGAGTATGCGGAGTGTTTCACCGATAATCGCGGCTAATTCTGTGGCATCGGTGCCAGTTTTGAGCTTGCACGCCGCCGGCATCGGAGTCATCACTCGGCGAAGCCGGTCGACCAGACCACCTTCCTGATCGATACTCAGAAATGGAACAACGGGCAGCAAATCTCTGATCTCGTCCAGCAATTTCCTAGTCTGCGACGACCCCTTTATATTTCTGGCGAACAGGCAAATGCCTCCGGGTGAGATTTCTAATAAAAGCTCACGAGCGGCGTCAATTTCCGGCCCGTCGATACCGAGAAAAAATAGCTGGCCGATCTTTTGTTCGATTGAAAGGGAATTGAGGTGCTCGATCATCTTTTAAGACTTGCGAATGCCAAATATTCAGTTTACCAGTCAAGACCGGATTGTTAAAGTTAGTTTAATTTTGGATAGCTGTCTTAAATAGGTATTGCTCTGAACTAGGCTCTTGTGATCTATGTCGTCCCAATGTACACGAAGAAAAAACGAGCAACATCTATTAAGATACGTCCCAATTTTGAGTTATTAATCATTTTTTGGGGTGATTTTTTTTTGCGCAGTGAAAATTACTAAATTGTTACTCTCTAAAACGTCGTTTTAAATGTGGCACGTCCCACATTTTATTCATTCAGCGTCACGACATCCAGTAATTTACAGGGTTTTTCATCACACGCTCTGTTTTGTGCACGACAAAAATAAATGCGCTGGGTACTTTTAAATATGTCTGTTGGGAATCAAATTTAGCATGTTTGGTACAGTTATTTGCCAGATAGGTCAAAGGTGTTTGAGACTAAAAAAACTGTTAGCAATTTATAACTGAGAAAGACTGAGGAGAACATTTATTGTTCAAAAAAAAACTTATTGATGAAGTTGTGCAGTGGTGGGAACGCCCATATTCGTACGGGCTTCTCCATTCATTGACGTTTTTCGAGTGTTGAGGCTAAAATCGCACAGATGCAGATTCCGTTTAATCGTTACGGTTACCATAAATGACAAAAAATAAAATTATATATATTACTGGAATTTTAGTTCTTTTTTTTGGCGTGACCAATTCTGTAGCGGCGCAGGATAAGTGTACTGACGCTGAGATATTCTCTGCAAAAAACTGTGCGGGCGACGGCCACTCAGATGATGAAAAATCGCTCTTTGAGATCGTCAACAAATACCGTGTGGCGAGCGGCCGGACGGCGATAAAACTTTCGACCTCACTGAGTATGCTGGCCAACCGCCGGATGCTCGATTTACAACAAAATATGAGGTCACTGACGCATAGCTGGAGCAATTGCCCATACGACATCAAGAACCAGAGCAGTTGGCCGTGTGTCCTCGACGCCCCAAAACGGCTTAATTCGGGTTACAACGGACAGGGTTATGAGACGCTTTATCGCACGGCGACCGGTAGCGCCCAACCAAATGCCGCCATCACGGCATGGAAAAAGAGCTCGCTGCATAATTCGATAATCTTAAATCAAGGCATGTTTCAGGATATGCCGTGGGACGAGGTTGGCGTTGCGATTGACGGCCAGTTTGTCGCCCTTTGGTTTGGCTATTCGGGCGGCGGCGGCGGCGTAGCCCGATCGAGCGTTGCCGGTCTGGGCATATCTTACGATCAGGCGGTTGCTGGGCTTTTGCGGACGCTTTCGATAAAACAAGTTTCTACGACCGTTGAAAATAATACGTGGCAGGGTTTCTCTGAAGATAAAAAGGTCAAACTGGAAATGTTTGGTGCTAAAAAGGAAATCAGTGAGGCGACCGTCGTAATGACAATCAGATTAGATCCAAACGGAACGCTCGATCCGGCAAAAAAACTCGTCCTCGCCACACTCTTAAAAAACCTGTTTCCTGAATGGACCGATGCCCAAACATGGCTCGACAACTCGATCAATATGATCTCGCAGGACCAGTCCGTATGGCGGACCAAGATTGTGAGGGAAATAACTATCCGAATGGAAGCCGACAATTTTAATTCATTAAAATTATCTGTAAAACCTGTCCAGGGATAAATGCCTCCAAAGACCGTCCGGATGTATTCTGATCGCCGGCGACGACGTATGAGCTTTCACCATCTCCGAACTACACTATTTTCGACTTGATCTTTTCGAGTAACTGTTTTAATTCATCCGCCGTCATTCCGTTGATATCAGTGTCCCGCAGTTCGTCGATGGCTGTCTCGTTGGTTACGGCGAAGAGCGAGTATTGGGCAGCGAGGCGGCCGCCGGCGGCTTTTGCGAGGCCTTCTTTTTTTTCGTCGGCAAAGACTGCAAGCTCGTATTTCTCGAGCTTTTCGAGAACTCCTTTGGCCCGCTCAATAACAGTTGCGGGTAATCCGGCGAGTTTGGCGACAGCGATGCCGTAGGATTTTGAGGCCTTGCCGGGCTGGAGTTTGTGTAGGAAAACGACATCGCCGTCTTTCTCGGCGGCTGTCATCTGATAGTTTTTGGCACCGGGCAGATTTTCGGCAAGCTCGGTCAGCTCGTGATAGTGTGTCGCAAACATGGTTTTGGCTGAGTGTTCGGACGAATTGTGTAAATGTTCGGCGACGGCCCAGGCAATCGAGAGTCCGTCAAACGTCGATGTGCCGCGACCGATCTCATCAAGCAGGATCAGGCTTCGAGGCGTGGCATTGTGCAGGATCGCCGCGGTCTCGGTCATTTCGACCATAAACGTAGAGCGGCCCGACGCCAGATCGTCCGACGCTCCGACACGAGTCCAAATGCGGTCTAAAATCGGCAATCGAGCCGATGTCGCGGGGACAAACGAACCGATCTGGCCGAGTATCTGAATGATCGCTATCTGTCGCAGAACGGTCGATTTACCGCCCATATTTGCACCGGTGATGACCAGCAGGCGATCGGTCGAATTGTTCAGTCGCAGATCGTTTGGGATAAACGACGAACCGAGCGACGCCTCGACCACCGGATGGCGGCCATTTTTTATCTCAATCTCGTCGCCGTCATGCAAAACAGGGCAAACATAGTTACGACGCCCGGCTGTTTCGGCAAAAGCGCACAACGCATCCAGTGTTGCCAAAGCCCTTGCCGTGGATTGCAATTTCCGAGTTTCGCCACAAACGGCGTCCCGAACCTGCCTAAACAGTTCGGTCTCGATCTGTAATATTCGCTCCTCGGCCCCGAGTACTTTCTGCTCCCATTCCTTTAGCTGCGGCGTGGTGTAGCGTTCAGCATTGGTGAGGGTTTGACGGCGTTCGTAGTCGTCCGGGACCTTTGAAATATTGCCCTTTGAAATCTCGATATAATAGCCAAAGACGTTATTAAATCGTATTTTGAGATTAGCTATGCCAGTTCGTGTCCGTTCCTTTTCCTCAAAGGCCGCGATTATTTGTTTGGCGGATGTCGAGATGCCGCGAAGTTCGTCAAGCTCGGCGTCAAAGCCCGCACGGATCACGCCGCCGTCGTTTGCGTTTACCGGCGGCTCGTCGTTTATCGCCCGGTCGATCAGATCACGAATCTCAGGCAGTTCAAATATATTTTCGGTTAAAACCTGTAAAAGTAAGGATTTTGCATCAGACAGAGATTCGTTTACAAGAGGCGCCTGGCCGATCGATCGGCGCAGGGCGACGAGATCACGCGGCGTTGCGGTTCCGAGATTTAGGCGGCCGATGAGGCGTTCGAGATCGCTGACCTCTTTCATCAGGAACCGCAATTTTTCTCTCAAAATCGTGTCGCACAGCTCGGTTACGGCTGACAAACGCGTCTGTATCTCGCTTCGTTTAAGCGATGGCCGCGAGATCCACTGCCGCAGCAGTCGCGAACCCATGCCGGTCACACATTCGTCGATCACGCCGAAAAGCGTATTTTTGCTTTTTTCACCCCGCGACTCAAAAATCTCAAGATTTCTGAGCGTCACCGCGTCGAGAATCATAAAATCGGTGGAGGCGAAAAATTTTATTTCCGATATGTGTCCGGCGGTCGCACGCTGTGTGTCCTGGGCGTATTTCAGACACGCACCGGCGGCGGCGACAGCGATGTTTTTGCCGTCAAAACCAAAACCAGAAAGCTCTTTGACGGCCATCTGAGCTTTCAAAAGCCGTTCCGATTCTTGTCTATCAAAATTTATGTCATCAAGCGGCGTCAGTGTGATCGCGGAAAAATTAGATGATCTTGTCGCGACGTTCTCGCCAAATAGCGTCGGCGATCCGATGCTCATCGACGCTCCAAATGCCTGTGCTACGAGCTTTTCGAGTGGACGCGGAAATAAGAGTTCACGCGGCGAATACGTTTCGATCTCGTCGCATATCTTTTGCCAGGAATCAGGCCCGGTGATCTCAGTCGCTGAAAAATGGCCGGACGAGGTTTCGAGAAACGCGGCCCCAAACGTATCGCCGCTGCCGCAGACCGATGCGAGATAGACCGAGTCTTTTGACTCGACAAGCTGCGGATCGATGGAGGTTCCGGGCGTGATGACGCGGACGACCTCCCGTTTTACAAGTTTTACGCCTTTAGCCGGCGTCTCTGTCTGGTCGCAGATAGCGACGCGATAGCCCTTGCGAACGAGGCGGGCGATGTAGTTTGAGGCGGCGTGATGCGGGACGCCGCACATCGGTATCGGATTTGGCGAATCTTTTTGCCGGGCGGTGAGCGTGATCTCGAGCTCACGCGAGCCAACTATCGCGTCCTCATTGAACATCTCATAAAAATCGCCAAGCCGGAAGAACAATATCGTCCCCGGATACAGCTTTTTGATCTCGAGATATTGCCGAAGCATCGGCGTAGCGGTTTCCATTTATATATCGGACACTTCTACAAGAAACTTATCTATGGATATTTCGTTGCTGTAAACTCAATTTTAGTAGTTCCTATTAGGGTTATCAGCGTGATTCAGAGTTTAGCTAAAATTGGCCCGAGTTTCAAAACTTGTGTTTCCAAAGCAAACTGCATTTGGTATTATTTACGGTTGTTGCGTTAAATGATTGTCCCGTATTTGAGTGAGTATCAAAACTCATAGGAGTATTTATGAGGAATATAAAAAATCTACTCGTGCTGAGCGCAGTCAGCCTTTTTGCGTTTGCGTCACTGACGGGACAAACAACGGCCGATACCACCACATTAACTGTGCCGGATACGGCGGTCGCATCCGCGACGACAAAAAATGACCGTTACCGCATCGGATTTCAGGATATTCTAGATGTGCAGGTTTTTAAGCATCCCGATCTGAATCAGCGGGTCCCGGTTAGCCCAAACGGAACGATCGTTCTTTTTCGCATCGACCGGCCAATTGTCGCTGTCTGTAAGACCGAGAGGGAACTGGCGGACGAGATCAGAGATGCGTATATGGAAAAATATCTGCGCAACCCTTTGATAAATGTCGTCGTCGCGGAACAGCGTTCGCAGTCGGTAGCAGTTTTGGGCGCGGTCGAGAAGCCGAACACTTATTTTATTAACCGCCGCATCCACCTGCTCGAATTGCTGGCAATGGCCGGCGGGCCAAATAAAGAGGCCGGCACCCGGCTCATCGTTTTCCGGGCCGGAAGCACTTCAAATTGTAAGGGGGCGGACACCGTTGAGGATGATGATGACGTCGCGGTTGTCGGGTTAAAGATCCGCGATGTCCGCGAAGGCAAAACAACATTCTGGATGCAGCCCGGCGATGTCGTTTCGGTCCTCGACGCCGACATCGTATATGTTTACGGGAACGTCAACCGGCAAGGCTCCTACAGGGTGCGTGAACCGATCACGCTGACACAAGCAATCGTAAATGCCGAGGGACTAAAGGGAGCAGCCAAAAAAGATAAAATACGCATTCTCCGGCAAAAAGATGGAAGCATCGACCGTGAAGAATTAGTATTCGACCTAAATCAGATCGATAAAGGACTCATCAAAGATCCATACCTCGAACCAAACGACATCGTCGCTGTCTCAGAGGACAGAACAAAATCGATCTTGATGGGGCTAACTAATTTAATAAAGGGAACTGTACCAAACGTCATTTACAGACTGCCGTTGCCCTAAATTCAATTCTATGAAAGATTCGCGCGAAATAATCAGAAATCCGATCCGCGATGCAGAGTTGAACCGCGCGTTCGAGCCTCAGATTTCACCTGTCGGCCAATATCCGTCGTACCGTGATAATCAGGCCAGCGAAGGCCTGCAATTGGTTGACTACTGGCGAGCGATCCGCAAGCGTCTGTGGCTGGTTATCGCAATCTCGGTGCTGGTTACGACCCTCGCCGCCATTTACATGGTCCGGCAGCCAAATATTTATCAGGCGAGGTCGATGGTCCAGGTCGATCTCGAACAGGTCAATCCCGACCTCGTCACGAACGACCGGCAGCGTTCAATTACGAGTACGGATCCCGCTTACATAAACACTCAATTGCAGCTTTTGAGCAGCGACGGCCTCGTCCGGCGAGTCATCAAAGAGCACAATCTGGACACGAATAAGGAATTTCAAAAGGCGAAGACCGAAGAATCGGTGTCGGCGTTTCGGTCTGTACTGAGATCAATCGGCCTGGCAACGGACGACGCTAATGACAAGGATAAAAGCTCTGCTGACCTGCTGGCCTCGCAGACGTCATCCGAGGAGATTGCCGAGGCCATCAGACTCGCCCCGTTTGTCGAGGTAATTAAGAAAAATCTTGTCACCGAACCGATCCGCGAATCGAGGACAACCGTCAAGGACACTCGTTTGATCGCGATAATGTACCGGCATACCGATGCCAATCTGTCTGCGTATGTCGTAAATGCAATAGCGGAGACATTTAAGAACCTTAATCAGGAAAAACGCACCGGCACCAACCGTAAAACGAATGACTTTTTACAAGACCGGATAGCGACTCTCGAATCGGATATAAAGCGCGATGAGGAACAGTTAATAAACTCGACACAGCAAGCCGGAATCCTCAAAACCGAAGGCGAACAGACAATTGTGAGCGACCGTTTGAGCGGGTTAAACCGCGATATGCTGGTGGCCGAAAACGAACGAAAAAATGCCGAGGCTAACTACCTGACCGTCGCCAACGCCCCCGAAAGAGCCAAATCGCTGGCCGAGGCCGAGATGGGACGGTTTATCACGGAGCAAGAAAACAACCTACGGGCACTACAGACCGATACGTTAAAAAGGATCGCCGATCTACGGCAGACGCGTGCGTTGCGGCTGCAGCAATATTTAGAAGGCGCCCCCGAGATCGTCGAGATCGATGCTCAGATTAAGAGTTATCAGGATTCTATCGACATGGCCGTTGGCAAATCTCAACGCGATCTAGACGCCTACCGGCAGCGGATAACTAAGGTTTTGCTCGATAATCTGCGGACAAAATATTTGCAGACCAAGGATAAGGAAGACAAGATCCGCGTTGACTTTAATAAACAATACGGCGAGGCCGAGGGGCAGGAGCAAAGCGCACTCAATATTAAGCTGCTAAAGCAAAATATCGATACCAATAAGGGCTTTCTCGATAATCTGAGAAAACAGGTCAGCGGTAATGACATAGCCTCACAGGGGTCTGACAATAACATTAGTGTCAGCGAGATCGCCATACCACCGAAGGTCGCCGTTTCGCCGCGTCGATTTATGAGCGTCGCCGCAGCATTTTTTCTGGCTACACTGTTTGGGGTAGGACTGGCACTTTTCCTCGAGTATCTCGACGATACGATCCGCACCACAGAGGAAATCGAGAACTATCTGCAATTGCCCGCTCTCGCAGCGATTCCATCAATCGATTCGGTGCCAAAACGAAAGCTTTTGCTTGTCGGTGCCACCGAGAATGAGGATGAAAATCCGCAATCGCCATTGCTCATTTCTGCCGATTCGCGCTCATCTTTGGCCGAGGCGTATCGACATCTGCGGACGTCTATCCTGCTTTCGACCGCAGGACACGCTCCAAAAACTCTGCTTGTCTCGTCGAGCCTGCCGTCCGAAGGGAAATCGACGATTGCGACAAACACGGCGATCAGCCTTGCCCAAACCGGTGCCAAAGTGCTCATTATCGATGCCGATATGCGTCGCCCGCGCCTGCACTCAATTTTTAATATCGAGAACGGCCTCGGCCTCAGCTCGCTGCTCGCCAGCCAACTGAGCGATCTCGACGTAACTAACGCCATCAAACAGGACGAAAAATCAAAACTCTTTATCATGACCTCCGGCCCGATCCCTCCAAATCCGGCCGAGCTGATCGGTTCTGAGCAGATGGTTTCGCTGCTAAGGATTTTGCAATCGCAGTTTACGCATATTGTCATCGATTCACCGCCGATCGCGTCGTTTACCGATGGCGTTCTGATCGCTTCCATGGTCGATGGCGTGATACTCGTAGTACACGCGGGCCGCAGCTCGCGACAGGTCGTCCGCCGATCACGGCAGATGCTTCAGGAGATCGGCGCCAAGATATTCGGAGTGGTGCTTAATAATGTGAATTTGAATAACAAAGATAACTATTATTATTACCAGAGCTATTATCATCGTAGCAATTATCAACAAAGTGAAGATTCAGACGATTAAATTCAGCCGTCCTTTTTTCAAGTTGAAACTTCTAAAACCTTAAAAATTACCGCTTCTGTATGCAGGAAATTACGTTAGCCCCGGGTAATGATCATTCGCCTGATGTGAACATATCAGTCATTTTGCCGGTTTATAACGAGGAAGCGAACATTTTGGCTCTCTATACAGGGTTAGCCGACACTTTTGGCAACCCGGAAATCAGCGGAGTTAATGTAGAGTTTTTGTTTATAAATGATGGAAGTGTAGATTCATCCTTTGAACTAATTAAAGGGCTGCACGACGAGGATCCCAGAGTTAAGCTGGTTGATTTTTCGAGAAATTTTGGTCACCAGGCCGCCGTGACAGCTGGAATTGATTTGTGTCGCGGCGATGCCGTTATATTAATGGATTCCGATCTCCAGGACCCGCCTGAACTATTATTAAAAATGATCGAGGCATGGCGTAACGGTGCTGAAGTCGTTTACGCGGTAAGGCAAAAGAGAAAGGAGTCGGCCCTGATGCGAGGCACCTATTATCTCTATTATCGGTTGCTTCAAAAGATGGCGAATATCAATATTCCACTCGACAGCGGCGATTTTTGTCTGATGGACCGGCGGGTTGTAAATCATTTAAAGCAAATGCCCGAGCGCAATCGTTTTTTGCGTGGATTGCGAAGCTGGGTAGGCTTCAAACAGGTTGCGATGCCCTACGAGCGTAGCGCCCGTTTTGCTGGCGAACCTAAATATACTTTGCGTAAACTATTGCAGCTGGGCCTAAGTGGTATCTTCTCGTTTTCCAGTGTGCCGCTTAGGCTGGCTACTTTCCTCGGTTTTGCTGTCTGTCTTATAGGAGTTATTTTTTTGTCATTTGTCATTTTGAATTACTTTATTGCCGGGCGTCCGCCACAGGGTTGGACATCCTTGACCGTTGTGGTCCTCTTCATGGCCGGCGTTCAGCTCCTTATTCTGGGTGCCATCGGCGAATACGTCGCTTTAATCCATGATGAGGTAAAACAGAGGCCGAACTATATAGTCCGCGAGTTTATAAAATAAAAAATTAGTCCTAAACGGATGCAGTTGGCTATTTTTTATTTTGACCATTCGTGACAAAAATTTACCACGAATCAACGAATATCAGAACGTGAGTCGTTAATTTTTGTTTTTTAAGATGGAACTTTGCACAGATTGTTTTAAGGCGTAATCTGGATTATTACCCGTCCACGAATCCCACTTTATTGAGAGTATCCACGCGAACTCTCAGCGAACTCTCGATTGATTCGTATTTTTTTGTTCAGTTGGCGTTTTGTAGGGTAGCAACAGATGAAGCTTCATGGAATTCCTATAAACGATACTGGCATATGTTGGATGTCGGATTATCTAAATGATGGAATGGACACGTGGAAATATCTTAGAGACAAAAGACGCATTTTTCTTTCTGACGGTGTTCGTCTTCATTTATTCCCATCTATTTCAATTACCGTTTACACCTATCTATTTTGAAGGTGATCAAATGATCCCCGTTTCAAACGGGATTCGAATGCTCGGCGGAGAGATAATTTACAAAGATTTTTTCCACTTCATTCCGCCCGGTGCAGATTTGGTGTATGAAAATCTGTTTAGAATCTTTGGTGTTAAAATATGGGTCGTAAATCTCACAATATTACTCCTCACAATCGCTCAGGTTGCGCTGGTGTGGTTTTTATCCAAAAAAGTTTTGACCGGAGCTACGGTATTTTTGCCCGCTGTTCTCTTTCTCGCCGTCGGCTTTCGGCCGTTTGGCATTGACGGCAGCTACCGGCTGTTTAGCATTGTTTTTGTGCTCGCCGCCGTCGCTGTGCTGTTTGAACGCAGGTCGCTACAAAACCTTTTTTTCGCAGGATGCCTGTGCGGCATCGCCTCATTTTTTGTTCAGCCAAGGGGAGTTTTGGCCCTGGTGGGCATTTCGGTTTTTCTAATTTGGGAGAATTATAGAGATGGCTTTGACTTTAGGCGGCTCGTAAAATACGGCACTACCCTCGTCGTCTCATTTTTTGCGATTGTCATAGTCACCCAATTTTATTTTCTGTGGCAGGCCGGCATTGATAATTATTACTTCTCGATGGTGGGGTTTATCCGCGACCACTATCGTCATGATCCATTTAATAATACAACCGCTTATTTTTCAGATCTGCCGCATATAGCAGATTTTATTGGGCCGTCAGCCCAGTTTTCGCTTTTCTCGGGCTATGCTAGGCTCACGTTTATCTCGATTTTCTACTATTTATTAATCCCTTTTATTTACATCGCATTTTTGATCGTCTGGTGGTGGAAAAAGCGTGATGCTTCAGAAAATAACAACCTTGCACGGCTCGTCCTGCTGTGTTCAGTCGGTGCATTTTTAGCGGCAGGCATTTCTGCTCCGACCGCTTTTCGCATAGCCCATGTTGCAATACCCGGATTGATCATCTTTGTTTGGTTATGGCAGCAAAGCGTTAAATTGAGACGGCTGCTCCCAACCGCTCTCATATTGTTCAGCCTGCTCGGTGTTGCCTATACCGTTCAGCGGCAAGTGACCCCAAAATATTTTCTCGAGATGCCGGCCGGCCGGGCAGTATTTTTGTACGAACCGGCGTTTGAAAAATATAAATGGATCGGTGAAAATACCAGCCCGGGCGAGTTTTTTTATGAGCCGCATCATCCCAACTTCTATTTTCCGTTTCATCTAAAAAATCCGACGCCGCTCTATATGGCCCGCGATTCTGAATACACTCCGGCCTTTCAGGTCGATGCTGTCATCAGATCATTGGAAAAAAGCAGGCCGCGACTGATAATTTGGCCAACAAATTGGACAAAACCAGCTCAGTCTCGGGCCCCCGGCGATCATATCGAGCCATTATGGCAATTCGTAAAGGCCAATTACGAGCTTAAATACATTTTTCCCAAACACGATCTTCCGGTGAATGCCGTCTATGGCGACAATGAAGTTTGGGAAATTAAATAATAGGGACGCAAAGTATCGAGTCAATTAAAAAAAAGGCCGAATTTTTCTCTATTAGTTCATTCGTGGCTGATCTGTCGTATTTTGCCACGAATGAAGAATAAGAACCTTGCTTTACTTTTATGGGAAGTTAAATAGGCAATTATATTGTGGGCTTTATCTGGCAGGACTCGATTGATAAGATACGAGTGCTGCCCTATATATTATTAAGTTTAATTTTTTTCTCATTATGGAAATTGGAATAGTTGGATTAGGAATCGTTGGCTCGGCTGTCAGGCACGGACTTGAAAAATTAGGACACTCGGTAAAAGTACATGATCTAAAACTCAATACAAGGCTTGAGGATGTACTGGGAGCCGAAATCGTCTATCTGTGCGTTCCCACTCCGGCTGCAGAAAATGGTAAATGTGACACGTCGATTATCGAATCAGTTGTGTCCGAACTTCACATCCTGCATCAGTATTCTGGAATAATCGCGATCAAATCCACCATTGAGCCGGGAACAACGGTCAGGCTGCAGAAAGAATTTAGCAATTCGAGCATCTGTCACGTTCCCGAGTTCCTGCGTGAGCGGGTCGCTGTTGCCGATTTTATCGAGAATCATGATGTTTGCGTTATCGGGACCGAATCGGACTCAGTCTTTGATAAAATTAAAGAATCTCACGGCGAGTATCCGAAGTATTTTGTAAAGTTAACACCAACCGAGGCGGAGATCTCAAAATATTTTAATAATGTTTACAACGCAATGCTGATCACATTTGCCAATGGTTTTTACGAACTCTGCAAGGTGTACGACGCCGACTATGCAAAGATTAAAAGCGCGATGGTGCATCGCGATCACATAACCAATAAATATCTGGATTGCAACGAGAATTTGCGAGGTTTTGGAGGCGTCTGCCTGCCAAAAGACACTAGCGCGATTGCGGCTTTAGCCGCCGAACATAGGATGTCGGCCAAATTATTTGACGCGATTGTCGAGGATAATAAGAATTACGAAACGACAGTTTTTGACGGAATGCGAATATGAGGATTTTAGTTACAGGGTCTGAAGGGTCATTGATGCAGGCGGTGATACCGCTCTTGTTAAAGCAGGGCCACGAGGTTTGCGGTGTCGATAATTTTGCACGGTATGGCGAGATCGAGCGGCTGCGAAATTACGAATTTATACGCGGAGATCTGACCGATACGGGGTTTGCGGCTGAGATTACAAAGGGTGTTGATGCCGTAATACAGGCAGCCGCATTGATATACGGAGTCGGCGGCTTTCACCGGTTTCCGGCGGATATTCTGTCAAAAGATATCGTGCTTCATCAGAACATTCTGTGGGGAATGGTGCAAAATAACGTCAAACATATTGTCTATATCAGCTCATCGATGGTTTATGAACGGTGCGAAACACACCCGAGCAGGGAAGAGGATATTAGCCATTCGAAGATTCCCTCCACAGATTACGGCTTGAGCAAACTCGTCGGCGAAAGGCTGGTCGAGGCGTTTTCGCGCCAATATGGTCTCGATTATGTCATCTGGCGGCCCTTTAATATCATAACGCCGCACGAAAAAGGGGAAAGCGAGATCGGCACCAGCCACGTTTTTGCCGACTTTATGAAGAATATTGTGGTCGAGAAAAAAACCTTGCTTCCAATCATCGGTGACGGCGAGCAGATTCGATGCTTCACCTGGATCGGCGATGTCGCCCGCGGTATCGCGGATCATTCCTTTTCCTCAGCTGCCCTCAACAATACATTTAACCTTGGCAATCCGGAACCGATCACGATGAAGCGCCTTGCCGAGATCATTTACGAATCGGCGGTCGAGCACAAACTTATCGGACGCGACACCGAGGGGCTTCGGTTCGAGACCGTCGCGTCTTTCGATGACGACGTGCTCATACGCGTTCCGGATGTTTCCAAAGCGAAGGAACTTTTGAATTGGGAACCGACACTAAAGGTGCATGATTCTATCGACGAGTGTGTCAGGTTGATGGTCCCGGAGATAGCAGAAGCAGTCTAAAAAACCATTTTCCAGTCACCCTGATTTCATAATTTTATATTAATGCGTCGCAAGATCGAGATTGTTACACCCGTTCATAACCGGCGGCAAGAGACGCTCCAGTGTTTGCGAAGCATTGCGCGTCTCGACACAACTGGGCTTGATCTGCACGTAATCATCGTTGATGACGGCTCGACAGATGGCACGAGTGAGGCCGTTGCGGCTGAATTTCCCGAGGTCGAAATAATCCCGGGCGACGGCAATCTCTGGTACACAGCGGGTACAAATCGCGGGATCGAAGCGGCATTGCGACGCGAACCGGAGTATATACTTGCGATTAATAACGACTCGATCTTTGACGAAAAATGCGTTTTACGTATGGTCGAGTGTGCCGAGAAATATCCCCGTTCGGTTGTCGGAGCGCTTTTGATCGACTGGCAAACTCCTCATAAAATCTTTCAGGTATCACCGCGTTGGGAGTTTTGGAAGGGCGGATACCGGCATTGGAACAAACAGACAGTTTGGACCGTGCCAGAGAGGCCTTGGGAGGTTGAGCTGATTGTCGGCAATTGTGTCCTGTATCCCGCCGAGGCCATACGAGAAGCAGGTTTGATGAATGAAAAGCAGTTGCCGCAATACGGCGATGCGGAATATACGCCGAGAATGCGACGCTCCGGATGGCGACTGCTGATTGAACCTCGGGCCCGCGTATTTTGTAAGCCAAACGACATTATTTCCGGCTTTAGACACCTGCCGCTGAAAAAACAAATCGAACATTTATTTATAAAAACGACTAGTGGATATTCTTTACAGCGGCGGTTATATGCGAGTCTCGGCGGGGCACCGAACTGGCTGGCGGGGTTATTAGCATTACCCGTGTCGATTTTTCGTATCCTGATCCGCAGGAGTTGGGAGACAAGCTGGGCGATGACGCAGGATGAGCCTCCGCTCGCTAAAACATTTGCTTCGACTGTCGTCGATGACTAAAAAAAAGCGAAAACTGATATTTTTTTGGAGCTATCTCGAATGGGGAGGCGCTCAAATCTACTTGATGGCGATCATGAAGGCGGCAAAGCGTAATTGGGATGTCGTCGCCGTGTTGCCGCGCTCCTCATCGCCCGAAATTATAGGTTTTCTCCATCAGATCGGCATCAAATGTGAATTTCTCGATTTTCACCTCGATCTCGGCACGGCACCAACCATAAAAAGAAAAATCCAACGTCAAATTAGCCGTATCCGCTCCGAGGCGGCGACTCTAAGATTTTTGCGGAGGTATAATCTCCGCGAAAGTATCCTGCATATCGAGACACTGCCATGGCAATCTTGGATATTCCTGACTATACTCTCGCTCCGTAAAGCAAATGTTTTTGTTACGCTACACAACGCTCTCGGCAAAAACTCCCGATGGCGCGAGCTTGTCTGGAAGGCGAGAATGCAGTTTGTCTCTCGTTTGCCCGGCTTTCATATTTTTACGTCGAATCACGATACAAAGAATAAATTTCGCCCTTTCGTCGAGCCGGGATTTTGGGATGAAATCGAGGTCACTTACACCTGTGTCGATCCGGAGCAGATCGCCGCCGTGATCGAGAGTACGGAAGACATCTCAAGCATCCGTAGGCAGCATGGATTCGATAATGATAATTTTATCGTGCTGTGCGTCGGACAATTTATCGATAGAAAGGGACGTTGGGTGTTTCTCGATGCAGCAAAAGTAATCTCAAAAGACGATCGTAATATCAAATTTCTCTGGCTGACACCGGTTGAGCCGGACGTCGCGACAATCGAGCGTATTGCAGCTTATGATTTAGACAATTTTCGATTGATAAATTCCGGCAGCGTTGGATCGACCCGCGAGGAGATTCTCAAGTTTTTTCGCATTGCCGATGTTTTTACCCTGCCGAGCTTTGTTGAGGGGCTACCGATCGCTTTGTTAGAGGCAATGGCGCTCGGCTTACCCTCAATTTCGACTAATATTTTTGCAATTCCAGAGGCGATACATCACCACGAGACCGGTATTCTCATCGAACCGGGCGATGCTGAGGCACTCGCTCGCGAGATCAGAAATCTAAAAAGTGACCCGACACTGAGGAAAAATCTGGCTGATAACGCCAGTAAATACGTTCTCGATCATTTTGACGAGCGCGTGGCCTCTCAAAAGGCAATTGCAAAGTATAAGGAGTGTTTCGACGATGCCGTCTGACGTACCAAGCAAACGTAAGCGCCACGTCAAAAACACCCTATACGGACTGTTTTCGTGGCTGTTTCCGATATTGCCAACAATGATCGCGACACCGCTTGTTGTCAAAGGCCTCGGTAATGAACAGTACGGGTTGTTTGTCGTAATTCTCGGCTTTATCAGCTATTTTTTTACGACCGGAATAGGCAAGGTTGCGGCAAAATATGTCGCCGAGTACCGTGCGACCGGCGAGACCGAAAAGATTTCGGCCGTTATCTCATCGACAATAGTCATTGGCCTGAGTGTCACCTTGGCCGGGTCGGCTGTCGTTATTTTTTATTCCAGATACATCGTTGCCGACATATTATTGGTGCCATCAGCTTTGCAGAATGACGCGGTCACGGCGCTGTACCTAGGCTGCGCAACCATCGTCAGCGTCATGCTGAGCCAGATATTTCAACTTGTTTTGCAGGGACTGCAGAGATTTGACCGATACCTTTTGCTGGCAAATCTGAGTAGTTTTTTGTTTAGCATAGGCAGTGTAGTACTTGTTCTCAACGGTTTTGGCGTCGTCGGACTACTTTGCTGGAATCTCTTTTCGACCACACTGGTTGGCGTTCTCTCGTACTTTGTCGCAAAGAAATTGTTGCCGGAATTCAAATTCAGCCTACGGATCGGCAGAGACGCATGGGTGGCCGTTACACGCTATGCGGCTAGTATTATTGCTTATCAGATTTTTGGCAATATCCTGCTGCTATTCGAGCGAGCCTGGATAATGAGAAAATTTGGCCCTGAGGCAGTTACTTATTACGCCATTCCGATGAGTCTGGCAATGTACCTGCATTTATTTATCGGAAGTCTGATCCTCGCTATGTTTCCGATGATCAACGAACTGCTCGATCAAAAAGATAAGCTCATAACCCTGTACCAGAAATCGACCAAATTAGTGCTCACGTTGGTTGCATTTGCGGTGTTATCGGCCGTTATTGTGGGCCGGCTTTTCCTCGGCCTCTGGCTGAGCGATGATTTTGCCAGTCTTTCGTACTCACTTCTTAACATCCATGTTCTAACGTTTGGGTTGCTGGCTGTGAGTGTGATTGCCTGGCAGGTTGCAGAAAGTTTTAGAGCAGCCGTTCTGAACGCTATTTCGACGTTCATCTGGATGGCGATTTCTATTCCACTGATGATTTTTTTGGCGATCGAATGGCAGACATCAGGCGTCGCTCTCGCCAGGCTTATAGGAGTCTTGGTATTCATACCTTTGATCGTTTATGTTGAGAAAAACTTTTTAGGCGGTATTTTTTGGCGTTTTTGGGGCTTTATCTCATTGAGGATCGCCTTGGCAGCAATTCTGGCAAGTCTTGCCGAATGGTCGATAGTTTCCACTCTCGGAGCGTCATGGCTGACGTTAATCCTGGCAATCTCCGCCGGTGGCGCTCTTTTTGCAGCGTGTTTGCTGTTAACTGGTTTTTTTGACGACAGTGAAAAACAGCTTATAAGGGATTTGATTACCAGACCCCGCTCTGAATAAAATCCGTTCTTTAATGGATATTCCACCATATTCCGTATGACGCCGGTATTTGTTAATATCTAGCGATGGTCGAAGACTTTAGTCTCGTACAGCGTTTGGATGTTATCAGGGAAGAATGCACGGGCAAGCGCGTTCTGCATCTGGGCTGTACCAATTATCCATATACCGAAGATTCGATCAAAAATCATATGCTGCTCCATCACGAATTGGAGACAATCGCCTCAGATCTCTGGGGGCTGGACGCCGATCAGGCGGGAATTGACCTGCTCAAATCCCACGGGTCAGAGCAGATAATGCTAGCCGATCTCGAACATCTGGACGAGGTCGATCTGAATCAGACCTTTGATGTAATAGTTGCTGGCGAGATGATCGAGCATCTTAATAATCCCGGCCTATTTTTAAATGGCATCAAGCGATTTATGCACGACGGGTCGCGTATGTTGCTGACGACTATAAATGCGTACTGCGGAATGCGTTTTTTTTGGTACTGCATTAGGGGAAAACGCGGAAGTATCGAGTTAGTCCATCCTGATCATGTCGCGTATTACTCGTATTCAACTCTCAAGTTGCTGATCGAGCGGCACGGAATGCATGTCGAAAGCTTTTTATTCTATGATATAGGCAAAGAGCACAGGCCGCATAACAGGTTGATCTTAAATGTCATCAACGATGTTTGTGTAAAAATAGCTCCGCAATTGGCTGACGGCGTGATAGCAATTTGCCGTCTGCAAAAGTAAGATTTAAGTAAAATGCAGGCATCAGGTTATATTAGTAATTCCGCCCGTCCGTTGAAAGATCGCACGATCATCCCGGGGCTTGTCATGATGGCTCTGGCTGTCATCATAAGCGTCTTTGCTCTGCTGTTTTTGAGCGGTTCGTTTAGTTCATATCCACACTTGTTTTTGCTTCCATGGCTTTTTGGACTCGGCGTCGTAATGGCGATACCGATGTTCATTTTGTATTATCAGGGTAAATTCACATTTGTCGATCCGCTGGTATTTGCAACATTTTCTTATTTTTTCCCCGCATTTGTCGTCGGCGGGCTTTTCTTTGCGATCGGACTGTCTCAACCAGCGTTTACATCACTTATTCAGGATCCGCAAGACACGCTGCCGCTGACGATTGCTTTAGTTGCTCTCGGTTTTTCTGGTCTCGCGGTGGGCTACCTCCTTCCGCTCGGTGCGAAAATTGGCAGTGTAATCGCCAATCGGCTGCCGGCGGCGGATTACTCGCCAAATTCGCTGATCTTTCCGGCACTTCTGCTTTTGCTTTCCGGTGTGATGAATACATTTTTCGCACTTATTCTGGGACAGTTTGGCTATCAGCGGGCCGTTGACGTCAACTCGTATGATGGTTTGATCTATTTTACGACGCTGTTTTGGGTGCAGGCGAGCTTTCTGCTTTGGCTGATAATTTTCCGGCAAAAGAAATGGAATTTTATTTTTTTGCCGATCATTGTACTTTTGATTTCAACAAGCCTGACAAAATTTTTGTATTCCGGCGGCCGCGGCAACATTATTCAGGTCTTTTTGGTCATCACATTCGCCTTTATCCTGTCGGGTCGGCGATTTTCGTTCAAACAGGGAGCGATTGGTGGTATTTTACTCACAATTGGTCTAATGATCGGGATGATCTACGGAACCACATTTCGCAACATTAAGGGCAGCGAAGAGACGCAAAGCGCAGAGCAATATACCGAAAATGTTTTTAGGACAGTCGAGGCGGTAGGGCAAAGTGACGTTTATGACACTCTAACTTTCGGTGCAGTAAACTTTACCGAGCGAGTTGACGTTCTTAGCACGCTGGCAGTAGTTGTTTCTAATTATGAACAGTTACAACCATACGAAGAGGCATATGGCCTCGACGACAATATTTGGGCCGAAACTAAGAATTCGTTAATACCGCGTATCATATGGCCTGATAAACCAGTTGTCTCTGATTACCGGAAGTATAGTGATCTGTATTTTAATTTCGCGGGATCATCCTATGCCATCACCCCTATGGGCGATTTGCTGAGAAACTACGGCATCATCGGGATCCCGATTGGAATGTTACTGATCGGTATGGTTTTGCGCCTTGTTTACAGATCGCTCGTCGAGAACCAGATGCCAATTATTTGGCGTGTTACGCTATATTTTATGGTTTTAACTTCGGTCTCTTACGAGGGATTTTACGGCACGATCTTACCGGTGTTTTTCAAAATAGGCTTGACCGCGGTGATCGGCATCTTGATAGTAAATGTGATCGCCAAGAGAATTGACCGTGCAAATCTTACGGTCTAATTACAATATTAATGATAGTTTTTACAAACGGTTGTTTTGATCTCATCCACGCCGGCCACGTCGATCTGCTTGCGCGCTCGAAGGCGCTGGGAACGAAATTGATCGTCGGTATCAACAGTGATGCTTCAGTCCGAAAGATCAAAGGACCAAACCGTCCAGTTCAGACTGAGGAAGCACGAAAAGCCGTTTTGCTGGCGTTAAGTGCAGTTGATGAAGTGTTAATTTTTGACGAACTTACGCCCGAAAATTTAATAAAGGAAATAAAGCCAGATGTACTCGTTAAGGGCGGTGACTGGAAACCGGACGAGATTATCGGTTCTGATTTTGTGAAAAGCTATGGAGGACAGGTTTTATCGTTGCCGCTCGTGAACGGTTATTCCTCAAGCATCATTGTGGACAAGGTCAGAAATGATGTTAAGTCAAAAACTGAAAAAGGAAATTCGGTTATCCATGCCTCGCTTAATCAGCATATTGAAGTTCTCACAGCGGTTCTCGCCGACAATACTGGTTCGATAGAACAGTCGGCCGATTTGATATTGAAAACCTTTCAGGCAGGTAAAAAGGTACTTTTATGCGGCAATGGCGGTAGTGCGGCGGATGCCCAACATATAGCGGCCGAATTTGTGGGCCGTTATGAAACCGAACGCAGGGCTCTCCCGGCTATTTCATTGACGACCGATACATCTGCACTAACCGCTCTGGCTAACGATTATGATTTTGAACGTATATTCTCGAGACAGGTCGATGCACTTGCGGCAGAGGGCGACTGCCTGATCGCGATCAGCACAAGCGGAAATTCAAGAAATGTTATTGCTGCCGTCATGTCAGCCCGCAATCGCGGATGCAAAGTGATCGGCATGACCGGTGCGGGCGGCAAAAAACTGGCGTCATTGTCTGACGTATGTATCCTCATACCGTCAGGTAGAACGGCGCGAATACAGGAGGCCCATATTACCGTCGCTCATATTTGGTGCGAGATCATCGACGCCGCGTTTCCATCCGGCCCAAATTCTGAAAAATGAGCATTCTGGAACGTCTGGCAAATGTAAAAGTTTTGATTGTTGGCGACATTATGCTCGATCGCTATTGGTGGGGCAGCGTGAAGCGAATTTCGCCTGAAGCACCCGTGCCGGTTGTGGAACTGCGCAAAAGCACATTCGCCGCTGGCGGTGCGGCGAATGTCGCGGCCAATGTCGCGGGGCTCGGAGCTAAGGCCTTTTTGGCAGGAAGTATTGGAACTGATGAAGAAGCCGTGAAGCTATTACGATTACTCGGCGAGCTCAACGTAAGCGGTGATCATATTGATCAAAACCCATCTCGTCCGACGAGCGTTAAAACAAGAATAATTGCTCACAATCAACAGGTCGTACGCGTCGATCAGGAAATGACAACGGAATTTTCAAGCCGCGATCAGGCATCTGTTTGGGAAAAGATCGCCCTTGTCCTGCCCGAGGTGGATATTGTTATTGTTTCTGACTATGCAAAGGGGCTGCTGTCCGATGATCTGCTTTCACGCCTGATCGATGCCGCGAAAACAAATGGAAAAATGGTAATTATTGATCCGAAAGGTAAAAATTACCAGAAGTATGCCGGCGCAGCTTTGCTTACACCAAATCGACGTGAGGCGGCCGAGGCATGCAATTTATCTGAAGATTTGCCAGATATGGTAAATGTCGCGGGAAGACGATTGCTGGCTGAACTCGATCTCGATATGGTTTTGATCACTCAAAGCGAAGATGGGATGACGCTGTTTCAGAGAGAAAAAGACCCGATCCACCTCGAGGCAGTAGCAAAGGAAATATACGACGTAACCGGTGCCGGCGATACGGTAATTGCCTGTTTGGGCGTCGCTCTCGGGGCCGGTATTGACTTTGCCGGAGCGGCCGCCGCAGCAAATCTCGCCGCCGGGCTGGTTGTCGAGCAAGTTGGAACCACCGCAATTACGCGTGAAATGCTCGAACCGCATATTCATAAGATTCAAATTTAGCGTTGTAATTCCTAACTTAATGAGTCGAAAAATCCTTTTTATCGAAAGAAAGCCCTACGATTCGGTCAGTATTGAAAAAGCTTTTCGATGCATTGCCGCAAATCTCTCAAGCAAGTTCGCGGCGGAGTTTCAGCAGCTTCCATACGGCAACCTTTTTTCAGACACAATCCGGAATCTCCTTTTTTTTCGTAAGAAAAATGCCGATCTCTATCATATTACCGGCCACACCCATTACATTTCACTTCTGTTTTCGAGACGAAACACGGTCCTCTCCATCATGGATGTCCGCTTTCTTTACAATAAACCGGGACTAAAACGGTGGCTGCTTAAAAAACTGTATCTCGACTGGCCGCTTAGGAAACTTGATTTTATTACGGCGATTTCTGAGCATACGAAATCCGAAATTATCAGATACACCGGATGCGACCCAGGCAAAATATTAATGCTGGATCTGCCGCTGATGGTAAATGTCGAACCGGGAAAGGGATATGAATTTAACCAACAGAAACCTACTATTTTACAGATCGGCACGATGGACAACAAAAACATTCCCACCCTCGCCAAAGCTCTAAGTGGAATCGCATGTAAATTACGGATCATTGGCCGGTTGAATGCCGGAATTATCTCGGCTTTAGTTGAAAACCAAGTTGACTACGATAACGCATACGATCTGACCGACGAACAGATCTCGAAGGAATATGAAATGGCAGATATTGTTGCGTTCTGTTCGACTTATGAGGGGTTTGGATTACCTATCATTGAGGCTCAGTCAATGAAAAGGCCGGTTCTTACGAGCAATTTAAGCCCTATGATCGAAACCTCAGGCGGCGGTGCAGTGCTGGCCAACCCGTTTGATTACCTGAGCATAAGGGCCGGCATCGAGAAACTGATCGGCGATGCCGATTATCGCCTTGAAATGGTTTCAGCGGGCCTCAAAAATGTTGAGAGATTTAGACCGGCAATTGTGGCCGCTCAATACGAAAAGCTTTACACGCAAATATTGGGTAACAAATCAGCAGATGCGATTTAGAGTGCAGTTTTAAGTGTCTGGTCCGTCTCCTTTAACTCTGAGAGCCAGTAGTCAGTCATTTCGTCGAGCATGGTCTCAAAGGTGTATTCGGGTTCCCAACCGGTCAATTGACGAAGCTCCGTACTGTCTCCCTTGAGCCTTTTTACTTCCTCTGGCCGAAGCAGCCGCGGGCTGACCTCGACAAATTCTTCCCAGTCGAGTCCGAGTCTGTTAAAAACATATTCGATCAGCTCACGAACGCTGTGCAGTACGCCGGTCGCGCATACATAATCGCCCGGTTCGTCCTGCTGGAGCATCATCCACATTGCCCTTACATAATCTTTGGCATGTCCCCAATCCCGTTCGGCGTCAAGATTTCCCATCGGCAATTTTCCGGTGAGTCCATACTTTATCCGCACTGCTTCCTTGCAGACTTTATTTGTCACAAAATTTGTCCCGCGTCGAGGGCTTTCATGATTAAATAAAATACCGTTGCTGACGAACATATTGTAGGAATTTCTGTAGTTTCTCGATATGTGATACGCAAATAGTTTTGCACATGCATACGGCGAAGCCGGGTTAAACCGGGTGGTTTCCCGCTGAAAGCCATCCGGTTCAATACTGTTTCCAAACATCTCGGACGATGATGCCTGATAGATTTTTGCTTTCGGGGAATATAATCTGGCCGCTTCTAAAACGTTTAGCGTGCCGATCCCTGTAATCTGAGCAGTCAAAACAGGCTGGTCGAACGAAACTCTGACATGCGATTGGGCGGCCAGATTATATATCTCGTCCGGTTGGACGTCTTTTACAACGTGCGTCAAAGATGAAAGATCAGTTACATCGGCGTAAAAGAGTTTCAAATCGTCTCTTATCGCGTCGATCCTCGAGAATTGTGATTCGGTTACGGAATTTCTTTTGACAATGCCATAAACTGCATAGCCTTTTTCCAAAAGCAGCTCTGAAAGATAGCTTCCATCCTGTCCGTTAATACCTGTAATTAAGGCTTTTTTCATTCTTTTGATGTAGTAGTATCAAATAATTATAGAATTTTCCTATCCACTCGTCCAAATTCTACAAATACATTCCTACGATAAGAAACATAGCTGATTATACGTTATAATCTCAACTTTATCGGACACGTTGAATCCATTCGATAGAATCCATTTTCATCTGGTAGCAAGGTTAACAGGAATATGAGGGTACTCGTCTTCGGCGGCATGGGAATGCTTGGGCACAAGCTTGTTCAGGTCCTCGGCCAAAAGTTTGAAGTTTGGACAACGATCAGAGGCGAGGTATCGGCGGTTGAGCGATACGGAATTTTTGATCCTGACCACACGATCGGACATTTTGAGGCAACAAATCCTGAATCGGTGCGTTTGGCGGTGGAAACTGTAAAACCCGCATTCGTGATTAACGCCATCGGAATAATCAAGCAATCCCCAATCTCAAGGGACGTTATTCAAACTCTTGCGCTAAATTCGATTTTTCCTCACCGGCTTGCAGATCTCGCGACCGAATTTGGATTTCGCCTCATAACAATTAGTACGGATTGCGTATTCGACGGTAAAAAGGGAAATTACGTGGAAACGGATGCTCCTGATGCACATGACCTATACGGTTTGAGCAAACTGCTGGGCGAGGTTACCGATGACAGATCGCTGACGATCAGAACATCAATCATTGGCCGTGAGCTCACCGCGGGCCACAGCATCGTCGAATGGTTTCTCGGCAAACGCGGCGGCAGTGTAAAAGGTTACACAAATGCCATTTACACCGGTTTTCCGTGCGGTGAGCTAGCCGGTATAATTTCTAATCTGATCGCCGATCATCCCGGGCTAAACGGCCTTTATCATATATCGAGCGAACCGATCAGCAAATTTGAATTACTTGTGTTGCTGAACAAATATTACAAGGCAAATGTTGACATTGAGGCCAGCGGTGAGATTGTCATAGACAGAAGCCTCGATTCTTCGCAGTTTCGCTCAATTACCGGTTTTAAACCTGCGAAGTGGACAGAAATGATCGAGCAGTTGGCCGCTGACACCACTCCATACGAAAAACTGCGTATAGCCGAATAAATGTCTCAAAAACCGATAATATTGGTCATTTGCGATTACTATCTGCCGGGTTTTGAGAGCGGCGGAGCTCTTCGTACACTTGCAAATATGGTTGACCGGCTCGGTGACCGCTTTGACTTCCGAATGATCACCCGTGACCACGACGGTACAAAAATTCTCACGCCGTATACCACGGTTAAGATCGGCGAATGGAATCGAGTCGGAAAGGCTAAAGTTTACTATCTTGCCAAATCACAAATACGTCCCCGCACGCTTATTAAACTAATCGACGAAGTATCACCGAAGGCTATCTATTTAAACAGTTTTTTTAGCCGCCTGACGATCCTTACTCTGACGCTTTTAAAATTGCGGCGGATAAGACACGTGCCAATCATTCTGGCACCTGAGGGAGAGTTTTCCCCAGGTGCCCTCACATTGAGGCCGTTTAAGAAACGGCTCTATATTTCACAGGCTAAGTTTCTGCGATTATTCCCCAATCTGGTGTGGAAGGCGTCTTCGAATGCGGAGAAAAATAATATCGAGGAAGTTCTCGGCCGTGGCCTAGATATCCATATTGCTCCAAATATGCCGCCGCAGATGATCTTTGAAAATTACGCTCAAGCCGACAAGCCGATGAAGGCCGCCGGAGAGGCTCGTTTAATATTTCTATCGCGGTTTATGCGAATGAAAAATTTCAACTGGCTTTTGGAGCATCTCAAATCTGTCAACGGCAAGGTTTCAATCGACATTTGCGGCACGATCGAGGAAGCTGATTATTGGAAAGAATGCCGACGCATAGCCGATACGCTGCCCTCAAATATCAGCATCGAGGCAAAGGGGCCGGTGCCGCACGAGCATGTTTCGGCAACACTCGCTAAATATGATTTTTTTATCCTGCCGACACTTGGTGAGAATTTCGGCCACGTTTTTATCGAAGCTTTAGCTTCGGGATGCCCGCTAATAGTCAGCGACCGTACGCCGTGGCGAAACTTGGAAAAAAAAGGCACTGGCTGGGACCTCCCGCTCGAACGACCAGACGAGTGGATCACTGTGTTGAATAAATGCGTTAGGATGAGTAACGATGATTACCAAAAAATGTCGGCAACAACCCGTGCATTTGCAATCAAATGGCTTTCGGATCCAGAAATCGAGAAATCGAACATCGAAATTTTTGAATCGACATTAAAACGGTCTGACAATTGAACAGGATTATAGGTATTTCTAATCCGGTGCTACTATTTTGAGGAAGATTGTCCTGTCTGAGTTTACGATGAACGAATTGGAAGGTAAAAAAATACTCGTGACCGGTGGCACTGGATCGCTCGGCCAAACGCTCGTCAAACGCATTCTGACCGGTGAAATGGGCCACCCGGAGCAGATCACCGTCTTCTCGCGGGATGAGGCAAAGCAGCATTATATGCGGCTCGAATTTCTGCACCGCGAGACCGCGACCGACGAAGTAATCTATCATAAATCAAAAAATCTGCTCGATTTTCGTATCGGCGATGTCCGCGATTATCCATCTCTTGTCGCTGCAATGCGTGGAGTAGATATAGTTTTTAACGCCGCCGCACTAAAGCAGGTGCCGTCATGCGAATATTACCCGTTCGAGGCCGTTTTGACTAACATTTATGGTGCGGCGAATATTGTGCGTGCGGTCAGAGAAAACGATCTTAAGGTCAGTAAAATTATCGGCATTTCGACCGATAAGGCCTGTAAACCGATCAATGTGATGGGCATGACCAAGGCATTGCAGGAGAGGGTATTAATCGAGGCAAATCGCGATTGTCCATCCGTCCAGTTTAACTGCGTTAGGTACGGTAATGTGATCGCGTCACGCGGGTCGATCATTCCGCTTTTTGTCGATCAAATCAGGAAAGGCCAAACGATTACGATTACATTGCCGGAAATGACAAGGTTTTTATTGAGTTTGGACCGCGCCGTGGATACGGTGTTCGAAGCCGTCAAAAGTAGCGGACGCGGGCTGACGTTTGTGCCAAAGGTTGCCTCTGCCAGGATCAGCGATGTGGCAAACGTTCTGATGGGCGACACTAAGCTGCCGATCGAATATACCGGCATCAGACCAGGTGAAAAGGTACACGAGATCATGGTTTCCGAGGAGGAATGTTTTCGCACAATTGAGCAGGGTGATTATTACGTTATCCTGCCGGTTTTGCCCGAACTCAGAGATGAAACAGACTTTGAACCGGCCCTTAAAATCGAATATTCATCCAAAGACAATAACCTGACGAATCAAAAGCTACGTGATCTGCTGGAAAGTTCGAGCAACGATATAAAACAGTTTCTGTCATAAACGCGGGGATAGGAATTTAGACACAGGCCCGCTTACTTTTATGAAAATAATGACCATTTTCGGCACAAGGCCGGAAATAATCAGACTTAATTTAGTTCTGAAAGTGCTCGATCAACATTGTGAGCACGTAACGGTTCACACCGGCCAGAATTACGACGAAAGCCTGAGCGATGTGTTTATCCGGGATCTTGAGATCCGCACGCCAGATGAGCATCTTGGTATTAAATCCAAGAATTTTGGCGACCAGATCGGCCAGATTTTATCTAAAACTGACGAATTGCTGGAAAAACACAACCCTGACCGCATTCTGATCCTGGGCGATACAAATAGCGCGCTCTCGGCGATACCCGCCGCCCGGCGGCAATTACCTGTTTTTCATATGGAGGCGGGGAACCGGTGTTATGACAACCGAGTACCCGAAGAGGTAAATCGCCGGATCATCGATCATTCCAGCTCGATACTGATGCCATATACACAACGCAGCAAGGACAATCTTGTTCGCGAGGGCATCGAGCGCGACCGAATCTTTGTCACCGGCAACCCTATCAAGGAAGTTCTCGATCATTTTGCCGGTAGCATTGATGCCAGCGAAATTATGAAGGCACTCAATGTTGTGCCCTTTGAATATTTTCTCGTCACTCTCCACCGGGCCGAAAACGTGGATGACGCCGGTCGGATCGCTAAAATATTTGCAGGTTTGAGCGAGGTAGCGTCAAAGTTTGGCAAAACCGTGCTCGTCTCGGTTCACCCGCGAACTGCGGAAAAGCTCGAACAGCATAATATTCGTCCAAGCTCGCCAAACATAAGGTTGCTCAAGGCTCTTGGCTTTTTCGATTTTGTAAAACTTGAGAAAAATTCGCTTGCCGTCCTTACCGACAGCGGCACGGTGCAAGAGGAATGTGCGATATTTGGCATTCCTAATATCACGCTTCGCGACGTGACCGAGCGCCCGGAAACGATCGAGTGCGGCAGCAACATTCTCAGCGGTGCCGAAACCGGTGCGATCGTCGACGCAGTCGGACTCGCAATAGGCCAACCGGCTTCGTGGACGCCCCCACCGGAGTACATGGACGTAAACGTGTCGCAAACCGTCAGCAAGATCATGCTCGGATATACCAGTTTCCGCCGCCACACCTCGTAAAAAAATAATGAGCGACCATGCTCCTGATCATAACAACACGCTATGGGTTTTGACGGAGGTATATTATCCCGAGGAAATATCCACCGGATATTATCTAACCTCAATCGCTGAGGGCCTGGCCAAATACCGCAATGTAAAAGTTCTGACAGGGCAACCAAAACACATGGCACGCGGCAAGCGTGCTCCCAAACGCGAGATTCGACATCGGGTCGAGATAATAAGAGCATGGGGAACTACGCTGGACAAGAATATCCTCGTCTTTCGTCTCATAAACATGCTGACCATCGGCATCTCGATCTTCTTTAAATCTCTAAAACTTTTCCATAAAGGTGATCACGTTTTGGTTGTCACCGCTCCGCCTACTTTACCGGTGACGACGACACTGGCGGCTTTAATTCGCGGGGCGAGTTTTACGATTCTTGTCCAGGACAGCTATCCGGAAATATTGGTCGCGGTCGGTGCCACAAAGCCGGACTCGCTATTTGTTAAGTTCGTAAATTTTATCAATCAATGGGTTTACAAATATGCGTCGAAGATAATCGTTATGGGCCGCGATATGAATGAGCTGTTTGTGCGAAAGACAGCGGGTCTCGATTTACCGGTAGTTACAATCCCAAACTGGGCCGAGCTTGAATCGATTTACCCAACACCTCGCGAGGAAAATGCTCTCTTAATAAAACTGGGTATCGCCGACAAATTTGTCTTTATGTACGCTGGCAATATCGGGCATCCTACCGATATCGAAACTATTATCGATTGTGCCGAAAAACTTCTCAACCGGGAAGAGTTTCATTTTGTTTTTATCGGTGCCGGTGTAAAAAAAGCATGGCTTGAGACGCAAGCACGAGAACGCTCGTTAAAGAATGTGACAATACTCAATTATCGTCCTCGCTCCGAGCAAATCGTTTTTCTGAATGCCTGCGACATCGGCCTCGTCGCCCTTATAAAAGGAATGCGAGGTACGGCAATGCCGAGCCGGACTTACAACATAATGGCTGCCGGTAAACCGATCCTCGCCCTGACAGAGAAGGGATCGGAACTCGCCCGGGTAATTGATGAAGAGGGAATCGGATGGCATATCGCACCTGGCGATTCAGATAAATTATTCAACGTTATTTTAGAGATTTATGATAACCGGGAAGATTTAGCCGATATGGGCAACCGATCCCGCCACGCTGCAATAGAAAAATACTCGACAACGACCGCAGTCGAATCGTATCGAAAGGCCCTGATTTGAAAGACTGGAAATCTGATGAATAAATTTCTGTTAAATATGTCTTTGACGATATAAGGCAAATTGACACGTTGCGTTTGTTTAGGTTCAATGGAATTTACCATTAGACGCCGTCATGTCATTTTTGAGGAGATTTACGCCTAGAATCGGCCTTTACGGCACATAAGTTAAACCATTGCCCAAACCGCCGCAGCATCGGCCACGTTTTTTGTAAGAGGAATGATCGATTTTATCATTTTCGCCGTCGTTTTCTGCGTCTCGTATCTCGGCGTCGGGCTTTACAGACGCTGGAGCCTCGAACAAAAACTATTTGATATTCCAAATGAGCGAAGCTCTCACAACGAGCCTATCCCACACGGTGCCGGCCTTGTCATCGTAATTATTTGCCTCGTTATGTATGTCCCGATATCGCTCTTGATAACGGGCACCTTTTCATGGGGATATTTTACCGGGGCGATATTGATTGCTCTGGTTAGTTTTCTCGATGATCTACGTTCAATCCCGTTTTTATGGCGTCTGGTGGTTCATTGCATCGCCGCCGTACTGCTGATCGCTGATACCGAGACCTGGCACGGAATAACAATGCTGGGAAATTTAGATCTTGGTAATTTTGGTTATATACTGACATTCCTTTGGATTGTATGGATGGTAAATTCCTACAATTTTATGGATGGAATAGACGGCCTGGCCGGACTGCAGGCGGTTATTGCCGGTATCGGCTGGCTGATACTTGGCCTGATTCTGGGTATGCCGGTAATCTATCTTTTCAGCGGTATCATTGCGGCCGCAAGTCTGGGATTTTTGTTTCATAATTGGAACCCAGCGCATATCTTCATGGGAGATGTCGGTAGCGCATTTCTCGGATTTACGTTTGCCGCACTCCCGTTGATGGCCCGTACATCCGCCATTAAATCACCTGACCTGCTGCCGATAGCCGCCGTGTTATTTCTCTGGTTTTTTCTGTTTGATTCGATGGTCACGATTGTCCGCAGGGCGATCAGAGGTGAAAAAATATGGATCGCCCACCGCGAACACCTCTTTCAACGACTGGTTTCGTCGGGTTTTACGCACCGCAGCGTGACTGTCCTGTACGGAATCCTGGCGTCGATTTTGAGCATTTCGGTCTTATTGTCGGTGCAGTTTCGCGATGACATAGGTCTGGCGATGTTTCCGGTAGTTTTTGTTTTGACCTCAGTCATCGTTCTACTGTGTATAAAGAAAAAGGTGTTAAATTAGCAGTTCAAAATGGCACGTATTGGGCAGTTAACCACGAATTCACGAATGAAACTACTAATGTCGGCATATCTCCGATTCGTGCATTAGTGGCAAAGAAACAGCTTAATGAAATCTAAAATCGAAACGGACAATTCTAATAAATCCGTGCGAACATTTTCGTTCGAGTCTTACGGCGTTTTTGTAAAAATCGAGAGCAATCATCCTGAAATTATTGTCCGGGCCGAAGAAGTTGTCCGCCGTTCACTGCTAAATAACATCAGACTGGTCATTGAAGCCCCGTTTGATCATATTTTCAACTTGAATCGCGACGATTCAGGGAAGTACTTTCTCATCCAAAATGGCAAAGAACTCTCATCGGGCGACGATGCGCGAATCTTTTTCAAATTCTTTGACAGCATTCTCCGCGTCGCGATTGGCGAATATGCCGTCAACTATGTTTTTCTCCATGCCGGTGTCGTCGGATGGCGGGGAAAAGCAATTATTCTGCCTGCCGACAGTTTTCAGGGAAAATCGACTCTCGTGGCCGAGCTTGTCAGATGCGGGGCCGAATATTACTCTGATGAATTTGCAGTACTTGACGGCGATGGCCTTGTCCATTCCTTTGCGCGCCGGATCGGAATGCGTAGCGATGATTTTAAACCGTATCAACTCACTGTCGAAGATCTCGGGGGCACATTTGGTAAAGGCCCTATTCCAGTAGGGTTAGTGCTGATCACGGGGTATGAGCCGGAGGCTGAATGGAAACCAGAGATACTGACACCGGGCAACGGAATATTAAAAATTATCCCCTATGCACTTTCTATCAGATATCGCACAGATTTTTCGATGCAGGTGTTGCATAATATAGCGAGTCGTGCAATAATTGCTTCGAGTCTTAGAGGTTCCGCAGAAAGATTTGCTAAAACATTGCTTGATTTCGTTGACAAAAACGTAAATTAAGATAGAATTATTAAAATATTTGGTTTCGCGCGTGATTGTTGAAATAGATGCTCAATGACACACGTTAAACTTTGACTTTTATTTGCATACGCATAACCTATTCGCTTGGAGGAAGAAGATGAATAACCCGAATAATCCGATGGCCCGCCAAAATGGCATTGTGGTCCAGGAAATGCCTGATGAGGTACTAGTTTACGACCTGGACAGCAACAAAGCTCATTGCTTGAATCAATCTGCTGCCTTTGTCTGGAAGTCGTGCGACGGCAGTAACACCGTTGGCGATATTGTTAGGCAGTTTGAATCGAACGGCGGCGGAAAGGTCACCGAAGATTTCGTATGGCTAGCTATTGACCAGTTAAACGAGAACGGCCTCTTACAGAATGAAGTTGCCCCCCGTTTTCAAGGTCAGTCACGCCGACAAGTTCTAAAAACGATCGGCCTAGCGTCGATGGTAGCATTGCCCGTAATTGCGTCGCTTGTCGCTCCTCAGAGTGCGTTGGGTGCGGTTTCATGTAACTGTATCAACCCTAATGAGTGCAACATTCCAGCAAACCGGGCGTGTCCTTCAACCACCAATTGTAATGCTGGACTTTGCGCACCCTCTACTGCACCAGCACCATAAAGTTGACCTTAATCCTTTTTCTCAAAGAGTAGCAAAGATATACCATCTTTGCTACTCTTTTTGTTATACATTAAGCCGCACTTTGTTATGCATGAATCGCTCAGGTACTTACCATTTATGAAAGTCTTTCGGATGTCAATTTCCAATGGCGAAAGTAATTTTCGGAGATTTCAATTAAAGCCGGCTTTTCTAGGCCGCCTTTTTTAAAAACAAACCCCAAAGGGAATGAACGCTTGCTAATCTTAAAGGGTTTGTTCAGAATAATTAACTCCTTTTTCTCTGCTACAAATTTTTGTGACGACAGCAAATTCCACAAGTATTTCCAATGATGTCCGATGGGGAATTCTTCAAAAGAAAGCTCAAGAGATGCGTGCCGTCAAGGCGTTTTCGGTTTTTCGTGAACGGGGCATCGAACCAATTCTCATCAAAGGGTTGGCTGCAGCCCGCTTTTACCCGGAAGCTCATCCCAGGTTGTCGATCGATATGGATCTTGCCGTTGCGGCGGACGATTTTATAAACGCCGGGATAATCGCACATTCGGCGGAAACTGATGGACTAGCTATCGATCTTCACAACGAGTTACGTCATCTGGACACGGTCGCGTGGAACGATCTTTTAGAGAACTCGGTGCTGATTGATCTAGGCGGCGGCACGATCCGTGTTCTGCGAGCCGAAGATCACTTGCGCGTTCTCTGTGTCCATTGGCTCACCGATGGTGGCAGCAATAAAGAAAGATTGTGGGACATTTACTATCTGATCGCGAATCGGCCGCCAGATTTCAATTGGGATAGATTTATGGGTACGGTCAGTGAGCGTCGTCAGCGCTGGCTGATCTGTACAGTCGGTCTTGCCCACAGATATATGGGCCTCGATCTATCCGATACTCCAATAAAGGAAAAAGCTCTGGACATTCCAAAATGGTTGATAAATGCGGTTGAAAATGAATGGTCAAGCGAGACAAAGGCCCTGCCGCTAGAGAACGTCATTTATGACCGCAAAAAACTATGGAAACAAATTCTGAGACGTGTGCACCCAAACCCGATCCGAGATACGATCGAAATGGAAGGCAGTTTGGACGCAAAAACGCGTATCTTTTATAACATAGGCAACACATTCAAAAGAATCATGCCCTCATATCGACGCATCTCTAATAGTTTAAAAGGTAGAATATTGGAAAAGAACTTAACGCAAAGCCGCTAAGCCGCTACGACGCAACTTAGGAAATTAAACAACAATTTGCAAAAAAACAATTAATTTTGCGACTTTGCAACTTAGCGTCTTTGAGTAAATCGATTTTCAGCTTTATGAACAATGCTTCCCAGATAATACTTGCAATCGAATCTGCCATCGGCGGCGGTAGTATTTCGTTGCTCCGAGACGGAGTCGAGATTGCAAACTGGATGGGGACGTCAAACGTCTCAAAAGCTGAAGATCTGCTGGCTAACATCGACACGATGCTCGTCGAAAATATTATATCCCGCAATGATATCGATATGATCGCAGTGTCCGCTGGTCCCGGCAGCTTTACCGGGATTAGGATCGGCATTGCCACTGCCCTCGGCCTAAAAGCAGGTCTCGGTATCGTAATGTCGAGCCAAACTGCGCTAAAAGCTATGGCGTTTAGCGACTCCAGCGAATCACTGATTGTAGCTCTGCCAGTGGGACGCAATGCGGTATGCGTCCAAGTTTTTCAAAACTCAAACAGGGAAGTGATCGCTCTCGACGAACCGCAAACTGTGACGGAGGAAGATTTATTGAATTTGATAAGGAACAAAATTAACTCGACATTTCTGCTCCATTCCTCCCTCTTTGATAACATCGAGTCCGCACCAAACGTCAAGAATTTTGGAAAGAATATTGCGTTAGCCATCGCACATATTTGCCGTGAAAATCCAGGCAAAATAGTCGAACCGTTATTTATCAGTAAGAGTTTTTAGATGCATCTGCCGCAGCCAGAAAATCAAGCCGTTTCGCCACGCATCCGATCCGTTGAGACTTCGAATATCGCTGATCTGATAGCAATTGCCGACGAAACTAATCTCAGTCACTGGTCCGCTCAGAGTTATCTGGAAGAAATGAAAAATCCTGAGGCGATAATGCTGCGGCTAGTCACCGAGGACAACTCGACCATCGGGTTTGTGGTCGGCCGGATTGTCATCGGCGGAACTATCGAAACACAATTTGAAGCCGAGATTTACAACATTGCGGTGACAGAAAACGAACATGGACAGGGTAATGGCCAAAAGTTGTTCAACGCTTTCAGGGCTGCCTGTACCGAAAAAGACGCAGTAAATATATGGCTCGAGGTGCGCGAATCCAACCAAAAGGCCATTACTTTTTATGAGCGAAACGGTTTCTCCCGCGTCCAGACACGCAGTCATTTTTACGACAATCCACGAGAACATGCCGTTTTGATGAAACTAACACTGAAATAAAATAGGGGCTTGATTCTTTAATCCGTAGGGTCTAATATAAAGTTACCCGGTTACGAAATTGTAAATGACGTCACCGGAAATTTTGACAAGTGAGGAAAAATGCCATATGGACATGTCAACGGTTGATCCGGTGAGAGACGAACTGATAAAGAGTAATTCTGCATTCAGAGATTTGGTTCACCAGCATCAGGACTTTGAAACACGCTTAAACGAACTCGCACATCTTACTTACCCCAATGACGACGAACAGTTAGAAGAAGTTACCCTCAAGAAAAAGAAATTACTGATTAAAGACGAAATTTACTCGATGATGCAGCAGCACACCGTTTCACATTAGAAACCGGTACAGGCTGCTGAAATTATTTTAAACCGGCGGTTGCGGGATTATTTTCACGCGACCGCCATTCTTATTTTGCAGCACAGCCATTCAGGCTGTATGCATAGGCGGCACGGTTTGTCAGAACGAATATCATGCCGTTAAATGATGACGGCTGGAAAACAGGTATCTCACCCTCGCCAAACGCGATCCGCCCAGCGACCTTTCCGTTAGAAAGATCGGTAAATACGGCACCGTTCTCGTCAAAGCTCGTAATCAACGCAAACCGGTCCATGATATTGCCGACCTGTAAAACACGACCGGAAAGCCGTTTTTTCCAAGTGACATCTCCGTTTCTACTTTGGAAATAATAGACAAAATTGTCGTGCGAAGCGGCGAGTACATATTCGCCGATCGCAAAAATATGTGAGATTTGGCCACCGGTTTTGAATTTCCAATATGGTTTTTCCAAACTCCCAATAAGTGAAGAGATATTTCCTCTGTCGTCGCCGACTATAATCTCACCAGACGCCGTTTCACCTAGAGATGCCACATTATAGGGCACCTTTCGCATCGAATCGATCTCGCCGGAAACAAGTGAAATGCCAAATATCTGTTTGCCGGTCGTGGCTGAAAGCACTTTGCTGACCGTAAAAACCGGCTCGCCCGCGAAACCTTCGGCGATCTCGCGTTTCCATTTCACGCCTCCGCTTTTGGTGTCGATTGACTGAATGACACCGTTTTTTGAGATGACGATCACCGAACCTTTAAATCCGCTCAGAAAATGCCGTTCGGCATCCGGAAGTTTTAATGTGAAATTTGTAATGCCCGTCTCTTTACTCAAACTGCGGAGCACGCTGCCAACCGACTTTTCCTCATTTGAGGACACGCTAGATGTCACTAGCAATATGCTGTTATCTAACGGCAGAATATTTGAGCTGATCTCACCGCCCAACTCACTCGACCACATCTTTTTTCCATCAAATGATAGGGCCTCAACATTTGCTCCCGTCGAACCCAAAAACACGCGGCTGCCGTCAGAAATGAGGCCAGTGCCTTTCTCACCGATCGGGTAAGACCAGCATTTCGTCACATCGATCTCGCCCTCCGGTATTGCCTGACCAACGGCTGGCACCGTTACCAGAAATAAGCAAATCAGAATCAGAACGGAGATTTTTGGAAGCAAAGTGCGGTGCATTTGTTGATTTTTCAAGCGGCTCATGCAAAATTCCGATTTTAGCACACGCCCCTTCTCGTGTTATATTGATGCTCTAACTTAACAAATAGTTTAGCCAAAACTTCACTACAAGAGGAATCAATATGTCATTTAACAAGATAACGCTCATCGGCCATTTGGGCCGCGACCCGGAGCTTCGTTATACACCGCAGGGCGACGCGGTCTGCGACTTTTCTATGGCCACAAACGACAGGAAAAAAGACAAATCGGGTGAATTTCAGGATGTAACCACCTGGTTTAAGGTCACGCTATGGCGTCGTCAGGCAGAAAATGCCTCGAAATATCTCACAAAGGGCAGTTCCGTTTATATCGAAGGACGGCTACAAGTCGAAGATTGGACCGACCGCGATGGCAAAGACCGCTACACGCTTGTCGTACAGGCCAGCGAGATGCAGTTTTTGAGCTCGCGAGGCGAGAGCGGCGGCGGATACAGCAGCGGTCAGCCCGACGATCACGACACTCACAGCGGCCCACCGCAAACAAGCTCATCCGCCGGAGCATCGTCAAGCGCCAGTAACTCAGCTCCGGTATCCGCCCCCGCAGCGGCTGACGACGACATCCCGTTCTAGAGGTTTTAAAACGCGAAATATGCGAAATGAACGAAAAGAAAATTTATTTTTTTTCGTTTTTTTCGCGTGTTTAGCGGTTTAAACTCACTTCAAACCCACTCGCCCATCTTTCGAAATTTCTGATAGCGGTCGTCTAGAAGCCTTTTGGTATCGATTGCAGTGAGGGAATTGACCTCGCGGAGGAGGCTTTTTTTTAAGGATTCGCAGACCCGTTCGTAGGCCTTTTGGCGTTTTTTGTCGTCATTTGCAGGGATGGTCCATAGCTCGCCCTCAGGAATGATCTCATCTATTATGTCGTGCTTTTTTAGTTCGGTAGCGGTCAGTTTCAGGCCTTCGGCTGCCTCGGGAGCTTTGTCGGCGGATTTCCAGAGAATGGCGGCACAGCCTTCGGGAGTGATGACGCTGTAAACGGCGTTCTCCATCATTAGAACTCGGTCGCCAATGCCGATCGCGAGAGCACCGCCCGATCCGCCTTCGCCCAGGACTACAACAATGATAGGGACCTTCAGTCCCGCCATTTCGCGCAGATTAAATGCAATCGCCTCTGCCTGTCCGCGTTCCTCAGCATCGATTCCAGGATAAGCACCCGGAGTGTCGATGATCGTAATGACCGGACGGCCAAATTTCTCTGCCATGTTCATCATTCGCAGAGCTTTGCGATAGCCTTCGGGCTTTGACATCGCAAAGTTACGGTGACGACGCTCGTTAATATCGCGGCCTTTTTGCTGCCCGATAACACAAACCTCGATCCCGTCTAGCCTTGCAAATCCGGTTATCATCGCCGGATCATCAGCATAGCGTCGGTCGCCGTGGACCTCGACAAAGTCAGTAAAGAGCGTCGAAAACAGGTCCATAGAATAAGGACGATCCGGGTGACGGGCCATCTGCACACGTTCAAAAGCAGTTGTTGCCATATCGGTCAATGATAATGCTTTAACGCAAAGTAGCCAAGACGTGAAGGTCAATGTACCCAATCGACATCACAGCCACGAGTTTCAAGCTCCCGCTGTAGCGAACGGCTTCCGGTAATGCCGAGGCCGCCAGTCTCGAGTTTGACCTTTGTTTCACCTGCGATAATAGTGAGAATGACACTGCATCGGCCGCGCTCACGTGCAATAACGGAGTAGAGGTCTTCGAAATATGCTTCAGTCATATCCTGTGGGATTTCGATATTGACCGCTTTGGCCCGCGTGGCGACAGTCTCATCGAGCGATTTCAGCTCATTTATCATCAGCGTAGGCTCCTGGCCTTCGGGCGCCTCTATCTTTCCGTCCGCGATAAACATTTCGTCGTCCGCGAGCATCATACTGAGCTTATTAAAATTCTCGCCGAGAACGACTCCTTTGATACCGCCCGACCTATCCTCAAAGCGGAACGTCGCAAACCTGTTGCCTTTTTTACTTGTTCGAATCTGTAAACCACTGATCATACCGGCCAGCGTGACAAAATCACCGGATTTGAGATCTTCAAATTCGGCGATATTTTTAAGGTTAATACCTGCCAACAAGTCGCTGTAATTATCGAGCGGATGTGTCGAGAGATAAAACCCGACTGCGGCTTTTTCACGTTTGGCGACCTCGCTCTGAGGCCAAGGCTCGGCATACGGCAAAGCCTCGCCTGTGTCCGCGTCGTCGCTCTCAACCGCCCCAAACAGCCCGCTTTGCCCACGCAGACGATCCTCAGCCATTCTCTGCCCCTGTTGTAAGGCGGATTCGATCGCGGCGTGCAGTTGCGCTCGCCACGCTCCTGGCTCTAATTCCTCAGGCATCAGTGAATCAAACGCCCCCGCCGCGATCAAGCTTTCTAACCCGCGTCGATTCACGGCTCCCGAGCCGAGGCGCCCGCAAAAGTCGTACAGGGAAGTGAACTTGCCCTCCCGCCGAGCCTCAACCATCGCCAAAACGCTCGTCGTACCCATTCCCTTGATGGCCGTCAACCCGTAACGGACAGTATCATCCACCGGTGTAAAAACCTCACCGCTCTCATTTACATCCGGCGGAAGCAATTTTAGCCCCATCGACTTTAACTCAGTCGAATATTTGTAAACTTTTGCACTGTCCTGAGCTTCGTGTGAGAGGACAGATGCGTAAAAATATGCCGGATAATGAGCTTTCAGATACGCCGTTTGAAACGCAAGCAACGCATAAGCCATAGAGTGGCTGCGGTTAAATCCATAGTCGGCAAACTTTGCCATCAAATCAAATATCTCTTTTGCTGTTTTCTTTTTTATACCACGCCCGACAGATCCATCGATAAATTTATTCTCGTGAACGGCCATCTCCGCTTTCTTTTTCTTACCCATCGCCCGCCGCATGAGATCGGCCTCGCCGAGGCTGTACCCGGCGAGTTTCTGAGCGAGCTGCATTATCTGTTCTTGGTAAACGAGAACGCCGAATGTGTTACCGAGAATGTCCTCCATCTCGGGCACAATATACTCAACCGGCTTGAAACCGCGATGGCGGTCGATAAAATCATCGATCATACCGCCGTCAAGCGGGCCCGGTCGATATAGGGCATTTAGTGCTGACAGATCTTCAAGTTCCTTTGGACGCAAACGGCGGCACATATCGGCCATGCCGGAGGATTCAAATTGGAAAATTGCCTCGGTTCGGCCTTCGCCGAACAGCTCCATGGTTTTTTTGTCATCAGTGGGAATCTTTGCCCAGTCGATGGTCACGTCGAGCTTTTCCTTCATCGCGGTGAGGCAGTCGCTGATCACGGTCAGAGTCGTCAGGCCGAGAAAATCCATCTTCAGCATCCCGACCTTGGCAAGATCACCCATCGGATACTGACTCGTAAGCTCCTCTTTACCTGACATTGCGACCGGAACGAGCTCATGGAGCGGTTTAGGACTGATTACAACGCCGGCGGCGTGGACGGATGTGTGCCGAGAACAGCCTTCAAGCCTCAAGGCGAGATCGACGAGTTCCTTGACCTTGGCGTCCTTCATGGCGGCCTTCATCTCCGGCACCATTTCGATAGCCTGCGATATACTCACATTTCTCCCGCGTATCGGCGCGGGTATCATCTTCGCGATCTTTTCAACCGCTCCATAGTCCATACCTAACGCCCGGCCGACGTCCTTGATCGCCGCGCGCGATGCCATCGTACCAAACGTAATTATCTGACAGACAGATTCGCGCCCATAAAATTCAGTCACATGATCAATTACGGTTCCGCGGCCGCGAATGCAAAAATCAATGTCGATGTCGGGCATCTCTTTACGGCCGGGATTGAGGAAGCGTTCGAACAAAAGCTCATATTGTATAGGGTCAACGTCAGTTATTCGCAAACAATAAGCGGCAAGCGAACCCGCAGCAGAACCACGTCCCGGACCGACCGGGATGCCCTTTTCTCGTGCGTAAGCGATAAAATCCCACACGATCAAAAAATAACCCGGAAAGCCCATATCCCTGATCGTCGCGATCTCTATGTTCAGACGTTCCTCGTATTCTCCCAGATTATGTTTAAGTGTGCCGAGTGCCAGCATCGGCTCCCATTCGGTCCTTTTTCGATAGTCAAAACCGTCGCGTAGAACTTTTTCAAAATAACTATCGGTAGTCGTATGGCCCGAATCAACTGGGATCGGATAATTCGGAAGCTGCCGCACCTCGTCTCCCTGCGGAATGTCGAGATCGCACATTTCAGCAATCATTACTGTATTTTTGAGTGATTCGGGGAGTTCAGCGCCGAAAATCTCCCACATTTCCTCAGCCGAACGCAAATAACGTATAGCACCGGCCGAATCGCGCGAATTTTCGCCCACGGTCCGGCCATCACTGATTGCGATCAGCACCTGTTGGGCGCGTGCGTCATCCCGGCTCAGGTAATGGACGTCATTTGTAGCAACAAGCGGAATACCGCTTTGTTTGGACAAAGTTACTGTATCTGTCGTAAGTTGTTTTCCACGTTCGTCAGCATGATCTTGAATCTCAAGAAAGAAATTTCCAGCTCCGAGTATATCTTCGAGATTTTTTGAATTCTTAAGTGCTTTTTCCTCGTCTCCATTCGCGAGGAAATGGCCGACAGGACCATCCAAGCCGGCGGAAAGACCGATCAAACCGCCACTTCGCTCCGCTAAAAGCTCCATATCGATTCGCGGTTTATGAAAAAGGCCTTCTGTAAACGCTTTTGATGATAAATGGATCAGGTTTTGATAGCCTTCGAGATTGCGGGCCAGCAAAATCAGGTTGTAATAGCCTTTTTCCCCGGCATCGACCACCGTGCTGCGGTCAAAGCGGCTGCCGAATTTAACGTAAGCTTCATAACCGATTATTGGCGTAATGCCGCCCTCGCACATAGCGTTAAAGAAAGAAACAGCCCCATACATATTGCCGTAATCAGTGATGGCGCACGCTTTCTGATCCAATTCCTTAAGCCGCTCGGCTAAAGGCTTAAGTTGGATTGTGCTTTGCAACAAGCTATAATCTGAGTGCAAATGAAGGTGAACAAAGTCCTTTGCCTCGAATATCGGACGTTCCGGTTTATGCTCCATATATGAAGAAAGTTTATCTCGAAACATTTGGCTGTCAAATGAACGTCTCTGATTCGGAGCGCATTTCGACGACGCTGGAACGGGATGGCTTTGAAATGACGGAGGATGAACTGATCGCCGACGTTATAATATTAAATACCTGCTCGGTCCGCGAAAAAGCTGAACACAAACTTTATTCCCGCATTGGCCGTATTCGAAAGAAAGCAGCCAAGAAGATGCCGGTTGTCGGTGTGATGGGCTGTGTCGCTCAGTTAGAGGGCGAAACGCTGTTTGATAAGATTGATGGAGTAAATTTCGTGCTTGGAACTCGTGCCCTCGGCCGGGTCTCCACAACAATCAAAGAAACATTCCGCACCGGCAAAAACATCGTTGATGTCGGGGAACGCGAGGACGAATATGATTGGACCGTCGCCGATACACACCGCCATTCTCCATACGTCGCATTTTTGCCGATAATCGAGGGCTGTAATAAATTTTGCACCTACTGCATCGTCCCTTTTTCACGAGGGCGTGAACGCAGTTTTGAAGCGTCGGAGCTTGTTGAGCAGGTAAACGAGCTACGTAACAAAGGCGTAAAGGAAGTTCACCTAATAGGCCAGAATGTCAACAGTTATAGGCCAGAAACTAATGCAGGACTTGAAGGATATGCAGGGAAGTCAGCGTTCTCAAACCTTTTGCGAGCAGTAGCGGCGACAGGCATCGAACGCATAAAATTTGCGACCTCATTTCCCCGTGATTTCCATTCCGATATTGTTAATGCGATCGAAGAGAACGAAAACCTTTGTAATTGGGTGCATTTGCCCGTTCAATCAGGGAGCAACCGTGTGTTAGCCGCCATGAAACGCGGTCATACAATTGAAAATTACTTCAAGAAAATTGATCGACTAAAATCGTCAACCAGAGATATCGCTCTAACTACGGATATAATTGTTGGTTTTCCGGGCGAAAGTGAACAAGATTTCATCGATTCGGTTAAGATGGTGGAGTATTGCGGGTTTGATATGGCCTATATATTCAAATACTCACCTCGCCCCGGCACACCCGCCTTTGATATGGTGGATGACGTCTCGAACGCCGAAAAAACTCTAAGATTCATGGAACTTGAAAGCGTTCAAAAAGCTAGACAGAACAAACGTTTACAGCGATATCTTAATAAAGTGCTTAAAGTACTGGTCGAGGGCAAATCAAGCCGGACAGAACTCGGCTTAACCGGACATTCCACATGTCATAAAATAGTAAATTTCGAAGGGTCAAGTGATCTGCTCGGCAAGATTGTTGACGTTAGGATTACCGAAATTAAATCAAACTCATTATTTGGCGAGGTCCATTAATTCAAATGAAAAGCGAACATTCTCTTGTCGAAGTAAAGATCGGAGCTCTAATAATGGACCCGAACACCAATACGCCGATCGTTGTGCTTAAAGGGGTCGAGTCAGAAACCGTCCTGCCGATTTGGGTTGGAGCTTTTGAGGCCAACGCCATCGCCCTTGAAATAGAAAAGGTCGTGCCACAAAGGCCGATGACCCACGATCTTCTCAGAAATGTGATCATCGAATGTCAACTTTCGGCATCAAGCGTCATTATAACCGACCTCCGCGAAAACACTTTCTACGCCCGCATCGAACTAAAAGATAGGGCTGACGAACCTGTCATGCTCGACGCTCGTCCGTCAGATGCTATCGCCCTTGCACTGCGTCTGGATTGTCCCATATTTGTCGAACAAAAGGTTATCGATCTGTCCGCCTCCTCAAGTCAGGAAAATACCACGACTGACGACGCACCTATTGACGAATGGCCGGAGTTGATCGGTTAATCTTTAATACGGTGATTGTCCACCAAATAAGTGATGCGGATATGGAATAGTTCGTGAAACTAAACTTCCTCAGTGGAAGCTATTAAATCGCATATCAAATCACGCCAACCTTCGCTTTCGGGGATACCAGGTTTACGTTTGCCAAAAAACAGTGCGACGTTATCGCCTTCCTCGTTGAAAAGCTCGAGGCTTGTCACGATCCCGTCGTCCGTAGGTTTTTTGACCACCCACGCACTTGTGATCTTGTCCTGATTGATGTGCAGGTTGAACCGTTCGTCCATTACGTTAAACCAGCCTCTCGCTTCCAACACTTTTTCAACTGTTCCGGTGTGGATTTGTATTATCCCCGGGTTGCCGACAAAGATCATGATCGGTAAAGAGCGATTACTTGCATGTTCTAAAATAAATTTGTATGCAGAGGCATCGACCTCTCTCGCCATTTCCTTATTTGCGATCCGTAGGGCCTGCTGGCGAGCGACTCCGAATTTCCTCAGCATCGGGAAAAAGTCGTGTGTATCTTTCAAATTCGCCCAGGCGGAACGAAACCCGTCGATATCAATCTCATCATCAGGCATTTCAACCGGCTTTGCGGGTTTAGTTTTGACCAGTAAACTCGGGTTTTGATCCGAGCTGCGGTATCTTTCAACCAGTTTCTTATATTCGACAAAATCACTGGTTTCGGTCAGGAATACTTTATGAACAGCCGTTCCATCCGAATCGAAAAACTGAAAACTGTGCAAAGGGCCGCGAGGGCTATCACTAGACTCAGCAAAAACGAAATGCCAATTGGAAAAAAATATTCGCAGATCGATGTCGTCATTGACCGCCAGACCCATGTTGCCGTGACCATTCATCACCTCAACGTTTTTGTATTCACCTTTACGCTCATGTACTATTTCGTCATTGCGTGTTAAGGCCATAATGCGTCCGAGTGCGTGAAATTCCTGTAAGATCTCGACAAATTTCGGTTCAAGTCGTGTGACGTTTTCGCCGCATCCAGTGGCCAGCAGTTCGGCTTCGCTTACTCCGAGAGCTCTTCCTGCGTCACGGATACGCAAATGCGGGTTCTCCGCCCGCAAGCCCGCCCAAGACTCTTTCAAATTATTTACTCCAATTGCTGTTGTAGGTGTCATAATATTTCTCCATTACTTTACTTGATCTTATTCCAGAATGCTTTCTAATCCGAACAACTAACGGCATATCGTGATCTCAAGCGTGATAGATCTTGTGTTTAGGAGCCAAATGCCATCGTTAGATCTTTATACAGACAAAAATTACATAATCTCTATTATCAGACGCAACGCATGTTTATTTTTTATTTCTAAACGAATCCTATCCCTGTTGAATAATTAGAAGTACGAGTCAAGTAATAGAAATACGAGACTATGCTACCTTAAGCTGTCGTATTTACGCCCGCTCAAACTGCGGGATTTCCGACTAGTATATAGTTACTATTTTTAAGAACCAAATTAAGCCACTTTTCCCAAAACAGACCTTTGACCAATCTGACAAACACCTGTCACCTGCGGAGCTAAGCCCTTTGACCAATCCCCAAGGGGAACATAGTCTTTTCTATTACAAGCTCTTAAATCGAGTTGTTCTCGCTTTGACACATATCGTGCAAAACGTTACTATTATCGTTTTGTTATCTATCGAAGATTCCAATCAGTACAACGCTATAAAAGGAGTTACGTAAACAATTGAGTAACGGAAATTTTTTATTTACATCTGAGTCGGTCACCGAGGGCCATCCGGATAAGATGGCAGATCATATATCGGACGCTATTTTGGACGCGATTCTCACACAGGATCCGATGGCCCGTGTTGCTTGTGAAACGCTTGTCACCACTGGTTTGGCTGTAGTTGCCGGTGAGATTACGACGTCCGCGATCGTAAACTACAAGCAAATCATACGCGAAACTATCGAGGAGATCGGCTATGACAATGCCGAATTTGGCTACGATTCGAACACTTGCAGTGTCATAGACGCTATAGGTACTCAGTCGCCGGATATTTCTCAGGGTGTTGACACCGGCGGTGCCGGCGATCAGGGGCTTATGTTTGGCTTTGCTTGTAATGAGACTCCCGAGTTGATGCCGATGCCGATCCAGATGGCCCACAATTTGACTCGAAAACTGTCGGAAGTTCGCCGTGACGGTACAATTCCCTACCTTCGGCCTGATGGTAAATCACAAGTTTCGATTGAATATCGCGACGGCCGCCCATTCCGGGTCGAGGCCGTTGTCATATCATCGCAAACGGATGAAACGGAGATTGAACAGATCCGTGAGGACATCCTCGAAAAAGTTATCAAACCCGTGATACCATCAGAATTGCTGGACGAAAACACAAAATATCACATTAATCCGACTGGACGTTTTGTTGTAGGCGGCCCGATGGGCGACGCTGGTGTGACTGGACGGAAGATAATCGTTGACACGTATGGTGGCTTTGCCCCGCACGGTGGAGGAGCTTTTTCCGGCAAGGATCCGACTAAGGTTGACCGCTCCGCTGCATACATGGCACGTTACATAGCAAAGAATGTAGTTGCCGCTGGCCTCGCCGATAAGTGTACTGTTCAGTTAGCTTACGCTATCGGAGTTGCAGAACCGGTTTCAGTTTATGTCGATACAGACGGTACCGGAACTATCGACGATGACAAATTGTCAGCTATTGTCCGCGAACATTTCGCATTAACTCCAAAAGGAATTATCGAAATGCTCGATCTGCGCCGTCCAATATATCGGGAAACCGCCCGTTTTGGACATTTCGGACGATTGAACGGTGAATTTTCTTGGGAAGTAACAGACAAAGCCGAGGCTCTGAGGACTGCGGCTGAGAGAGGTATCGGAACAAATGGCTAAAGAAGGAATTTCAATGGAATACGACATTAAAGACATCAACCTTGCTCCTCAAGGCAAGCAGCGCATCGAGTGGGCCGATCGCGAAATGCCCGTTTTAAGGCTAATTCGCGAGCGTTTTGAAGCTGAGAAACCGTTGGTCGGCGTAAAGCTGATCGCCTGTGCTCATATTACTACCGAGACGGCGAATCTCGCCCGTACATTGCAAGCTGGCGGAGCGGAATCGCTACTAATAGCATCTAACCCGCTATCGACCCAGGACGATGTCGCCGCTTCTTTGGTGGCTGATTGGGGCATTCCTGTGATGGCCCATAAAGGTGAATCCACAGAGACTTACGTCCGTCATGTTAAAGCAGCACTTGAAACAAACCCTAACCTCATAATCGATGACGGTTCTGACGTTGTTGCTACCATGATCAAAGAAAGGCCGGAGTTGATCGCCAACCTCATCGGTACGACCGAAGAGACAACGACAGGCATTGTGCGATTGAAGTCAATGGTTAAGGCAGGCGTTCTAACCTTTCCATCCATTGCTGTTAACGATGCTCAGACGAAACACTTTTTTGATAATCGATATGGAACCGGCCAGTCTACACTCGACGGGATAATCCGCGCTACTAATATCCTATTGGCAGGAAAGAACTTAGTCGTCGTCGGCTATGGCTGGTGCGGTAAAGGCGTTGCGATGCGTGCTCGCGGTATGGGCTCAAACGTAATCGTCTGTGAAATAGATCCTATTAAGGCAATCGAAGCGGTAATGGACGGCTTTCGCGTGATGCCGATGGTAGAAGCTTGTAAGCTCGGTGACTTCTTCGTCACGGTTACCGGCAACCGGCATGTTATTGATAAAGAACACTTTGAACAGATGAAAGATGGTGCGATTGTTTGTAACAGCGGCCATTTTGATCTCGAACTCAATCTCGATGCCCTCCGCGAAATGTCGGCTGAGGCAGTCAAACGCCGCCCGTTTGTCGAGGAATACATCGGCGTCAACGGTGGAAAGAGCATAATCGTTCTCGGCGAAGGCCGTCTGATCAACCTCGCCGCCGCTGAAGGCCACCCGGCATCGGTTATGGATATGTCCTTTGCCAACCAGGCTTTATCTGCAGAATACCTTGTCAAACAACACGGCAAACTAGCCGCCGGCGTCCATGTGCTCCCTGCTGAGGTCGACCAGGAGATCGCTTCCCTAAAACTCCGTGCTATGGGCATCTCGATCGACGAATTAACCCCTGAAATGCTCGAATATATGTCGAGTTGGGAAACTGGAACTTAATCAACAAGTAATTGAAAATTCGAATTGTGAATTTTGGAGGGCTCGGCATTATGCCGGGTCTTTTTTTATAAAATGGTCGTGGTTGCCACGGTCAATCTAGATTTTTCACAACTAATAAATAATGCCCGATTGGTACTCTATTTGTACCTGATTGGTACAGTTGTTTTGCAGTTAGGTCAAAGGTGTAACCCTTCAGTAAATTTGTGATAAAGCCCCCATCAACCGAATGCTGTTTCATGCATAATACATAACGTTTATTATCGGACGCATTTCTCACCCTACCTGAAAGGACTTCCAATCTGGTGAGAAAATTAATCTTTGCAAACTTCTCATGGAAATCTTTGATGATCCGCGTTAGAATCTTCTTTTCAAACCAAAAATAAACGGCGAACTTAATTGTCAACGTAAAAAAAAGGAGCACTCGTGATGAGAAAAGGTTTTATCCGGATACTTGTACTGTTAGCCGCAATCGCGGTTTTCCTAGTTCCCAATGCATTTAGCCAGGCCAGTCCGGCAACGAACACCGAATTGATCGCGAGACGAAATGCGATCGAGGCTGAGCTTCAATCGGTCGCGAACGTCTACCGTAAGGTAATGGTCCCGATGCGCGACGGCAAACGTATGCAGGCAGATATTTATCGTCCGAAGGATAATACCAAACAATATCCGATCATCCTTTCGCGAACCCCGTACAATTTTAACTGGTGGGATGTCAGACTCGGTGCTCCGCGTGATATGACGACGGTGCTCGACGCGGTAAAACGCGGATATGCATACGTGATCATGAATGAACGCGGGCGTTTTTTCTCCGAGGGAAACTATGACATTCTCGGCCCGCCAACAACTGATGGCGAGGATGCGTTCAAGGCGATGACCTCTCAGCCATGGTCAAACGGAAAGGTCGGGGCGATCGGCTGCTCATCGACTGCCGAATGGCAGATGGCTGTGGCAGCAAGCGGCGTCCCCGGGTTTACAACGATGATCGCACAGGGTTTTGGTGCAGGTGTCGGACGGGTCGGGCCGTATTATGAGCAAGGCAACTGGTATCGGGGCGGTGCGGTGCAGATGCTCTTTATAGCATGGCTCTACGGCCAGCAAAATCAAGTGCGGCCGGTGTTTTCGCCAACGACGACACAAGAGGAATTGATCCGTGCGTCAAAATCATTTGATCTGGCACAGCAGGCTCCGTCGGTCGATTGGTCAAAGGCGTTGAGGCATTTGCCGGTCAAGGATATTTTCACGGCGGTCGATGGCCCACGTGGTATTTTCGCCGACGAAATGGCCGTTCCGACCGGGGGTGCGATGATCAAACGCACTCCGAACGATCCGGCGTGGTACAAAGGCGGCCTCTGGCACGACAATATGAAGGTCAATATCCCAGGATTCTATTTTATGTCATGGTACGACGTTTCGACCGGGCCGAACCTCGCCATGTACAACCACATTCGCAAGACCGCGAGCCCCGAAATGGCCGACAAACAGTATGCCGTGATCGCACCCGTTCTGCATTGCAGCTACACGCGTGCCACCGAAAACACTGTTGTCGGCCAGCGAAGTATGGGTGACGCCCGGCTCGATTACAGCAAAATGACTTACGACTGGTTCGATCATTTCCTAAAAGGTGAGCAGAACGACGTGCTCAAACGGCCTAAGGTGCAGTATTTCACGATGGGCAGCAATAAATGGCAGTCGTCTGAATCATGGCCGCCGGCTGGTGCGGAGCCGATGAAGTTTTACTTGTCGAGCGGCGGCAAAGCCAACACCGGAGCCGGCGATGGAATGCTAACGACCGAACCGCCCGCGACCGATATGCCAGACACTTTCACTTACGATCCGATGAATCCAGTTCCCTCTTTCGGCGGCAACGTATGCTGCACGGGAAATGCAGTCCAAGGCGGTTCGTTCGACCAGAGCAAGATGGAGGAGCGAAATGACATCCTCGTTTACAGCACGGACGTTTTGAAAGAAGGTTTTGAACTAAGCGGCCCGATCGATGTCACTCTTTACGTTTCGTCAGATGCAAAAGATACCGATTTCACTGTCAAACTGATAGCCGTCGATGAAACCGGAAAGGCCTGGAATCTCGACGAAACAATCCAACGCATGCGTTACCGCAATGGCTACGACAAACCTCTCGTGTGGATGCATCCGGGCAAGGTAACCCGCGTCAAATTCCAACCCATGACCACCAGCAACTACTTCGCCCCCGGCCATCGGCTCAGGATAGAGATATCAAGCAGCAATTTCCCTCGCTTTGATAGAAATATGAACACGGGTGGCAACAATTGGGATGAGGTCAAAGGCGTGATCGCGAAGAATTCTGTTCATCACTCAAAACAGTATCCTGCGGAGGTTGTGATTTCGGTAGTGAGAAAAAAGTGATTACTACCCTTCAAAAATAATTTGGGCTGAGGGTTAGCTATATCATTTCTATGGTCCATCCCTTTGTCGATGCCGCTTTATGTGTCGGTCAATATGCGTTGCTTTCTCATTAGCCGTCGTAATAATGCGGGTCCGCCATCAATACTTTTACACTTATTTGTCCGATATTGTACCATTGACCAGTAATTATGGCTCGGGCTTTGATTTTATCTTTGGATGGGCAGGATTTTCCGGTATCGATCGTTAAGATCGACCGGGAGAAGCTGTATGGGCGGGTGGAGATCGAGGCTTTTGATGAAAAGGGGCGTGAGGCTTCGTTGCGTGTGCTGGCGGCGGACGGTAAGACTTTGATCGATAAGGGCGGGACGTCACTGGCGACAATTACAGATAAAGGCGATTCGGTTGAGCGTAATGAGCTGATACCGGTCACGCCTGACGGCGATCAGATCGAGCAGGTCCCGTCGTCGTTTAACCAAAAGAATGAACTAAAACCGGCGACAGTCGAAGACTATTTTACGCAGATAGTTAAGAGCGTTTACCTCGTCGGGACATTTGAGACAAACGACATCTCGGCCCTGCACGATTATCTGTCGGACGGGCGGATGTACTGGTTCCCTTTTAGTTGGCGCGGCGGCATTGAGTATGATAATGCGTATCTGATCGGTTCGGGCGGCGATATTTTTCTGGTGGTCGGGAAACAGGCGGATTTTCAGTTTGTTAAATTGAATCAGGCCGCTGTTTTAGACGCGGGTGAGGAAGAAGATATCTCTGCGGATGATCTGGATTTTGATTTGATGTAAGGAGCAGTTGTCAGTTGTCAGATCGGAATACAAATCCTGTTCTACCACTGACAACTGACGCGTTATGCCTATAAACATTAGCAATTCTAACAATCGTGACGCCGTGGTGGCGGCTGAGGCTTTGAATCCGACTCGAGAGATGCGTTGGACGGATAAGAAAGGGCGGCCAACCTCGACGCGGAAGTTGTTAAAGACTGACACATCCCACGATCTGCCCGAACTGATCAAAAAACATAAAAAACTCGAAAAGGTCGCCGACATTCTGGTCAAGGGCGACCCCGAGATCGACATCGAGCGGTTTGGGATGTTTTTGACAGATATGTCACGGGTCTATGTGACGAAAAAAGGCATTATTCATCTGGTAGAGGAAATCGAGGTGACCTATAACGCCGATGGTAGTGAGCGAAAACGACAGCCGCGTAAGAAGGAACTGCAAAATATGAATGGCGAGTTCCCGATGCGCTGGACCGGGAAATTTATCAAGAAAGAGGAAGCTGCACATAAATTTGTGTTTACAAACAAAAAACAGCTCGTGCATATCAATGGCCTCACGTTTGATTTTCTGTTTGAGATGGCAAAGGATCTCGACGAACGCAACGCCCTGTTGCTCGTTCGCGGTGGTGAAAAGGGCAACCAGCCGCTGGTAATGAACCGCGGCGGCAAACCGTATAATGCTTTTCTCGAAGGGCGTGTGAAAGACGATTCGTACTGTTTGGTTTTGCATCTGTCGAATATGGAATTAAAACGTCCGAAAGGCCTTAAGGAGGAGTCAGCGGCGTAGAAGGTCTTTTTCAACGCAAAGAGGCATAGACGCAAAGACTGAAAAAGCTTTCATATCTTTCTTTGTGACTTTGCAGCTTAGCGACTTGGCGTTAAAACAATTAAATGCTTGATCTCGAGTTTGACAAAGCAAAATTCACTTGTAAATACGGCTATTGCACCGGTAAGGCGCCGGATCTAGCCGATCCGTCTCTGCATGTAAAGTCGCAGGACTATAAGCGCCGTGTCAGCGGCAATATGAAGGCGATCTCGACCGAGGACGCATTCAAACTGCCAAAGGCGAAGGGCTATATTGTCAGTCGCAAATACGACGGCGAGAATGCAATGCTCTTTTTTGATGGTGAGAAAATGATTTCGGTCAATCCCGGCGGCACGGCCCGTATTGGACTTCCCGCTTTTGATGAGGCGGCCGAACTGCTAAAAAAAGCTAAGGTCGGGTCGTGTATCCTCGGTGCCGAGATCTATGTAAAAGACGACGCGACAAAGGCCCATCCGGTGCAGCAGGTCGTGCGCGTGCTGCGTTCGCCGCCGTCGAAAGAGGCCCTCGAGAAACTCGGTGTCGCGGTTTTTGATGTTATCGAGTTAGATGACAAACCGGTCAGCGACGCGGCAAATGTCTTTGAGCTTCTAAAAAAATGGTTTGGGAAAGGCAAAAAGGTCCACGCCGTCGAACACGAAAAAACCGACAAACTAGACCGCATAATGGAGCTTTTTACCGACTGGGTCGTCGGTGACGGGGCCGAGGGCGTTGTCGTCCGTCACGATCAGGCTGGTTTTTACAAGATTAAGCTACGGCATAATCTCGATGTGGCGATCATCGGATACTCCGAGGGTCAGGACGCTCGAAAAGGCATGCTGCATGATTTACTTGTGGCCGTGATGCGAAGCGACGGGACTTTTCACGAATTCACACGCGTAGGTGGCGGATTTACGGACGAAGATCGTCGCACATTTGTTAAAGATTTAAAGAAACGTATCGTTCCCTCTGATTATGTGGCGGTAAATAATGATTACGTCGCTTATGAAATGATAAAGCCCGGTCCCGTTATCGAGATCTCTTGTCTCGATATGATCGCCGAACGTGCCCGCGGCGGGCCAGTCAAACGAATGGTTCTCGATTGGGATGGGAAGAGGTATTCGGCGACCACTAGAATGCCGCTAGTAAGTGTGATCTCACCGCAGTTCATTAGGATTCGCGACGACAAAGAGGCGGTTGTCGATGATGTCAGCATTCGTCAGGTGACCGATCTTGCCGCCGTTCCCGAGGCCGACAAATCGGTCCACGAAGACGACGATCCCTTAAGTGAGCTGCTCGAACGCTCCGTTTACACTAAGGTTATGAAGGGCAACACCATGGTCCGAAAGCTTCTGCTCTGGAAAACTAATAAAAAAGACCGCAACGATTATCCCGGCTTCGTCGTGTATCTCACAGATTTTTCGCCCAACCGCCAGACGCCGCT
>JBBSJK010000005.1:0-80039 GCA_038257355.1 Pyrinomonadales bacterium | reverse complement strand
CCATCAGAGAAGGCGGCCGAACAGTCGGAGCCGGAACGGTTTCGGAAGTAGTTTTGTAGAAAATAGTTGTCGGTTGTAAGTTGTCAGTTGTCAGAAAAAAATCTGAAACCGACAACTGACCACTGACAACCGACAACTGAGGTTTTAAGAAATGCCAAGAGATAATATAATTTTACAGTGCACCGAGTGCAAAGAGCGTAATTACGTGACGACTAAGAACAAAAAGAACACGCCAAATAGGCTTGAGCTTAAAAAGTTTTGCCGTCGCTGCCGCTGTCACCGGGTACACAAGGAAAATAAATAGACAGGTGACCCGTGACAAGAGACAGGAGCAAATCTCCCGTCTTTTGTCTCCAGTCTCTTGCCTCCTTAAAGGGGTATGGTGTCAATGGTTAGCATGGAGGTCTCCAAAACCTTAGGTGCGGGTTCGAGTCCTGCTACCCCTGCCATAGTAGAAACAAGCCATCGGGCGTGCTTAACAACTTGAGCTAATCTCATGTTGGATATTTATTAAAAAAGATAGACAGAATAATAGTCTGTCGCATGACGGGAGAAAAAAAGTGTCAGAAGCAGTAGCCCACGAGGGAAAACGCAAAGAAGGGATCGGCGAGTTTATTCAAAAGACCCGCTCCGAGCTTGATAAAACTACGTTCCCGTCGTCCCAAGATGTTAAGAACACGACGATCATCGTGATCATAAATGTGTTTTTCTTTGCGGCGTATTTGTTTTTAATTGACCAGAGTTGGGTCTATATCATTCAGGGTCTAACGTGGTTGGTCAATCAGATAGCCGGCGTATAAAGGAATTTTTCACGATGAAGCAGTGGTATTTTATCCACACCTATTCGGGGCATGAGAATAAGGTGGTCGAGAGCCTCGGGGCACGCATCCGCGATATGGAGCTGGCCGAGCAGATTACTGAAGTTTTGCTGCCCAAAGAAAAGGTTGTCGAGATGCGCGGCAATAAAGAGTATGTCTCGGAGCGGATGTTCTATCCGGGCTATGTGCTGGTCGAGGTCGAGTGCGACGATAAGGGAAAGATTCCCGATAACGTCTTTCACGCGATCAAATCGACACCGAAAGTTACCGGCTTTCTGGGCGGAAAGCAGCCGACGCCGCTGACACAGGCCGAGGTTGACCAGATCATTAGTAATATCGAGGTCGCTACCGAGAAGCCAAAACCGAAATTTAGCTATGAGGTTGGCGAGGTTGTCAGAATCAAATCCGGGCCGTTTGCGAGTTTTACCGGTAAGGTCGAAGAAGTTAACGAGGACAAGAGTACGCTCAAGGTCTCGATCACAATTTTTGGACGATCAACTCCGTACGAGTTGAGTTTCCTTGAGGTTGAAAAGGTTACGTTTGCAGAAGAAGAATAGAATGAGGACATTTTTGAAAGTTTAAGCCACACAGTACACAGAGATCATTGAGAAAGTAAGAAAAATTATAATCTTCCTCTGGTCTCGGCGGCAAATTCTTCAAAATCGTTAATCGAAAACAGTTATGGCAAAGAAAATATCAGGTTACATTAAGTTACAGATTCCCGCTGGCAAGGCGAATCCGGCACCGCCGATCGGCCCGGCTTTGGGTCAGCACGGTGTTAACATCATGGAGTTTTGCAAGGCGTTTAACGCCAAAACGCAAAACGACGATCCGGATATGAAAGTCCCGGTCGTAATCACAGTTTATGCGGATCGTTCGTTTACATTTGAAACGAAAACGCCGCCCGCAGCCGATCTTTTGAGAAAGGCGTCGGGCATCGCAAAGGGGTCGGGCAAGGCCAACAAAGAAAAGGTCGGATCGATATCCAAAGCAAAGATCGAGGAGATCGCTAAATTAAAAATGGTCGATCTCAATACGTCCAACCTCGCCGCTGCTATGAAGACGATCGAGGGAACGGCAAAGTCGATGGGACTAACAATAGAGTAGGCAGGTTGCAGCGGCAGTTGGCAGTAGAAGAAACCTTTTTAACTGCCAACTGCTAGTGCCAACCGCCAACATTTAAGAAAGGGAGAGCAGCTAGATTGCTCGTTATCACCTGGAGGTAAAATGAAAAGAGGCAAGAAATATCTTGCGGCTCTCGAAAAAGTCGAGCCGCATAAAAAGCACACGCTCGAAGAAGGGGTTGCAAAGTTAAAAGAGATCGCATTTGCAAAGTTTGACGAGACTGTCGAGCTGACGATGTGGCTGGGCGTTGACCCGCGTAAGGCGGATCAGCTTGTTCGCGGAACCATCGTTCTGCCGCACGGCCTGGGCGGAACAGCCAAACGGATCGTCGTTATCGCTCAGGGCGACAAGGTCAAAGAAGCCGAAGAGGCGGGTGCCGATCTGGCCGGCGGCGATGAGATCGTTGATAAGATTAAGGGCGGCTGGCTCGAATTTGATGCCCTGATCGCAACGCCCGACATGATGGGCAAGGTCGGGCAACTAGGTAAGGTCCTCGGTCCTCGAGGCCTGATGCCCAACCCAAAAACAGGTACGGTGACGATGGATGTGGCGACCGCCATCCGCGAGACCAAAGCCGGTAAGGTCGAGTACCGCGTCGATAAAACGGGAGTTATTCACTCGCCGGTTGGCAAAGTGTCGTTTGATGACGATAAACTTGCCGAGAATGCCCGGGTACTGATCACCGCCGTCATCAAGGCAAAACCGACGACCGCAAAAGGCCGTTATCTTAAGAAAATTAACTTGGCTGCGACGATGAGCCCGGGCGTTTTGCTCGATGAGCTTTCGTACGTTTAATAGGGAGGTAGTTTTGGAGGATTGCCACAGTGAACAAGGAATATTTTCCTTAGTGTACACGGTGGCCAACATTCAAAATAACAGGAAAAAATGAAATCAAGAGAAACAAAACAAAACGATCTGAACGCCCTCACCGAGTCGCTTCAGAATTCGACCTCCGCTATGGTCGTCAGCTTTACAAAGCTGACCGTGACCAAGGATCAGGAATTTCGTAGTTCACTGCGTGAAGTCGGTGCGAACTATCAGGTTGTAAAAAACACATTGGCCCGCATCGCTATTAAGGGGACGCAATTTGAGGATGCGACCGAGCATTTCAAGGGAGTCACGGCCCTGGCGTGGACAGACGGCGATCCGGTCGTGTTGTCAAAAGCAATCTCGAAGTTTATGAAGGCGAATGCCGACATTTACACATTCAAGACTGGCGTTGTAGATGGCCGTTTAGTTGATCTGAAACAACTAAACACAATCGCAAATCTGCCGTCGAAAGAAGAGCTCATCTCTAAACTTCTATGGGTCATCAACAGTTCGGCTCAGGGACTCGTTACGGTTATCAATGCCGTACCCCGCGATATCGCGGTTGTCATAAAACAGATCGGAGAAAGTAAGCCCGCGGCGGCGGCACCGGCACCGGCTGTCGAGGTAAAGGCTGAAGAGACTGTAACCCCGACAGAGGAGGCAGCACCGCCAGCAGACGAATCCCCGGTCGAGGCAGATTCGGCAAGCGAAGAGGCTGCTCCTGAAGTGGTTTCAGAATCGACAGAAGGAACAGCTTCAGCGGATGAAACGCCGGTCGAGGCCGCTCCGGCGACCGAAGAAGCAGCTTCCGAAGAAGCAGCTTCCGAAGAAGTGGCCGAGCCAACGCATGACGCTCCGGCACAGGAGTCCGAGGCTGATGCAGAGGCGACAGCCGCTGAACCGGATGACAGTTCGGAACAAGTATTAGAACCCGCTCCCCTCGCAGATGATGAGGAAAAAGCGGGATAGATAAGATTTTAGATATCAGATTTGAAATTTCAGATTTGAAATTTGAAAAGCCGTACTCAAGGAAAACGAGCTCGCGTGATTTGTCAGGTCACAGCTGCTTCGGACGCGGAAGGAAAGGTGATGCAACCCCGACCAATGCGCGTCCCGTGGGTTCTCGCGGCTGACAGCTGTGAAAGTCAAAAGTGAAAAAGTAAAAGGCAAAAGCCGATTATCCGGAACACTTTGATCTTCACATTACAACAAGACGCAGTAGAGTGTTGGGCACATTTTTACTTTTGCCTTTTTACTTTACTTGCTCAGATAAAGAACCCTTTGGAGGAATAGATAAATATTATGGCAGTTACAAAAAGTGATGTAGTTGAATTTTTAAAAGGTATGACGCTTCTTGAGGCGTCTGAACTCGTCAAGGAACTCGAAGAAGTTTTTGGCGTTTCGGCGGCGGCGGCGGCGGCACCTGCGGCAGCACCTGCGGCCGGTGGCGATGCGGCACCTGCTGCAGAAGAAAAGGACTCGTTTGACGTTGTCCTGACTGCTGCGGGCGGCAACAAGATCGCCGTCATTAAGGTTGTTCGCGAAATCGTGACTGGCCTCGGGTTGAAGGAAGCCAAGGACATCGTTGACGCCGCTCCTAAGGCGCTCAAAGAAGGTGTTTCAAAGGCAGAGGCTGACGAGATTGCAGCTAAATTGACTGAAGCGGGTGCAACCGTCGAAGTTAAATAATAACGGTAGTTTTTAACGCAGAGTACCGCGGAAAACACAGAGTTAAGCTAGTAGTTTTATCTCTGTGAACTCTGGGGGCTCTGCGTTAAAACGATCCCGTAGTTCTTGCATTCGCAAGTTTACCTTGATAAACTAACTGGTTCGCACTTCTATTTTATATTTGAAGCTGCGATTTCCGGCTTGGTCGGATCGGAAACGCTGTAATTTTATATAGCTTCCGTTGGTTTTAGACGCGATTTCTGTCGCAAACAAGTGGAGAGTTGGTGTACCGTTTGGCACGCCCCGTAAAACTTAATTCACAGCAATAGCTGCTGAAAAGCGGTCTAGGGAAAACTCTACCCTCGACCGCGTTTGCCGTCTTTATCGCGATTGTTTTTGAGCCTTACGTTACGTGAATCGTATCAGCAACGTTCTCAAAAATCAACAGGTTTTTTAGCCCGCTATTAATAATATGATCAACAATCCTCTACAAAGCAGCTCGACGGGACTCGGCCGCCGAACAAGCCAATCGCCCCAGCGGGTCGATTTTTCCAAGATTTATACTTCTGCTCAGATCCCAAATCTCATCGAGGTCCAGCGCGAGTCGTATAACCGGTTTCTGCAAATGGACCTCATCCCTGAGGAGCGCGATTACGTCGGCCTGCAATCGGTGTTTGCGTCAATTTTTCCAGTTTCGGATTTTCGCGAGACGGCGATGCTTGAGTATGTCGAATATCAGATCGGGAACTGGCAGTGTAAATGCGGCAATCTCGAGGGCCTCGAGCATCTACGGGCAAATTGTAAAAACTGCTCGGCCAAGATCAAGGTCGATCCATTCAACCCGGCCGAGGTGCTTTGTAACAATTGCGGCACATTCAATGCCGTTCGTCCAAATCTCTGCAACAACTGCGGTGAGCCGGTCGGTCTCAAGCACAAGCATGATCAGCAGGAATGTCAGGAACGCGGCATGTCGTACAGCGTCCCGCTCAAGGTAAAGATTCGCCTGACCGTCTATGATAAAGACCCGGAGACAAACGTCTCGACGATCCGCGACATTAAGGAAGAGGATGTTTTCTTTGGCGAGATACCGCTGATGACCGACAACGGTACTTTCATTATCAACGGAACGGAGCGCGTGATCGTATCGCAACTACACCGTTCGCCAGGCGTGTTTTTTAAGGGTGACCGTGACGATTACCTGGCAAAGATCATTCCGTACCGTGGCTCGTGGGTTGAATTTGAATACGATCAGAAGGGAATCCTTCACGCCCGTTTGGGTAAGCGTAAAATCATCGCGACCGTGTTTTTGCGGGCATTAGGCTTGTGGCTCAATCCGCAGATCGATATGAAGACGGTCTCGGACAACATTCTCGAAGAGGTCGTAAAGGGCGCAGAATATTCTAACGCGAGCATTCTCAAACTTTTCTATGTCACCGACGAGGTCATCATAGATAAAGGCAAGCTGCATATCGGAGTCAAGACCGAAGGCGAAACTCATCTCGTCGGAATGCGTGCCGAAGTGGACATCAAGGATAAAAAAGAAGATGTCACACGAAAAGGTAAAAAGGTAACCAAATCCGCTCTCGCCGATCTTCGCCGCATGGGCAAGGACATGGTCGAGGTTGCGGCCGCTGATTTTGAAGGTGCTTACGCCCTCGAGGATGTTGTCAACACCGAAACCGGTGAGGTGATTGCCGAGGCGAATACCGAGATTGTTGCGGGCAAACTGTCGCAGATTATTGAGGAAGAGGTAAAGACGTTCTCAATCTTCTTTCCAAAACGCGATGTCATCGGCGAGGTAATCTCTGCAACGATCCGTAAAGATCCTATTGCGAAACCGGTCGATGCTCTGCTTGAAATTTACCGTAAGATGCGTCCGGGCGATCCGCCGACGGTACCGACGGCCTATCGGCTACTCGAAGGTATGTTCTTCGACACCCGTCGATTTGACCTGTCACGTGTCGGCCGTTTGAAATTTAACATCAAAATGGGCCGCCCTGAGAAAGAGGACATTACGAATCCGCTGCTGAAGGCAGGCGATTTTGTCGAGGTCGTAAACTACCTCCTGCGTATGAAGCGCGACAGCGAAAATTTTGGCCAGGACGACATTGATCATCTCGGCAACCGCCGGGTCAGAGCGGTGGGCGAACTGCTTGAAAATCAATTTCGCATCGGCCTCGAACGCATGGAAAGGGCGATCAAGGAGAAGATGTCCATTCAGCAGGATATGTTCACCACTATGCCGCGCGACTTGGTAAATGCAAAGCCGGTAACGGCTGCCGTTCGCGAATTCTTTGGTTCGTCACAGCTTTCGCAGTTTATGGATCAGACAAATCCGTTGTCTGAGATCACGCATAAACGTCGTCTTTCGGCTCTGGGGCCAGGGGGTCTCTCTCGTGAGCGTGCAGGATTTGAGGTTCGCGACGTCCACCCGACTCACTATGGCCGCATCTGTCCGATCGAGACGCCTGAGGGGCCGAATATCGGTCTCATCTCGTCGCTCTCGTGTTTTGCACGGATTAATGAATACGGCTTTATCGAGTCGCCGTACCGCCGCGTCGTCGATGGCCGCGTGATCGAATACGTTCGGCTCATAAATGGCGGGGACACCAGCTTTAAGCCCGGTCAGCATGTGCCGCTCGAGGATGTCGAGGAGGCGAACACTAAGCTGAAAAAAGGTCAGCAGCAGGCAATCTTCGAGCCGTGGCCGTTCTACTTAACTGCCTGGGAAGAGGATAAATGGATCATCGGCCAGGCGAATATCGAGCTCGACGCGAAAGGCAACTTTGTCAACGAGCGAAATGCCGCCCGGCAAAAAGGTGAATTTATCACCGCCGACCGCAAAGACACTCAATATATGGATGTGTCACCGAAACAGCTCGTTTCGGTCGCCGCGTCGCTTATTCCGTTTCTCGAAAATGACGATGCCAACCGAGCTCTCATGGGATCAAACATGCAGCGCCAGTCGGTTCCTCTGCTCCGTGCTGAGTCGCCGTACGTCGGAACGGGAATGGAGAAGATCGCCGCACGCGATTCGGGTGCCGTGGTCATCGCAAAACGCGATGGCCTTGTCGATTTTGTCGATTCCGAGCGAATCATCGTCAAAGCCGATCATCAGGTTGACGGCACGATCTCGCGAGAGGTGACGGCTGATATTTACTCACTGGTCAAATTTAAGCGTTCTAACCAGAACACTTGTATCAACCAGCGACCGATCGTCGAGGTTGGCGAGCAGGTTAAAAAGGGGCAGGTCATCGCCGATGGGCCGTGTACCGACCGCGGCGAACTCGCTCTCGGCCGAAACGTGCTCGTGGCATTTATGCCCTGGCGTGGTTACAACTTTGAAGATGCGATCCTTGTTTCTGAAAAGATGGTCAAGGATGACTACTACACCTCGATCCATATCGAGGAACTTGAGATCGAAGCCCGCGATACAAAGCTCGGGCCTGAGGAGATCACACGCGATATTCCGAATATCGGTGAGAATATGCTCCGCGATCTCGATGAATCAGGCATTATCCGCATCGGTGCACAGGTCAAACCAGGTTCAGTTCTCGTTGGAAAGGTTACTCCAAAGGGCGAAACGCAGTTGACGGCGGAAGAAAAACTTCTGCGTGCGATCTTTGGTGAGAAAGCAGGCGATGTTAAGGACGCTTCGCTGACGTGTCCGCCGGGAATCGATGGAACTGTCGTTGACGTTCAAATCTTTACCCGTAAGGGACAGGACAAGGACGAACGCAGCCTCGATATCGAGGGCATGGAGGAAGACGATTTTCACCGCGATCTCGATGACGAGATCCGTATCCTGCAGGAACAGCGCGACGCGCGTATCTATGAGCTTTTTGACGGCCGCAAGCTGACCAAGGACCTCGTCGACGGCAAAGACGTTTTGCTCAAGAAAGGCGAAACGCTGACACCTGAAACACTTAAGGAGATCGACACCAAGTTTCTCCGTAAGGCCGAGGTTTCGTCAGGTTCGATCGACGTTGCAGGTGAGGTCAAGGAATATGAGCAGCGTACCGAACGCCAGATAAATATTCTTCGCGACATCTATGACGAAAAGATCACCAAGCTCAAACAGGGCGACGAACTGCCCCCGGGCGTGATCAAGATGGTCAAGGTTTTCGTCGCGATGAAGCGCAAACTCAGCGTTGGTGACAAAATGGCCGGACGCCACGGTAATAAAGGCGTCATCGCACGTATTTTGCCTGAGGAAGATATGCCTTATCTGCCGGATGGAACACCGGTCGAGATCGTGCTCAATCCGCTCGGCGTGCCTTCGCGTATGAACGTCGGCCAGATACTCGAGACACATCTCGGATGGGCGGCCCGCATTCTCGGCCTCCACTTTGCGACACCCGTTTTTGACGGAGCGAGCGAAGAGGAGATCAAGGGTTACATCACGCAGGCAAATGAGAAATACGACGAGCTCGGCATTCCGGCGTCGGTCGGCCCGTCGGGCAAGACGCGGCTCTACGACGGTATGACTGGTGAGCAGTTCGAGCAGAAGGTGTGCGTCGGTTACATCTATATGCTCAAGCTCTCGCACCTTGTGGATGACAAGATCCACGCCCGCTCGATCGGGCCATATTCGCTTATCACACAGCAGCCGCTCGGTGGTAAGGCACAGTTTGGCGGACAGCGTTTCGGAGAGATGGAGGTCTGGGCACTCGAGGCCTACGGTGCCGCTCACATCCTGCAGGAACTGCTGACATGCAAATCTGACGATGTAGCCGGACGCTCGAAGATCTACGAGACGATCGTAAAGGGCATCTCAAATTTCGAGCCGGGAATTCCCGAATCGTTTAACGTCCTGGTCCGCGAACTGCAAAGCTTGTGCCTAGACGTCGAGCTTATTCAGGAAGACGAGATCGATCCGGATGCGATTGTCGCCGGTGTTGATGCACTTGTTGGGGCGGACTAAGTCCTTTTTGGATATTTGATCTTTGATTATTCGATCTTTGATCTTTGATCTTCGATTTTTGATTTCGAGCTAAGGTCAAAGGTCAAAGGTCAAAGAGGTCAAAGGTCAAAGGTCAAAGGTCGAAGGTCGAAGGTCGAAGAACAAAGGTCAAAGATCATTGGAGAATTATGTTTCGATTTAATAACGATAACAAAACGCAGTTGACGACAAATTACGAAGCGATTCGCATCAGCCTGGCGTCGCCGGACAAGATACGTTCGTGGTCGCATGGCGAGGTGACAAAGCCGGAGACGATCAACTATCGAACCTTTAAACCGGAACGCGACGGGCTGTTTTGCGCGCGGATCTTTGGCCCGGTCTCGGATTGGGAATGTCTGTGCGGAAAATATAAGCGGATGAAGCATCGCGGCGTTATCTGCGACAAATGCGGCGTCGAGGTCACGCAGTCAAAGGTCCGCCGCGAGCGTCTCGGCCACATCGAATTGGCGTCGCCATGCTCGCACGTGTGGTTTTTTAAGGGATTGCCGTCGCGCATCGGGCATCTGCTCGACATCACGCTCCGTGATCTTGAGAAGATTTTGTATTTCGAGACATACATTGTCGTTGACGAAGGCGATGTGCCTGAACTCAAGCAGAAGGATTTGCTGACGGATGAGCGTTTTCGCGAGTTGACGCGGGAATATCCCAATCAGTTTGTCGCCAAGATGGGTGCCGAAGCGATCAAAGATTTGCTGGCGCAGATCGATATTGCGGAACTCGTCGAGGAGCTTCGCGGAAAAATGCGCGAGGAAACTTCGCAGCAGAAAAAACTTAAGTATTCCAAGCGTTTAAAGGTTTCGACATCGTTCCTGCGTTCTGGTAACAATCCGCAGTGGATGATCCTCGATGTGATCCCGGTAATTCCGCCTGAGCTTCGCCCGCTGGTGCCTCTGGATGGCGGACGTTTTGCGACATCTGATCTTAATGATCTGTATCGCCGCGTTATCAACCGCAACAACCGTTTGAAGAAGCTGATCGAACTTCGGGCTCCTGAGGTTATTGTTCGAAATGAAAAACGCATGCTGCAGGAAGCCGTCGATGCGTTATTTGATAACGGACGACGCGGCCGCGTGCTTCGCGGTGCGAACAATCGCCCGCTCAAATCTTTGTCGGGAACCCTCAAGGGTAAACAGGGACGTTTTCGTCAGAATCTGCTCGGAAAACGTGTGGATTATTCGGGACGTTCGGTGATCGTTGTCGGCCCGGAACTCAAACTGCACCAATGCGGTTTGCCGAAGAAAATGGCTCTTGAGCTTTTCAAGCCGTTTATCTACAACAAATTAGAAAAAGATCAACACGCCGCGACCATCAAACAGGCCCGCGAAATGGTTGAGCGTCAAGAGCCGATCGTTTGGGACATTCTCGAGGAAGTTATTCGCGAGCATCCGGTACTTTTGAACCGTGCACCGACACTTCACCGTCTGGGTATCCAAGCTTTTGAGCCGGTCCTTGTCGAGGGTAAGGCGATCAAAATCCATCCGCTCGTATGTTCGGCATTTAATGCCGACTTTGACGGCGACCAGATGGCGGTTCATATTCCGCTGTCGGCTGAGGCACAGATCGAGGCGACCGTTTTGATGCTCGCGTCAAACAATCTGCTTTCACCGGCCAGCGGCCAGCCGATTGCAGTTCCGTCGCAGGATATCGTTCTCGGATGCTACTATCTGACGCTTGCCAGAGATGAGATGAAAGGCGATGGCAAAGTTTTTGGTTCAATCGAAGACGTTCTGCTCGCACTCGATGCTGGCGTTATCGAGACTCAAACGAAAATTAAACTTCGCTGGCGCGGCGATCTGATCGATCTGACGCTCGAGCACAACATGCAGGATGTGATGCGGGCGACAGCACGCGAAAAGGTCGATCTCATTCTCGATACGACCGCCGGTCGGGCTATCTTTAACGAACGTCTGACCCGCGACGGTTTGCCTTATGTTAATGGCGTTCTCAAGAAGAAAGGGTTGCAATCGCTGGTGACATTTTGCCATCTGCGTCTCGGACATGACCCGACCGTTTCTCTGCTCGACGATCTCAAGACGATGGGCTTTCTCTATGCGACGAAAGCCGGTGTCTCGATCGGTATCGACGACATGGTAACGCCGGCGAGCAAGAAGGGCATCATTGAAAAAGCTTTGAAGGAAGTAGAAAAGCTTCGCAAACAATACGAAGACGCAACAATGACCGATATGGAACGCACCAACAAGGTGACGGCCATCTGGTCAGATGTGACCGATCACGTTGCCAAAGAGATGTTTATCGCGATGAACAACCGCGAGAAAGAGCGTAAAGAACTCAACCCGATTTTGGTCATGGCCGATTCAGGTGCCCGAGGTTCTGAGGCTCAAATTCGTCAGCTCGCCGGTATGCGCGGCCTGATGGCCAAGCCGTCGGGCGAGATTATTGAGAATCCGATTCTCGCCAATTTCCGCGAGGGACTCGACGTTCTCCAGTACTTTATCTCTACGCACGGTGCTCGTAAGGGTCTAGCAGATACGGCGCTAAAAACGGCTGATTCTGGTTACCTGACACGCCGTCTGGTTGACGTGGCACAGGACGTGATCGTTTCGGAACAGGATTGCGGCACACTCCGCGGTGTCTGGGCCGAGGCGATTATCCGCAACGGTGAAGAGGTCGAATCTTTACGTGACCGCATCGTCGGCTGCACATCTCTGGACGATATTATCGATCCGGTTGACGGTACAATGCTAGTTGAGGCAAATACCGAGATTAACGAGAACCTCGGTTCAAACGTACAGATGTCTGGCCTGCAAAAGGTCAAGATTCGCTCGGCCCTGACGTGTGAAACGCGTCGCGGTATCTGTGTCAAATGCTATGGCCGCAACCTCGCGACAGGCAATACGGTCGAGATCGGCGAAGCGGTTGGCGTTATCGCCGCCCAATCGATCGGCGAACCGGGAACACAGCTCACGATGCGCACATTCCACGTTGGTGGTACGGCGCGTCTCGAACAGGAAACCAAACACGTCGCTGCGATGGATGGCACGGTCCGCTATCTCGGTGATCTCAAGGTCATCAAAAATCGAAACGGCGAAATGGTCTCGATGCGTCGTCAGTCTGAGATTGCACTCGTTGACGAACGCGGCCGCGAGGTCGCCCATTACAAGGTCGTTTATGGTGCCGAGGTCCACGTCAAGGATGGCCAGAAGGTTAAGGAAGATGACGTGCTCGTCACGTGGGATCCCTTCACATTCGCCATCCTTACCGAGGTCAAGGGTACAGTTAAGTATCAGGACCTCAAGGAAGGTAAAACGGTTGAGGAAGAGATCGATAAGGTCACGGGCCAGAAACGCCTCGTAGTCAAGGATTCGGATGAGAAGAATCAGCCGCGTCTCGAAATCCGTACGGGCAACAAGGTCCAAAAGACCTACCAGGTGCCGATCCGTGCCAACCTCATCGTTGCTGACGGCCAGGAGGTCGAACCGGGTGACGTAATTGTTAAGATCCCGCGTGAAACGACGAAAACGAAAGATATCGTCGGCGGTCTGCCGCGTGTCGTCGAGCTTTTTGAGGCACGCCGTCCGGGTGAGACGGCGATGATGTCTGAGATCAACGGAACCGTTAAATTCGGCCCGATCGCAAAGGGTAAACGTAAGATCATCGTCGTCGGTGACGATGGCAGCGAACGCGAATACGACATCCCGCGTGGTACGCATATCAACGTGCAGGAGGATGACCGCGTCCGTTCGGGCGAACCGCTTATGGACGGTCCGCTCAATCCGCACGACATCCTGCGTGTCCTCGGTATGGAAGCCTTGCAGAACTATCTCGTGAACGAAATCCAAGAGGTTTACCGCCTGCAGGGCGTGAACATCAACGACAAGCACATCGAGGTGATCGTTCGCCAGATGCTGCGTTGGGTCAAAATCAAGGAGGTCGGCGATACCGAGTTTCTGCTCGAGGAACAGGTTGACCGCTTCCGCTATGAGGACGAGAACCGCCGCGTTCAGGACGAGAACGGCCAGACATCGGTCGGCGAACCGCTCTTGCTCGGTATTACAAAAGCGTCGCTCTCGACCGACTCGTTTATCTCGGCAGCCAGCTTCCAGGAAACGACCCGCGTGTTGACCGAGGCGGCTATCTCAGGCCGTATCGATTACCTCCGCGGCCTCAAGGAAAACGTCATCATGGGCCGCCTCATCCCGGCGGGAACCGGTATGAAATATTACCGCAACGTCAAGGTTGCCTATGATGCCACCGAGAACCGCAAGCAGGAGGATGAGTTTGACGAAATGAACGACTACATCCGCGGCGGAATCGATCTGCCTATCCCTGCAACGGCGGATGTGGATGACGGGGCATTTGTCGATGATATCGAGGACGACATCGATCTGGATGTCGAGGAAACGGAGGCCGACGAGGTCTTTGACATCGACGCAGCGATGAAGATCGAGGTCGATGACGACGAACTATAATCAGCAAAAGCCCGTCGGGCGAAGTGCAATACAAAGGCCGGGAGTTTAAACGCTTCCGGCCTTTTTTTCAATTTATCTACAGTTTTCCCCCTTTCTCAAATGTGACTTACAATTTGTCAAAGACGGTGTCGAACAATCCTATAGACTAGTTTGGCCCGGTGATACGCTCGTAACAGTTTTGATATTGCTCGATTGCAGTGGTTCGATGGCCAGGTCGGCTTGCCTGTCCGCAATCGTGATTGGTACGGTTATTTTCGCTTCAAACACCTTTCACCAATCTCGAAAAGAATTGTACCAAACTGGTCAAAATCCGGGATCAAACGGCATATTGTGAAAGACCAAACAAGTGTGTTTTTTACGGAAACTGGTAATGGGCTTTGCGGTAAAACCCAGTAATTTATTAGATATCGCTGCCTGAACCGGACAAATTGTGGCACGTGCCACATTTAAAAACCTTTCCCAAACCCGATAATTTTGGGAATTTTTAAAAATCAAAAAAATTCACCCTAGATTTTTGCTTTAACAATCAACAAACCGGTAGAGATGTACACGTGTGGACGATCTAGAGTACGACATTCAACAAACGCTACACCCAAAATAAAAAGGATGTCTGAAACTCACATTTCAGACATCCCCATTTTTTGATTTCCTAATCGGCGGTTGGCTTAACCTTCAATTGCCGGTGTGGCTGCCGGGGCCTTTCTTTGCTTACGCTGTTCGAAACGCTGACGCATTTCCAGCCGCTGAGCCTCGATTTGAGCTTTTTGTTCAGGGGTAAGAATTGCCTGGATCTGTTCGCGAACAATCTGGGCCTTTGCACGCCGCTGCTCACGCAGAAACTTTACGCGTTCCTTCTGTTCCGGTGTGATCGTTGAGCCTGCCTTGTGGGCTTCGCGGATCGCTTTGAGTTCGGTCCTGGTTGCCTCGTCTGGCCGGTTGCTATCACGGATAGACTTAATCTGCGCCTTCTGAGCATCGCTGAGCGTGATGCCGCGAAGGCCGTGCATCTTGCCGCCACGCATGTGACCGCCACGCATGTGACCGCCGCGTTTGCCGTGGGCTTTGCCGCCCATTTTGCTGGCACGCTTTTCTGCATTTTTATCCGTTGATAGTGGTGTAGTCGTTTCCTGTGCAATCGTGAACGTCGAGAAGACGACAACGCCAAGAGCGACTGTTAGAAATGAGAAGAATCTGTTTTTTAATGACATTTTTTTACCTCGTTTTATTTTACTAAGCTTTCGCTTGTCCATTCTTTGACGTATGTGGACGGCGATTAGTTGACGTTTTTTGAGCTTATTTTGTAAAGAAATGTAAGACGCGGTTGAGCAGCTCGGTTGAATAACCACAGATCAATGCTACTTAGTGCATTCTACCGACATTTGACTAGAATCAATGTTGTACGACAAAGATTTGCTGATTTCACCCGGATCAGCAGATAGTATGCTGGTGAGATAGATGGACGGGCGAGATCAGGATGATCGATCTAGCCTCCGGCGGCTTTTAACAAATAAGGGTTAAATAAGATTAAGATCATAGGAGGCTGTCGGAAAAAGTGCGTTTTGTATTGCGTAGCGGACTCAAATAGCTTTGACAATAAACTAAAACTCTCTGACCAGGATGGTGCCTGAGAGCAGATCGTGGGCGGCGCGTTTTTCTTCGTTGAAGAAAACGGTCAGGAAGCCGGCCCCGCCAAAGACAAGAGAAAGAATAAAGACCGACGAGCTGACCGCCGCCTGGTGAAGTGTCGGGTATTCATTCTCGACCGCATCGACGAGTTCGAGCGAGAAAAGCCGCATTCCCATCGTCTTGCCGTAAAAGCCGAGACAGACGGTCATATAAAAAAATAAAATAATCGCACACACGCCCGTAAAGGTAAGCAGTCCAGCGGTCGTTAACCATTCGCCTCTGGTAAATGCGATCGGAGAAAGAATTATCAAACTGGCAAACCCCGCAATGATCAGATCAAACAGCCCGGCACCGAACCGTGTCGAAAACAGAGCAAGATCTTCGATCTCATCGGTTTGCGTATCATCTGCATCGACATCTTCGGTCTGAGTGTGTTCAGCCCTGATCCTGATGCGTTTTATCTCAGTAAACTCTGAGGGCAGAGTTTGGCTCACGGTCGATTCGGAGTCCGGTTCGACAGTTTCGGACACCATTTCCGGTCTAAAATTTATCGGCGGCAGTTTGTTAGTGTCACGTTTTCCCGCGACAACGACCGGCGACGCTCTGACCAGCGTTGGTTTGGGCAGAGCATTTATACGGGGCGGTGCGGCGGCAGTTGCCGTACGGCCAATCGACGGAACGACACCAAACGGATATGACTTGGCTGGAGCGGGTTTGGGCGCCACAGCTTTTTTGTCGGCCTCAAGAAATGTATCACGCGATTCGGCGATGCGGCGCATCGCACTTGCAACTCTCGGATCGGATATCTCAGGCGTGGGCTGAGCCTCGGGCCTCTGGACGATCTCGACCTTTAAGGCCGCACCGCCATTGGTCGGATAATGTGTGCCGTTATCTAATGTCGATAGCGTAACCGGGGCGGCATGACCGCCCTTTCGCTGTTGTACCGCATTCTGCAACTGAATACGCCAATCGGGCAAAGCGGCATTTTTACTTTGAAATCCAACGAGTGTGGGGCTTGTTTTAGACGAAACCAGATCGGAAGTTTCGTTTTTCTTCACGGGCGGTGGCGGTTTCCTCATCACATTCTGAGGAGCGACCTCTGTCACACGTTGGGCCACAGCCCCCGGCATCGTCTGAGGTAACGGCTCGGCCTTTGCCTCGACGCGCGGGGCCAGTCGCCCAGACGTTACCTTTGCTTGGAGGTCTTCGCGTACAGTGTCATACATCATGGCACCGCAACTGGGACAAATTGAGAGGGTCGGGGCTAAACTCCGATCACACACCGGGCAATTCATAGGCGTTGCAATCTGATCTAAGATAGTAACGAAGAGAGTTCCAGAAAACTAGCTGATAATATCAGGGTTTACTTTAAGTAGTCAATAGTAAAGCGCACAAAACTTTAAACTTTTCGCAGTTTTAATGAAATGTTTAATCCTTTGTGGAAAACTTTGTAATTCTGTGGAAATCGTTTGGCGTTTTACAGCGGCTGGCGTCCCGCAAAACCATCATCTGTCTCATGCCACCACTCTATTAGATTACCATCGCCGAGCCGCCAGCAGAGCAAAACGATACGACCGGCCCGCATACTAGGAAAATCGATGAGCCCGTTTGTGGGGTCTTTTAGTTCGACGCCCAGCTCATGGATCTCGGTCGTGAGTTTGCCGACCTTGTAAAGCGTGTTTACATAGCCGGTTCCGCCCTCCATGCCGCCGCCAAAATTTGAGGCCCCGGCTGCGGCACGGGCCTCGGGGCGAAGACTCTCAATAATTGTATAGAGACTCTGGATCGACACCAGCTTAGGCTCGATCTCGGGTAGCAAGCCGTTGGCCTCTGAGACAGTAAAAATTTTCATCTATCGTCTCTGATACTCGTGAAATCGGCAATTTCATCGGAGTCGGAGTCGGAAAAATCATTATCAAACGGCACCGGCCGGCTGATTCCTTTAAAATCGTCCCGGATATTTGGGGAATCTGAGCTTTCGCCCGGCGGGACGAATGAAGGCATATCATAATCATCCGATTGACCAATATCTTTACGAATCAAATCGGCTATATCGCCAAGATCGATAAAAAAATCACCGACATCGATCAGCCGGGGAGCAGTATTTGAGCGAAATCCGGCGACCTCGACGCGACAGCCCTTGTAGGCGACGGCATTGACTGCATAGACAAAATCTTCGTCGCCAGAGACCAGAACGGCGGTGTCATATCGGCCGGCGAGGCTGAGCATATCGACGGCGATCTCGACATCGAGATTTGCCTTGCGGGTGCCGTCGAAAAAGGTTTTTAGCTCCTTTTGAATGACCCGAAAGCCGTTGCGCCGCATCCACAGCAAAAAGCCCTGCTGTCGCTCAGCGCCTACATCAACGCCCGTGTAAAAAAACGCACGCAGTAAACGGCCGTCACCCAAAAGCACTCGCAGAAGCTTATTATAATCGATATCTATATTATGAAAACGGGCCGCGTGAAACAGGTTATTGCCATCGATAAAAACGGCGACGCGGCCACGATATCCAAACTGCCAGGAAGAGCTGGTAGTCGTGTCAAACTGCATTTTTAGTGTACCTCAAACTATGAGAATATTGAGGCAAATCCCCGGATGGGCATTTGATTGAAGTTAAACGGCAACTGCAAGACTTAAGAAATAAAGGATTTAATGGTCAGAGTCGTAAAGAATCTTTGATGGAAAATATCAGTCTTATAAATAATTTTTAATAAAAAATGCCGTAACCGCTCGGTCATCAAATATGCTTACCCGGAAAAGAGCTTACTTATAGTGTGCCTCTTACGCTCGCATCGGTCAAGGCATTTTGGTTTTAAAAATGCTAAAATACGTTATCGCGAGTCGATTTTATATGGGCGAAACTGTCGACAAAGCTACCCGAAATCTTTTCCCTTTCGATCCTCTAATCCAAACGGAAAGCATCGCCTTTGATCCACAGGAATTGCTGACATGCGGCAATTGCGCACGCCAAAGTCCTCCGAATCGCTTAAAATGTATCTATTGTGGTAACGCTCTCAGCGTTCCGGGTGGTCTGACAGCATCCGTCAAGCCACCGCTTCTGAGAAAGCTGGAAATCTGGGAACGGGGCTTAAATTTGATCCTTAGTGAACCGGGAGCGGCAACAGACACTATAAAAATCGCTTCGCTATTGTCGATGGAACCCGAAATCGTCAACTTTATTCTCACAGCCGGTGCCGCCCTGCCTCTAGCCCGTACAGAAAATGAAAAGGAGGCCATGATATTACAAACAGCTTTGGAGCAGATGGGAGTCGCCAGCACGTTGGTAAACGACGACGCACTGACACCGGAAACGCCGCAAATCAGGCTCAACCGGCTGGATTTTGTAGACGACACTCTAGGGTTTACGGATTTTAACACGGGTCAGGTTACCTTGGTTCCGAGCGGCGACATCGCTTTGATCGTCACAGGCATTATCAGCAAAACCAAGACTGATTCAGTCGCCAAAAAAGGTCGTGGAGGGAAACTGCTCGACGAATCAGCGACAGCGTCGGACGAACCGGTACTCGATATATACACCCGCGCAGACAGACTCGGCTTTCGCATTCATACGACAGGCTTTGATTTTTCGTGTCTGGGAGATCAAAAGAGTTTGCTGGCGAGAGAAAACTGGGGGCGTTTGGTTAATCTACTAGTGAACATCTCTCCGAATGCTAAGCTCGTTGATAATTACCATTCGATCAGAGTCATACTCGGTCACGTTTGGGAGATCGAAACGCGCACCGACTCACTAGGGATGCGGCCGGCCGGGTTTGGCAGGCACGGATTTGCGAGCATTACGTCAACCAGCAATCTCAGTCAATTTACAAAATATTCACGGTTACAATGGCATCTTCTATGAAAAGCAAGGGACGAGATTTTAGGGATAAAGATAGGAACAGGCCTGAACGCGAACGGGAAAGAAAGGTTGCTTTGCCGGTCCTGAAAACCAATGCTTCTCTCATCTATGGTGCAGGCCCGGTGCTCGAAGCTCTGCGTGCTGAAAATCGCCGAATCGACAAAGTGCTGATAGCCGACGGAGTCAAGGAACACCGCCTGTCCGAAATCACTGATCTTTGCCGCACACGGTCTATCGCTTGGAACCGCGTACCCCGCGAGACATTTGCAAAGCATCTCGAATCGGGCGTTAACCATCAGGGCGTGATCGCCTTTATCGCCTCGGCGGATTATGTCTCGACTGACTATATTTTAGAGAATGCGGCCGAAACGCCGCTCTTATTAGTGCTCGATGGTGTCGAAGACCCTCGCAATCTCGGTGCAATTCTCAGAGTCGCTGAATGTGCGGCGGTCGATGGCGTCATCATTCCGGAACGCCGTGCTGTCGGGTTAAATGATACCGTCGCCAAATCATCTGCAGGTGCGATCGAATATGTAAAAGTCGCAAAGACCGCTAATCTTAATCGCCTGATCGAAAGGCTAAAAGAGGAAAATATCTGGGTCGTCGGCACAAGCATGGAGGCCGGGACGGCATACACCGCTTGGGACTGGACGCGCCCTACCGCTCTCGTACTCGGTGGCGAGGGCGGCGGGCTTCATCGTCTCGTCGCCGAAAACTGTGATGTGTTGGTAAAAATACCGATGTATGGAAAAATAGATTCGTTGAACGTTTCCGTCGCCGCCGGCGTAATACTTTTCGAAGCGAAAAGGCAGAGGATGGATAGTTCCGAGTCACGAGCTCCGAGTCGGACCGGAAGTCTAACTCTTAACTCGGAACTTGGAACCAGAAACTCGAAACTATAAAAGATATGTTTTGCCCAAAATGTGGTGGACAAAATCCTGAAGAGGGAAAATTTTGCAGAAGCTGCGGCAACGATCTCGGCAATGTTTCGAACGCTTTGGCCGCCAAACCGCCTGTGCATTCCCTGGTGGACAGAAAAGGGAAGCCGCTCAACTGGGAAGGCGCGATCACTAAATTTGCGACCGGCGTCGCGTTTCTGGTTATCGCGATCGTACTCGCAGTATCAAACATGGCACGCGGCCAATCATGGTGGTTTTGGATGCTGATACCGGCCTTTACGATGATGGGTTCGGGCGTTGCACAATATCTCCAGCTCAAAAAAATCGAACAAGGCCTGCCGGTTTACAGCCCAACCGAGCCCGCAAACAATCTTTCTCCCTCAGCGCATACCGCCTTGCCATCGCCGCAAACCAATTTTGTCGCTCCCGAATCACGCTACAAAACCGGTGACCTCACCCCGCCGAGCGTCACCGACCACACCACCCGCCATCTCGAAATGGACAGCGAAGGCAAGACAATGACGCTACCCAAGAAATAAAAAATTTATACCTCATCTGTGTTTGATTTGTATAATCGCAGACACAATGACCCATTACCCCTCTGGCATGGCCGACATATTATGTTTTCCCAAAACGAAATTCATACTGTCACATTAGCCAAAAACAACTGTGACCAAACTGCCAAAACCACTGTACCAAACTACCCAAATTCGTGGACCAAACGCCACATTTAACTGTACCTATCCAGGCTCTGATTTTCCCGAAAAGATCACCTCGAAAATCCTAAAACCCCGTATTTACGGCTTTGTGTTAATTCAAATGTTTAAATTGTGGCACGTGCCACATTTAAAAACACCCCAAAATTCGTGCGCAAACCCTGGAATTTTAAAATAAAAAAAAATCACCACAAAAACTTCAAATTCAAAGCTTGAAATACGATAATTTTTGCCGGTTTCTTTCGGTTTTTAAACAACCCCTGACACAACCATTTTGGACAGTGGGAATGCCAATCAGATAATCTTCAAATTCTGATTCAGCGATTCGGGTAAGACCTGATCTTTTTTGCGTCTAAGCTGTTCTGTGACTTTGCTTAAATTTTTTTAGAACATTTAGAAGTACCCAGAAACTATTTCTTTCGCAAGCTCATTTTATGTCCGCTTAGCCGTTCGAGGATCATTAGATAGCGGGTCGGAAAAATGCGTGAGATGAGGCTAATGGCTTTTGCGTCTTTGCCTATAAGTATTCGCGGATTATTATCTTTTATCCCTTTTATGATTACATCGGCGGCCTCTTCGGAGGTTGTTTTGGCGATCTTGTCAAACAATTTAGTGCCTTGCTGTTTCCATTCTTCGGGGGCTGCGGCACCAATTTTGGCGTTGCGGACGATGTTCGTTTTAATACCGCCGGGGTGGACGGATGAAATAGAGATATTTGAACCGGAAAGTTCATGCCGGAGGCTCTCGGTCAGACCCCGAACGGCAAATTTCGACGATGTGTACGCGGATTGTTCCGGCGGCGCGATCAAACCAAAAACGCTGGAAATATTTACGATGTGTGCCGAATCCTGCTGTTTTAATATCGGCAGAAAAACCTTGCAGCCGTAAACGACGCCCCAGAAATTGATGCCCATCAGCCATTCAAAATCCTCGATAGAAAGCTGCTCAAACGTGCCGATCAAGCCCACGCCAGCGTTGTTTACAAGATGTGTGACGCGCCCGTGTTTAGCGACCGCCTCGTCGGCCAGTAACTGCACCTGAGCGAGGTCGGCGACATTTGTGACATGAACGGTAACAGGGACGCCGAGTTTCTGGATGACCGCGGCGGTCTCATTGAGTCCTTCTTCGTTCACATCAGAAATTGCTATTCCGGCAATCTTTTCGGATGCCAGACGAATCGCCAACGCCCGGCCGATTCCCGACGCTGCTCCTGTGACGACTGCAACACTTTTTAAATTAAGTCCCATTTACATATCGGCGGCGATTTATTTCCTTGCGATCATGCGGGCATTTCCTGAATTTCCATTGACATCATAGATCCTGATCGTCACGGCGTACTCGCCAGTATTCGGTAACGGAATTTCGATGGTGTAGCGTTCCTGCGGGCTGTCCGAGATGCCGTCGTCGGAATAGACTGGCAGCCATTCGCCGCCGTTGACACTATATTCGGCTCGCACGAGATAGCTCGCTGAGTCAGTTGCGGTAAACGAAACGCGGGCGTTGTCGCCCGTTATCTGCGGAGAACCAGAAGCAGTTACAACCGGCGGTGTGTTGTCGATATCGATGGGTTCGGTTGTCTTCTCACCGGCGAGAGCGAGCGGTATCGGATTAGAGGGCGTATCGCGGGCGACGATCTTAAAGATATAGCGTCCGTCGGCGAGCGATTGGCCGTCTATGGAGATAAAATTATCAGTCTGATCGCCGCGAAGTAATTTAAAAGCGGTGTCGCTGATCTCTTTGTAATAGACGTCGTACACCAGCGTGTCGCCATTACGGTCCTCCGCAGTCCATTGCAGCGACGTCGCCCCCCGCTGGTAAATCTTGCGAGGCGGGACGGCGACAATTGGAATGCCAAAAGCGGCGGGATCAAGACCGGAGAGCTCTATATTCGGGTCGATTTGTACCGCCGGATTGGCAACGAGACCGACATTTGTCGGCAGAACTTGTAATGACAATATCTCCGGAGCGATGTTGCGGGCGATAAAAGCGAGATTGACCTCGTTTACTGACGCGACCATATTAGAGGATTTTAGAACTGTTCGCCATTGGATAAATCTCGCCTTGGGGCTCGATATTTGACCGCCGTTAGCGTCGGTCAATGCCGTGCTCCACCCGCTCCACGTTTCGTCTGCCCTTTCGGTATTTCCAGTGCGGGTTTGAATGGTCACATTGCCGCTTGAACGCCACCAAATCCGTCCCCAGGTCGCCGTGCCTTTAGCATCCAACACTGCCGATTCGTAAGTTCCCTCGGCAACGGTCTCGGGGCCAAATCGAAACAGCGATCCCGGATTGCTCGATGTCGTGATCAAACCTTGCCGGGATGCACGAATCGTCGAAATCTGATTTGCATCGGTCTGGAGTGCCAGCGTCTCGCCGCCATCATTTGAAATATCGTAAATTCGCCCTTTATCCGACGTGCCCAGCAATACGCCGCTGCCTGTTTGATGGGCGTGAATCGAAAATCCGGTGACAGTTGTCGAAGCCCATAGGATATCGACGCTGCCGTCAGGTAAAATTCGATATACGGCGGTTTTGGCTCCCGTCAGATCGTAGCGGCTTTTGGCCGGTGGTTCGGGCGTTGCCGGATTTGTGCGTTCGACCGAGACAGTTAAGTTTGCCGGGGTCGCAGTTGAGGCGGCCTCAGCTGGTTTTGGGGCAGATGCCGATTCACCCAATGCAAGAACATAAACCGACCCGTCGGGGCCAACCGAAAGCTCGTGAATCTCTCTGAGCGGTGAATCGAGCAGCCCAAATGGTTTACCGTCCGGGCCAAACCTCATCACGATGCCGTTTGCGTCAGTTCCGGCAAACAGATTTCCCTGCCGGTCGGTTGTGAGCGAAATGATATGTGTCTCGCTCGTATCAAACAGCAACGAAGACGTAGGCGTAGCGTTGGCCGAGCGCACTTTATAGATTTTTCCGCCGTCACCTGTCCCGACCCCGAGACTGCCATCGGCCAGCAAGGCAAGCGACCAGATATATTTCTCGCTCGGAGAAAAGTATATTTCCGCCTTTCCGCTCGAATCGATCCGGTAAACTTTGCCGTCAGGCGAGGTCGCTGCAAATATTTCGCCCCCACTGCCAATCGCCAGCGACGATACGTTCATTTCGGTCAGGTCGGTAAATAACGAACCTTTTCCAGCAGCATCAACTTTAAATATTTTGCCGTCACCGCCAGTCCCGAGGTAAACATTCCCGGCTGTATCGACAACGCTCGACCAAACATAAGCCTGCTCCGTTTTAAAAACTTCGACATGTCTCGGTGCGAGTGTGATCCTGCCGTTCTGGCCAATAGACACTCCTCGGGCATCGCCCTTGAGCACGTCGGCCCGCGAACTCACCGACCAGATCAGAGGCTCGCTGGAAAATGAATTAATGGTAAAAGAGGTTAGAAAGAAGAAAGCGAAAAGGATTTTTTTCATTGAGACATAATTGAAATAATCATGAACATCTAATCTATCTATAGTCAATATCATAGCAAATCTCAGGCTGATTTCAGCGATCCAGACTAGTCGCACCCGACCCTGCAATTCTATTATCTTTAGTCTTTTCGATCAGCTGCGTTTTAGATTCGAGCGAATCCGCGTTAAGAAATCGCAGAGCGTCTTTCAATTCATCCGCGTCGCCCGTGATGAGTCGGGCGCTCCGCTCGCGAGAAAGGTATGCCCAAAACCATTCCATCAGCACGTAAACACGGTTGCGAAAACCTATCAGGAAAACAACATGAAGGAAAAGCCACATCAACCAGGCGATGAAACCCGTGAAATGAAAACCCTGCACATCAGCAATTGCCTTGCTGCGACCGATAGTCGCCATAGTGCCTTTATCGACATACTTAAAGTTTACTCGTTCGTCGCCGCCAGTATCGCGGAGGATATTTTTTGCCGTCGCGCGGCCCATTTGCATCGCGGCCGGGCTCACACCGGGGACCAGCTCGCCGTTTTCCATCTTTAGCGACGCCATGTCACCAATCACAAAAATATTCCTAAATCCGGGAACGCTGAGGTCGGGTTCCACAAAAACACGACCGGCCTTATCCGTCTCGACCGCCAAAGCCTTACCGAGCGGCGACGCAGCAACACCGGTTGCCCAGACCACGACATCACACTCGATCCACAAATCGCCCACCTTGACGCGTCCGGAATCGATGTCGGTCACAAAACTATTTAAATAGACCTCAACACCGGTGGATTCGAGTTGTGTTTTGGCACTGGCCGAGAGATCTTTAGCAAAAGTGCCGAGGACGCGGCCTGATCCCTCAAAAAGCATAACTCGAGCTTTTCGCGTGTCGATCGCCCTAAAATCTTTGGCAAGAGCCTGTCTCGCGATACCTGCTATCGCTCCGGCCAGTTCGACGCCCGTCGGGCCGCCGCCGACCACAACGAAATTCAATTTTGGCTCTATGCCCGTGAGATAGGACTCGCGCTCGGCAAGCTCGAATGCGAGTAAAACGCGGCGGCGAATCTCAAGGGCGTCCTCGATGGTTTTGAGTCCTGGAGCATGCGTCTCCCAATCATCGTTTGAAAAATAAGAATGTCTGGCACCGGCCGCGATTATCAGATAGTCATAGCTGATCTGCGGGCCATCGGCCAATATGACGTAATTATTCTCCTTATCAATTTCCGCGGCCTCGCCGAGAATGACCTCGATATTTTTGTATTTATGCAGGATTCGACGAATCGGCGACGCGATCTCTCCGGGCGAGAGCACCGCCGTCGCAACTTGGTATAGCAGGGGTTGGAAAACGTGATGATTCTTGCGGTCAATCAGCGTCACCTCGACCGGCTGGTTCGCCAGCGCTTTAGCCGCCCACAGCCCACCAAATCCGCCGCCGATGATTACAACTTTTTGCATGTCGATCATAATTGGAGGGTGAGCATCCTGCTCCCCCTTTCATGTACTTGAAATGTTTACAGGCGAGCAAGATACTCACCCTCCAGTCAATTGCCAACAAATCTCGAATATAAAGCCCGCGCGACCGACGGATTATCTGTCCCTTTAACGATCGCCCGCCCATCTGCAAAGATTGTCATCTCGTGACCGTTTACGTTTACCATAATTAAATATTCGTTGTGCTTAACTTCGGCAAGAGATTCGAGTCTTCCAGCTAGTTGCTGAAGATCGATCACCGTCGCCTTTGGCGGGGCGATCTGGACGGCGTTGCGGCCACAGAGAACGGCGGCAAACTCCTGTGATTCCGCGTCGAGAAACTCAAAAGTCCGCAGCCCGCAAGTTTTACACTCAGGATTTGGCTGACCGAGTTTTATTCGCTGTCGGTCATTTGCCCAGACGTCAAACTGCATCAGGGAGCGGTGTAATGAATCAAAATCCCCGACTAAAATCTTTAAAGCCTCAGCCACCTGAATCGCCGCAACCGTCGCGATAATCGGCATTATTACGCCCGCCGTATCACAGGTCGGCGACGATCCGGAGTCCGGCATCTCGTCAAAAATACACCGCAAACATGGTGTTTCGCTAGGAATGATCGTCATCGTTGTGCCATAACTTGAGACTGCGGCCCCATATATCCACGTCGTGCCGTGCTTTATACAGGCGTCGTTGAGCAGATAGCGAACGTGAAAATTATCCGTCCCATCGAGTACCAGATCGCAACCGTCGATCAGCGATTCGACATTTGAATGATTGACATCCGCGATGATAGCCTCAACCTCAATGCCTGAGTTTATCTCCGAGATCCTTGTCTTTGCAGCGATTGCTTTTGGTAGGCGTTCGGTTGCATCACTTTCCTTGAATAATGTCTGCCGCTGTAAATTAGTAAACTCAACAAAATCGCGGTCAACGATCCGCAATTTGCCGACACCGGCCCGCGCCAGCATCTCGGCGTGCGACGCCCCTAGCGCACCACAGCCAACCAGCAGAACGCGCGAATTCAAAAGACTCTTCTGACCGGTTTTGCCGATCTCGCGAAATAAAATTTGTCGGCTGTAGCGTTCCTCCATATTAGAACCATATTTATGTTTACATTTATTGACGATATTCTGAAAATTAGAGGTAGGCAACAGAGCATCAGCTAAACAGATTTCGCACGAAGGTGTGAATTCCCGATTCGTCTCGGTTGCTAAAGGATATTCCAGAAACCCCGCGAGCATCGAGCGCCGAGAGTTGACGCCGGGCATCGCGAAGCTTTTCCCGTTCATTCAAAATCTCCAACTTTTCACGATGCCGGACGATCTCGAGTCCGCCTTTTTGAATAAATTCGACTATTGACGGCAGTTCATCGACATCAAACCACACTCCGTGATGCTTGCAAATATCGACGATCACACCCGATGCCTTAGCAAAATTATTACGGTTCATGAGTTGCCGGCAATCAGGACACGGCACATAAGAAACTTTCGTCATTTGCTGTGTTTTCGTCGTACGCTCGGCGAGGAATCCGAGAACGGCCGACTGCCGTTCGCCGTTCGAGCAGATGATCTCAAAAGTAGTCGGATCAACCCAAAGGCCGTCGCATTTTGGGCAGCCCTGTATGAGAGTTTCACTGACCCGCATACGTTCGAGCGATACTCGGCAACGCGGACAAACGCCAGCGTTATCTTCTATTATTACTTCAATTGGAGCCGCAATCGCACCGCAATGGCCGCAAAATTTGGCCCCGACAAACATCATCCCGAAACACGTCGGACACGCCACCGTCTTGAGACGCGTTTTGCAAAACTCACACTGAGTTCGATCGCTCGCGACGCCAGCACCGCAATTTGGGCAATTTAGTGCTTCGACTTTCATTTCTGAATTTCGCTGATTCTAGCCACCACCGATTCCGTCATCTGCTGGACCGGAGCAGATTGTCCCGTCCATATTTCGAACTGTTTCGCACCCTGCGCGACCAGCATTTCGAGACCGCCTATAGAGGGAATGTCAGCTTTCTTTGCTTCGCAAATTATCGGCGTATCATACGGTTTAGTCACGAGATCATAAACAAATTTTACACCATCAAGCTGACTTGCCGTAAACAGCGAATCGTTCTCAAACAGCCCATTCATACCGAGCGGAGTCGTATCGACCAGGATATCAAAGTCATGAAGGCAGGTTTTTGATTTTTGGCCTTTGGTCTTTGGGTCGGAAATTTCATATTTTAAATTTGAAATCTTATTAATATTCACTTCAAACTCATCAGAAAAAGATTTTGCTTTGGCCTCATCGCGGACAAAAATCTCTACATCAGCACCTTCGCGTTTGAGAGCGAATATGCACGCCCGCGCCGCGCCGCCTGCACCGCAAACAGCGACTCTCGCACCTTTCAAATTTCCAAAATGCTTTTTTAGAGGTGTTATAAAGCCGTCGGCGTCAGTGTTAAAACCTGTAAGTTTGCCGCCTTCAATTTTAACCGTGTTAACCGCACCGATCTTTTCGGCGGTCGCATCGATTTTGTCGAGGTGCTTCATTATCGACTGTTTGTGAGGCATCGTAACCGAAAATCCGCCGAAGTTTAGCTCAACCTCACGCGTTTCCGCCCTTACCATCCAACGCATAAATCCGCCTATATCCTTGACCAAAAACGGTATAAACACTGCGTTTACGCCGCCCGCGACGAACGCCGGATTATGCATATACGTCGAGAGCGACTGCGAGACCGGATCGCCTATAACGCCGTAAACCTTTGTTTCGAGATCGAGTTCTTTGACGCGGTAAAGATCTCTCAAATCTCTCGCCGTCACTTGTCCCGGCGCCGTTTCGCCACCGGTGTCGAGCGAAGCGTACGTCAGAAATGCTCCGTGGGCGAGGCCCAAAATTCGCGTCCATTTGCCGGCCTCGCCCATGGCGATGGGGATGACGCGTTTTTGCGACGAACTGGCCAATTCGATAAGTTTCCAGATGCTTATCGCATTCACTGCATCTTCGACGGTAGCCGCGAGTTTGGCAATATCACCTTGGTTTGACAAAAGGCGAAACAGACCATCAGGATTCTTCCAAACCCCATCAAAATTGTGCAGCGATAATATACGCTGGACCTGCTTTGTCTCGATGGCAAACATCATTTCCGGATCGCCCTCGATATCGATCATAAAGTTAGATTTATGATGATAAAAAATGACTTCCCATAATTTTAGGCGCTCTGGGAGGGGGATTTCGCGGTGTCCGCCTTGGTGTTTTGGTCGAAATGTAAATAGGTAAGTCGCTTTGATCTCAGGAAGATTCTTGATCGTCTTTCTGATCTCGGATTTATTCAGGCAATCAAAGCGCACCTCGATAACATCTGCAAATTCCTCGGCCGCCCGTATGTTTTCGATCATTTTAACCGCCGTTTCGGCACAGACCGAGACGCATATTTTGCCGTTGTTCATGTCGTCGTGCTTTTTTGGTCCATCACAAAGCTGACAGCCATAACCAGGCAAACAATAACGCAGGCGGACGCGGCGGCGACGATCGCGGTGTTGCCGCTCTGTTTGACCGCGATTGCCGTTGCCGCCCAGGCAACCGCTAGTGGATAGACATAATTTTGCAGTTTCCACCTGACGCCGATGGCCAGTGCCGCCGCAAAAAGGATGCTGACTACACCGAAAGCGTTCCACGCGAAGGACGACATATCGATGCCAATATAGGTCAGATAGACTGCGAGATTGACCAGCGTCGCCGCCGTTACCCAACCTGCATACATGCCGAATACCGTCTTTGTAAACAAAGGGCCACTGCCCGATTCCATCCTCCGATACAAAATCAACATAAAGATCAGGGCCACAAGCAGTGCAAAGATCAATGCCAGACAAACACCGATCTGATTGCGGTGCCAGAAATATATCCAGGCACAATTTAGGACACAAGTGATGACATAAAGCGTGCGGACGGGGCGAAACCGCGTCAGATTTGCCGGCAAGAGCTGATAAATACTAAACGCGATCAGCCCGATATAGATCAGCGTCCATATCGAAAAAGCATAGCCCGCCGGGGTCAGCACGGTTGGATATCTGTCGGAAATAACCTCGGGAGTTACCCCGTTTACATAGCCGGTCGCCGCCAATACATTAAAAGCGATCATGGCAATAGTTGCAACCAGAATTAGTATTGACCGCATCCGATCCTGTGAGTTTGCTAGGGTTGTCATTGACCAATTATCGCATCTTGTTTATAAAAACTCTGGAAATCCATTGCTTAATTCACGTTTTCGTATGAAAATAACTTAAAACGTAAAGTTTTGTAAATATAAAAAATGGCGAATAATAATAATTCCAACTAAACTGGGTGGATAAGCGTCCTAAGATGGTCTTGGCACCCGGATTGCATATAGATAAGGTGGAAGTACTTTCCCTCTTTCCCCGATAGACCAATAACGAAAGAGGAAAAAAATAAGCCATGAGAGTTATACAAAAATTATTATTTACATTAACTATGGTCGTCGGCCTTTCGCTGGCGGTCTTCGCTCAAGAGGAAGGCCCGAAAAAACCACCGCCCAAGGGCAAGCCGCCGGTGATTAACCCGCAACCGAAACCGAAACCGGAAAATCCAAAAAAACCGAGTTTTGCGTTATTGGTCAGGAAAAACGAAATGACTGAAACAGGCTAAAACACTAACTCGAAACAACTAGAAGAAAAAAAACAGCACCAGAAACGGGGCTGTTTTTTTATGCTCATCAGATTCAATGTAATTCTGCGACTTGTGCCAGAGAAAAGAATCTAAAAATTTTTGTTTTTATCAAAATAGAGGATATCTAAAAGCCTTTTTGCTGCTTCGCGGCGAAAGGTGACTTCCAAACATCGTCGTTGTAGCACTCCAATAGCAATGTGTCTGGTGCCGTCTACAAGATTTGAACTTGTGACCTATCGCGTGTGAAGCGAGTGCTCTACCACTGAGCTAAGACGGCGTGGTAGAGAAGATTATATAGATGGATCGTCAGCTTTGGCGGAACGATTCTCATCCGTGGCCCTAATCGTGCTAAGGGTCGAATCCACGTAGAAGTGTCGCGTTCCGGAAGCCGATACCCCCTCTGCAGTCTGTGGGTCAGCGCTCAGAGAATAAGACGAAGGCGCGCTCGAGGAGGCCGGCACAACGGTGAGAGTAAAAACATAGCCATTTTTAACCGGTTTTTCGCCCCTAAATGCTTCGTCGAGCCCCATCTTGGTTACGAGTTCATCGAAAGTCGCAAAACTCCCCTTGTTTCGAGATGCATATTGGGCCTGAAACGCCTGAAGATTCTTCATTTGTTGGGCAGCGGTCGTCTCATTTCCCGATCTGATGACCGCCTGCCAGGCAAGTGTACCGACGCCGATCAGCAGGCCAATGATCGCGATCACGATCATAAGTTCAATAAGGTTAAATCCGCGTTGGTCCTTTGAACGGACTTTTAAATTATTCATAAAATACTTGTACCTCACCGTTTTCAACACGAAAACACATCTATTTAGTTTCAAAAGTTTAAATTGTTTTGGGTTGAATTTCAATTCCTACTCGAAGTCCCTGATTTTAAGCACGCATAATCGTAAGAATTTGCCGACTAAAAAGCGGGGCTTCAAACCTTTGCAACTTTTTGATGCCGACAATGTTTCTAATCGGGTAGAATAAAGACACGGGAAATAACGCCCGCATTTATTAATGAGAGATTGGATAGTTACTGAAACAAAAACGGCGGGCGAAAATATCGTACTCGATTTCGAGCCTGCAGCAAAGGTGGCTGAGCTACAGGCCGCGATCGAACAAGTAATTCGCGGCAAGTCAGACACTGTGAAATTTGCCCTTATCGCCCTCCTAGCTAAGGGACATCTGCTGATCGAGGACGTGCCTGGTATCGGTAAGACGACGCTCGCAAACGCATTGGCCCGGGCGCTGGAACTATCTTTTCAACGTATCCAGTTCACCTCAGACCTTTTGCCATCCGATGTGATCGGGCTGTCGATCTTTAATCAGCGAAGCGGAGAGTTTGAGTGGAAGGCAGGACCGATCTTTTCAAACATTGTTCTCGCCGATGAAATTAATCGTGCAACGCCAAAAACGCAGTCAGCCCTGCTCGAGGCGATGGCCGAAGAACAGGTCACGGTCGAGGGATTTACGCGTCAGTTGCCCGCTCCGTTTATCGTCGTCGCCACGCAAAATCCGTCCGAACACCACGGTACTTATCCTCTGCCCGAGTCACAACTTGACCGCTTTATGCTGCGGTTGGACATCGGCTATCCGAGCATTGCCGATGAGCGGCAGCTGCTTCGCGACCGCAAAACCGGCAACCCGCTCGATACGGTCGAAGCGGTTATGTCACAGACGGATGTTTTGGAATTACAGGCGATGGTTGCGGCAGTCAGGTTTGACGATTCCCTGCTCGATTATCTCTTGCAGATCGTCGATCTGACACGTAAATCTGAGTCACTCGAGCTAGGCATCAGCCCACGCGGCACACTTGCTCTATTTCGTTCGGCCCAGGCCCTCGCCCTCATCGAAGGCCGCTCATACTGCATTGCCGATGACATAAAACGGCTCGTCGTGCCATGTTTCGCCCACAGAATAATCATAAATTCCCGAGTCATTGCGGTCCGCAATCGCACCCGCGAGGCCGAGCATATTTTGCAGGATATTCTCTTAAAAGTGAGCGTTCCAATTTAATATTAGGTCAAAAATATCCACATTTTGTTATTACCTTCTAGGGGTATAATAGTAAGTCCCTTTTGAAGTAAGTACCTTTAGGCAATTATTTTTTTTCGCTATAAAGTTTCAGAAGATATATGTCACGGCCGCTCTACTGGCAGAACACATTTGAGTTTTGCCAAAACAATTAACGAGATCTGTCGGGGGAAAACACGGCATTAGAGCCGAAATGGCATGGAAATTTTCTTATTCGTTTGGATCAAGTCCAAATTTCTGGCTCAATTTGCAAAATAATTGGGAACTAGCACAAGTTAAAACTGGAGGTTGCCGACACCTTGAAAATATAGCGGCGTAATTTCCTTTTGCGTTTCATTGATGAAAGTTAGACTTTTCACCGAGCTTTTCAGCCTTCGCGACATACGCAACGCCGTGCTCGGCGTCATAGTGGTTGTCGGGGGCCTCGGCTTGTCCGGGCTGACGCTGTACGCTCATCAGGCCGGAAATATACGGCTCACGACTATTGCTGCCGCATCCTCGCTCGTATTTGTTTTATTGATTTTAATCTTTGTAGTACCGCCACTAGCGCGAAATGCTGGCCGCGAAGCGTCGCAGATGAATCTGCCGTTTGAGTTTACAACCGGCGGAGCAATTATTCTGGTCCTTATTCTGATTGTCGGTTTTTCGGCTTGGAACACCGGCAATAATCTGCTCTTCCTGGTGCTTTCCTTTCTGATCGCTGCTATGGCCGTCGGTTTTTTTGCGGGGAGTATTTGTCTTAAGAAACTCGATGTTACGATGCGATTTCCCGAGACGATCTTTGCAGGTGAGCCTACGCCCATACTGGTCAGTATAAATAACCGGAAACGGATATTTCCGGCATTTTCAGTTGTCGTCGAGGTGCGGGGCAAAGAGCGGGAACGGTCGATCTCGGCGGATGACCTTGACGCCATACTGCCAAAATGGATCGCAAAAAGACTCGGCAAAGCACCGATCGTGCGGCGTACGCTAAACCATTTTATCTATGTCGCCGCCAAACACACGCTGGAGGCCCGAACCGAACATATCTTTCCAAATCGCGGACGTCTTTCGATAAAGGATTTTGAGCTTTCGACCAAATTTCCTTTCGGTTTTTTTCGCCACCGTCGGCGACTGCCCGCACGCGAGGCCGAGTTGATCGTTTTTCCAAATGTGATCGATGTTTCCCCTTTACTCGACAGTCTCCCGCTCCAACTCGGCAAGCGCACGTCTAGCAAACGCGGCACCGGACAGGATCTGCTGGCGCTCCGCGATTACCAGCCGCAGGACGATCTCAGGCGTATCGATTGGAAGGCGACGGCCCGGACTAGGCAAATGATCGTCCGCGAATTCGCCGCCGAGGACGAAAAACGAGCGACCGTAATTTTTGATACACACATTTCAAGAGAAGACGACAAAGGCTTGCCGCTGCGCGAGAAAATCGCTGCCGAGCAGAGCGGTAAACCGGTGATCGTGTCCAAGAAATTTGAAGCCGGTGCGAGTCTCGCAGCTTCTATTCTTGCTAAATTTGTCAGCGAACAAGCTGAGATCAGACTGATTGTCGATGGCGGGATTGGCGAATACGGCGTGGGACGCTCTCATTTTTACGAATCGCTTAAAGAGCTTGCCCTCGCAGAACCCATATTTACGCCCCACACTTCTGCAGAACTTGAATCCGGTCTTGAACGTATCCTCAGTGAAACGGATGACAGCCACCGCTTTCTGATCACCGCAAACGGGACCGGCGGTTTGTCGCCCGATCAGCTCCAACGATTGATAATTATTGAATTTTAGGCGAAAATTTTTGTCATAAATCAGCTCTATGCGGTGTATTTACAGCGTACGGGCATTTCGATGCTGAAAATGAACGAGAGTACGAACATTTTTGTGGACATAATGTCCGAAACAACAGCGACTGGCGCAGCCAGAGACATGATCGAGTTTGATGAGGCTTTTGCACTTCATCACCGAACGGTCTTTCGCGCGGCGAGATCGGTCGTGCAGGACGCGGCCCTGGCTGAGGACATTACTCAGGAAACATTCTTGCGACTCTACAAAAATCAGGACTCAATTACAGATCTTGAGATGCTCCGCCCGTGGCTCATTCGCGTCGCGATAAATGTAGCAAAGAACACAGTTCGGGGAAATATAAGGGCGAACACCCGGAACGAAAATTACGTCAAAGAAGTAGTGGAAACATCGGTTGCTTCGGTCGAGATTGACTACGAAGAATATTCCGGTGTCAGCGAAATTTACCGGGCTCTGAATAAGATAAAAGAGCCGCTCAGGAGCTGCCTGATTTTGAAACAGCAGGGCCTCTCGTACAAAGAGATTGCCTGTAGCCTCGATTTAAACGAATCGAGCATCGGCACATTTATCGCCCGTGCGAGACAAGAATTTGCCCGTCTTTACGGTAAGATCGGGAAGGATACGATATGAAGGAAATTTGTTTAGACATTGGAATAGTACAGGCCTTTCTCGACAGTGAACTGACTCTCGGCGAAACGGATCGGGTCTCCGCCCATATCGCGGTATGCGATGTTTGCGCTTTGATGCTCGCCGTCGCCGAAGAGGAGACGGCTATCGCCTTCCCCGCACTGGAGCGAGAATTAAACACGCTCGTCCCGACACAGCGTCTATGGGCCAAAATCAACAATTCTATCCAAACTGAACACAACACATATTGGCATAAAGCGTGGGCGTTTATGTCGGTTGCGTTAGCAAATCCGTCGATAACCGCCGCCGCAAGTTTATTGATCGTCGCAGGTATTTTTGCAGCGGTTATGATGAATGATACAAATGCACCGACAGTTGGGGCTCCGTCTCAGACAGTTGCAAAAGCCCCGTCGTCCCCGACAAATTTTACGGCCCCCGCAGTGCAGGTGAATTCTACTGAAGTTAGGCAAGCCGCACCTGCTTTTCAACCAGCTATCAAGGCCGAAAGGGCAGTTTATCGGCCTGAATCTCGACGAGCCGTGACCACACCGGAAGTAAATAATGCCGTGCTGACCTCGACCGGTTATCTGCCCGGCGAGGAAAGCTATGTCAAAACGATTTCAAACCTCAACCGCACCGTCGATGAGCAGAAGGACGGCTTGATGGCTCCCTCCGAGCGGATCGCTTACGAACGCGATATGGCCGTCGTCAACGACACCATATCCAAGATGAAGTCCGAGGTTAAACGGAATCCACGTAACGAGGCGGCCAGGCAGGTTTTGTATTCGTCGTATCAGAACAAGATCGATCTGCTAAACTCGGTCGCGCAGAAAGAGGAATTGGTGGCGAGCCTTAAATAGGCCTCAACATTGCATTTGATGAACAAGCACATTGAAAATTTGATTTTAGGCATAGCGGCGGCATCTGTTTTTGCAGGTTTGCCGACACTCTCATTTGCCCAAAGCATATGGCGATCGCCTCCGTCTCCCAAACCGGCGGTAACCGTCGCTCCGTACCGTCCTGCACCAAGAACTATGGCTCCCTCTGAACCATCTAGGAGCCACTCGCTGTATGCACGTGAAACTTCCGAAAAATTTATCAAGGTCGACAGCAGTGTAAAGGTAACGCTCGATTGTGTCACCGAAGGAACGATAAAGGTCAACGGTTGGAACCGAAACGAGGTGCGAATGTTTGTCAATAACGGCGCTTTGTTCGGTTTTCGGGTCGCCCAGAAAAGCGCGAAAACCGGCGATCCCGTCTGGATAAAAGTCGTTCGAGCAGATACCAAAGGCAAATACGGCCCGACCAGCGAATGCATCTCCGGCAGCGAGATCGAGATTGACGTTCCAATGAACGCCACGGTCGCGATTAAGGGCAATGAGATCACAACTACTGTCGATTCGATCAAACGGGCCGAGATAAGAACAATCGGCGGTGACATTTCGCTGCGGAACATTCCCAGCGGTATCTCGGCAAATGCGAGCCAGGGCGATATCACGGTTGAGAAATCTGAAGGTGCGATGACATTGAGCACCTCAACTGGTAACATTCTCGTTTTTGAGGCCGGGCCCAGCGAAATTGGCGATGTATTTAAGGCAAATACGCACAGCGGGGCCGTCACGCTTCAGCAGCTTGAGTATCGACAGATAGACGTAAGGTCGATCTCTGGTTCGGTGGCGTTTAATGGTGAGATACTGAGCGGCGGTTCATATAGTATGAATACGACAAAGGGATCGATACGCTTGTCGATCCCGCTAAATTCTTCGTGCGTCGTCAACGCATCCTACGGATTCGGCACATTCAATACCGAAATACCCCTCAAGATATTGACGGAAAATATTTCAAGCGGCCCCTTGAAAAGCATCGTTGGCACATTTGGCAAAGGCGGCGACGCTACATTAAAATTGACCTCCATCAACGGAAGCATCGGCATTAAGAAACAATGATTTATTGATGCTCCAAACGCCGACCTGTCCGCGTTTCAAATTGATCGGCCATCGACGGCAGGTCATCCGAGCTTTCGTCACGCGTAATCCGCTCGACCCTCCACATCGGAAAAAAATTATCACTCATCTGCAAATGCACTTCGTCAGCGACGATAGATCGGCACCAATCGTCAAAATAACCCAGCTCGATTGAACGAATAGTAATTCCCGATGGGCTAATCTCGTTCAAAACGCCTAATAGCTTTTCACGCGGGCTGTGCAGGATGGCAATTACAATGTCGTCGGCCTGTAGTTTCATAATCCGATTGTCGCCGATGTTGGCGATTACACAAAATCAATTGGAGCGCTCACGCACCCTGCCCGCGTGTCTCTTAAAATGCCTAAAACGTTACACCTGGCAAGATGCCCGCGGTCCAAGTTTTTCTTTGCTCAAAATTATTCTAAACTTAAACATCAATCTGAAATCTGAAATCTGAAATCTGAAATTTCAAGTTTCAAGTTTTGAAATCGCTTCATGCATATCTCAAAGATCGAGCTTGAGAATATCAAATCTCACGTCTCCTCAACATTTGATTTCTCCCTCGGCACGACGGCTATCACCGGCGAGAATGGCGCGGGTAAAACAACGATCCTTGAGGCGATTGCATGGGCGCTTTTTGATCTGTTGGAATATAAAAAAGAGGATTTTGTACGACGTGGAGCAAAGAAAGGCTCGGTTCGGGTAACGTTTGAAAGCGGGCTCGACGAACGAGAATACATAGTCTATCGTGACTCTGGGGCCGGGTATCATGCCTTTGATCCGCGTTTGCAGACACGAGTTGCCGATAAAAAGGAAGAAGTTTTTCGATTTCTATGGTTGCACCTCGGCCTCGAACCGGGAACCGATCTCAGATCGCTGTTCCGCCAGGCCATCGGTGTGCCGCAGGGGACGTTTACAGCCATTTTTCTGGAAGGGGCGACCGAGCGCAAAGTGGCATTTGACCGGCTGTTAAAGGTTGAGGAATATCGTCAAGCGGCCGAGAAACTGCGTGAAACCTCTCGCTTTCTCGATGTCTCGATCGGCGGCATTCGCGAGGATATAGCCCGTGCCGAGGGCGAGCTCAGCCGCTCTGACTCCGTCGCCGAAGAACATAAAACCATCGCCGGCCAAGCCGGCCGCCTCGCCTCTGAAATCGAAACACTCACTGTCGATCTGGCTGCAAGGCAAATTAATATACAGAAACTGGACGAGAAAGAACGCCGCATTTCCAACCTCAAAACAACGCTCGAACGCAACCGGTCTGAAAATGAAAAGGCCGAACTCGTTTTTAAACAGTCTCAGAAAGATCTCGAACGCGCTAACGACGCTGCGATCAAGATCGATGCCGTTAGGCCAGACCACGAACGGCATTTAGCTGCTCTAGAGCGATTTAAGCACCTCGAACGCGAACGCACTGAACGTGACCGACTAAAAGCTGAATTTTCCAAAATTGATACCGCTATAGTCAATGTAAAGTCTGAGCAGAAACGTCTCGAACGCGAGATGGAAGCCGTCGACAAGGCCCGACGTGATATCGCAACACTTGGTCCCAAAGCCTCCGAGCAACAATCGCTCGAAGATGAGATCGTCGCGCTTCGCGAAAAATTAACCAGTGCCCGAACTGCCGCCGAGCGGATCAAGAGTATAAACGGCAGTCTCGACCGGCTCCGCGAGAAATATCGCATCAATCTCGCAGCGATGCGCGAGGCCGAAGCCGGAGCGGCCACAGCGGGCCGACTGACCGAGCTCGAACAGCGGAATACGCTACTCGTAAACGATCTTGCGGCCCTGCGTGCCAGCCTCGAACGCGACGAAAAGTTTCAGAGTGAGATCAAGAACGGCCTGTGTCCGATACTTTCTCAAAAATGTTTGAACCTTAAAGAAGGTGAAACGCTCGAAAGTTTTGTTTCGGACCAATTCTCAAATTTCAAATTTCAGATTTCAAATCTGGAAACCGAACGACTGGGCGTGACTGCAGACCTCCAGACCGCTCGCGAGGCTCAAAGATTCTCCGCCGCACTCCATGGCTACCGGGAACGCGAGGCGGAGCTAAAGGAAGAGGGCAACGGCTATAACGAAAAAAAGGCGACATTTGAAAGTCAGATAACCGATACGGCAGCCAACGAAACGCAGCTGACAGCGGCTGAGTCACTGCTTCGATCGTTGGACGATCCGCGCGGGCGCATGCGGTTTCTGGAAAATGAAATTTTAAAAGAGGTAGAAATTCGCGAAGGTTTGAGCCAGGTTGGAAGCAATCTGGAACGCCTCGATAGCGACCGCAAGCTGTTCGATGAGCAGTTAGATGAATTTAAAGAGCTTGACGATCACTGGTCTCGGCTAACTGCGGAACGCGATGCGACGGCCGAGGCCCATCGCATTTTTCTGACAAATGAATTCGACGCCGGTTCGCTCGGCGTCAGGCAGACCGAGATCGAAACTGCGGAGAGGCAGCTTGGTGAATTTAATTCCGCAACCGAAACTGCGGAAAATGAGTTTGAGGCCGCCGCCGCCGATTACGATGCCGATCTGCACGTTCACGGACGAGAGCAATTGCTCGCGGCCGAAAGAACTCAAGCCGAAACGCGGGCCACATTTGAAGCATCAAAACGACGTGAGGAGCAACTTGACGCCGAAATGGCGAGGTTTGTCGAAGTGCGAAAATCGCTCAGCGTCGAGTTCCAGGAAAAGGAGCGGCTCGAAAAGGTAGCCGAGGCGACGGCGTTCATTCGTGATACGCTCAAGGAAGCCGCTCCACGCGTCGCCCGCAATTATGTCCATCACGTTTCGCTCGAAGCGAACCAGATGTTTCGCGAGATCACCGGCAACGGCGAGCGGACGCTGAAATGGGCGGACGATTATTCGATAATCCTTGAGGAAGACGGTTTCGAGCGGCCGTTTGTGAGTTTATCCGGCGGCGAACAGATGTCCGCGGCTTTGTCCGTGCGGCTCGCCTTGTTAAAGCAGTTGAGCGACATCCGCATCGCATTCTTCGACGAGCCGACCACCAACATGGACGCCGAACGCCGCGAAAACTTCGCCCAGCAGATCAGCCGCATCACGCATTTCGATCAGCTATTCGTGATCTCGCATGATGATACGTTTGATAGTTATGTTGATAATGTTCTGGTGCTATAACTGGAGCTGCGGGTATCCTGCCCGCCAGTGGGGGTTCATATGAAACGCTTTCCTCTAAGGATCGCCGGACTATTTTTTGTTTTCGGCTTAAGTTTTTTTGCCTTGATGAATATAATTTCTGCATTGCCGGAGGACTGGCCGAGCAGATCACGCGGAATCAGTTTTCATGCGATCGAAACATATGGATTCCCCTTCATAATGCACGAATATTGGCGGTAACCCTACAATTGATCAATTTATTTGGTCCGCTGCTGTTGCGAACGTGTCTGTGGCCTTTGTTTCTAGTTTGATCATCGGGATGTTAGTGGGATATTTTTGGCAACGCATTCAAAGGTCGCGATATATGTTACGGTAATTGAATTTTGTAAGAACACACGCAGGCAGGATGCCTGCGGTCCGGTTATGAAACAAGTAACAATAGTCTGCGACGGCTCGAGCCTTGGCAATGGACGCGGTAATCCGCGTGCGGCGGCGGTGGCTGTGTTGGGCTTTAAGGGCTATTGGAAAGCGGTCGGCGAATATCTCGGCGCGGCGACGAATCAGCAGGCTGAGGTTGCTGCGGCGGCGATCGGGCTAGAGAATCTAAAAGAGCCGTGCATCGTGACAGTTTTATCGGATTCGCAGTACGTCGTTCAGACGATGGGCGGGACGTGGAAAAGAAAAACCAACCACGACTGGTGGAAAAGACTCGATAATGCCGCCAGCAAGCATCAAATAACCTGGAAATGGGTCAAAGGTCACAGCGGCCACGTCGTCCAGGAAGTCGCCGACACGATGGCGAGGCGAATGGCGGAGCTTGGATATGTAGATGAAGCTCTGCTTGACGAAGCAGCGGCTGAAATGGGTGTTTTCGAAATCTGATGACGGACGGAATACAGCAAAATCAAGCCTGCGCCGATGCCGTGGAGCCTTGCAAAGACATTATGCTTGAGCACACGAACAATAAGCGCGGGAGCACAAACAGCATGCTCCGTATCTTGGTCGTCGCGGCAATAATCCTGTTCACGTCTTTGACCCACACTGCTCAGCGAAACGGCCCGGGCTGGATTTGGCAAAATCCTATGCCGCAGGGCAATCCTTTGTATTCAATCCACTTTGCCGCTGATAAAGAGACTGGTTTCGCCGTCGGTTCGGACAATACTATTTTGAGGTCGATAGACGGCGGGTTTAGCTGGATGCGACAGGAAGCTCGGACCGATGTGACCTTTTCGTCTGTGTTTGCACTTAATAAAGACAAGGCATTCATCGTCGGTTCACGCGGTACTGTGTTAACGACCGACAACGGCGGCAAGGAATGGAAGGCAGTCGCAGTCGAGGCGAAGGACCATTTCTCAGCCATAGAATTTGTCGGGCCCGAAATGAAAACCGGCTGGATCACAGGAACCTATGGCCGCATTCTCAAAACGATTGATGGCGGTTTAACATGGAAATCGCAAGTCTCCGGCACATCCGAACAGCTTCTCAATATCAACGCTTACGACGACGCACACGCGGTCGCAACCGGTCTCGGCGGTGTCGTCTTAACTACAAATGACGGCGGCGAAATGTGGAAAACCTCCGATCCGTGTTCGGGTACAATTGTCTCGGACGCGGCCTATCTATCGCCGACAAATATCGTCGCGGCCGGTTTCAAGGGCTGCGTCGCACTTAGCGAAGACGCGGGAGTCACTTGGTCTAAGATAAATATATATAGCCGCTCCGATCTGCTTTCCGTCTCGTTTGCCGACGCTACAAATGGCTCGATGACCGATGGGAACGGCATAGTTTGGCTCACCGGTGACGGTGGGCGAACATGGCTGCCGTTCAACGTCCGGACAAATCCTAAGCTTGTTTCCGTTAACTTCGCCGATCAATTTACCGGCTGGGCGGTCGGCGAAAATGGGTTGATACTACGCACCGACGACGGCGGATTTAGCTGGCAGCGTCTCAGCGAAGGCGGCCGCGAAGATGTCAACGATCTGATATTTCTAAATAACGAGATCGGCGTCGCCGTCGGTTCACGCGGCAAAATATGGCTCACCAACGACGCCGGCCGTGTGTGGTTCTCTGTTTTTTCAAACACTCAGGTTAATCTTACTTCCACCTTCTTTTTTGACGGCCAGCGCGGATGGGTCGTCGGCGAAGAGGGTACTGTCCTGCGGACAATTAACGGCGGTGCAAGCTGGGGTAAGGGGATTTCGAACGTGACCGACGACCTACTCTCGGTTAATTTTGTCTCGGACAAGATCGGTTTTGCCGTCGGTGCAAATGGTATTATCCTGCGAACCGATTCGGCCGGGGCCTATTGGCAACAATTTGATTCCGGCACTCGTTTATGGCTCGAGGATGTTAAGTTTTTTGATGACAAAACAGGTGTCGTGGTCGGTGCCCGCGGCACGATCTTACGGACTACAGACGGCGCCGTTACCTGGTCGAAGATAGTAACAAACGTCAACGAGAATCTCTATTCACTTAGCTTTTATGACAACAAAAATGGATTCGCCGTCGGCTCGGCGGGCATCACGCTTCGCACGACCGACGGCGGGTTGAGCTGGCAGGACCAGGAATCGGCGTCAAGGTTTAGCCTATTTGCGATGCAAGCTTTTGGCCCGTCTGCGGCAATCGCAGTCGGGGAGCTGGGAACGGTTTTAATAACCGAGGATGGTGGAAAAACCTGGGAACTACAGCCCAGCATTACCAGCAAAGTCCTACAGGCAATCGTCTATCGCGGCGGCAATCGCGTATGGGTCGCCGGCCGCGGTGGCACAATGCTAAAACGCACAGAATCTCTTTCCCCACGAACATTAACCTTGCCAAAAGGCCCGCCGATCTTAAAATCCGCCGCACCGCGGGCTAAACCAAAACCCCGCACCCCGCTTTTGACAATCACCGACGACGGAGATATCCCATTTGCCAGGCCGCCGCAAAAACCTGAGCAAGATTTTTAACGCAACTATCTTTGGACTTTGGACTAACAATCTCTTGTGATAATCACCGAGATCCATTCACCGGCGGTTTCAAATTTGAAATTTGAAATTTGTAATTTCTTGAGTTCCTTTTCTATGATGCTTCTCTGAGGGACGAGAATTCCGGAGAGCAAAAGCGTTTTTCTAAATTTGTCTGTCAACAACGGCAGGATCGGCACGATCACGTCGATGGTCAGATTTGCACAGACAAAATCGAAAACAGGTGTCCCAGCATCGATCGGGCCATCCGCAAATTCGATCAGATCGCCGACACCGTTGAGCGCCCCATTTACTCTCGCGATCTTAACTGAACCTTCGTCCGTGTCGCAGGCGAAGATTTTAGCTACAGAGGGCAAGGAGATATCATTATTTTCTTTTTTGATCGCTTCGATGTCCTCTGAGGATAACTTTGCCACAGCGATTGCCAGAATTCCGGTCCCTGTCCCTACGTCAAGAAATGTTTGACCGCTCTCAAAGCTATTGCCTATCTTTTGCAAGCAAAGCTGCGTCGTCTCGTGTGTTCCGGTTCCAAACGCCATGTTTGGCTCGATGTGTATTACGATCTTGTCGGTGTTTGTGATATTTTCCCAAGGCGGGGCGATGATAAATTTGCCGACCTCGGTGGCTTTCCAATGCTTTTTCCACTCCGCTAGCCAGTCGCGGTTTACAACCCGGTGCGATTCAAGTTTTTTTAGTGCAGTGTGGCCATAACCGAATATTCTCAAGCATTTTAGGATTTGAGATCTTAAATTATCTTCGTCCGGTATTTCGTCAGAATAGCCGATCACAACAGTTTGAGCTTGTGGCTCGCGTAATCCTAAGAGATTGATCTCTGTACCTACAGCACCTGTTTCATTAAAGGCAAACTCGACCGCCTCGACCGCCCCTGATTCGACAGTTACTTCTGTTGCATACCAATTTTCCATTGTTGATAACTAAAGCATTGCGCTAATTTCCGGTCAAATCCGCCTATCAAAAAAATTTAGTGTACAATGAAAAAAGTTTAATCGAACCAGGGGGAATTAAAATGCAAGGACCGTTAAGAGGAATTATCGCCGGTGTAGCGGCATGGAAATTGGGTGGCGGGTGTCTTTCGACAATTGTCATCTTTTTGCTAGTGTTTTACGCACTCGGTTTTGTAAATTGCTAATTTGCTAAAATAGTGATTTGACCGAAATGTCCATTGATCATATCTTGGGGCCTCTGCAAGACTAGAGTTGGTGTGTACACTTCGCCAAATCTCATTATGCTGCTTACTGCTCACTTCTTCATTCCCTGATCCCGATATCATCAAGGTCACGTTCGCGGTTTCGCCAGTCTTCGACGACTTTGACAAAGAGTTTTAGAAACACCTTTTTTCCAATCAGTTTTTCAATATCAACCCTCGCCTTTGTGCCGATGTCCTTAATTCGGGCGCCCATTTTGCCGATCACTATCTTTTTCTGTGACGAACGCTCGACATAGATCGCACAAAATATGGTTGTCAGAATTGGGTCGCTTTCATCAAAAACCTCCGTCACGACCGCTGTGACATACGGTATTTCCTCGCCGGTGGACATTAGAATCTTTTCGCGGACCATCTCCGCAACGATGCTCCGCACCGGCTGATCGGTCATTTCGTCGTCAGAAAAGATCGGATCACCGACTGGCAGGTGTTTGAGGATCTGGTTGACAAGGTTGTCTATTGCGTTGCCTTTTAACGCCGACACCGGGACGATCTCTGCAAAATCAAATTCGTTAGAATACAGCTCTATCAATGGTAAAAGATCGCCTTTTTCCCTTATCTTATCGATCTTATTGAGAACGAGGATTGCTTTCTTTTCGGCTTGTTTTACTAGATCGAGGACAAATCGGTCGCCGTTGCCGGTCGAGACGCTGGCGTCACGCATAAGCACGAGCAGATCGACCGAGAGGATAGCGTCATGAACGGCCGCCATCATACGCCTGTTTAGAAGATGTCCGGGTTTATGTACCCCGGGTGTATCTACAAACACGATTTGCCCGTCGTCGCGGGTAACGATCCCCTGTATGCGGTGACGTGTGGTTTGAGGCTTGTTAGAGACAGCCGCAATCTTTTCGCCGACGAGGCGGTTTAGCAAAGTTGATTTTCCGGCGTTAGGCCGGCCAATCAGCGCGACAAAACCGCTTCTAAAGTCTTTTGTTGACATCAGCTAACGTTATCAGACTTTGGACTTGGAGTCGCGCCTCGAGGTTGGCATCATGCGTTAGAAGGCGTCTAAAGCTGAATTAGAACAGTTAAGGCTTGAGAAGACGGGCTTTTGCGTCCATTGCATCCTTAAATCCGCCGCCGCGTACGTCATGCAGCTTTATTGCCTCGTCGTAGAGTTTTACCGCATATTCATTATTATTATCGAATTCGTAGATTCTACCCAAAGCGACGTAAGTGAGTGACAGCAATGCCCGGTCGGTATTTACGGTCGCGTTTTTGAGGACGTTGGTATATGCCGTTTTTGCATCCACCAGTTTTTTTGTTTGAAGTTCGGGATCCTCGATCCCAACCGCCTCGAGTCCGGAAACGCGGCCGAGATTAAAATAGATTCTCGGTTCAGCAGGGTTTTGAATTAAAAGTTGCTTAAGATCGTTGCTGGCCCTGGCATAATCTTTGATGTCGATCGCCTTTTGAATTTCAAGCAAGCGGGTTGTGACAGGGTTTTCAGCGAGAAAAGTATTGGATTCAGGTTTCGTTTTACGGGTCTCGCGTGCGGCAAGGGCTCGTTTGCGGGCTTCGGCTGTACCGGCAATGCGACGGGTTTCCTTAAGCGGATCAAAAGAAGCAAGCATCTCGCGAAGAGATGAGCCAATATCAAAGCCAGAATCTTCGATGCCTTTTAACTGCTCGGCAAAATAAAAAGCGAGTACCGAGCCTTTTTCGTAATCCTCGTAAAGCTGCAAAGCTGATTCATCTGAGAGGGATTGTTTATATTTTTCGAGTTCGGCTGCAAAGGCTTTCTTTTCTTCAACCGTTTCCAGCCCCGTGATTTTTTGCCGAGCCTGTTCGGTCGCGATTCGAAAACGGACATACTCCGACTGACGCACGTCGGCGGCGGCGACCAGCGATCTCGTCACCGCTAGATAAACGTCGGGCGTGATCGTCGGATCGGTCTTACGGCGTTCGTCGAGCAGCGGTTTGACCCAATCGCGAACCAGTGACAGTTCTTTCGAATTGCTCAGTACAAGCGGATCGATGACAAATTGAAGAAATGCCCGGCGGACCTCCGAAAAACTCAAATCCGTATCCGGCGGCAAGATAACAAAATAATCGTCGCGAATATTCAAAAAAATGACATTATCTTTAGCAGCCAGCTTCTCGGGTACAAGAAAAAACCGCCGTTCGTGTTGCCGTATTTCTACCTTTTGCAACGAACTGCCCTTACCCTTGCCCTTTTGTGTTTGCGTCGTCACCCTTTCGGTAAAAGTCAGACGTGGCCGTGTATGCAGATAGCCTAGTAGCTCGCTGACCATCTCGCGGGCTGAGCTTTTGAGCACTGTATCAGATGCGGTACGGTAATCTTTCGTGTAATCGTCGAGCTTTGAGCTAATGGCCGAACGGCGGTAAAACTCTCGGACGAGCGGTGCAAAATCGAGCACATCGAGCAAATTGCCTGGCAGATCATTGGTGATAACAGGGTCGCTAAGTTCCGGCACAGGTGTCAATGTGTATGCCATCGAGATAAACGGGGCGATTAACTCGGCGTCGGTGGCGGTAGGGCGGCTTTTTTTGTACTGTGTGACAAAAAGAGAAATTCGGCGACGAAGGTCGTCGGGCAAATTGGCATTATCCAGCATAAGCTGCTGGCGAAATTTTAGGCTCGTGTCCGAGAGCGGCGTATTGATGAGCTTTTCGTCTGTACCGGCGGCATTCTTGCTTTGTGCCATTTCGAGCGCCGCCAAAACAACGATAAGACGTTTATCGGGCTCGATACGGACACCGTAGTTCAAAAGGTCAAAACCGGCCGGTACAACTTGCCCGTTGACATTGAACGCAAAGAGCGAAAATACTAAGAAAGCAAAAATTAAACGCATTATTACCTGTATCTCCAAATGATATCAATGAAAAGATGAAACCCGGACGCGCAAGGATGTATTTAAACGGAAAAATTAGAAAAGGATAAAGGAAATAACAACTATTCCTTTATCCCAATCTAAATTTTAGCTATGCTGCAAACACCGCTTTAGTTATAGCTACTTAATGCCGAAGCCTCGTCATCAAACGTATCGAAGACAGTCAAAAGTTTAGTGATCGCGAGTAGATCCTGAATCTTTTGCGTCAAGCTCAAAAGTTTCAACGTGCCGCCTTCTTTCTTTACAGCCGTAAAGCTAGAAACCAGTTCGCCTATGCCGCTCGAATCGATGTAACCGACGCCGCCCAAATTGAGCAGAATCTTGTTTTTGCCTTCGCCAAGCAGACGGCGGATCGTCGTCCGCAATGCAATACTGCCTTCACCGATCGTCACCTTACCAACCAAATCAAGAATAGTAACATCGCCCGCCTGGCGTTCAGTTATCGTAATATCAGCCATTTTTTCTCCTCGTTTTACGTTAATTAAATTGCGTTAGCCAATCTTAGCCTAAACATTGGAAAATTGAAAACGGAAAACAAAAAATTGAAAGGCACACGAGATTTCAGCTTTCTCCGTTCTCTATTTTAAGTTTTCCATTTCCCATCCTCCGTTTACTCATTCCGTTTCTTCAACATTCTCACAATCAGCCCGCCGCCTGGCGGGTTGTCCCATTCGACCTCGTCCATAAACGAGCGAATAAATAATATGCCGCGGCCGTTTGTTTTAAGCAGGTTTTCCGGATTTGTCGGATCGGGAATGTCCTCGACAGCAAATCCGGAACCATAATCCCGGACCGTGATCTCAAAGCCCTCGGGCTTGTCGGCAAATGTCAGCTCGACCTTTTTTGATTCGTCAAATTTGTTGCCATGCTTAACAGCATTGGCAACCGACTCGCGAATCGCAAGATCGATGGCAAAGCCCACTTCATCGCCAAAACCGCAGCTTTTTGCAAATTCGTCGGCCATTACTGCCGCTTCTTCGACTGATTCGATTCGGCTTGGCAATTCTATTTCACGCATAATAGACAAAGATTATGTTTTGTAAGTTATCGGTTTAGCACAGTTGCTGTCAAGACAAACCTAGCGGATTCGGTCTAAAATGTTAAATATGAAGATCAGCCGAGCATATTCCATACACGGCACCGTTCTGCTGCCGGGCGATAAATCAATATCGCATCGCTCGGCAATGATAGCCGCGATGGCCGACGGCACAACCTATATCGAGAATTTTGCAACCAGCGCGGATTGTGCCTCAACACTTACTTGTATTGAGGCTATGGGAGTAAATATCCGTCGTGATGGCAACACAGTTGTCATCGCCGGCGTCGGCAAAAATGGCTTTATGAAGCCGACCGCACCGCTCGATTGCGGCAACAGCGGGACCACGATGCGGCTGTTGTCGGGGGTTCTGGCCGGCCAAGATTTTGAGTCGGTGCTGGTCGGTGACAAATCGCTGCAAAGCCGTCCGATGAAACGAGTGATCGAGCCACTCGGCAGGATGGGATCTGTGATTTGCTCCGACGAGGGCAAGGCCCCGCTCACGATTAACGGTCACCGGCCGCTCCGTTCAATAGAATATCAGCCGCCAGTCGCATCCGCCCAGATAAAATCATGTATCCTGCTCGCCGGTCTTAATTCTGATGGTCTTACAACTATCATCGAACCAGTTCAAACACGTGACCATACTGAGCGAATGCTCAAATGGTTTGGTGTGGAAGTGCAGATTACGAAAGAAGAGAACCGCGCAAAAATCTCAGTATCGGGTGACGCGAAACTTACAGCGCGCGACCTCGTCGTTCCGTCAGACATTTCGTCGGCCGCATTCTTTATGGTTGCCGCAGCTTGTTTAGAAGGCTCAGACATCACAATGCCAAATGTCGGACTCAACCCCTCACGCCGTGCGATTCTCGATGTAATGCAAAATCTCGGCGCCAATATTGAGCTAATCTCCCCCACTGAACTTTGCAATGAACCGGTTGCTGAGCTGAGACTACGCAGTGGTTTTGCGCCAAACTCCGCCTCACATATTTTAGATGGCGAGGTTATCGCCAATTTAATTGATGAGATCCCGGTCCTCGCTATACTTGGAACTCAGTTGGCGGGTGGTATTGAGATTCGCGACGCCGCCGAATTGCGAGTAAAGGAATCTGACCGGATATCTGCAGTTGTCGATAATCTAAAGCGTATGGGAGCGACGGTAACGGAGTTTCCGGACGGCTTAAAAGTCGAGCGATCTGAGCTGAAAGGTACCGCGATCGATTCGTACGGCGACCACCGCATCGCCATGGCGTTTGCCATTGCTGGCCTTTTTGCTGAGGGTGACACCATAATTGACGGGGCTGGATGCGCTGATGTTTCATTCCCCGGTTTTTACGACACGCTTGCCTCTGTCGTAAAACCTGAGCTCGGAGATCCTGCCCGCCAGTAATCCAGTAATATAGCTAATACAAGGGCCGCGATGCCCGGCCCGCATTTTTATTGATGAACAAAGATATTCGCATAGCATTAACGGGTTTTATGGGCGTAGGCAAATCGAGTGTCGCCCGCCATCTGGCGCAAATGCTGAAATGCCGACGCGTCGATCTCGATCACGTCATAGAGACTAATGAAAACCGTAAGGTCGTCGAAATCATCGATGGCGACGGTGTCCAGCAATATCGCGATCTGGAAACGATGTATCTCAAGCAGGTCTTAGACGAATCGAACTCACGCATACTCTCGCTCGGCGGCGGGACGTGGACTATGCCTATAAACCGCGAACTGTTGAAGTCACATGGATTTACGAGCGTCTGGCTCGAGTCGACATTTGAGCATTGCTGGCTCAATATCGCCTTCTCGCGAAAGGAGCGCCCGCTCGCCCGCGATAAGCAGAGCGCACGGAAATTATTCGAGGAGAGGCAAAAGGTTTATTGCCTTGCCGATTGGCATTTTATCGTCCGGCCCGGCTTTACCTCACATGATGTGGCTAAAAACATCGCAGACGAAATTTTTTCCTAATTTGCTTTCTCTTATTGCGTAAATTATCGATTTAAATCAATATTATTTCACTGACTTAATTTAGTCCTGCCCCGAAGTTGGAGTAGGAATTATTTCTTAGAGTTAAATGTCAGCAAACCGATGCTTGCTGGAATTCAAAATATTAATCCGATTTTCTGGAGGAAAAATGAAAGTTAAATTTCTTACAGTCCTAACTTTAGCCTTTGCGCTGTTTATGATGGCTTGTGGTAAGAGCGACGCCGACCTGCAAAAGGCCGCAGCAGACAAGCTTACAGCTGATAAAGTTACAGGCGTTACCGTTGCCGTCAATGACGGCGTTGCAACCTTGACCGGCGAAGTTGCAAACATTACAGTCAAGAGCCAGGCCGCTGCTTCGGTTAGAGCGGTCGAGGGCATCAAGTCCGTAACCGACAACACCACAACCAAACCACTGCCGACACCTCCACCAGTATCGCCGGATAAGATGTCTGAAGGCAGGATCAACGAAAGCTTTAAGCAGAAAGGCATCACAGGCGTGACCGTAACCGTCGCTAATGGTGAAGTTACTTTGACCGGCACCGTCGACAAGGCAAGGGTTGTCGAAGTAATGCAGATCGCAAACGAAGCAAAAGTAGGTAAGGTTATTAATAATCTCAATAAATAGGCCGCGAAAAGGGAGGAAATTATGTCACAAGAAAAATATCAATCACTTCTTGAACTCGCCAATTCAAATGGTACGACCTATGAGTTGAGCGAGGGCGATGGAGTTCTACATGTCACGGGGATCGCTCCGAGCGACGAGGCAAAGGCCGAGCTTTGGGCGGAATATGAGCGCCTCGATCCCGACTTTCGATCGAGCGATCTTATCCTCAACATCAGTACCGGAACTGGCGAAGCCGGTGGAGGAGCCAACACCTACACCGTCGAATCAGGTGACTCATTGAGCAAGATCGCCAGTAAATACGGCATCCAATGGAAAGCCATCTGGGATGCCAACCGCGACACCCTCAACCACCCGGACAAAATCTATCCGGGCCAGGAATTGAAGATTCCGTAAATTGCGGGAATAGCCACTAAAGCCTGAATATTTATTCTTATTATTGAATTCGTGGCTGTCTCTTTTTAGAATTTTCATAATTCAAAAAAGCACTCTGGTAGAGTCGATGGATCGACTCTACCAGAGTGCTTTTCATTCCTATAAGAGTAACAATTGAAGCTACTGCTTGCGCCTTGAAATCAGGCTAATATTTTTTTTAACATTTTATAAAGTCGCTTCTTGCTGACTGTCTTTTAACCGGGCGATTCTGCTAAAGTTTGTTGTTAATGGCTTTGGAGACGGATTTTATCGTTATCGGCAGTGGCGTAGCGGGTTTGCGCGCTGCAATAGAACTTGCCAAAAGCGGTGCAAATGTAACAGTTCTCACCAAGGACAAAGCGAGCGAATCGAACACAGAGTACGCTCAGGGAGGCGTTGCTGTTGTTCTTTCCGACGACGATAACGCCGAGCTGCATGAGGGTGATACGCTTGTCGCCGGGGCTGGGCTTTCTGACCCGCCGGCCGTCGAAACACTGGTTACTGAGGGCACAAGATACATAAAGCAGCTTATCGAATGGGGTACGGAGTTTGACCGCGAGGGCGGCAATCTCGTTTTTACACAAGAAGCCGCGCATTCGCGGAGGAGGATTTTGCATGCTCACGGCGATTCGACCGGTTCGGAATTTGTTAGGGCATTGATTGCCCGTGCGGGTCAAGAAAAGTCGATAAATCTCACGCCCTTTGCCAACACCGAGAGCCTGATTGTCAGCGACGGCCGCTGCATCGGTGTCAGATTTCTCGATCCCGTTCTGCGGGCACCGCGAGAGATTTATGCAAAGGCGGTGATAATGTGCACGGGCGGTGCCGGCCAGCTTTATCTGCACACCACCAATCCGCTGGTCGCGACCGGCGACGGAATGGCGATGGCTTATTTTGCCGGGGCCGAGATGGCGGATATGGAATTTATTCAGTTTCATCCGACGGCTTTAAGCGTCGAAAAAGCCCCGCGATTTCTACTATCGGAAGCAATGCGAGGCGAGGGCGGCGTCCTAAAAAACAAATACGGCGAAAGGTTTATGCCGCGCTATGACGAACGCCTCGAACTCGCCCCGCGCGACATCGTCTCTCGCTCGATCGTCGCTGAGATGCGCCGCACCGGTACTAGAAAAGTCTACCTCGATATGACCGCATTCGACGAGGATTTTCTCAAACAACGCTTCCCCAAAATTCACGAAACGTGCAAGTTTTACGGTCTCGACATCGCCAAGGATATGCTACCCGTCTCGCCCGCGTCACATTACTGCATGGGTGGCATTCGCACTGATCTGTGGGGCCGTTCCACGGTGCCGGGGTTTTATGCGGCGGGAGAGGTAACGTGTACCGGGGTCCACGGGGCTAACCGGCTGGCGTCAAATTCCCTGCTCGAAGGTCTAGTCTTTGGGGCCAGGGCGGGCGAGGCGGCAGCGGAAGACAATTTCAAATTTCAAATTACGAATTTCAAATTAGACAATCAGCATACCGAGGCCGGAAATGTAGAATCTGGAATCGCGACAGCCGTCAAAAAACGTATCAAACGCGTGATGTGGGAGCGGGTTGGGATTCTGCGTAACCGCGATTCATTGCGGCGTGCTATTAAGGAATTTGACCAGATCGCGGCGGGTAATCTGAGTACATCATCGCGAAATTTTGTGACACTTGCTAAGCTCGTGGCCGACGCCGCCCTCTGGCGCGAAGAGTCGCGTGGCGGGCATTTTCGTAATGATTTTCCGCAGCAGCATGATGAGTGGCGTGTCCATTCCATTCAAAAAATTAGCTCTGAAATCTCATCTACAGATAGAATAAATTTTATGTCTAAAAGTGTTGTATAATTAGCCCGTTCCGTCTGATCCACAACAAAAAAATTATGAATGGCACCGCCACAGTACTCAATCTGGCGTCGATCATCTCGCATCACGCCCGCCTCGCGCCTCAAAAAGAGGCGATTGTCTGGGATAATGTTCGTCTGACATACGGCGAACTCGACAAATTATCTAACCGCGTCGCCAATGCCATCGTCGAGATGGGCATCGGCCACGGCGACAAAGTCGCACTCAACTGTGTCAATGTGCCGTATTTCCCGATCGTCTATTACGCCATTATGAAAGCCGGGGCGGCCGTCGTGCCGATTTGTGTGCTGTTTACACCGCCCGAGATCGAATATCACTTGCGTGATTCCGAGGCGAAAGCGGTCTTCGTATTCGAAGGCACGCCTGAGCTGCCAATGCTGCAATCGACCAAAGCGGCGTTTGACAAGGTCGAAACGTGCGAACATCTGGTTGTATTGACGGCCGATATGATGGGGCCGTCGCCGTCGCCGGAGCACAAGACGCTAATACAGCTCAGCTTTGATAAATCGGAGCATTTTGAGATATATCCGACCAGTCCTGACGATACGTGTGCGATCCTTTATACGTCAGGCACAACCGGCCAGCCAAAGGGCGCCGAGCTAACACACCTCAATCTGTGGTCGAATGTCGTCACAACGTACAGCATTCACCTGCCGGTGCTCGATTTTACCGGCGGCGAGCAAAAGACCTGTCTTATCACGCTGCCGCTGTTTCACACGACCGGACAGACGGTACAGATGAATTCGAATCTCTATGGTGGAAACCGGGTCGTGCTGCTTCCGCGTTTTGATCCAAAACAGACCCTCGACACGATGGTAAAAGAGAAGGTGAATTTCTGGGTCGGCGTACCGACGATGTACTGGGCTCTTTTAAAATATGTCGATGAAAACGGTTACGACATCAGCCATATAGCGGATAATATGAAGGTTTGCTCATCCGGCGGAGCTCCGATGCCGGTCGAGGTCATGCGCGAGTTTCAGGAAAGATTTAATGTCCGCGTTATGGAGGGCTACGGCCTGTCGGAAACATCGCCGCTAGCTACATTTAATCATTTCGAAAGGCCCTCAAAGCCTGGAACGGTCGGCCAGCCGATCTTTGGCGTTGATGTCAGATGTTTTGACGACGACGACAACGAAGTGCCTCGCGGGGAGCGGGGCGAGATCGTCATTCGCGGCACAAACGTAATGAAAGGTTATTTCAAACGCCCCGAGGCGACCGCCGAGGCTTTTCGTAACGGTTGGTTTCACACCGGCGACGTCGGGATTCAGGACGAGGAAGGTTATATCTCGATCGTCGACCGTAAGAAGGATATGATCCTGCGGGGTGGTTACAACATTTATCCGCGACAGCTCGAAGAGGTCATTATTACGCATCCCGCCATCTCGCTCTGTGCGGTAATCGGTGTGCCGGACGACCGGCTCGGCGAAGAGGTCAAGGCATTCGTAGTTCTCAAATCAGGCCATGAATTGACCCGCGAGGAATTTGTCGAATGGTGCAGAACACAGATCGCCGCCAACAAATATCCACGCCACGTCGAATTCCGTCCCGAGCTCCCGGTCGGCAACACCGGCAAGATCTTTAAGCGTGCCTTGAAAGAGGAAGTCAGTAATTTGGCAGCGGGATAATCAAATTTGCCTCTGATGTGTAGTTTTTAGGGGTGATTTTTTTTGCGCTTTTAAATTTGCTCGATTTTCGCCTTCTGAAACCGGGTTTTAAATGTGGCACGTGCCACATTTTACCCAGCCCCCGCCACTAAAACTCGATAAATACTGCGGTTCCGATACTGCCGCTGCTAGTTTCACAATCAAAATTTATCCCTGAATGGTACATCATAATATGTTCACAAGGGACGATTCTACCCTGTTTGGTACAGTTAAAAGGCAGTTTGGTCAAAGGTGTTATAGCCAAAAAAGACAGTCCCAATGGCATGATTTAAGATTTGAGATTTCAGATTGATATGCTCGTCAAGATAAAGTGAAAACCCTGCCACAAAGCGAAACCCGCAAGGTCACAAAGAAACATTTAAACTTCCCGTCACCAGCAGATTTGGACAAAATCACAAGCTTTTCAATACAGCTTTTCAAGTTCGTTTCAGCATCCAAATGGGGTAAAATTGTATTTGCCCTCTATATGCACGTCTCGGGTTTTGTCGCAGGAAAAAGGTTTTAATGAAGAAGTTTTATTTTAGTGTTGTGGTTTTGACGCTGTTTTCTGCATGGTTTGTGGTTGGCAACGGGGCACAGGCAAAGGTCGAAGTGCCGATGGCCGTAGCTCCGTTTGTGTCGCCGAATCTGATGATCAGCCAATTTCAGCCTGGCACATCGTCAAACGCAAACGACGAATTTGTCGAGATTCATAATTCGGGTGCGTCGGCCGTCGATCTCAACGGTTACCTGCTAGTTTACCGTTCACAAAACGGCTCGAACGATGTTGGGCCGTTTGCCGTCTGGTCAACACCGACGTTATTGCAACCAGGCCAGTATTATCTTGTAGCATCCACATCCTATTCTGGAGCGGCGACACCGGATATAACATACAATCCTTCCGTATGTTTCTGCTCGATGTCGGCGACAAATGGCGGTTTGGCTATACGGCAGGGCGCGATGAATACGGGAGCGGTCATCGATGCCGTCGGATGGGGCAGCGGATCAAATATCTTTGTCGAAGGCACACGGACGATGGCCCCTGGCAGTGGCAACAGCAAGGCCCGCAACCAGGATGGGTGTCAGGACACTGACAATAACGCTGTCGATTTTGCGACACTCTCGCCGTTTGCTCCGCGAAACACCTCAACAGCATCGGTAGCGTGCAGCGGCGGCGGTACAACGCTTTTTGCAGCGATGAATGCCAACCCGACAACAGTCACGCCGCCTGGCAGCACACTTTTTACAGTGACCGTGAAACCGGCGACCACCCCGCCGAGCACAGGGATTACAGTGTTTGGCAACCTGTCAGATGTATTTGGCCAGGCCTCGCAGCCTTTTTTTGACGACGGGACAAATGGGGACGTAACTGCCGGTGATAATGTTTTTTCGTACAGCGTGACAATTCCTGCTGGAACACCGGGCAGCACAAGAAGCGTCACCGCCATCGCATCTGATGCGCAGGGGCGGACGGTCAACCTTAACCAGAGCATTACAATCAATGCTCCGCTGCCAAACGAGGACCCGCTGCTTTTTGGCAATCCGAGCAATGCGACCGGCGATGTCGCCAATGAGAATAATTATCTGATGCAAAAGCCGCAGTACACGCTCTCGTACAACCGGCAAAAAGCTTTACCTAACTGGTCGGCCTGGCGTCTCGACAGCAGTTGGATCGGCGGGGCGGGGCGGCAGGACGATTTTAGACCTGACACGACATTACCAGCGGGCTGGTATCAGGTGATACCCGAGGACTATTCGGAACCGGTCTATGACCGCGGCCACATGGTCCCGTCCGGTGACAGGACAAACACTATTCCTAATAATTCGGCCACGTTTCTGATGACAAATATGGTGCCGCAGCATCCGGACAACAATCAGGGACCGTGGGAGGAGTTTGAGTCATATTGCCGGACGATAGCTTCGCAGGGTAACGAGATCTACATTATGTCGGGCGGTGCCGGAAATATTGGTACGATCGGGGCCACGCAGCAAAATCGCGTCGTAATTCCCGATGTGACATGGAAAGTCGTACTAATTTTGCCAAACGGCTCAAACGATCTACAGCGGGTCACCCGCTCAACCAGGGTTTTTGGCATCATTGTGCCAAACCGGGCATTTAACCGAAATACCCCGTGGCGCGATTTCCGCGTAACGGTCGATGCGGTGGAGTATTTGACCGGATACAATTTTTTTTCGAATATACCTAAGAATACTCAGGAGCTTATTGAGAGAAAACGGGATACGTTTTAGTTCCTGCAAGGGACAGAGTTAATAGGAGGATTTCTGAAAAGCCACTTTTCGGCCTCTTCGCGGCGAAAGAGTGACTAATCAGACATACTCTGAAACGAATCAATTCGTCACTATAAAGTACGAATTTAAACCCTTCGTGAGGAAGTTGTTTATGATTAAAAAAAATTTAAAGCGTCTTCATTTTCTTGCCAGCGCGGTCATTATTTTGGCTGGCACTTTTTCGCTTTTTGCACAAAAGGAATATACGATCGCACAGATACAGGGCGATCGCGGTGTGTCGCCGGTTGATAAGCAAACTGTGCGGGTTTCCGGTGTGGTGACGGCGATTCTGAGCAAGGGTTTTTTTATTCAAACGCCTGACGCACTGATCGATAATGATCCGAAAACATCCGAGGGCCTCTATATCTACGGCGAAAACAGTGTCGGGTCGGTGGCTATCGGCGATATGGTGCAGGTTGACGGAAGCGTTATTGAATTTCGCCCGCGAAATGAAAGATTCTTTTTGAGCATTACCGAGATCACCCGACCAACGGTAAAAGTCCTGTCAAAAGGTAATCCGCTCCCCGCTCCGGTCCGGTTGACGGCCGCCGAGCTGGATCCCAAAGGCCGGATAGATCAGATGGAACGTTTTGAAGGGATGCGTGTCAGCGGTGATTTTACCGTCGTTGCTCCGACGAGCGGTTATAAAAATGCAAAAACAGGGTTGGCCACGTCGAACGGCGTCTTTTATGCAACGTTGCAAAGCTTGCCGCGTCCTTTTCGCGAGCCGGGCATCAGCGTTTTGTCGATGCTCGTTGATAAGCTGCCGGCAACAATTCCCGCCTTTGATATGAACCCCGAGATGCTCCGCATCGACAGCGGCCAGCAAACCGGGTCGCAGAATATGGACGTCCCAACCGGTGCAACTATCAATGACCTGACCGGTGTGGTCGATTATTCGCGGAAGTCCTACACACTATATGTAGACGCCGCCACCTCGCCAAAGGCCGAGAATATCAGAGGCTACATCCCGCTCAGCCCGGCTGGTGAGAGAGAAACGACGGTCGGCGCCTTTAATATCGAGAATTTCTTTGATGACGAGGTCAATTCGAGCCGGGTCCAGCGAGAGGCGGTCACGCCTAAAGATGTTTTTGAAAAACGCCTGGCCAAAACTTCTCTGGCTATTCGCAACGTGCTTTCGCTGCCTGATGTTCTGGGAATAGTAGAGGTCGAAAATCTCAAGGCCCTGCAAAGGCTCGCAGATAGAGTAAATGCCGATGCGGCGGCCGCAAACCAGCCTAATCCGAAATATATGGCATATCTCGTCGATGGCAACGACATCCGCGGCATCAACGTCGGCTATCTGGTCAAATCGACCAAAATCAAGGTCGTCGAGGTCAAACAACTGGCCAAAGACGTCAAGCTGGATTTTCCCGGTGCCGCGGGTCAGTTTCTATTTGACCGCCCGCCGCTTTTGCTTCGGGCCGAGGTGATAGATGCAAAATCGCCACAGCCGCTGGCCTTTACCGTGATCGTAAATCATTTTAAATCATATAACGGCATCGATGACGAAAAGACCGGCGACCGCGTCCGTAACAAACGACGACTCGAAGCCGAATGGCTGGCAAATTTTGTCCAGGAACGCCAAAAAGCGAGTCCTGCCGAGCGCATTATGGTGACCGGTGACCTCAACGCCTTTCAGTTTAACGATGGTTATAATGATCTGGTCGGAATCTTAAAGGGCAAGCCAGAGCCAACCGTACTGACGCCGTCTAAGAGTATTTTCACGACCGGATTGGTTAATTTAATTGACTATATCGATGCGAAAAACCGATACTCATACGTATTCGACGGTTCTGCCCAGGCTCTCGATCATATTCTGGTCAATAAACCGACACGCGAACGTCTCCTGAAGTTTGGATATGCCCGCATCTCAGCTGATTTTCCGCTGGTATGGGCCAACGACCCAACCCGGCCCGAACGAGTCTCCGATCACGATGCACCCGTCGTATTCTTATCACTCGACGAGCCAAAGCCAGCACCAGCGTTGAACCCGTAAAATATTAGAGCAAATGGGTAAAATCCCCATTACTCCATCCACTTACTAGTTCTTTTCCAAAATAACTTCGGCAATCGCGTGGTCGGTGGTGTGTGAGATTGAAAGGTGAACGCGGTTGGCCCCGCGTTCTTTTAGTATCAGTGCTGCTTCGCCAGTGATATTGAGTGTTGGAACACCGTCAGCGTCCGAGATGACCTCGATGTCAAGCCACGTTATCTTGCCGCGCCAGCCGGTTTTGAGGGCTTTGAGAAACGCCTCTTTGGCGGCAAACCGGGCGGCGTACGATTGCGGAGCGGCGACGCCTTTGCTCTCGCAATAGGCACGTTCCCGGGGGGTGTAAACACGCGCCGCAAAACGCGGGGTCCGGGCCAGCGTCTCGCGTATGCGGTAAACTTCTATAATGTCGATGCCAATGGATAAGATCATTCGTCAGTTTTCAGCCGTCTCTGATCAGTCGTCAGTATCCGAATCCGAACTTCAGATTTTAACCGAAAGCGGCTTCTTTTGGCGAGAACGCGATGGAGTTAAGGTGCTGGTATGCCGCGCGTTACAAGCAGCCGGTTTTACCAACGGTTTTTCGACCAGGCTAGGCGGCGTGTCGCCATTCTCAGGTGCTGAGACCGGCACCGATCTCAGTCTCGCGGGTTTTGATGACGACATCGCCGCGAATATTGCCGAAAACCGGCGCCGGTTTCTCGCCGTTTTTAATGGCAGATACCAACTCGCTACCGTCTGGCAAGTCCACGGCGACGCAATAAAAACTGTCGCTACAATTGTGGATGTAGAGAATTCTGAGGATCGGGCCGACGCGATCGTGTCAAATCTGGCGGACATTTTGGTTGGCGTCAAAACAGCAGATTGCGTACCGGTTTTACTCGGCGACCAGGCAACCGGTGCCTACGCGGCAATCCACGCCGGTTGGCGCGGAACGGTGCAGTCAATTGTCAGGAAATCGGTTGAAAAGCTGCACAAAGACTATGGCGTAAATCCGACTAATATAATTGCCGCCATCGGGCCGGCGGCGCTGTGTACGAGTTACGAGATCGGCAGCGATGTGATAGATGCGTTTGCCGCAAATTTTACCGGGAGCGGGAAATATTTTACACCGACCCGCGAGGGCCACGCATTTGTCGATCTTCATCTGGCAAACCGCGATCAACTTCTCGATAGCGGAGTTAATGAGGCAAACATTTACACCGCTCCATTTTGCACGATGGAGCGGCCCGATCTATTTTTTTCATACCGTCTGGAAAAACGTAAATACGGTAAAACCGGCCGACTGATGTCGGTCATCGGCCGTTAGATGACGCGGGCGGTCAGTGTAAGCTGTTTGGTCTTTGGCGGATAGCAAACTTCGTCGTTGCAGGCTTGATAACGGACGGCGACGTTGACCTTGATAGTTTTGCCGCGATATCCGGGCGGTACGGTCACATTAAAGTTAAATGCCGGACGCCCCACATACACATTGATCGTGCTTTCGGAAAAGCTGAATTTCTTGTTTTGGCCGCGGGGATAGCGGACAGGACCGACACTAACTCCTCTTGCATTTGCCTGGACGGTGGTCGGGATCGCATATTCGCTGCCCGGCCGGTTTGAATTTGCATGGAGTCCGCCCGGAATGCTTAAAACAACCGTCGCTCGGGTCGCCTTGCCACGGGTAACGGTGCCGTTACCGATCGAACCACTTACCGATTGAGCGCTGACGTCGGTCAATATACCGGCCGTAATCAGAAACAAAACAAGACTAAATATACTGAGAACTGATTTTTTCATATTTATTACCTGATGTATTAAATGGCATAAACCGTTGTATTTATTTCACCAAAAAGCTGGCGGCGATCTTTTCGATTTTACGTGCAATATCTATGTTAGTTTCATTCAGGGCAATTATCCTAAGCTGACGCACGGCCGGACCGACCTCAGTCAGCTTGTAAAAATCGAGCATTCCCACTCCATTTTCTACCCTTTCGGCCTCAATCAGACTGTATTTTCTATCGCCGATAACTTCGGATAAGTTGGAAATCACCTTGGACGATTTTTTTATTCGGGCAACAGCGTCACCCAAACGAGTGTTTTCAAGAAGGCGTACTTCAACCCGTGCTTGTTTCACTTCTGTCGCGTCATCCTCGCCAAATTCCCGCGAATATGCCTCAAAGTCCAATTCCGGATTGCCGCTGATCACGCTGAGAAATCCCTCCGGCTTTTCGATCACGAAATCGTCCGTCTCGATCATCTCAAGTTCAAATGCAAGTGCAGCCGTCTTTTTTATACGTGTCGATGCATAGACCATCAACGCGACAAGGATCAATCCGGGAATCAAAAGCTCCATAAAATTAAGTAGTAACGGCTTTATGTGTTGCCGGCAGATTATTGAAAGGCGTGCTTTTGGCTGCGAGCTGGCCGCAGGCTGCATAAATATCCCGACCGCGAGGCTGGCGAATATAGGCCGAAACCCCGCGCGACTCGAGCACCGCCTTAAATCTGTCAACACGTTCAGGCGTGGATGTCTGGTAATCCAATTGTTCAGCCCCGTTGTGCGGAATGAGGTTAATCTTGACACGGGTAAGCTGGTACCGGTTGAGCAGGCTCGCGAGTTCGATCGCGTCTGAGTCCGCATCGTTGAAGCCTCCGAGCATCACGTATTCAAATGTAAATCGTTCGCCGCGTCGCAAACTGCCCTCAAATTCCTTGGCCGCCGTCATCAGTTCGTCGAGATTCCAACGTTTGTTTATTGGCATCAACTTATCACGTAGCACGTCTTTTGCCGACGAAAGAGAAATGGCAAGATGTGGGCGATTATCGAGCTTTGCAAACTCGTAAATTTTTGGCACGATGCCAGCGGTCGAGATAGTGACCCGGTTTGGAACGATAAACAGCCCGTCTTCCTCCGACATTATCTCAAGAGATGTGATTAGATTTTCGAAATTAAGGAATGGCTCGCCGGCGCCCATTCCAACCAGATTTGTGCCGTGCGGTGTCTCTCCCTGAATGCCGTAAACGTCATTGAGGACAATAATTACCTGCTCGACGATCTCGCCTGGGGTCAGGTTGCGCAGCAAGCCGAGTTTTGCCGTTAGGCAAAAATCACATTTGAGCGGACAGCCAGATTGCGAAGAAAAACAGATCGTGTCTCGATTCTCACTCGGTATAAAGACAGCCTCGACCGGGAAACCGTCAGTCGTCTTCATCAAGTAACGACGCGTGCCGTCGGTCGAGACGTAACGCGACTCAACATCCAGACACGATAGGACGGCAGATTCATCAAGCCTCGCGCGAAACTTTTTTGGCAGATCGGTTATCTCATCAAAAGAACGCAGACGACGCTGGTGCACTGCCTTAAAAACCTGTGTGGCGCGATATTTCGGCTCGCCGAATGATGCGGCAAGTTCCTCTAGCTCGTCCCGCTTAAGGCCGGTGATATGTACCTTTTCAGTCATCAATACTATTTTATCGCAATTAGCAAAAAAACGCCTTTCGGAGCTATTCGACAAACTTTCTCAGATTTGTATCGCATGGTTAAACTATCGGCCGCCTTATGCGTATTATGTGAATATGAAAAATACGATCTTGACAGTTGTCCTTAGCCTATTGTCCCTCCAAACCGTCATCGCGCAAGCTCCGAAGGCACCTGATCCAAAGGATGTCGGCTCACTCGACTCGATCATGAAGGCCGTTTATGACGTTATATCGGGCGACGCCGGAAAACCGCGTGATTGGGACCGGTTCCGTACACTTTTTCATAAAGACGCCCGCTTGATACCGTCGGGGGTGAATCCAACAACTAAGGTGGCCGCGGCCAACGCCGTTTCGCCCGATGAATATATCAAACGTGCCGAACCGATGTTTATGAAAGATGGTTTTCATGAACGCGAACTCGCCCGCAAGGTCGATATTTACGGCAATATCGCTCAGGTTTTCTCGACCTACCACGCCTTTCGCAAATCTGACGATAAGCAACCTTTTCTACGCGGTATCAACAGCTTTCAATTATTAAATGACGGTAAACGCTGGTGGGTCGTGTCCATCTATTGGCAAGCAGAGACACCGGACAACCCGATACCCAAAAAGTACCTAAAAAACCAGCAATAGATGTTTTTCCGGATTCTGCTTTCCATATGAATTAAAGTGTCCCAACTATCTATCACTAGGTAATCAACGACTAACTGAGTCCACCTCGGCTACTAATTTGAAATCAATTAAAATTCAAAGTAACCCGCAACACTTTGACGCGATTTGTTTTCAAACCGTAGACTAACGTTGTGAACGAAGCCGAGATAGAACAAGTACGACGCGAGATTGAGACCGCATTTTTAGGACGGCGGTTTGGTAAGGTTTTTCCTCTATCAAAAACATCGTTGGCGGTTGATCTTTATCCGCATAATGGTGCTTATCTGTTTGTGGACTTTGATTCAAAAGTACGAAAAACTTATCTGATCAGACGCCGCCTTAAGGATCTCGAAAGGGCTTCGGCCCATACGTCACCGTTTGTTATTCAGCTCAGAAAGCATTTGTCGGGCAGGGAACTCACGGCGGTTGGGAAAGAACCAAATGCGAGGGTTTTAAGGCTCGATCTCGCAGCGGGTGGCGGTCAGGTACTGCTCTCGCTCGTGATACAACTGGGCGGCAAGCTCTCAAACGTCTTCATAATCGAAGGTGGGCAAACGATCGTCGCTGCCGCCCGCGATACGGCGGCGAGCGGCCAAGCGACGGGCGAAAATTATATTGCACCGCACGATGACGATGTTTTGGATAACGGCATCCGCGAGATCGATGGCCGCTCTTTGTCTGACGTGCTCGATGATGAAGCACGCTCAGGCACCGCCGAACGCGATTTTGCCTCGCTTTCAAATGCCGCCCGCAAAAAGATCAACAGCGAGATTGCTAAACGCCGCAAGCTATTAAAAAACCTCGATGGAGATCTCAAAGGCCATGGCGACGCCGCCGAGTGGAAACGATTTGGTGACCTAATACTCGCTAATATATCGAATATCCGACGCGACGGCGATCAGGTATTTGTCACTAATTATTTTGATCCGGATCTTACTGAGATCGCCATCGAGGTCGATAGGAATCAGTCGCCGACGGAAGCGGCCGAGGGGTTTTTCAAACGCTACGCAAAGGCCCGCAATGGTGCGGCGGTCATCGCCACAAGGCTCGAGACCGTAAAGGAGGAGATCGAAAAGTTGGAAGATCGCCGTACTCGACTCGAAGCCGCGATCGATGCTGGCGACGAGCAGTTGGTGGCCGATTTTTTGCCGCCCAAACAGCCTGAGCCGATAAAGGGGAAGCGAAAGGATAAGACGGTTGAATTTAAAGGAGCCAGGAAGTTTGTATCGAGCGACGGTTTTGAAATTTTGGTGGGAAAAAAGGCAAAAGACAATGATTATCTGACATTTCGCATCGCAAAATCGCTCGATCTATGGCTGCATGCGGCCGATTATCCCGGCTCGCATGTCGTGATTCGCAATCCGAATCGCAAAGAAATTCCGGTCCGAACGCTGATCGAGGCCGCTCAACTTGCCTCCTTTTATAGCGACGCCCGCGAAAAACCAAAGGCGGCGGTCAACTATACGTCAAAGAAATTTGTCAATAAACCAAAGCGTTCGGCACCAGGCCTGGTCAGTCTCGCGAGCTTTAAGACAATACTTGTGGAACCAGGGATTTCAGTTTCAAGTGACTAGTCCCAAGGCTGGGGTTAGGAGCCCCAAACGTAATTTTGGAATTCTAACCTGGAAATGAAAATCGGAACTATTCGCTCATTGTCTTATCGACGTTCGATTTCATCGAATCATAGATTCGTTGACCGCTGCCGATAAATACGCCGCGGAGCCGGCCCTCGCGGTCGACGAGCAAAGTCTGCGGTACGACTTGTTGCTTGGTTATTTGATAAAATTGGGCCGTCGCCGAATTGGGGCTGCGGGCGAGTGTGTAATTCAGTTTCATTTCCTCGGCAAAAGTCTTGATCTGCTCGACCGTCTCAGGCGTACCTTCGCCATCGCCGATGTTGAGGCCGATGACCTCGAAACCTTGCGGCCCGTGCTTATCCTGCATCTCGATCAAATGCGGCATCTCGGCCCGGCAAGGCCCGCACCATGTGCCCCAAATGTTGAGCATCAGCACTTTGCCTTTGCGATCGGATATCTTAAATTTGGTGCCATCAAGCAACTCGAATTCAGCATTTGCGAGACCGGAGGCAAGGGGGGGGAAGTTAGTGGTTTTGGAGGAGTCGGAGTCAGATGTATTTTTATTTGCTGTAGATGTTGCGATGTTGCTGTTGGCCACATTGTCCTGAGTATCAGTACAGGCCGTTCCTGAAAAGGTAGCTGCAAAAACAATAAAGAGTGCAATGTTTGTAAAAATTTCTTTCATAAGACTGGGTCGGATATCACTAAAGTATTCGTTCAATATAGATAATGATACAAAATACTCAAAATATTCGCACTAAATGCCACGAAATTAAATGGCGGCTTTACTTTACCCTGCTTTCATTCTGAATTTCTTGTTTTGGTAATGTGGCCACGAACGCACATTTTTTTGTTTTTTGACAATTTAAAAAAGAAGTGCGGCTTGAATTCGGGAAATTCAAGCCGCTAATTACAGATAGGCGTTGACTGTAGGCCTCGCGGAGTAGAAGGCAAAAGGCGGATTTTCAAATGGCAGGGCGGTGTGCCGTATGAACAAACTCCTCCGCGTAAGTTAGTTCGCCGGCACGGGAACTGTATTTGGTTGAAGAGCGATCCCGATCCGACGCGCTTCGCGTTGGATGACGTGAGGATCGGTTTTCAACGAGTGAATCTCTTCTTGTAGGGCCAGATTTTCGTCCATAAGATTTTGAATCTGACCGGCAAGATGTCTGTTTTGATCAATCTCTGCACTGACATCGGTAAAAGCGCGAAAGTTGATCGAAACCAATAACATTACAAAAATCGATGTTACGATCAGGAACGAGAGCCACCACGGAGCCGTTCGACGATCCGCTTTTGCGGTTACACGGCGTTTTCTCGTGGTTGAGGGTCGTTTCGCGGTGTTGCGTTGCGAACTATCCCAGTAAGTATTTGCGGCCTTGCTCAAGTAAATTCTCCAGATCGACTGCGTTTTCGCTTTCCGCGTAAATCCTGACCATCGGCTCGGTACCGGAAGGCCGTATAAGCATCCAGGCGTTGTTTTCGAATAGAAACTTTACGCCATCCATGCGATTAATGTTTTCAACTCTTCGGCCGCCGATCTCGTCCGGCTCCTCGGCTAGCTTGTCTTTTAGGGTTGCCGCAACCTCGGGTGTCAGTTTGACGCCAATGCGGCCTGACTCCAGCTTGCCGACGCGGCGGTAAAGCTCATTGAGCTGCTCTGTCAAACTAGCTTTTCGGGCAGCAACTGCTTCGGCAGCTAACAGACAGGCCAGAATCCCGTCCTTTTCCGGGTAATGCCCGTGTATAGAAAGGCCGGCCGATTCCTCTCCGCCGAGGATGATCTCGCCTTTATTTATCAATTCGCCGATGAATTTAAAGCCGACCGGCGTTTCGTAAAGCTTTATATTTCGCTCTTTTGCGACTCTGTCAACGAGATGAGATGTGGCCACGCTTCGAGCTACGCCGTTTGTCCAACCTCGGCTCTCAGCCAGATAATCTGTCAATAGTGCGACCAGCTGATTCGGCGTAATAAACTCGCCATTCGCGTCAATCACGCCAAACCGGTCGCCATCCCCGTCAGTTGCCACGCCGAGCGTGAGTTTTTTTCTAGTGACTGCGGCTTTCAATTCGTCGAGGTGATCTTCGCCCGGCTCGGGTGATTTGCCGCCAAATGTGACATCACGCCAATCATGTATTGTCTCCACCTCTAAACCGTGATCCCGCAAACATTTATCGAGATAGCCGCGACCCGTGCCCCAGAGAGCGTCGTAAGCATAACGGCCCTTTGCCGCCGCGATCACATCAAACCTTATCTTGGTTTTCAAATCGTCCAAATAACTCGGACTGGCATCAAATTCGATTATCGATCCACCCGGTGCATCGGGAGCTGATTCTTTGTCCGATATCCCCTTTTCGATCCGCTCTGTCGTATCCGGCAGAGCAGGAGCACCATCAGCGGTTGAGAACTTAATACCTTGATATTCAGGCGGATTGTGCGACGCCGTGAAATTCATCCCACCGGCCGCTTTATTACTGCGTATGGCATGAGATATGGTAGGCGTCGGCGTTGGCCCTGTGCACAACAGCACTTTGAAACCCTTTTTCGCGGCAATCTCAGCAGCGATGGCCGCAAATTTCTCGCCCATGAAACGTGAGTCATGTCCGACGATGAACGTACCTTTAATTGTCAAATAGCTGCAAATAGACTCAGTGACAGATCTTACATTCTCGAATGTGAAATCATCCGCAATTATTGCCCGCCATCCCGATGTTCCAAAACGTATGGACATATATAACCAAGCCTTTTTGTGCGGTGCAACGAGAAGTAATGCTAGGTATTAACCCAAATCCCGTGAAGTGTTTGAAAATTTACCATAGTAGTTATATATATGTAAAGCGCATGTAAAACAAAGTTAAGTCGTATAACAACAAGGGATTACAGCAAGGCAGTTCATGTAACAGATTATCAAAATGCTTAATTACGAACATTATGTGAACATAATTCTTAATTTGTTAAATAACGTACTAGAATAAGGATAAAGTTGCAAAGTCAGACCAATAATCTTACTTTATGACTGCTTAATGCTGATATATTTAAGCAGTTTGTTAAGGGGAATAAGTAGTAATTTAAACTATTATTACATCTAAAAGCCCAACCTTTAAGCTCCGGAATCGAATCACCCAAATTTTTCAACAGTCCCCTTCTTGAATTCTGCTCATTTTTATTCGATATGTATCATTAAGCGTCGTGTAGAGTATAGAGGCTCTTAAGTGTGTCGAAATGCCACATTCAAAATATAGGACAAATACACATCTACGAATTCCCAAGCCATTCTTTAACAACGAGTTATACTGTTTTTCTGCTCGCAATCACAGGTGGCACAGGCCTTGCACTTACACCATTGATAATTTAGCTGCCCAAAAAGTTATCAAACTTTGTTTAAATGGCCGCTATAACCTTACCGTTTGGAGAATCATAAATAACATGAGACCTGTAAAGCATTTTGAAAAAGGATTGACGTATGTGGCGAAAGGGGTTTTTGGAGCCATTAGATCGGTCAATCAATACAAACCGAACGCATCATTCATCCCTAAGTGGTCGGACAAGCCGCTCTTGAAATCGTGGCAAAAATCTAAGCCGACGCTCGGCTTTCCGCGTACGACTGATTCGCTGTGTCCTAACTGCGTAATCGAGGCCCGTGAATCGATCTTGAGCGGTGAAAAGGAAGTGTCGATGCTGATCAACGACAAGGTCGGTGAGATTAAGGCGCAGATCATCGAGCGCGATAATCAGGTCTGGATGATCAAGGATTGTCCTACGCACGGCCATTTCGAAGATATGATGGCGATCGACGCCAAATTTCTACAGCATATCGAATCGCTCTTTCCCGGCCGCGACATTGAGTCGCACAATGACGAAAAGCTGCATAATCACGGCACTTCATCGGTCAAATACGGACGCGGAGCGGTGCTCACGGTCGATCTGACCAACCGCTGTAACATGATGTGCGACCCCTGTTTTATGGACGCCAATCAGGTCGGCTTCGTCCACGAGTTGAGCATGGAAGACGTCAGCGAGATCCTGGACAACGCGATTCAGATCAAACCGCGTCGTCAGATGTCGGTACAGTATTCGGGTGGCGAACCGACGTTGTCGCCATACTTCCTTGACGCTGTGCGTTATGCCCGGAAGGTTGGATACAACTCGGTTCAGGCCGCGACCAACGGCATCGAGTTTGCCAAATCCAAAGAGTTTTGCCGCGAAGCCGCCGAGGCTGGATTGAGATTTGTCTATCTCCAGTTTGACGGTATTGGCAACGACGCCAACTCACACCGCCAGATCGGCAACCTATTTGACGTTAAGCTCCGTGCTATCAACAACCTGCACGAAGCCGGTGTTGACATCATCCTGGTGACAACGCTGGTAAACGGTATCAATAACGATCAGGTCGGCACGATCATCCGCTTCGCTCTTGAGAATCCAAAGAAAATCTCGTTTATCGCATTCCAGCCTGTTTCGTTTACGGGCCGCGATGAGCTGATTACAGAGCAGCGGCGTCTGCAGCAGCGTTATACGTTGGCCCACCTTGCACATGACGTGCACGATCAGGTTGGGATCACTGAGCCGACGAGAGATTGGTTCCCGCTGAGTTTGATGGGAGCGTTTGCTGACTTTGCCGACGTAGTTCACGGCCCTGAGAATGATTGGGGACAAGTTTCCTGCGGCTGCCACCCGAATTGCGGCGTCGGCACGGCCGTGATGGTCAATAAAGAAACAAAAGAAATGGCACCGGTGCCGCAGTTCCTGAACATTCAGGGCCTCGTCACCGATATGCAGCACATCACCGATACCAATCGCGGCAAATGGTTCTCAAACATCATGATGGGCCTCGCACTGCTCAAAAATTACAACCCGTACGGAGCACCGCACAGCCTCACGCTCGGCGGCATTCTGAAGAAATTCGATAAATCATTTGGTTTATCGGGCAAAGATTACGGCAAGGTCGGCCCGGACCGCACCGCCGAGGACATCGAGAAACGCCGTCAGGACCCTTGGAATTTCCTGTTTATCGCCGGAATGTGGTTCCAGGATCTCTTTAACTACGATTTCCGCCGCACCGAGATGTGCATCATCCCATATGGCACACAGGAAGGCGAGATCAGCTTCTGTGCATATAACACCGGCATCGGCTGGCGCAACATCATCGAGCACATGCACCAAAATGCAACCGTCGCCCAATGGTACAAAGACCAGGGCCGTCACGAAGTCTTTGCCCGCGGCAAAAACGTCGATCTCGGCGACGCTTCGCACAGCCTGATCCTCAACGAGGTCGATCTTTCCCGTCCGAACAAACCGGATATGGAAGGCCCTAAAACCGCCGCAGAGGAAATGCAGATGATGCGTAAACTCTACAACGAAATGATCCAGGAAAAAGCCGGCCTAAAAGCCGAACCCATGATCCAAATCGGCGGCCTCAAACGCGAGAAAAAGTCGAAAGACAAAGAAATGGCAGTGGCTGAGTAGTCATCTGTTGCAGAGGCCCGCACGAATTAAGGGCATGATCCAGAAAGAAGCCTCGTCGAGTGATCGGCGAGGCTTTTTTGTTTCCAAATCGCCAAATTCCCGAGAAAACAATCTTTACAGTCAAGCCGATGATTTCTCGAGAACATGAAGATATTCAACCGTGGCAGTCGCTTTGTGATTTCTACTGGCGGTTTTGTCAGCTTTGAATCGCTGATAATCTGTTTGAATTAGTTCATATCGACCATATTTTGACATTATCTCTTTGACCTGTTCGATACTCATTAATCCTTCGTTGTTGTAGGACAAGAACACATATTTGAAATCGGCGTTCGCAATTAAGTCGTCGAATACGATGGAAACTTCATTCTTTACGCACCAACGTCACCTTTCATACTTGCGCAATCCCGTCTTACCGGCTGGCTCAAAAGAATCATACTTGGCGATGGTGTTGAGCATATGATAATTCGCACCATATTGACGGTGATTATAGGGCGGATCAAGGTATAAGATATCGCCATTGATCCTCTTGACTAACTTGTTCGCATCTTCATCGTAAACTTCGTGATCCGCTTCATTGATTACATAGTCTGCCGGTTTCAAAAACATATCTTTTTGAGCAGTTTTCTTTAATTGGCTCAAATATGCTCCGTAAACACTGGTGGTGTTTGCTACGGCATCAGCCGCTTCAAGGAAACCTGTGAGCAAAAAGAAGTATAGTCGCTCATCAATGCGCTTCGAGTTTCGCCAGTCCTCAATCGTCTGCCTTATTGCGTCTATACGCTTTCCGTTCTCGTCGCTGAAATACTGTCGCCCTGTACCTCCACCAGCGCAGTAATTGCGAAAAATAAAAACATGTTGCTTTGCTCTACAAATAATGATAAATCATGTAGATACATCAGTTATGAATATTGTAAAGCAAATATTTTTAGCTACAATCGAAATCAACCCTGTCGCAGATTATGATCTAAAACTCTCCAATTTCATTTGGTTTCACCTTAAAATACAATGGCTATCATTTGCGAAACATTTTTAGTGACGATCGAAATTGATACGGAGAAGGCAAAACCCTTTCCCAACGGGTTCAAGGATCCAGCTTTCAACAACGGCGACAACGGTCTAAATTGGGATACATATCCAAATTGGGAGTTAAATTATCAAGGGCAGGAGATGGACTTCATTGAGTCGGTCTGGGCCGATTTTCAAGAATTATTTAAATATGACGGTTTGAAATGCACAATCAGTCGGGTCCATTATGACAACTGAAGAAAAATTATCGGAAGCGTATAGACTGATCGAGGAGGCGTGGGGCGATATTGTTCCCGATATACCGCCGCGAACGAATAGCGAAGAATCCTTCTTCGATGCCGTGGAGGTTGCGGCAAGCCGAATTCTTTCAGACATTGAACAAATGGTGATCTTTACTTCGGACGCATAAGCGTAAATAAAATATAATAACCGACATGAAAAAAGTTAACTTTACGTGGTCCGACGCAGTCGAGGAAGTGATTAGAAATAACAACAACGTCGCGACGCTTAAAACGTTACACGAATTCGCTCCGCCAATTTATGCAAGTCACAAAGAAATCAAGGGATTGACGCCGCATAATACGATTGATGCCATCGTTCAAAGGGACAAGCGTTTTTTCAAACTGGTTCCTGGCCTTTACACACTTACCGATTCACTCGGCAAACTTCCAAAAGATATCAATCCGCAGACGCAAACAGCCGAACAAAAGGAAAACCTGACCCATGTTTCTATGCAAGCTCTCCTGTTGCAACTAGGCCAATATTACAAATATCAGACTTACACGCCCGACAAATCAAAAACATATATCCATCAAAAACTCGAAGATTTCGCATCGCTCCAAGATTTTCCACAATTCACATACGAACGTATTCTCAAGCGAACGCGAATGATTGACGTAACTTGGTTTAACGAACATGGAATGCCTTCGCGTGTTTTCGAAGTCGAAAACAGCACGGATATGAAGAACGGCCTTTCTAAATTTATGGAACTGGTCGATTTCAAGACTAAAATGTTTATCGTCGCCCCGTCTCGCCGTGAAAACGAATTTAATAAAATACTGGAGCAACCAACGTTTAAGCCAATTGAAAAACAGGTGTCATTCTGGAATTATGAGAAGGTCGAAAAAATCTTTAATGCCGAAAAAGATATAAACGAACTGAGACAACAATTATTTTAGCGACGGAATGAAAGGGTTTTCAGCCTCGTTCACGAGGCTTACCCGAAGGGCAAATAGCCACGCACTTTAGGGCGTGGTCAGGATTGGAAAAGAACCCAAGAGGGCGTTTTAACGTCCTTATCTCTTAGCTTTAGTGAAATGTCGAACAGTGTTTACTCAGAGATCAATTTCCATATCACGTGGCATACTAAAACAAGTTTGCCAATGATACAAGGTAAAATCGAAGACCGACTTTATCACTACATTACACACAAGATCCTCGAAACGCCCGGAGTTCGTCTTCACGCAATTGGCGGGATCGAAACTCACGTTCATATCGTAATTAGTGCTCAACCAAATCTGTTAATGTCGGATTGGATCGGGAAACTGAAAGGGTCGAGTTCTCATTACATCAATCACGAGGTTCAGTCGAAGGCTCTAGAATGGCAGCGTGGGTACGGAATTGTGACGTTCGGAACGAAAGATCTGCAATGGGTCGTCAATTATGTCCTCAATCAAAAAGAACATCACAAAAACGGCACAACTCGCGATAGGCTAGAGAAATATGAAGATGATGATGACGGCTAAAGCCTCAGACAAAAAGGACGTTAAAACGCCCTTTCTAAATCTTTGTAGAATAATCACCACGCCGTAAACAGCGTGGCTATTTGCCGCGAAACGCGGAAAGACGGCTAAAGCAGCCTACTTGCGAATTTCATCAGTAAACTCTCACACTCAAATAACGTCAGACGAGATTACTACATTGAGTTGACATACATTGAACTAGAAGCGTTGTTGGTTAGGTCAACTGGGGAATTAACATACTCGATCATTTCAGGATTTATATCGAGACCAATGTATTTTCTTCCTAAATCCTCACATTCAAGTAACGTCGTCCCGCTTCCCATGAAGGGCTCGAATACAGCATCGTCTGTTTTGGTGTATCTTTTCAATAATTGATTCGGTATCTGCGGTATGAAGTTTCCGTGATAAATATTCTTATGTTTACCGGTTTTGGTTCTTTCTTGGATTAGCCAAAGAGAATCGGTATTAACGTCGCATTCGCGCCATTCTGCTAAATCGAGATCGTTAACTTGCCCATAGTGAAGTTATCGGTAGTTCCATCTATCGCTACGCGACGTTCGAATTATACATTGCCTTACCGTGGGTTGAAATCCACGGCTATAGTCATGACATCGCTACGCGATTTGGTAGGTGCCCTCGGTAGGATTCGAACCTTGAAGAGCCAGTAGCTATTGCTCCCGACAGACATAGGCCGCAAAGGCTCCTGGCGGGTTTCTTCGATTATTTCGATCCAGAGTTTTAGGGTGAGGTTTTGGCGGTTTGGCATTGGCGGGGGCGAATCGGGGCTGGGCCGCTTTATTTGCGGAAAAGCTCTGCTTTTCCGGCGGGACAGATAGAACTTTCGGGGCTCTGCGGCCGGAGGGGTCGGCTCACGGATACGGAGGGGAGCAGTCACGGTAAAGCATAGCTTTACCGCCAATAGAGCGGCAAAGGCGCGATGGTATAAGGCGGGCGCCCACCACATCGTCCGCGAAGCGGCGTCCATTTTCGCCATTTTTAGGGTGTGACGGGAATTAACTGTTCAGATACCGATTCGTAATCGCCGTTGAGGATTCCTTGGACTAGGGATTCGCGGGCGGTAGTGGAGCGGGCGCGTTTAGGCGGGCGGGTTGAGCGTTGATTGGTTTTGAAGTCGGGGTGGTCTTCGGGTCTGGACGCCCTTACTTCTGTGCGGGCTACGGACATGGTGAAGGCGGGGCGAAAAATATTTTGAGCCGGTATTTCGAGATTTGTCGCATGTAGAGATAAAGGGAGAAATATCGATATGACTTTAAAGCGTCTTGGTACTAAGTGGGCACCGGCATTTTGCTTGATCGCCTTTACTTTGGCTGTACTAATTGTGGTTGGCGGGTATGCGAACACGGGTTCGCTGCTTAGTGTATTTGCCGGGGCTTCGGAGGTTAGCGACACGGCGATGCGGGACGATCGTCCCGCCGCAGCGAATGCGAAGGTCGTCTATCAACGGGGTCCGAATACTACCTCCGATATCTACACGATCACCCCGGGAACCGGAATATCAACGGGTCTAAGACGCGGTTATCACCCGGCATATTCGCCAGATGGTACTAAGATCGTCTTCGTCGACAACACAGCCGGTGCCACGAACGGGTTCCTGATGCTGATGAACGCTGACGGAACGAACGTACGGCAACTCGTTACGCCCCGTCAGGGATTTTCGCCGACATGGTCGCCGGACGGAAAGCGAATAGCCTATGTGAAGGGTGATTTCAATAGCGTCGGCGACACCGGAAAGGGCCTGCTGTACATAGCCGACATGCTGCCCTTCAGCGAGGGTGCAAACGAGGCCCAGCTTCCTCTGACAGATTTCGTTTCCAAGCCATCGTGGGGCAGCGGGAATAGAATCGCTTTTGGGGTGTTACAGCCGCGTTCAGGCGGCGGCTTCGACCCGCTCGGAGTCGGAGTTACCGGCTTGATCCCCCCGAGCGGTCAAGTCGGATCCTATATTAGCGGATATATACTTGTGTCCTTCGGAAACAGCAATGACCGCGAGCCTACCTGGTCGCCAGACGGAACATCTCTCGCCTACCTCAGTACACGCGATTACCCGATGGGAAATGCATCTGAAATCTACACATCGAGCCCGGTCGGAGCAAATTTGCAGCGTTTAACTAACGACGTAAATTTCAAAACCGCACCTTCCTGGTCCCCCGACGGAACTCGGGTCGTCTACTCGCAAAATGGCAGTCAGGGATCTAGCAACGCGAATCTGCGCTCGGGCAGCGCCACCGGCATTCCCGGCACATCATTCGTGACTAGTTTCGGTTCGGGTGACGTATTCCCAAACTGGGGGGCCTTGGCAGCTACGGCCAGCCCGACCCCAACTCCAACCAATGGGAATATCGCTTTCGAAGCTTTTTCGAACACCGCCGGGGTAACCCAGATCTACACCATTCCCAACACGGTCGGGGCGACGCCTCTTTTGTGTGGTAGCGGTGAAACTCGCGAGGGGCGCCGTCCGGCATATTCGAGTGACGGCACAAAGCTCGCATTTATGCGAAGCGGAACGATCTGGGTGGCGAATGCCGATTGCAGCAATCAGATAAGCACCGGATCGACAGGAGATGCACCAACCTGGTCGCCTGACGGCACAAAGATAGCATTCGTGCGCGGAGGCACCTTTACAGACATCTGGACGATGAATGTTGATGGCACCAGCCAGACAAGATTGACCGATATAACAACTGAAACGAAACCGACCGGATCATTTAGTAACGGCCAGCCCTCATGGGGCTCGAATAACAAGATCGTGTTCAGGGGATTGTTTAGAAAGATCGTCGGTGGTTCTTTGCAATCAGCCGGTGACATTTGGACAATGGACGCGGCGGGCACGACTTTTACACGACTTACGGACGATCCGGTCAGCGCATACGGGCCCGACTGGTCGCCCGACGCCTCGAAGATCGTCTTTGTCAGTAATCGGGCCACCAACCGCGGCGAGATCTATACGATGGACGCCGCCGGGGCGAACCAAACGCGGATCACAAATAATGCATCGATCAGCAATAGCAACCCAGCCTGGTCACCCGACGGGTCAAAGATCATTCATGACGACGACTTTTCCAATATCACAAGACGCGACGCAAACGGTAGCAACGGCTCCGTCCTTGCTCTCGGCACTTTTCCTGACTGGCAGCAGACGATTCCCCCGGCCGACGTTCAAATAACGAATATCGCAAACACGCCGAACCCCGGTGTGGTGAATCAGACGTTATTTTTCAGGATAAATCTGGTTAACAGTGGTCCATCTTCCGCTACGGGTATAGCAGTTACGACTGATCCACTGCCGAACTGGGTCTTTTTCCAACCGGCGAATAGCTCGGTAGGGTGCACGATGAACTCTGACCGCACGGTCACCTGTAACCGTTCGGGAAGTCTCGCGGGATCTGGCCTCGGTGTAGATGGATTTGTTGATGTTGCCATGACGGCAAGCCAGACCGGCACCATCAACTTTAAGGCGCGTGTGACCGCTGTCCAGCCGGACCCAAATCTTGCAAACAATGAGGCGACCGCGACCACTAACGTTCTGCCGTCGGCCGACCTTTCGCTCGATGTGACCGGTCCGACCCAGGCTACGATCGATAGTAACATCATCTATCAGATGGTGGTGACCAACAACGGTCCTAACCCTGCATTTGGCGCCAGAGCCGAGTTTAATATGCATACCGGGGTCGATTTTGTGTCAGCGGAGCCGAGCTCATTCAACTGCACACCGGCACCGATTAGCGGTGGCACCAAGGTCACCTGCAATCTTGGCACCATGACGGGAGGAACCCTCACACCAAGGATAACCGTAAAGCCGCGTATCATTGGCCCCATAAACGTCGGCGGCCAGGTTTTTGTAACAGGATCAAAAGACACGGTTCCCGGAAACGATTCTGATTCCATGAGTACGCTGATCGTCGATGCTCCTCGAGCAGATCTGGGGATCAGCGTTGCGTATTCACCAAATGTAATCAACAACACAGTGCGGATCGGGGATCAGTATTCTCAATATTTCACTGTCCGCAACTTCGGTCCCGTCGCGGCGACAAACGTCACCATTATATTCACGACCGCCGCCGGAGCCTCGGCCGTGCCAAATCTAACTGATTCGCGTTGTGCCTCAACGACTAATGGTGAAGGCGAAACTCTGTACGTTTGCAGCCTGGGTAGCCTGGCCAACGGAGTTTCCTTCGACTTGGTGGGAATAACAGTCACGGCTGGGACGGCTGGAACGAGACGCGATGTTGCCTCCGTTACGGGCAATGAGGCAGACGGAAACACCGCAAACAATACGGTTACGACGAATGTCTCAGTTCTGGGTGGCTTGGTTGATCTAGAAATGATCGCCGACTTCCCTTCTCAAATATTTTTGGGAGATAGCGCCACCGTAACAGTCCGCGTGAGGAATAACGGGCCTTCATCCGCGTCAAACGTTCAGATCCGAATCCAAAGTTTCTCGGGAACACAGTTAGTTTCGATCAGCGGCTCCGACTGTACTGAAGACGCCGGGTTCATCACCTGCCCGCTTGGCAACTTAGCTGCGGGACAATCGAGCGTCCTACTAACCTCAGCGTTCCGTCCAGATAGTACAGGAGACATGCAGCTCCGCCTCCTAACAGCTTCCGACACCTCCGAGCAAAGTCCGGATCCACATCCCAATTTAGGTAACATAAATATCCCCGTAAAACCTCGTGTTGAGTTCCTCGGAATGGAAGTTACACAGGGTGTTCAGGATCTGAGCAACAGCATTCCGGTTATCAAAGGGAAACAAACCTATGTGCGTGCCTATATAAAAACACAGGGTTCCGCGACAGTCACACCAGAGCTTACTGCCAGACGCACGTCCGGCGGTGGTTCGGTTCTGCTTGGCACTATACCTCTTAGCAATTCAGGAAGAACGAGCATTAACACGAACGCCGATCCTGACCGGGATTCGTTCGAAAACAATCCGTATTTTCTTATCCCGGAGCCCTGGAGAGATGGAACGGTCGTTTTTGAACTTTCATTGAAGGGAAATCCAGGCCCACTGGTCTGCAGTGATGCGGACGGCGTCGGGGATTGCAAATCAACCGTTACTTTCCGTAACCCGGTTGCGTTGCCGGTTGAGTTTATCAACATGACCTATACGTCGGGAACGACGAACTACTCGCCGTCAAAGGCGCAGCGCCAACTTGCAACAACTCAAATCGACGCTCTATTCCCGGTGACGTCAATTACATGGAACGAGAGCTTTATGAGGATCGATCCGACCGTTTCAGGATTTCCGTGTACAGCAAGTACCGACTTAACTCGGATTTTAAACCTCGTAGCAGGTAAACGTGCACTAGACTGTCCGTCGGGCGAGTGCACTAAACGATATTTAGGCCTTGTTGCCCCATCAACTGCGCCAGCGGGGGCTACGAACTGCAACGGTGGAATCGCATTTAGTCCGGGTTTTGCAGGAATGTCGTTCGTCTATCCCATTACAAGTAGCCGGGGGGAGTTGAATCCCGCCCACGAACTAGGGCATAGCTTAAGTCTTCAGCATACGGCCTACACTGCGGGCCCTGGCGGCACGGCGGCCGGCCCCGGTCCCCATGATCCTCCCGATGGTACGATCAGCGTAAAAAAAGACGACTTCGACAAAGACACTGTCTACGGCTTCGATGTGTGGAATCTGAACCAGTACGACACATCCCCGACACCTGGCACCCAACGAGTTTTCGGCCCGAATACCCCAAATTTCATGACCTATGCGAATGCTCGCAAATGGGTGTCGGAGATCGATTACAAGCGGCTTTTATTCTATCTCGAAGGCGACGGAGCAATTGCAGCCACCAGGGCGACGGAAGCGAGTAGGGTAGAGGTTGACGATATCGTTCTGGTTAGCGGACTCGTCCCTCTGCTCGCCGGCGGCACTGCCGAACTGAGTCCAATTTATACCGTAACATCACCCCGATCGATCATTCTACCCGCGTCAGGAGCTTATGAACTTCGGTTCGAAGGTTCTCAGGGCCAATCCCTCGCCAGTTACAATTTCGAGCCCGAACGTGGCTCGGATGGTAATGCCAGCCTGACCGGATCTTTTGCTTTCGTGCTGCCGCGAATACCCGGTACCACCCGCGTCTCTGTATGGCATAGCGGCCAGCTGATCACGGCTCGCCAAAGCTCCGCAAGTGCACCTCAAGTTGCGGTTGTCTCGCCAAACGGGGGCGAGACGCTGAGTGGTTCTACAGCGAACATCAGTTGGACGGCCACCGATGCCGATGCCGGTACGGCTCTAAGTTATATTATTCAATTTAGCCCTGACGGCGGAACAACGTGGCAAACCCTCGTAAACGATTGGCGCTCGACCACCTACTCACTGGATCGAAGAAACCTCCGTGCTACAACCCAGGGAATAGTTCGCATTCTTGCGAGCGACGGTTTTACTACGTCGCAGGATCAATCAAATTCAACGTTTACGGTTAATCAGCACGCCCCTGAGGCCGATATTAAATCCCCGAAAGATAACGCCATCCTGGTCGGAGAACAAATGCTCCTGCTCGAAGGAGAAGCGTATGATGTGGAAGATGGCCTGCTGGCAGATGCCGGCTTAACATGGAATTCAAATCGAAACGGGATTTTGGGTACTGGACGATCACTCGGGGTGAGCGCATTAACATTGCAAGAGGGTACTCACACAATAACTTTGACCGGTCGTGACAGCAACGGCCAAGAAGGAACAGCCACGATCTCATTACTTGTTGCAAGGGTCCCCCCAGTCATGCCAGCGACGCTGTCGGTAAATCTGGCACAGACGTTTTTCATCGCATCCCCCGGCGGTATACCTACCGCAGCTCAAACATTGACAATAACTAACAGTGGTAGCGGAACTCTTTCCTGGAATGCGTCTACCGACCAGACTTGGATCCGGCTCGGTTCCCAGTCCGGGACTGCTCCGTCCAACCTTGCCGTGAGTGTTGATCCCACGGGACTTGCGATAGGCACCTACTCCGGCAGTATTACACTCACTGGTCAAGGTGTGGCAAACGGCCCCCAAGTAGTGAATGTCTACCTTTCGGTGGTTCAGGCACCGCCTGTGACGGTTAGCGGACGCGTGCTAACTCCCACGGGTATAGGCTTGCGGAATGCGGTTGTGACGATGATCGATTCGCTTGGAGTTAGGCGAACCTTAACGACCAGCTCTTTTGGAATCTATTCATTTGATAACCTTGCGACGGGCGCAGTCTACACAATTACCGTAGCGTCAAAGCGGTATCGATTTTCTCCGCGTGTGAGCCAGTTTG
>JBBSJK010000004.1:0-96244 GCA_038257355.1 Pyrinomonadales bacterium | reverse complement strand
GCGTTTGCCATACATCACGCCGCTGCCCGTCGGGCCAAACATTTTGTGGCCCGAGAAGACAAAAAAGTCGGCATCGAGATCCTGCACATCCACGGGAAAATGCGGCACGCTCTGCGCCGCATCGACCAGAACGGGAACGCCGAATTTATGAGCCGTCGCGATCATCTCCTTAACCGGAACGACCGTGCCGAGCGAATTCGAAACGTGCGTCACCGCGACCATTCGCGTCCGCTCATTGAGCAGATTCTCGTATTCATCGATGATCAGCTCGCCGCGCTCGTTCATCGGGATCATGACAACCCGAGCACCTTTTTCCTCGGCGATCATCTGCCACGGGATAATGTTCGAGTGATGCTCCATCTGGCTGACCAGTATCTCGTCACCCTCATTAATGAACTTTCGCCCGTACGAATGCGCAACCAGATTGACGCCCTCGGTCGTGCCGCGGACGAATATACATTCCTTCGCTTCTCGGGCGTTGATAAAGCGTTTGACCTTTTCGCGGGCCGCCTCATAGGCTGTCGTCGCGTGCTGAGATAAATAATGCACCCCGCGATGAATGTTCGAGTGTTCCTCTTGCAGATACTTCGAACCGCGATCAATCACGATCTGAGGCACCTGCGACGAAGCCCCGTTGTCGAGATAAACCAGCGGCTTGCCGTTCACCGTCTGCGACAGCACCGGAAAATCCCTTCTAATTTTTTCAACGTCCCAACTGCTCATCTGTTCTACTGCTTTCATATTAACCTTCGAGATCGGTATTTAGCCGATTCAAAACCGTTGCGTCCAAATCCATTTTAATCGATTCAATCTTGATTTTATTTATTATTTCCTCCGCAAAACCGTAAGTAAGCAGATTCCTCGCCAGCGTTTCGGGCAACCCGCGTGTCAACAGATAAAACAATTCCTCTTCCTCAAGCTGTCCGACCGTAGCCCCGTGCGAGCATTTTACGTCATCGTTAAATATCTCAAGCTGCGGTTTAGTATCGACCCGGGCGTTGTTCGATAGCAAAAGATTTTTATTCGATTGCTGTGCGTCGGTGCCGTGGGCATTTTCACGGACGAAAACCTTGCCGTTAAAAACGCCGCGTGATTTGTCGTTGAGCACGCCTTTATAGTTCTGATGCGAAGTGCAGTTCGGCACGGTGTGGTCGATGATCGAATGGGTGTCGTGGTGCTGGCCGCCGCCCAGCATATACAGCCCGTCAACCCAAGCCTCGCCGCCCTCGGCGGTGAATTTCAAATCGATGTCGTGTCGGGAAACGCTGGCCCCAAGATTGATGTTGGTGGAATCGTATCGGCTGCCATAGCCTAAAGCAACTTCTGTAGTTCCGACATTGAACGCGTCCAGCGAATCTTTCTGCACGCGGTAATGGGTCAGATTCGCATTGTCCTCAACAAAGATCTGAACCGCTGAGTTGGTAAAGCTTTTGGCGGTTGAATCATACGATTCAATGATTGTCGCCTTACTTCCCGCTTCCGCGATCACGATCACGTGCGGAAATATAGCGGTGTTTTCCCCAGCCGAAAATGATAGCTCGATCGGTTCGGTAACGCTCGTTTCCTTCGCGATTCTTATGACTTTAATAGCGGCAAACGCCAGATTCAAAGCCGCAAAACCATTTCGGCGAAAGGCGAATCGGCTAAGACGATCAACGTCTTCATCTGACATTGACTCACTCTGTCCAGCGACCACCGACCACTGCCCCGCAACGATCGAAGCGACATTTGTGTATTTCCAATCTTCATCCTTTGGCGTCGGAAAGCCAGACAGAGCAAACGCGGCGAAAGCGTCGCTGCGCAGCTTGGCTAGCATCTGATTTGATTCCGTGCCGATAGCGTCCTTAAATTGTTCCGTAAATACTGTTTCCATTACGGTCTTAGTAATTGTCATTGATTTTTTTTAGCCACGAATTCATGTATAAGAATTGTATTTAATCGTGCATTCGAGGCTAATCCATTTCTCTTAAAACACCTTCACTAAACTAAACTTGTTATCCGCCCGAACGGTGTTCGCCGGATCGAGGATGAGCTCTTTTGCCATTCGTAATTTGGCCTCGTTTTCCGTTCGCGATTTCTTATCGTCGACGAGCGTCGATTTATCATAATCGAAAAGAAAATCGTGCCGTGTCAAAATGTATTTCACGCCAAGAGCAGCGGCGTTCGCTTTTAACTCGGGTGTATTTCGCGATTCCCAAACCATCTTCCGTAGCGTCCAGTCTTCAAATAGATAATCCGAAAATACGGGTCGGTCGATGTGATACGTGTCACGCCGCATGTTGATGAGCCATACCTTAGCATCTGCGTCCGTATCCGTGTTGATGGCTTGGTAATACGGATAATAGTCGAGATTGCGAGCCAAATACTGATCTCGCGTTTCGCCCCCGAGTACTACTCGTAGTGGGGCCTTCTCGCAAAACCAAGCAACGGATGTCAGCATTGCGAGAACGGAGGCGGTGAGCAGCGAATATTTAGATACCTGTTTTAAAGCATCATCTTTCGTGATCGATTCAGCCGAAGCGACGATACCGAGAGCAAGCAACGGAACTGTCGGCAACAAATATCGAAGTTGCGGACTCGAAAAGAGCCAAAAAAGATAGACGATTCCAGCTACCCCAATTGCGATAGTCCATTCGTCCGCCAGCTTCCTCCTCCACACGGCCCAGAGCAACAGCGGTAATCCAATCAAAAATGCCGCACCGAGTACTCCGTCGTAAAGCTCCGGATTCTCAGGCTGGGCGGCAAGCGACGCACGGAAAGGAGACATCAGATAGTTGGCTCTGTTGATCTCAGCACCACCGTACTGAGAATTCATCGTCTGAAACAGGTTGGACCGCTCGACGTCCCAACCGTTCGCCGTTCCTTTCCAAATGCTCATATAAAACGGAAAGACCGGCGAGCCCGTCGCCGCCCAATTCCGCAAATACCAAGGCGAAGCAATCACGCCCGTCAACAGAAGCACCCCAAATCCGGTGAGAACCAATTTCGCCGCTGCCTCGGTTTCCATGCGTCCGCGAAGCAATATCACTAACGCAAAAGCCGCGATAACAAAAACCGCAGTCAGCTTCACCGCCAAAGCCCCGCCAAGAAAAACACCAACCAAAATCAGCGGCCCGAGAGCCAGAGTTTTCCACCACCGCCCCAGCGAATAAACTGCGAGCGTCACGTATAAAGCGAGCGAAATATCAATGTAACCGCTCGAGGCCACATGAAATGCCGTAGGTATCGCGGCGACCATCAGTGTTGCGAGCAGCGAAAATCCCTGCGAAATTCCCGCCTGCCTCGCCCAGCCATAGATAGCCAAAAGCAGCAGCGGAAAGAATATGAAAACGATCGCACCCGCCGCCGCTTCGCCCGCTCTCGAGTTGACCAAATTGCCGAGAAGCATAGCCCACACGGCGTGCATTTCCGTACCCAACGCGAGATAGCTGGCAATATTTCCGTCAACAAAGGCGCTGCTGTGCTGTGCAATAAAAGCCTTGGGAACCGCAAAATGATAGAGCAGCGTATCTTTCGCGATCGGTGGAGCGAGGCTCGCGATCAGTGAGATCAAAAGGATAAAACCGATGCTGCCGATCAGAACACGGTCGAGCCCGGTAGATGTTTCGTTTTCGGTGACATTGTCCCACGATGCTCTTAACTTGACCGCTCCGACCACCGCCAACCCAACGCCGAACAGCGTCATACCAACTGCGACAACGCCGGAATACAACCCCAAGAGCCCGAGAAAGAACCATACGAGCGACCAAATGATCGCTCCGACCGCCGCATTTCTTGCGGTTGCGAGCCAGATATTATCCGGTTGGTCCCCAAGTTTTGGCAGAAAACTCACAATGAGAGTGCCGAGACCAAGCCAGGAAGCAAAGATCAGTGCTCCGATGACCACGCCCACGAGCGAATCGAGAATACCCTCGCCGCCCACTAACGAACCACCACCTAGATTCCCAACCAGAGATGGCAAACGCAGGAGGTCGGTGCTGCGAAACGCAACAAAGACAGTTACGAGCACCGCCGCCCATATCGCGAGGACGAATGCCATCGAGCCTGTTTTATTTTGGGGCTGATCTGCCAACTATCTTAGTCCTCAGGTCAACGGCCAACCGCGCCTTTGACCCAATCGTAGCCTTTCGCTTCCAATTCGAGAGCAAGTTCCTTGCCGCCTTCCTTCACGATCCGGCCGTCGGCAAGAACGTGAACCATATCTGGAACGATAAAATTCAAAAGCCTCTGATAATGCGTAACAAGAATGATCGCGTTGTCAGGGCTGCGAAGCGTGTTTACGCCCTCGGCTACGATCCGCAGAGCGTCGATATCGAGGCCGGAATCAGTCTCGTCTAGCACCGCGAGCTTCGGGTCGAGGACGGCCATTTGCAGTATCTCGTTACGCTTTTTCTCACCGCCGGAAAAACCTTCGTTGACCGAGCGTTTAAAAAATTGCGGGTCCATATCGACGATCTTTGCCTTTTCCTTCAGGTAATCGTTGAATTCGAGCGGGTCGAGTTCTTCCAGGCCGTGGTGCAGCATTTTCTGGTTGTAGGCGAGCCGCAAGAACTGCGAATTCGACACACCGGGAACCTCGACCGGATACTGAAACGCCATAAACACGCCTTCGCGGGCACGTTCGTCGGGTTCGAGTTCGAGCAGATTCTTGCCTTCGAAAAGAACTTCGCCCGAGATCACCTCGTAGGTCGGATGCCCGGCCAAAACCTTCGACAAGGTCGATTTGCCCGAGCCATTCGGCCCCATGATCGCGTGTACCTCGCCCTTTCTGACCTGTAAATTGAGGCCTTTCAATATTTCTTTGCCTTCGATACCGGCGTGTAGATCTTTAACTTCCAATAGCATCTGTTTTTGCTTCCTTCCCTAATTGCTTGTCCATCGCGAGGCCGGGTGTGCCGTACCATTCATCAGCTGTGGTTTCGCGACCCCGTATAAAACCATGTTTCTCATACAGATCGATTGCACCGGTCGAAAAGTACGTGGTGTAGAGGAACAATCTGTCAAATTCCGTCGCAGCCGCGTATTCTTCGATCACCGCCATCAATTTGTGGGCGATTCCGAGGCCTCTCGCTGAGGGAACGACTGCCATACTTCGGATATATAGCCACTCAGGTTCGGGCAGAACGGAAACTGTCGCTACTATTGCACCGTCAAATTCCGCGACCCACATCGGACCTTCATCAAATCGTGCTAGGATCACATCCGGCTTCGCCGTAACTACTTCAAAAGCCTCTAACGTGTAGTGCTCGCGAAAAGTCGAGAATGATTCGAACAAAACTCGTGATATTTCTGCCGCGTCGTCAGCCGTCGCTACACGTATCTTCACATCGCTCGCCATATTAAACGTATATCTCGCCCTTTAAATAAAGTGTCGCGTGGCCGCCGATCTTTACGCGATCACCGGCGAGTTCGCAGTAAAGTTCGCCGCCGCGAGCCGATACCTGGCGTGCAAATAACTCATTTTTGCCGAGTTCCGCCGCCCAGTAAGGTATCAACGAACAATGGATCGCCCCGGTCACCGGATCCTCGGGAATGCCGATCCTCGGTGCGAACATTCGCGACGCAAAGTCGCAATCGTCTCCCCTAGTCGTGACTATCACCTCGTCGTACTGAATCTTTGCGACCAGCGACATGTCCGGGGCAAGTCCCTTAATTTGGTCAACGCTATCGAGCAGCATAAAGATCATGTTCCCCTGAGCTTCCCAGGTCTGACGCGGTTCCGCACCGACGGCTTCCGCGAGTCCCGGAAACGGTTCGATCTCGGTCATCGGATAAGCCGGAAAATCGAGCACTAAGCGATCGCCGACTTTGCTTACTCCGAGTTTGCCGCTGCGATCCGAATGAAATCGGATGATCTCGTCTTCCAGTTTCAGTTCGTTGAATATCACATGCGCCGTAGCCAGCGTCGCGTGCCCGCAAAGATTAACTTCGATCGTCGGCGTAAACCATCGGATGTGATATCGCTCGCCGTCCTTCACAAAAAAAGCCGTCTCCGACAAATTGTTCTCCGCCGCGATCTGCAGCATCACATCATCCGAAAGCCAATCCGTCAACGGCACGACCGCCGCCGGATTACCGCCAAACGGCATGCTCGTAAATGCATCGACCTGAAATATATCGAGACCTGTCATTTTGCCACCGTCACATGAACCGGGTCGCCCGCCAGACGTTCATCCCGCCGCCATGCCAAAAATCCTCGCAGGTGCATCGTGAAAAATATCGTACTCCCGAGTGTCATTGCGATGCTTCCGGTCATCAGGCCGAATATCGCCCAACTCGTACTGGCGATCATAAACAGAATAAATCCAACCTTGCTCTTATTTCCCAACAGGTAAACACCTGTCACGCCGCATACTGTTGCCAGCCAATCAATACCGTAAAATTGCATTCCTATGCCTCTTTGCCCCGCGCCGTTGATCCACTGCGAACCACCGAAACGACGGCCACCACCGCGATCACCGCCCAGACCGCATTAACAAAACTCGACGGATAGGCCCCGTAATACATCGTGTTTATCAGCAATAAAATGCTCGCCGCGATATTTAGTCCCTGATACGCAAACGAATCAGGCTTCAACTTCTTGAACGACACCATGCCATATGCCGCCAAAATAAACGCCGCCCCGATCCACCCAAGCCCATCTAAAATGATCGCCTCCATCCGCAAACCTCAACGCTCCTCTTGCCGCCTTAAGAACTTCACTACGCCTTCGCCGCGATTGCCTGTATCTCGATCTTGGTCCCGAAATGCAGATCCTTCACCGGCACGATCGCCCTCGCTGGTCGATGCTCTCCCATCACGCGGGCATAGGCAGCGTTGACGCCGCTCCACAGTTCCATATCCGACACATAGATCGTCATCTGCAAAACGTGATCCAGATCGCTCCCCGCCGCCTGCAAAACCGCCTCGACATTCCGCAACGCCAGCTCCGTCTGCACGTCAATATCGCCTGTAAAAGGTTCTCGCGTATCCAGCGTCATCGGCAATTGACCGGAAACATAGATCAAGCCGTAATGCTCAATACCCGGCGAATAATGGCCTTTTGGAATTGGTTGGTTTGATGGTTGAATCGTTTTCATTTTAGATTCTCCAATATTTTCTCGATCTCAATCTGTAAAAGGTCGAGGTCGTTTTGTGCGATACTCCACATGATCTTAATGTCTACTGATGCATAGCCGTGAATAATTCGATTTCTGGTATCGATGAAATTTCGCCATCCGATCTGCGGGTTTGCTGACCGAAATTCTTGTCAAATTATTTGCCGCTTCACCTATCACCTCAACGTTTCTCACAACGGCATCGACCGTTTTGCGATCACTTTCGAACTGCTCAAAATCGTATCCGTCCAGATACGTCTCGATCGCTCCAATGCAATCGAGAATATCAAGCAGAAATACTTTGTTGTCTTTCTCCATAAAGAACTTGCAAGTCTTTGTATACGTAATCGCGAACGTGCTTGCTCAAACCTTTTTCAGTTATTAGATCGACCTTTCTCCCGAGAACTTCTTCGATCTCGAAAGCAGCATCGAGAAAGTTATAGCCCTTAGGTTTCGAGAAACTTACCAAGAGATCAATGTCGCTCTCAGCATTCGCCTCGCCGCGAGCAAACGACCCGAACAAGGCGCAGAACGAAACGTCATTGCGGCGGCAAATCTCTATTATTATTTCTCGTTCTGATGTTGCTAAGTTCATCTATTGTGGCGACTTCCTTTGTAAGCAGCTCTTGTGTATGAAAATCTTTCAAAGTCGATTAAAAAGGTTGCTCCCGAACTAAAGAGCACTTCATGCCTTAGTATTTTCTCATTCAATTCTGAAATTTCATCGTATCCCCAATCGTCAACGTTTTCGCCCCATAACGGCTCGTCAGATGGAAAGTCGAAAATACACTTCGATACCTTTCCATATTTCAATTCATATAGAAAATCGAAGTCCGCATTCAGTACTTTGATCCTCACGGAAGTCTTGTAGAAATCTGTGATATTTACAGGCGGCCCATTTTCGAAATCGATGTGAAGACCATCACCGACCGAAAACGAAACCAACCTCGAATCATGCAAACCATTCCTGAAAAACTCCCAATTCCTTTTATTAAGGCGTCCGCGAAGTTTCTCAAGTCGCTCTGCATACATCTTTAAGTTTGCGGTAGAGCTTTTGAGTGCCCAGTCCGATTCTTATGGATCACGACTATTGAACCCCAACCAATGCCTTTTGGTAATTATCTCCTTCGGAAATTGTTACCCTACACTCCCTTCTAGTTTCAACCCCAACAACTTCGTCGCCTCGACCGCGTATTCCATCGGCAGCTCGCGGAAAACCTCTTTGCAAAAGCCGTTGATGATGAGTGAAACCGCGTCTTCTTGCGGGATGCCACGTTGTTGGAGGTAAAAGAGTTGATCCTCGCTGATCTTTGACGTTGTGGCTTCGTGCTCGACGCGGGCGGTGTTGTTCATCACCTCGATATAGGGGAATGTGTTCGCCTCAGACGAGCCGCCGATGAGCATTGAGTCGCATTGCGTGTAGTTTCTCGCACCTTCTGCTTTCGGCATTATTTTGACGAGGCCGCGGTACGAGTTGTTCGATTTTCCGGCCGAGATGCCTTTTGAGATGATCGTCGATTTTGTATTCTTGCCCAGGTGGATCATCTTGGTGCCGGTGTCGGCGATCTGGGCGTTGTTTGTGAGCGCGACCGAGTAAAATTCGCCGATCGAGTTATCGCCCTGCAATATCACGCTCGGGTATTTCCACGTTATCGCCGAACCGGTCTCGACCTGCGTCCACGAAATCTATGATCTCACGCCGCGACACGCACCGCGCTTTGTCACAAAGTTAAAAATACCGCCTTTGCCGTTCTCATCACCGGCGTACCAGTTCTGCACGGTCGAGTATTTGATCTCAGCATCGTCTAGAGCGACAAGCTCAACGACCGCCGCGTGCAGCTGGTTGGTATCAAACTGTGGCGCTGTACAGCCTTCGTTATATGCCACATAACCGCCTTCTTCTGCAACAATTAGCGTGCGTTCAAATTGCCCCGCTTCCTGTGTGTTGATGCGAAAATACGTCGAAAGTTCCATCGGGCAACGAACGCCTTTTGGGATAAAGACGAACGACCCGTCCGAGAAGACCGCTGAATTCAGGGCTGCGTAATAGTTATCCCCAACAGGCACCACCGAGCCGAGATATTTCTGGATCTTGTCCGGATAGAGCTCGACCGCCTCGGTGAACGAGCAAAAGATCACGCCTGCCTCAAGCAGCTTTTTCTTGTAAGTCGTCGCAACCGAAACCGAATCAAACACCGCATCGACCGCCACATTTGCGAGCATTTTCTGCTCCGTGATCGGGATGCCGAGCTTCTCAAATGTCCTGAGTAATTCCGGATCGACCTCGTCTAAACTCGCTTTCGAAGGCTTTTGCTTCGGGGCCGAATAGTACGAGATGTTCTGAAAATCGATGTTCGGATACGAAAAATTTGCCCAGTTGTCCGGCTGCTCCATCTTGAGCCACTGCCGATAGGCCTTAAGCCGAAACTCAAGCATCCATTCCGGCTCGTTCTTCTTAGAAGAAATAAGCCGAACGGTGTCCTCGCTGAGGCCGCGGGCGATCGTCTCTGTCTCGATATCCGTGACAAAGCCGTATTTGTATTCCCTCTTTGTAAGTAATTCTGCTGCTGTCGACATATTTTTTATTCACCACAGAGACATACAGTGCACAGAGTTTTTAATCGATTTTCCGATTTTTAATCATTCCGTCATCTCGCGAATACTGTTCCAACTCCCTCTGCGTCCTCTGCTCCTCTGTGGTGATTCTCTTCAAATCTCTGAGTTTCGAGCGTCCGATGTATTCCCTGTATTTGGTGAAACATGGCGTCGACCGAGCTTTCCGAACCGACAAGCTGAGCCAGCGTTATCCGCGAAAGTGCGTTTTCGACGATCTCGTGCAGCCCGATGATCACGGGCCTGATGCCGCAGTCACCATTGTGAACGCACAGGTCTAGAACGCCCGTATAGCTGCCACAGTGTTTTGTCATCACGTCTTCGTCGAGAACCTTGATGATCTCGTTCAGCCTGATCTCTTCCGCCGGCCTAGCCAACGAATATCCGCCCTTGGTGCCGCGGGTAGATTGGACAAAATCAGCTTTATTCAGCAGCCACATCAGCTTACCGGCATTTGCGGTCGAGATGCCCTCGAGTTCTGCGATCTGAGGCAGGGTCAGGCTCTCACCCTCTTGCAAAGTGGCGAGTTGCACCAGGCATCGAAGTCCGTATTCCTCTTGCGCCGAAATTTTCATAAGAGTTGCTCAGATTATGATTTAGGTCTTCCCAAAGAAAATAATCTCAAATCATTATTTTTTTGTCAAGATTGATTAAGTCAAAATCCATAAACAATATCAGTACTTTACCGGTCGTACACTCTCAGTCGTACCCGCCGATTATGAAATTTTGCTCAAAATGCGATATTATAATGTTGACTAAAATGTAATGATTTAATCATTACGTTTTTAAAGTGACTAAGACAGTATCGAAAAAAAAATGCCAAAGATCGCAGATATACAAGAAACGCCAAACCCGAACGCGGTGAAATTTATTTTGAAGGAGCCGGTTTCGCATGGAACGTCGCATTCGTTTAAGACCGCGGATGTCGCGGCAGAGAATGCACTTGCGAAGTCAATCTTTGATGTCGGCGAGGTAGTTTCCGTGTTTTACATGGACAAGATGATAACCGTCGAAAAGACTGACGATGCCGAGTGGGATGAGCTTTTGCCGGTGCTCGCAGTGCCGATCAGGTCGGCCGAGGCTGTTGCAGTTTCTAGCAGCAATGGCAAGAAGGCAGCAGCGGCGACAATAGGCGGTTCGATAGGGGCGGCGGCGAGCGACGACCCAAAACTGGCACAGATAAACGAACTTCTCGACGAACGGATCAGGCCCTATCTAGCCAGTGACGGCGGCTGGCTTGAGGTGCTCGAATTAGAAAACGACACTCTCAAAATCCGCTATGAAGGAGCATGCGGCAGCTGTCCCAGTTCTCTGACAGGAACACTGATGGCCATAGAAAACATGATCAAAGAAGAGATCGATCCAGAGATTACAGTGCTCGCGGTTTAGCACCCTGCCAGCGTTCAACAAACTTTATTTTGTTGATTTTGAAGTATTTCTTGACATTTTCGGGTTAAATTGTCCATAATTCGTTTGTTGGTGATTTGCGCACATTGCCATCATACCTGCGGAATTTAGTTTTCTACCCAAATCGATCCGCCGACAATTGCATACCTTTACAAACTTGCTTTCTTTGATAATGGAGGAGAAACGTTGTGAATAGCGAAGAACTCGAACTTAGCCTTCGATCTGAATTCGAGGTTTATCTCAAGGACGTTCTTGCCGAAATGCGGCAGGAGGCTTTGGAATTCCAAAGCAATATCGAGGCTGAGTTCGCCAAGCATAAATCTCAATTCGACGAGGCTTTCCAGGGCTTTGCGGCCCGTTTCGACTCGGAGCGAACTTTTAATGAGGCCTTTACCGGTTCGGTTGCCGAGCATCTCAGCCTGGCGCGGGATGAAGGGGCAAAGATCGCCGCCAACGCAATGGTCGAAGCCGAGAAACTCGGTGAACCCACCATTCCCGTCGTGACGAAATACGACGCTATCCGCGATGCCGTCAAGGATATCAGCACCAAAGACTCACAGTCTGCAATCTTAAAATCGCTGGTGCAGCATGCCTCGGAGTTTGCTCCGCGCGGCGCATTTTTTATTATAAAAAACGAACATTTCGTCGGCTGGAAGATTTTCGGAACGGAAGATGAAACGGCCGAAAATGCGATCCGTGAGATACACTTTCCGACATCGGCCGACTCGATATTAGGTAGTGCGGTCGAATCTAAGATGACGGTTGAGAATTCGACCGGCGGCCAGAGCGGTGACTCGGCCTTTATGGAACCGCTTCAATTTGGACAGCCGAACCGGATGTATGCGATACCGCTAATTGCGAGAGGCCGCGGCGTGGCGGTGTTGTATGCCGACCACGGCGAGGATGATGCAGATCTGAACCGCGAGGCACTCGAAACACTTGTAAGCGTTGCCGGCCTGACTGTGGAACTGCTTGCATCGATGCATACGGCAAAGACTGAAAATCGCCAAGTCGCCGCAGCTGATTTTGAAGATTCTGATGTAGGCCGTGAGTTTGAATACGCACAAAGCACTCCGGCTGTAGAAATTTCTGAGACGGTTGAATCTAGATTTGAAGAGACGTCCAGGGAAATGCCCGCTGAGACACCTGTACCAGTCTTTGATGACGTACCTGCAGGGTTTGCTTTTAAGGAGAGCGTTTCATTTGAAAGCGGCTTTCCACAGGAAGCTGAGCCTGCCAATCCGTTTGAGGCTGAGCCTTCGGCATTTAAGCAATACGACAACGTCCCTGAGACGGCACCGCCTCCCACGCTAGACGAAACGCCCTACGCGGGGAATCCGTTTGAGGCATCCCCTTTCGAAGAAGAGACGCCCCGGCATTTTGATCCGGTTGAGACTTTTGAGCCGGTGGCTGAAACGTTTGAACGTGATTCGCCCGTATTTGAGTCTGAAGCACCAGTATTTGAAACTGAAGCCAAGGAAGAGGCTACGACTGGCGGAGATTTCGTTTTTGACAGCGGTGGTTCGATTGAGACTGCACCGCCTGCGAGTTCACCCTTTGATCAGTTTGAGCAGCCGGTTGAACAATACGAACCTGCTCCAGTCGTCAGTAACAGCGGTTTTGAACAACAGGTTGCCGAGCCGGTAATCGAGGCCCCGATGGCGGCATCTCCGCACGCACGTCTTAGTGATCGCCCCGTCGATCTGCCCATCGAGGTCCCCGAGGAGGAGCGTAGGATACACAACGATGCCCGCCGTTTTGCACGTCTGCTCGTCTCAGAGATCAAGCTTTATAATGAGAAAAAGGTAACTGAGGGGCGTGAGGCGAGCGATCTTTACGACCGTCTCCGCGAGGCCATCGACCGCTCACGCGAGATGTATGACAAACGCGTCCAGCCGCCGGTCGCCGCTAAGTTCGATTACTTTCACTACGAGATAGTTAATTCGCTGGCCGACGGCCATGCCGACCGTCTCGGCTCCGGCTATCCTGGTTCGAGCGTTTAACTCTTAACCATTAAATAAGAAAGCCGCCGTTAATATTTATCGGCGGCTTTCGCAATGACGTTACCCTCTGTCAACATCAATTCAGGGCAACGGCCGACTTGGGCAATCTTGGGGATTTGATTTTCTTACGATTTACGTCTGTCGATCGAAGAGTTTCGGCTTTTCGATCTCTTTTGTTTTAATGATCTAGTGAATATTATTAGCGCGAAATACGTCCTGCCGGTTGCTGGGCCGCCGATCGTGAACGGGGCTGTCGCTTTTGAGAATTCTGAGATCGTGGCAATCGGTTCGGCGATAGAGATCAATGCCATTTTCCCGGCTGCCGGGGTCGAAGATTTTGGCGAGGCGGCGATCTTACCGGGGTTTGTCAATTGCCACTCGCATCTCGAGATCACATCGCTGCGCGGATTCCTCGATGATGTCGAGCACGATTTTACGGCGTGGCTGCTGAAATTGAACAGCGGGCGTGCCGGGTTGACTGATGAGCAAATCTGCTCAGCCGCGGTCGCCGGTGCGGTCGAAGGTGCGAGGGCCGGCGTAACCTGTTTTGGCGACATCGGGCGTATGGGCCACGCCGGTCTCGTAGCCCTAAAACAGGTAGGACTTCGCGGAGTCGTATTTCAGGAAACTGAATTCTCACCGGACAATCGAACGGCGGACGACGATTTTGTAAAGCTCGCGGCAAAATATGAGACGCTTCGCAGCGAAGAAACTGATCTCGTGAGCGTCGGGCTTTCGCCGCATTCGCCGTACACGGTTGGATCGCGACTGTTCGAGCAGATAGCTCAATATTCGATCTTGAACCGCGTTCCATTATCGATCCACGCGGCAGAATCGGCTGATGAGACCGAGCTTCTGACACATGGCACAGGACTATTCAGAAATTTATATGATCGCTTTGGCATCGAATGGGAAAGTCCGCATTGCTCACCGGTCGAATACCTCGAACGACTCGGTGTACTCTCGGCCCGTCCGCTGCTCGCCCACTGCGTGACTGTCACAGATATCGACATTCAACGAATCGCAAACAACGGAGCGCGTATCGCGCATTGTCCAAAGTCAAATGCAAAATTCGGCCACGGTTACGCGCCTTTTGAGGCGTTTTTGGATGCCGGGATCGCTGTAGGACTCGGAAGCGATTCGGTGGCGAGCAACAATGTCTGCGATATTCTTGAGGAATCGCGCTTTGCCGTATTATCCGCCCGCAACCGCACCGGTAGTAAAAGATTTATCACCGCTAAGGAAATGATCGAAACCGCGACGCTTGGCGGTGCAAAGGCCCTCGGTCTCGATCACCTGATCGGCACACTCGAAGCCGGCAAACAGGCCGACATCGTCGTTATCTCGCTGGACCATCCCGCGATCCAGCCAATCGGCGACATCAATGCCGCGCTCGTGTTCTCGGCCAGCGGGCGGGATGTTGTTCGGACAATTGTGAGCGGCAATGAGATCTGCATCCGTTAGTCGAATCTATGAAAGCCATTAGTTGGGATGACGGCTCTGATGTGCTATTGCTAAGATCAACATATAACGATCGAGAACTACATAGGACTGAGTACGGGATCCGTCAACCAGATATAGCCTTACGGATTCTTTAACAAATGGCCTCGTTTGTTGGCTGGAACATTTGGGCTTGGCGAGCTTACATTGCTAATGCACTTCATCGGATCACGGCTTCCAACTCCTTCTTTAATTCATTCGTCGTCCATTCGCTGCCGGGGAAAATCTTTGTGACCTTGCCATCTGGTGCGATGACGGCGGTTCTCAGCGAGTGGTTGATCTGGGTCTTGTCGTTTGGATCGACCTCATATCTGAGGCCAAAGAAATCGGCGATCTTTCGCACCTCGGCGTTCTCGCCGACGGCCAGTTGCCAGACGGTAAAATCAGGATTTTCGCTGTTGCCGAGATAGCCGGTGCCGTAGGATTTGAGCTTTTGGGGCGTGTCGTTTGCGGGGTCGAACGAGATGCTCAGCAGGCGTATTTTATCTTTTAGTCCGGCATCTGCATTTAACTGGATGGCGAGATCGCTAAATGCGGTCGACATTTTGATACAAAATTCCGGTAGCGGGCAGCGGGCATAAATAAACGTGATCGCCAGCGCCTTTCCTCGGTAATCTCTGAGCGAGATCTTTTTTCCTTCTTGATTTGTGAGCGCAAAATCAGGAATTTCCATGCCGATCTGTGCAAAATTTTCATTGACCGGCAACTCGGCCTGGCCGGGTTTTGCTGAGGCGAGGATGCCGATGTTTTCGAGCCAATACGGCTCGTCAGCCGTGTTATCGGCAACCAGCTCGGCCCTGATCTCGGCTCCGGGCGTCAAATCGTCCCAGACCCAGTCGGCACGAATCGGGAAATCCATCGTCATCGGCGGCATAAAGCCCTCGATCTCTTCGTGCTCGATCCTAGCCTTTTGGGCGGCCTTATCGACCGATATGACCTTCCCTTTGAGAGGATAACGCTTGGCATTGGGCGATGATTGATTTGAAACAACCTCACTGTTGCAGGAAGTGAAAATAAAAATCGACGAGATAAATAAAAATAAATATCGCATATTCTAAACTTTACAGTATTTAAATTGAAGGATGTCTTCGTTCTCTCTGTGTACTTTGTTGGTTTCACTCAGTGCACTTTGTTCTGGGACACTATCTAACTCGTTCATCCTGGCAAAATTACCTTATGACAACCTCACTTTGCCCTCAGATTTTCATCGTATAAATATTGATACATCCGATAGCTTGCCATCACTTTATGGACGTAATCCTTTGATTGCGAATAGACGATCTCCGGCACATAACGTTCTGGGGAATTGGACCGTGCCCGGGCGAGCCAGCGTTTCATATTATCGTCGCCGCCGTTATAGCTTGCGGCAACGGCCTCGGGCTGGTTTGGAAATATCTTAAAAAGATCGGCCAGATACTGTGAGCCAAACAGTATCGCCGTCGGCGGATAATAAAGGTCATCCTGACTAAAATTATCGCGGCCCAAACCTCCGGCAACCCGCGTCGAGGTCGTCGAGATAAACTGCATGAGCCCGCGGGCCGCCGCATAGGATTTTGCATCCGGCTGAAAACGCGATTCCTGACGCATGATGGCGAGCACGAGACGCGGATCGACACCGCGTTCCGGAGCATATCTGAGCAGTTCATCAGCATACGGTGCGGGATATAGCAGATTAAGATGGTTGCGGGGGATCATTTCAAACGGATAATCGGCCGGTACTTTTTGCCAGAGAGGCTCAATAAATGCCATTCCGCGATCGGCCCGGTTGCCGCGTGTAAAATTGACGGCGAGTGCAAACGCTCTGTCCGAAGGCAATTTTGACAGGTCAGGTGTCGCCGATTCTATTTCCGGTGAGGCCTCGTCGTAGAGGCCGAGCGAGAGCAATTTGGCGGCTATCGTACTTTTAGCTTCGTCCGCTGGCTTATTTTTGTTTTGATCCGGAAGCTTTAAATCCGGAATTTCGTTGTATTTTGGCAGTGCTTCAACTGCCGTTTTTAAGACAGTTAATGTTCTACCGCGCAAATCCGGGCTGTCAGTTAACCTCAATATCGCCTGAGCGCTCCTCCGCCTCGTGTCCGCTTCCTTTGCTTTTAGGCCGTCCGAGCGTGTCCCGATAATTTGTTTGATGTGAGAACTGGCAGTTTCGTCGCTCGCCAGCAGCCGCAAGCGCTCAGTCGCCCGCCAGCCGTAGTATTCTCTGCGTCCGTCCGGTATAGATAAATATGCGTCGATCGCTTCGGGATATTTTTTTAACTGTTCGAGAGCGAAGCCTTTTAAAAAAGTGATCTCCGCCGTACTTGTTCCGCCTGGAACCGCCGATCCGCCGAGATTGGGGAATGAGCGTAAACTTTCAATTGAATAGAGCGCATTTTGCCATTGCTCACGGGCCAGATGGATACGCACCTCGGTAAATATTGCTATTGCTTCGGGCAGCTTGCCCTTAAAAAGTTCCCGTATTTTCGCGCACCATTTTAGAGCTTCTGTGTCTTTGCCTTGATCCCGCAGAATATCAACGATATTGAGATATGCGCGGTCCAGCCTCTCATCCAATGGATATTTTTCGATATAGCTCTCGTAACGCGTAGTCGCCTCATTAGGCCGGCCGACCCGGCCATAGGCGGAGGCAGCTTGCAGCAAGGCAGCTTTTGCTGACGGGCTCTGCGGATATTGTTCGATGACGCGTTCAAACCATCTTAAAGCCTCGACATAATTAGATTGCTGGGCATAGCCGAGTCCGATCTGAAATGCGGCATCGGAGGTATTTGCTCCGTTTGGATAACTGGCAATGATCGCTTCAAAGTGAAGTTTAGCATCGGTAAACTCGCGGTTAAATTGGTAGATATTTGCCCGCCGCATGTGTTCGGCTTCTGTCAGGCTTCCGGTCATTTTGCCAATTTGCTCGCTGCCGATGTCAAGCAGATCAAGCCCCTTTGCCGCTGCGAGGGCAAAATCGTCCGGCTGTGCGGGATTGGGCGTCGTGTTTATGAGATCTATAAATATTTCGCGGGTGAGATCCGTCTTTGCATCTCTCAAATAAGCTTTGGCAAGCAATGCCTGAATTTCCCGATTAGCATTATTCGCGGGTTTATTAGATCTCGCATTGGTTAGCAAACTGATCGTTTCAGCATAGTTTTCACTTTCAAAACTATTGTTTGCGAGCCTTTTTACGGCAGCATTGGCAAATAGGCTCTCCGGTGCGGACATTAGTATTTCGTTTAGATAAATGCGCTCTAGCATGAGATTTCCAGTCGAGCGGGCGATCTGTGACAGGTGTTTTAATGCGTAGGAGCTGAGTACGGAATCTCGACTGGCAACCGCTTGATAACTGGTCATGGCGAGCGTTAGATCACCATTTGCCTCGGCCATACGGGCTAAAAGATAATCGTAATCGCCGTCGGTAAACGCTTTTTCATCGCCAGTCTTCAGCTTTTGCAGTTCGGCTATCGCAGCGGCGTATTCTCTCGCCTCGACGCTCTGTTTGATTGTGTCGGGAATGTTAGCGGGGATTGTGCCGCTTAAAGCAAATATAAAGAGCAGCGGCAAAACTAAAAAGCGATTCATTGACTCAATTTTAGCAAAGTTTCCCCGGTTGCGATAAAATCTACTCACAACAAATATGCCTGCAAATATATTGAGCGGAAAAGTGATCGCGGAAGCAATCAAAGCCGAGGTCGCGGCCGAGGTCGCCGACCTGAGTGAGGTTTACGGATTTTCTCCGTGCCTCGTAGTAGTCCGGGTTGGCGAAGATGCGGCCTCTTCGGTTTACGTCGGCAGCAAGGTAAAAACTGCGAAAGAGTTGGGCATCATTTCTGAGCATCTTCACTTTCCTGCCCACACTTCGCAGAAAGAAATTATGGCTGTCGTCAAGCAGCTAAATGAACGCAGCGATGTGGACGGCATTCTGGTCCAACTGCCGCTGCCCAAACATATCGACGAACGCGAGATTCTGGAAAGCATCGATCCCGAAAAAGATGTGGACGGGTTTCACCCGATAAACGCCGGTCGTCTGACACAGGGCTATCCCGCCCTCGCTCCGTGCACGCCCGCTGGCGTTATCGAGATTTTGAAACGCTCGGACATTGAGATCGCGGGTAAACACGCCGTCATCGTCGGGCGCAGCAATATAGTCGGCAAACCGATGGCGATGCTTTTGCTAAAGAAAAACGCGACAGTCACTATTTGCCATTCCAGAACCGCGAATCTGCCGCATATCACTCGGCAGGCTGACATTCTAGTCGCCGCCATTGGCCGTGCCGGATTTATCCGCAGCGAACACATCGGCGACGGTGCGACAGTCATAGATGTTGGCATCAACAATGTTTCCGACCCGAAGTCAGCAGCAGAGTTTTTTGCCGGCGAAGAGCTGCAAAAACGTCTGGCGACCATTGAAAAACGCGGCTTTACGCTCGTCGGAGATGTTAATCCGAAAGAAGCAATAGAGATCGCCGCAAATTTTACCCCAGTTCCGGGCGGCGTTGGCCTGCTGACGGTCGCGATGCTGATGAAAAATACCGTCGAAGCGGCGAAAAGCCGGAGATTAGAATAGTCGCAAAAAAGGATAAAAAGACGCAAAAAATTTAGGAATTTCCATTTTGCGACTTCTGTGCCTTTTTGCAGCAAAACATAAATATGAAATTTGAAGAATATCAATCCGAAGCGAGCCAGACGGCACTTTACCCCAGGCGTCTGGAAAATCTCGAATATCCGACTCTCGGCCTCGCGGGCGAGGCAGGCGAGGTCGCCAACATCGTCAAAAAAATTCAACGCGATCACGGCGGAATTATCACAGACGAGACCCGCGACAAACTCAAAGACGAGCTCGGCGACGTGCTCTGGTACATCTCGGCCTGCGCCGACGAGCTCGGATTGACCCTGACCGAAATTGCGGAGTTTAATGTCGAAAAATTATCAAAACGACACAACCGAAAGTAAAAACAGGAAGAAAACATTTATCAATTGTTTATTGAAGCAGTATTTCTCAACATCAATTGAGAATTTACTATTGATAATTTAGAATTTTCATCCGACCTATGCGGAAAATTGGTTTGACTGGTTCGATTGCGGTAGGCAAATCATTTGTTTGCGATTGTCTTCGCGAATTGGGCTGCCACGTGCTCGATGCCGATCAGGTTTCTCGTGATGTGGTCAAACGCGGGACCGACGGGCTGCATCAAATCGTCAGACACTTTGGCGAAGACGTAATACAGCTGGACGGCGAACTTGATCGTAAAAAGCTCGGCGCGTTGGTGTTTGGCGATGAGTCAAAGCGGAAAGTTTTGAATTCGATAGTTCATCCGCTGGTTATCGAGGCCCAAAACAAATGGATAACCGGGCTTAAAACATCCGATCCCGATGCGATCGCGGTCATCGATGCCGCATTGATGATAGAATCGGGCGGCTACAGGCGGTTCGACAAACTCATTGTTGTGTGGTGTGAAAGCGCGATACAATTGAAAAGGCTGATGTTACGTGATAATTTGAGCGAAACAGATGCCGTTAAACGGATCGCGGCGCAAATGCCGCAGGATGAGAAAAAGCGCTTTGCCGACTATCTCATCGACACCTCCGGCGGTTTCGACGATACGCGTAGACAGACAATCGGCGTCTATGGGGAATTAACTCTACCTCACTAAAGCGAATGCTTATAAGCTTTGCAAATACATTAGACTTGAGATCGGGCAGAGAGCTTGGCCGAGTCGTTTTAATTGCGCTCTCGACGATTTTGCTGACAAACTGCACGCAGCTTGAACAGCCTAAAGTCGAGCCGTTTTATGCTGTGACAGTTCCGCCGCCAAAACAGGAACTGCGCTGGAGCAACGGAAAGACGCCAAAATCATTTGATCCGGCCCGGGCCGCCGCCGCACCCGAGACTGACATCGTCCGCGCCGCCTATGAGGGCCTGACCGATCTCGATAGCAAGAGTTTACGTGAGATACCCGGTGTCGCGGAAAAATGGGAGGCCTCCGGCGACCTGCGAACATGGACATTTCACCTCCGAGATGATGCCCGCTGGTCAAACGGTGAACGCGTAACGGCCCGAGATTTTGTCAACTCATGGACACGTCTCAGAGATCTCGGTGACAAAGCCGCAAACACCTATCTCTTTCAAAATATCATCGGCATGAAGAGTAAAGCTAACGCCGAAAAACAGACGGGCGAACCATCCGACTTTATTGATCAACCCGTGGACGAAACCTTGCCGCAAGATGTCCAGCCGCTACTCGAACCGGGCATTTCACCCCGATCGCAACTTGCTGCCCCGACAATCACAGACAGAGAATCACAGAAACCTGCGACCCAAAACCTAACCGGAAAAAAAGCTCCCGCCGAACCTAAATTTGGCGTCGAAGCGGTTGATGATCTAACGCTGAAGGTGAGTCTGGAGCTTCCGGATAAAGATTTCCCCAAACTTGTCTCGAATCCAATTTTCAGGCCAGTTTATGGCGATGGTGCCAATTTTAGCCAACTGCAGCTCGACCCTGCGATTGTGACTAACGGCGCCTTTCAAATTACAGGAATAGGTGAGGATGGCATTACGCTTGACCTCTCCGACAACTATTGGAACAGGTCGGCGGTGGGCCTCGAACGCGTCCGTTTCGTCCCGGCAAAGTCCGCCGAATCGGCTCTGGAATTATATAAAAAAGGTGAGGTTGACGTGGTCACAAACGCCGCATTTAAGCCGCTTGCTTTAAAGTTGCTCGCCCCTTACGAAGATTTTCGCCGGACTGCCCACAGCGCTCTAAATTTTTACGAGTTCAATACCGCCAACGCTCCCTTCAGCGACCGCCGCGTTCGTGTGGCCCTGGCAATCAGTATCGACAGAGCAAAGCTTACGGAAGACGATCTTGGGGGGACAAATCAACCCGCATATGCGTTTTTCCCGCTTGGCGAGCATAACAAAGAGATTCTGGCGTTTGACATCGTCAAAGCTAAAGAGCTGCTCGAGATTGCGGGTTACGCCGATGGCATCGGTTTTCCGCCGATCCAGCTGGTCGTAAACCGGAACGATATCCAACAGCGTATCGCCCGTTCGATCGCCCGTATGTGGAAGCAAAATCTAAATATTGAAACGGATGTTATCGTAGTTGAATCCTCCAAGATCGAGGATATCGGCAAATCGGGTGAATTCGACTTGCTGCGTCGCGGTGCCGTCCTTCCGACTAATGACGAGCTTGTAAATATCGTATCGATTTTTGGCTCGGCCAAAAAAGTCGTTGAAAAATCAGCGACGCCGCCGATAACTGACCCAAGCATTTTGCCTGAGAATCAAAAATCGATTTTGAATAACAAAGTTACTATTAAAGGATCACTTGATTCGGCCAGCAAAGAATCAATAGCCGGGAATCGAGAGATTATCTTGACCATGACCGAGGACGATGCCATATTTGAGTTAAAGGCTATACCCTTGTATTTTCCAACTGCGTATTCGCTCGTAAAGCCGTATATCCGAGGCTTTGAGACGAACGGATTAGACGCTCCGTCTTTAAAAGAAGTCAGCATCGACAATAACTGGCAGCCAAAATCTACTCAAGGCGAACAATAGACCGCCTCGAAACTCTCTATCCACAGCAGCCTGACAGCCAGCGTGAGGTCCCGCATTTTTCGAAACCTTGCGATGCATCTCGATCTGCAGACCCGGAAATTCTAATAATGAACGACAACGGGACAATACTATCGGTCGGTGGCCTAAAAACATATTTTATGACCGAGGACGGCATCGTCAAGGCGGTCGACGGCATCTCGTTCGAGCTGCAAAAAGGTGAGACTCTCGGCATCGTCGGCGAGTCGGGTAGCGGCAAATCTGTAAGCAGTCTGTCTATAATGAGGCTCATAACTGAGCCTCCCGGAAAGATTGTGAGCGGCAAAGTGGTCTTTGGCGGAATCGATATTCTCGGCCTACCCATGGAAGAGGTCAGAAAACTGCGTGGGCGTCGGATCGCTATGATCTTTCAGGATCCGATGACATCGCTCAATCCGTTTCTCAAGATTTCAAAGCAGTTGACTGAGGTCACGCGGCTTCACCTCGGGCACACAAAACAACAGGCCTACGACCACGCCGTTAAGATGCTCAAAATGGTCGGCATCTCTGACGCCGAGGAGCGTATTAACGGCTATCCGCATGAATTGTCGGGCGGTATGCGTCAACGCGTGTTGATCGCGATGGCCCTGAGCTGCGATCCGGAACTACTGATCGCCGACGAACCGACGACCGCCCTCGATGTAACGATTCAGGCCCAAATTCTTGAATTAATAAAAGATCTTAAAGCCCGAATGGGTACGAGCGTCATCCTCATTACACACGATCTAGGCGTCGTGGCGGGTATGACAAACAAGATAATTGTGATGTATGCCGGTAAGATTTTTGAACAGGCACCGACGCATGAGCTGTTTGCCTCGCCGGCAAATCCGTATACAAAAGGCCTGTTAAAAAGCGTCCCGGATCCGGCACACGAGCAGGGCAAAGAGTTATATCAGATTCCCGGCCTGCCGCCCGATGTCGCACGCCTGCCGCCGGGCTGCCCGTTTGCCGAACGCTGTGACCGGGCCGTGGATATTTGCCACCGCGAATTTCCACCTTATATGCAGGTAAATGAAAATCATCACTCCCTATGTCATTTTGCAAAAGAGGTTTATGCGGAATCGATATCGAGGCAAAGTTGAAATTGATAAGAAGTGAGAGAAAACGACGACAAAATCCTGATCTCAGTTCAAAACCTCGAGGTTTATTACCGAAGCGGAGGCGGGTTGTTTAGTGCTTCGCAAACTGTAAAAGCGGTCGATGGCGTATCGCTGGACATAAAAAAAGGCGAAACACTCGGCCTCGTCGGCGAATCGGGCTGCGGCAAATCGACGCTTGGCAAAGCGGTCCTGCGACTCACAAAACCAACCGGCGGCAAAGTCTTTTACGATGGCACGGATCTCGCGAATCTGTCAGGGCCGGCCATGCGAGAGCAGCGAAAGCATCTGCAAATGATATTTCAGGATCCGTACGCGAGCTTAAACCCGCGGATGACGGCAGGCAGCATCATTGGCGAGCCGATCCGCACTTTTGGGCTCTCTGACGGCGCTTCGGTGGAATCCAGGGTGCAGGAACTGATGGAAACTGTCGGCCTCAGCCGCCGGTTTATAAAGCGCTACCCACGCGAATTTTCCGGCGGACAGCGGCAACGCATCGGCATTGCGAGGGCACTCGCCGTCGATCCGGAGTTTATCGTCGCCGACGAACCGATCTCAGCGCTCGATGTCTCGATCCAGGCCCAGATAATGAATCTGTTGGAGCGTCTCCAGGCGGAAAAAAATCTCACATATCTCTTTATCTCACACGATCTGCGTGCGGTCCGACATCTTTCCGACCGGGTTGCGGTGATGTACCTGGGACGCATTGTCGAGCTTGCGGATGGCAGAGAAATATATCGCGATCCGCTGATGCCGTACACCAAGGCGCTGATTTCGGCGGTACCGGTTCCCAATCCAGCAATCGAGGCTAAGCGCGAGCGGATAATTCTAACGGGCGATGTGCCATCGTCAATAAATCCGCCTTCGGGCTGTCATTTTCACACCCGCTGCCAATACTCGATAGCCGATTGCTCAGCTATTTCGCCGCAGCTCGTCGAGGTTAAACCCCGCCATTTTTCGGCGTGCATACGCATCAATCCTGAGCACCCAAATATTGACGAGAATGCTCGCTCAGGTCTCGGGGCAGTCGGAAAATAGTATTGTCAGACTATTTGCGTAAATATAATTGTCAATTTATTAACCAGCCAAAAGCTGCCTTTAGGAACTCATTTTTAAGACAGTGAAAAGTTTTTTTGAGGTATGAAAAAGGGCCTCGAAATCGAGACCCTTTTGTGTGTTGCTGACCGTGAAAACCCTAATCTAACTAGACGCTCCTGGTGTTGCCGATTTGTGGCTTTCTGCGTTTCTGAGAGCCTTAATCTTATTGTGAGCGGCAAGAATGGCCTGTGACTGCTGAGACACAACCGAACTAACGTTTGCCGGAAGTGTAGTTTTTAGCGCGTCGGTGTATGCTTCCTTGGCATAATCCTCGCCACGTTCGCATTCGTTGAGGATCGCTTCCTCATCCTTTCCGGTAACCAGCGATTTGATGTCTATCCAACCGCGATGAAGTGCGGCGGACACGCTGCCGCTTTTTTCAGGGTCACCACCGACCGAGCGGACTAATTCTTGTAAAACTCCGACAAATTCAGATCGCTGTTGTGAAAATTCGTAAAAGACTTTTTTCAGATCTGAGCGTTCGATGCCCTCGGCTGCCGCTTTAAATCCATCCTGTCCATCCTTACAGGTTTCAATCAACCCATTCAGCGTTGAAATGACATCCGAGTTCGTAGCGTTCTCTCTGGATCCCTGAAATGGTTCGTTATTTGGGGCTGGTGTGCCAAAATCATTAATCATAGTAAATACCTCCGTTAAAATTGCAAATGTTAATTTGATCTCTATAGCTGCAAGCCGATTACGAACTACCAAAAATTTGTGTTTCCGACAAACGGCTTGTTTTGCTCTGCATATTCAGAGTAATCCTAAACCGAGAATTTGAAAGTACGCTATCAAACAATAGACTATAAAATCTGCCGCCGGTGTCACGTGCGTTTTAAGTTCTGAAAAAGATATAAACACGGATATGGATTTATCTGATTTTTTCGTGAAACTACGTAGCTATTAACCGTTTTTGCTGGTACGTATTAAATTGCTTGTCCGGTCGCCAGGTAACATACCTTGTCGGCAAAAGGCATATCTACGCTTCGAATAAGAAAGTGCAAAAGGAAACGTCGGAACAATCAATATTGGAGCGTCTAGCGGACGTAAGCGGCCTTACGATAGCTGTGTTAGATGAGTCGTCGCGCGAAATATACGTCTTAAACAATAACTCGATCTGCCGCAATCTCAATCCCGACGGCGAGTTTGTCGGCCAATGCGCGGCATTCTGCGGAACCGCATTTCAAAATACGAGAGAGACCGGTGCCCCCGTTTCCTTCACCTGTCATGCCGGTCTTGAGTGCCGTGCGGTGCCGATAAGAAATCAACAGACGCCGCTGGTTGCGATTGTTGGACGGACGTTTGTCAAGGCCGATAATTATCGGATTGCGACGACCCGGGCGATCTCTGGAGATTGGCAGGCGTATCCGCCAGCCGACCTTTTTGAGAATATTCTGCTGACCGGCCCGGTCTCGGTCATCGACAAAACCGCCGCCAAGGTCGAAAACCTGCTTCCGGATAACATACACGTAGCCCGTGGGCCAGAATCAAATGTGCCGCAAATGGCAACAACTAAAATCTTGAAACCACTCCCGGTTGAGCGGCCATCTGAGAAAACACCCGTTGGCCAATCGAACATTGTCGAAAAATTTAATCGCGAGCTCGGGCTCAACCCAATACTCACTAAACATTCTGCACCTAACGAGCCTGTACCCGTCGATGAACCGGAGGCGGAACCGGAAATTAAGGCAGTAGCGATCCCCGAATCCAGGTCTGTGCCTGCTCCCGCACCAAACCCAACCGACAAACGGACGGCCGAGGCCCGGGCGTGGCGGTCCTTTTTTGGATCGCTCTTAAAATCGGATTACTCAAAGGCGCCGGACTCAATCCTTGAGTTTCTTGCTCTTCACTACGGATTTACCGCCCTTATCTGGCTCGAAAAGAAAGAAAACCGGCTCGAAAATGCTGCAACCTTTGGCGAGATGAAAAACCGAAAGGTGCGGCTCGGAATCGCGTCGGACGATCAGCGCCTGATCGAAGCATTGCAAAACGAAATGCCGCTCGAACTTAATGAACGTACAAAGGAGCAATCGGCGACCGACCCCCGGACGATGTACCTCTTCCCTATCGGCGTTGGCGGCGAAATATCGGCGGGTATAGCTATACTCGATCAGATCAGCGAAGAAACGATTAAAAAACAAATCGCCCGCATCTGTCTTTCAATAGCTCCGCAGCTAGAAATTCTACAGCTCAGAGGCAAGGTCGCACGCGGCGACACGCTCTCGACCGCCATCCGTAGATTTAGTGAGAGCCTGAAACGCATCGACACAGACGATCTCTGGCTCACGCTGACTCAAAACGCCGCCGAAATGCTGCGGGCCGAGCGAGCATCCCTATTAATCTATGACGAAAAGACCGAGTTTCTTGAGATCAAGGCAATGATCGGCGCAAGGACCGAACCGGTAGCCGGCGAGAAAGTAGGAACACGTGTTGCCAGGATCGTGTTTGAAAAAAACCAGCCCTTAATTGTTCCCGACGTTTCAAAAACCGGTTTGCCACCGCCCCGTTCCGACCGTAATTACAAAACGCCGTCATTTATGAGTTGTCCAATTTCAATCGGCAGCCGGACGATGGGTGTTATGAATTTTACGGACAAGGCATCGGGCCTTGCATTTGATCGCAGTTCCCTCGATCTGTTTCAAGCGATCGCTCCGCAACTCGCCATCGCGATCGACCGGGCCCTGTTAAAGGAAAAAGCCGGCGAGTTTGAACAACTTTCCGTCACTGATGCATTGACCGGTTTGCTCAACCGCCGCTATATCGAGGAGCGCCTGACGGAGGAGATCAAACGATCCAACCGGCATGGTTTTCCGATGAGTTTTATGATGCTGGATGTAGATCATTTCAAAACATTTAACGATCAGTTTGGCCACCCGGCCGGGGACGATGCGTTGCGGCTTGTCGCCCATGTTATCCGAGAGACGCTTCGCGGGGCGGATGTCGCGGCCAGGTTTGGCGGTGAGGAATTTTCGATTCTGCTCCCGCAAACTACTGGCGAAGAGGCCGCAACTATCGCCGAACGCATCCGGGCCAACATCGAGGAAACCGATTTTCAACATCAGGGAGTCACCATCAGCATCGGCATCGCCAGCTGTTCGATGGACCTATGTACGTCAACCACAATTGTTTCGGCTGCCGATAAGGCCTTGTACGAAGCAAAGCACCGGGGACGCAACATGGTACTTTCGTTTGAAAGCATGCACTTGCAGCCACAGAATAAGAAATAAGTAATGAGAAAATTCCCGGAGAGTAGAATATTTGCGCGAAACGGGTCGGGCGGCTTTATCGGCCGGACGATGCAGCTCGAACGCCTTCTGCTTCACGCTAAAAGCGTCACACCCTCGAACGGCATCGTGCTGCTATCAGCACCCTCCGCCGGCGCCTCCGAACTTTTGCGTCAGTCCTATGACCGCCTGTTTGTCGAACAGGAAGACGTGATCCCGTTCTATTTTGAGATCAGAACGAGCGATCGTACTGCGCAAAATGCGGCACTGCGGTTTTTGTGTGAGTTTCTGCTCCAAACCGTCGCATTCCGCCGCCGTGATCCACATATCATCGATGCCTCACCCGAAATTGGTGAGATCGCCGAGCTCGCGGTGCCATCCGATGGTTATTGGATCGACCGCCTCGTCGAGACATACAGCGGCGATGGCAAAATCAGCGACGATCGCACCTTTGTGCGAAATTGTCTGAGTGCCCCGCTTCGCGCAGCTGCTAGCGGTGCACGTGCCGTAGTAATGATCGACAATCTGCATTCCGCTGCCGGGCTCGATGGCGGAGCGGCTTTTCTCGACGATGTACGCGACATTTTTAGCCGGGCTACGATACCGTTTGTTTTGGCGGGTCAACGGCGATTTCTCTTTGCCCGGACGCCGTTCGAAACGATGTCGGTCGAGCCATTTTCATTCTCGGACGCAGGTTATTTTGCCCAGGGCCTCGCTGAAAAAACCGGTGTTGCGATCAACGATCAGACCCGCGACCTGATTGCTGTCCAACTCGGTGGCAACGCCGGACAGATAACTTCCCTGTTTGCCTCGGCTGCTGCTAACGGTAATGACCTAAACACATTTGAACATGTCGAGCAGGCTTATACGGATGAGATATTTGGCGGACGGATCGGTAAATATTTTGATGCGATCTTTGACCGGATTTTGCCGGATACAGAACTACAGACACGAGTTCTGCGACTGCTGTCGGAGAATATGTCCGACCGCGACCACAAGATACCCGTCGCTTACTGGAGCCGTCACACCGGGCTGAACGGTGCGGAATTTGACAAAATTCTCGACGCCCTGAATCATAATGAAATAGTCAGCGTCGGTTCCGGCTCGGTAGAGATTGATCCTGCTAACATTGTACTCTGCGACTATCTTCGCGGACGAGCCAGACTCGAAATCGCGGGTGAAACGCGGGCATTGGCCGTGGGCGAGGCACTTTCTGAGAATGTAAAACGCGCCCCGCAGCTGATGGCCAGATTTTACCGCCGCCGATCGGCGATCGGCCTGCGCTCTCTGCTGCGGGTATTCGATGGCCATCAGATATCGTCCGCACTGATTGATTACGGAAAGTTCAAGGACGAATACAAAGGTGCGAGCGATGATAAAATATTAAAGTCACTAAAAGAGACAGGTGACAGAATAAATCTGCCGCAGATCGTCTACGCGGCCCACACCGCAGCCTTCTATCCGCAACTTAATGAACTGTGTGACTCCGAGCGCTCGGCCATCGCTCTCGGATTTACGGGTAACGACGGTAAAGAAGAGACCGCATGGATCGGGGTCGAGATCGACTCAAAACTCGAAGCAACCCGCGAAATGGCTGAGTTCTGGTGCGACCGTCTTGAAATGGTCGCTCTAAACTGCAATTTCCCGCATTATAAATTCTGGCTGGTCGCCCCTGAGGGTTTTGCTCCGGATGCGATGGACGCCTTACGTGACAGAAACGCCTACGGATCGAGCAGAAAACAGGTCGATCTGTTGGCCGGAATCCTGGGAGCACAGAGGCAGAGCGATGAAAAAAACACCGGGAACGAATATGAAATAGTTATGCCGATGGGCGAGGATACCGAGATGCTCGCCGCTCACACGGTCGAGGAGATCACCAAACGGCATAATTTCCCGGCTAAAGCAATAAATCAGATCAAGACCGCTCTGGTCGAGGCATGTATCAATGCCGCCGAGCATTCCCTGAGCCCAGACCGGCGAATCTACCAAAAATTTACCGTCGATCCGGACAAGATCACCATCACCGTCACAAACCGAGGCCTCCGTCTTGCAGACAAGAACACACCCGAGTCAGCCTCCGACGGAGGCCGCCGCGGCTGGGGACTCAAGTTAATAAAGGGCTTGATGGACGAGGTCAAGATCGAACGGACCGATGACGGAACTCGGATCACGATGCTCAAATACTTAAAAGCGGCCGCCGCGGAATGACCTGACGTTGTCCGTCAAATTATTTCCATTCAGCTATAAAAGAACTCTTCCATTTAGTTTCGATTTTGTGTATAAATAAAGGTAATGAATGCCATAAGCGACGCTTAATTTCAAATACATCCCGGCGCTCGTGAAATTCATCATAAATGGCAACCCGCAGAGGGCTATGATTCGGGAAATCCGAAAATTTGGAGTTTTGCCGCCAAATGTGGTATATTCATTTTAGCGTTGCTTTTGGGCGGTGCTAACCTTCCTTCCGATCAAGCCGAGCGGCACGATATTCATGACAAAACCTGCCACAAAATCACTTTACATTTTATTTATTGCCGCGTTCATGGTTTTAACAACTGTACCCGCTTTTGGACAGTCGTCGCGAACGCCTTTGATTCAAGACATTCAGTTAAAGACTGAAACTTACTCAGCCGTCCCTTCATCAACACCGCTGGTTATGAAAACCGGCAGCGTCGTCGCGGCGAATGCGAATGGCATCAGAACGCTTTTCCCTGCCCTTGCGGGCGTCTCGATCCCGGGTTATTCGGGCGTCTTAATCGAATCGCTGGATGGCAATGTGGTTATTGAAAGCAATTCGAATTTTGCGTTCAACCCGGCATCAAACGTTAAGATTGCGACCGCCTACGCCGTACTTAAAACATTCGGCCCGGAATTTCGCTTTATGACAAACGTTTTCACTGATGGAGCGGTCGATCCGACGACCGGTGTCCTAAACGGTAACGTCTATGTATCGGGCAAAGATCCCATGTTCGGATATCAGCACGCCATCGCACTGGCATACGAATTAAACCGCTTAGGCATTCGCTCGGTCAACGGTGATCTGATCGTAACCGATAATTTTGTAATGAATTACTCGGGTTCTTCGCTATCCTCGGGAAAGTTACTTTTTGCTTCGATGGACATGTCGAAACGAAATGCCGCTGCCACACGTTTGTGGCTCAGTCATCTTTCGTATTCGGGGCAGTTCGGGCAGGTTACGGGTGTTCCGGGCGTCGCATTTTCCGGCGCTGTCTATGTCCAGCCGATCCCCAGCAACCTCCAGTTGCTCTTTACACACGAATCAGCACAGCTACGCGAGATCATTAAGGCGACACTCTGTTATTCAAATAACTTTCTGTCTGAACGGCTTGGCGATCTGGTTGGCGGCCCGTATGCGGTTGCTCGTTCGGTACATCTAAACGCGAAAGTACCGCCGCAGGAATTCACACTCCAGACCGCCAGTGGGCTTGGCATCAACCGTGTCACCCCAAATGCGATGATGCGGCTTTTGCGTGCTCTCCGCTCGGATCTCGCCAAACACAAGATGACCTTTGCAGATATTATGCCTGTCGCAGGAATTGACAAAGGCACGCTGGAAGGCCGCTTTGACGCAGATTTTGCCCGCGGCAGCGTTGTCGGCAAAACCGGGACTCTCGGCCGCACCGATGGCGGCGTCAGCGCTCTGGCCGGCGAGGTCAATACGCGGAACGGAAGACTGCTGTTCGTCATCTTTAACCAACGCGGCAATGTGGCAAGATTCCGGACGTTTCAGAATTCATTTGTTTCTCTCGTCCAGGGACAGTTTGGCGGAGCTTTACCGATGGCCTACGACGCCATGTCGCTCGACACGCGGCTTGCACGCTCCAAGGTCACCTATCCGGCCGGCCGCAATTACGGCAACTAAGCTGCGATTAAATTTAGATAAAAAAAGGGAGCACGCCAAATGCTTCCTTTTTTTCTTTTGCTCCTAACGTGAGATAATTGCGTTTTGACCAATGACTGACAACGAAAAGGATCAAACGGCCGCAGAAGAACCCGAGTCTCTCGCCGATCCCGCGCCCGCCGTCGCCGAGCCGCCGCCGGACACACCCGTTACAAAACACGCGAGCGTCGCCCGCTCAGCCGGTATCGTCTCAATCGCCGTTATGTTTTCGCGCGTTTTGGGGCTGGTTCGCGAGATGATTTTTGCCAAATTTTTTGGCGCCGGTTTTCTCTCGGATGCGTTTATCGTCGGTTTTCGCATACCAAATCTGCTCCGTGATCTATTTGCCGAAGGAGCTCTGTCGGCGGCGTTCGTCAAGGTATTTACCGATTATCAGTTAAAAAACAGTGAAGCGGAAGCGTGGCGGCTCGCGAGCCTAATCTTTAACGGCCTGGCCGTTGTTCTGAGCGTGATCTGCATACTCGGCATTTTTCTCTCGCCGCTATTTGTTAAAATCATTACCTACAACTATTTAGGCGACCCGAATCACTATTATCCGCCCGAAAAGGCCGCTCTTGCGACGCTTTTGATGCAGATAATGTTTCCGTTTATTCTGCTCGTCGCACTGGCGGCGCTGGCGATGGGCGTACTGAATACAAAAGGGCGTTTTGGCATTCCGGCATCGGCATCGACCGCTTTTAATGTAGTCTCGATCGTCTTCGGCCTCGGCATCGCATTCTGGCTCAGCGGAGGTGCGTGGGAACGATCGGTTGACAAGCTCGTGATCCCGAGCGACGCAGCCCAGTGGGCGATCATAGGTATGTCAATAGGTACGCTGCTCGGCGGAGCGGCGCAACTTTTGATACAGATACCGTCGCTGTTTAAGGTCGGTTTCCGGTTCTCTTGGCGATTGAGCTTTCGTGACGATGGCGTTCGGCGCGTGATGCGTCTGATGGGCCCCGCGATCATCGGCACCGGAGCGATACAGGTTAAGGTTTTGGTAGATACTATTGTCGCATCGGGCATCGACGGCGGAGCGTCGTGGCTCAACTATTCATTTCGGTTGATGCAGTTTCCGATCGGTGTTTTTGGCGTCGCTATCGGCACTGCCGCGATCCCGACGCTCGCGCGTCTCGCGTCGGAGGAGAATGGTGATAAATTTCGCTCGACGCTCTCGGATGCAATAAAACTGGTATTTCTGCTGGCCATACCGTCTGCATTTGGGCTCGTCGTGCTTGGCAATCCGATCATCAGCCTGATTTACGAGCGGGGTGAATTTACTGCTTTTGACACCGATATGACCGCCTGGGCTCTGACCGCTTATTCGGTTGGTCTCGCCGCGTATGCTGCAATTAAGGTTTTGTCGCCCGCATTTTACGCACTCGATGACGCAAAAACGCCGATGTACATCAGTCTGGCGTCGATACTTGTTCATGTGCCGGCAAGCTTTGGCATGATGCAGTTGCTCTCGACTGTCGGCGTCACACCCGAGCGCCCAAACGGCTTTGGCCACGCCGGCGTCGCCCTCACCACATCGATCGTCGCGACCGTCAATTTCCTCGCTCTCGCCTTTTTTATGCGGCGGCGAACAAACGGCCTGAACGGCCGCGACATACTCTCGTCATTCGCCCGCATCGTGTTAGCATCTGCAGCAATGTCGGCGGCGGCATATTTTATATATTACTTACTGACCAGATACTTTATCGATAAGGGTTTGTCCGTGCGTTTGATCGAGGCATTTGTACCGATCATCATTGGCGGCATCGTATTCCTGATCGTCGCCAAACTACTTAGAATCTCGGAGCTAGAACAGATTGTCGCCACGCTCCGACGAAAACTGGGAAAGTGAAATTGTTCTTTTTTCATTGCTAATGTGATAGTTTTTATGCTCAAAGCCTGGCTTAACGGTCAGGGATTTGACACAATTCACACCGACGATCTTCGAATCGAAACCTGACCTCCGATATTGTAGTTGCCGCAATAGCCGTCCGGGATTATGATCAGCCCTTTCAACTCAATCGAACCTAAAATTCATCCATCCGCATTCATCGCCGATGGCGTGGTCGTGGTCGGCGATGTCGAGATTGGTGAGGATGCGAGTGTGTGGTTTGGATCGGTGCTTAGAGGCGATGTGAACTATATACGCATCGGTGCGAGGACGAATATCCAGGATATGACGATGATCCATGTAAGCTCAAAGGGCTTGCCAACGATACTCGAGGAGAACATTACGATCGGCCACCGCGTCACACTCCACGCCTGTTATGTTGAGAGTGGCTGTCTGATCGGTATGGGAGCGATCCTCATGGACGGCGTCCGCGTCGGCCGCAATTCGCTTGTCGCGGCCGGCAGTTTACTAACGCCCGGTACACAGATCCCGCCAAATTCGATGGTCATCGGCTCGCCCGCCCGCGTCAAACGCGAACTCACAGGCGACGAACTCGACCATTTAGACAAATCCTGGCAAAACTATGTCAAGCTAAAAGAAAAGTACCTCTGAACAAGCGTCGTGAAAGAAACGGTAGTTTTATTGCCGCAGATTAATGCGGATGACGCGAATCGGAAGGAATGATTGCGTTGTCCCATTAGTATCGAATATCACTGGCCACTCCCGCTTCTGTCTCTGCTTAACTGCGTCATCGGCACCAATCTGCGGCTAAAATTCTTTTCCCCTCTCTGCGTCTCCGCTTCTCTGCGGTAAGATAGCTTTATGGCAAGTACAAACCCCGCCCGCGGGATGCGAGATTTTCTGCCCACGGATGTCAGAAAACGCGATTACGTGATCGGTATTATTAAAGAGGTCTATGAGAGTTACGGCTTCGAACCGTTAGAAACCCCCGCCGTTGAAAACATCGAAACCCTGATGGGCAAGTACGGCGAAGAGGGCAATCAGCTTGTTTTTAAAATCCTAAAACGCGGCGAAAAACTCCAAGAAAGTCTGGAGTCGGGAGTCGGGAATCCGGAGAAAGACAGTTCGCCTTCCTACTCAAGACTCAAGACTCAAGACTCAAGACTCGCGGATTTAGCCCTCCGCTACGACCTCACCGTGCCACTCGCACGCGTTGTCGCGAACCGGAAGAACGACCTCCCCAAATTTTTCAAACGCTATCAGATACAGCCCGTCTGGCGTGCCGACCGCCCGGCACGCGGCCGCTTTCGCGAGTTTTATCAATGCGACGTCGATGTTATCGGTTCCACATCAATGGTGGTGGAGGCTGAACTTATAACTGCCGTTACCGAGATCCTCCGACGTCTCGGTTTTCAGGATTTCACGATCCGCCTGAATCATCGTGAGATACTTGCGGATATTTTGGATACGGCCGGCGTTCCTGCGGAAAAACACGGCGATGCTTTGGTCGCGATCGATAAACTCGACAAGATCGGAGCAGAAGGTGTCGAGCAGGAACTGTCCGAACGTGGAATCGCCGATGCCGCATCGCAAATGCTACTTGAGATATTCGAACAGACCCGTCAGATAATTGGTGACGGTAAAGACGTAAACCGCACGATCGTCAGTAATTTACTAAATATTGTAAGCAACGACGTTCTGACCGATATCGGACAGATATTGAAATTTGCAGTCAAATGCCCGATCGAGGTCGATCCGAGCCTTGCCCGAGGCCTTTCGTATTACACAGGAGCGATCTTTGAGATCACGGTTCCTGACCTCTCAGGCTCACTCGGCGGCGGTGGGCGTTATGACGGATTGATCGGGATGTTTGGCAAGGAAGAGATACCTGCTTGCGGCTTCTCACTTGGTCTCGAACGTATTCTTGTCGTGATGGAAGAGCGTGGAATGTTCCCGTCCGAGATCGCCGAATCGACGCCCGCCGACGTGATGGTCACAATTTGGAATGACGATTCCGTCGGTAAATCACTCAAACTGGCAAACGAACTACGTACCCATGGCCTGCGCGTCACTGTATATCCTGAGGCTGACAAGCTTAGCAAACAAATGAAATACGCAGCATCGATCAATGTTCCTTACGTCTGCTTGTTGGGCGAGAATGAAATCGCTGATGGAAAAGTGACCCTAAAAGATATGAAAACAGGTAGCCAAGTACAGTTGGCCACCGGAGATATTTCCGCTCAAATACGAAAGCAATGAGATTCATAGACAAACACTTGCTGGAAGGGTGGAAGAGACGCTGAAAAGTGCTTTTTGCCTTTCCCTAGTTCATGGCGATCGAGTCGCAAATAACAATGCCCCAATAACCTAAGATGTCCGAGCAATTTATTAAAAACTACCATTCCGACGCTGTTCAATCATTTCGCAACTACAAAAAATTGGCGGAACGAGCTATAGAGCAGGTCACCGACAAAGAGTTTTTCGCGCTCATCGACGCCGAATCTAATTCGGTTGCCCTAATAGTTAAACATATCGCCGGGAACTTACGTTCGCGGTGGACGGATTTTTTGACTAGCGACGGCGAAAAGGCCGATCGCAATCGCGACACTGAGTTTGAAATTGTCGCGGACAGCCGCGAATCTTTAATGGAGTTCTGGGAATTGGGATGGCAAAGACTTTTTGATGCGATCGAGCCTTTGTCAGTGGATGATTTTTCACGAACCGTTACAATTCGCGGGGAACCGCATTCCATTTGCGAGGCGCTAAACCGGCAAATGACGCATTATGCATATCACGTCGGCCAGATCGTTCTGCTGGCAAAGCATTTTCGCTCTTCGGAATGGAAAACGCTGAGCGTGCCAAAAAATAGATCAGTCGATTTTAACCAGTTTCTCGCAGCTAAACAGGCAGGCGTTGAAACAAAGCAAAACCATATGGAAGCCACATTGGAATTTTCTGAGGAGAAACCAGCGATTTAGCCTCTCGGTCTAACTGCATCTAATTCCTATCCACATTCATCTGTGCTAATCTGTGGACTGTTTTATGAAAGCCATCTCCATCCTCGGTTCTACTGGTTCGATCGGCTGCAATACCCTCCAAGTTATCGAACATTTGGGCGACATCCGCGTTGTCGCGATGGCCGCCGGGCGCAATACAGCGAAGTTTGCAGAGCAGATCGCCGCTTTTGATCCAGAATTGGTATCTTGTCAGGACGAAGCGTCATGCGTGGATTTGCAGCGAGCATTGCATAACCTCGGAATCCGCGAGCCGCGAATTGATATCGGCGAAGCAGGCCTTATTGCCGTAGCAACCCATGCTGAGGCGGAGATGGTCATCTCGGCCACCGTCGGTGCCGTCGGGCTTGTCCCGACTCTGCGGGCTATCGAGGCAGGCAAACGCGTCGCACTCGCTAACAAAGAACCGCTGGTGATGGCCGGCGGTCTGATGATGGAGGCAGCGGCTAAGTCCGGTGCCGAGATCTTACCGGTCGATTCTGAGCATAATGCGATACATCAATGTCTGCGGGGCGAAACTCGCGGCGAAGTAAAACGCCTGATTCTTACCGCATCCGGCGGCCCATTTCGTAATAAAACCAAATCAGAAATAGAAAATGCAACGCGCACCGAGGCGCTGGATCACCCAAACTGGAAAATGGGCGACAAGATCACGATTGATTCCGCGACACTTATGAATAAAGGCCTCGAGGTCATCGAGGCAAAATGGCTGTTTGGCTTCGACGCGGATCAGATCTCGGTGGTCGTGCATCCGCAATCGGTCGTTCACTCGCTGGTCGAGATGGTCGATGGCTCCATCATCGCCCAGATGGGCGTGACGGATATGAAACACGCCATCCAATACGCGCTGACCTATCCGGATCGCCGGGAAAACTGCACACCGCCGCTCGACCTGGCCGCCTTGAGCCGGCTCGATTTTGAGGAACCTGATCTTGCAAAATTTCCCTGCCTGCAGCTCGCCTACGACGCGCTTCGCATCGGCGGCACGATGCCCGCCGTGCTAAACGCGGCGAACGAAGTTTCCGTCCAGGCATTTCTCGACGGCAAAATCCGCCTCAGCGAGATTGCGGTTATCAATCAGTCCGTAATGAACGATCACAAATCACTGGACGTTATCACCCTCGAAACCATCCTCGAAACTGACAAATGGGCCCGATCACGCGCTATAATGAAATTACGCAAGACTGCAGCGGCGTGAGTGTGGTATGACAATGCAAACTGTTTGTGAAAGAACCTATCAAAAACCTGTGTCGTTCGATGGCCGAACGAAAAAGAAGGGCTTCGCACCGCACGGCATTCGCTGGACAGTTGACGAGTATTACAAGATTTATGAACAGGGGCTTTTCCAAGGTAGGCGGGTTGAACTCATAAAAGGAAGGCGGGTTCGACTACGCGGAAAGATTGGTTTTCGGAGCGGACGAAATTATTCTCCGCTCGCAATGCCTGACTCCAAAATTAAAGTCGCAGACATGCTGCCGTTACGTTTTCGTTAGCAACCGTGTTCCGACGGCCAGACTCTAATTTTAGAGTTATTTTTATAGGAATTTATTCAATGTCAGATATTTTAATCGCAATTTTAGCAATACTTTTTGTCCTCGGCGTGGCTATAAATATTCACGAGATGGGGCACTTTCTCGTCGCCAAGTTTTTCGGAATGCGGGTCGAGGCGTATTCGTTTTTTGGCCTCGGGCCGCGTGTTTTTGGGTTTAAGGTCGGCCACACGGATTACCGAGTGTCGGCGATCCCGCTCGGTGCGTATGTAAAACTTTACGGTGACGAGGCGACCGGGCCGCTCGAGGGCGGGGTCGATACATCTGAACCGGTCCCTGAGTCGGAGCTTTATGAGTTGCGGCCGCGTTGGCAAAAGTTTTTGGTCATGCTCGGCGGGCCGTTTATGAACTTTGTCCTAGCGCTTTCGATCCCGTTTGCGATCGGGCTTTTGTACGGCGTACCGTCCAATCCATCGCCAATCGTCGGCTTTGTCAAGGCCGATGGAGCGGCGGCAAAGGCAGGAATTCAGGCGGGCGACCGCATTGTGAGTTTTGACGGTATTGAGAACCCCTCGTGGGAGCGAATTCAGGACGGAGCATTGTTAATTCCTGAGAAAGAGGTGCCGATTGCGGTCGAGCGCGGCGGTCAGCGGACACAGCTTAGCATCACTCCGACAAAGGTAACTCAGAGCGGACAATCGGGCGGTTTTCTGGATATGTCTCCTGACGCCGGTACAGAACCGGTCGTCGTCGGAGCTATCGACCCGTCGATGCCGGCGGCCGTCTCAGGCCTGCAGGCGGGCGACCGGATCACTTCGGTCAACGGTAAACCGATCCGCAATACTCAGGAGATGAAAATACTCATCGGCGAGGCCGCGGATCAACCGGTCAACCTCGTCGTCAATCGCAACGGTGAACGGGCCGATATAGTGACAAGCGCGGTTCAGAAAGAGGGCGAATGGCGAATCGGGATCGCATTTGACTCGTCTTCGATGGTGACCCGCGAACCCGCCGGCATCGTCGGGGCCGCCGGGTACGCTGTCGATACAAATCTGCGAATTTTGCGCCTGACCGGACAGGCCCTGGGCCAGGTTGGCACCGGGGAACGCTCGGCCCGCGACACCGTTTCGGGGCCGATCGGCATCGGACAGGTGATTATAAATACCGTGTTTTCCGCTGGATTCTTTGGCTTGCTGTCGGTGCTGACTATGATCAGTCTCAGTCTCGGCGTGATGAACCTGCTGCCAATACCGATGCTCGACGGCGGCCAAATAATGGTGCTCGGCATCGAAAAAGTACTGTCGTGGTTTGGCAAAACACTTTCAATGGCCGCCCGCGAACGTATTCAATTGAGCGGTCTCGCCATCGTACTTCTGCTGATGGTGACGGTGATATTCTTTGACGTTTCAAGGCTGATCGGCGGGTAGTAACAACGGATTTACACGAATTCACGATGATTAAGAATGGAAAACTCGGTGTAAATCGGTGTTAATCCATTGTTTCAATTGCTATGACTAGAGTTACAAGACCGGTAATGGTTCGCGATATACAGATCGGCGGCGGAGCGCCGGTCGTCGTACAGTCGATGACCAAAACCGACACGACCGATGTTGACGCAACGATTCGTCAGATCGAGGAAATGGTCACCGCCGGATGCGAGATCGTTCGCATCGCTGTGCCTGATGACGACGCGGCGGCGGCGATGTACAAGATCCGTAAACGCACCGACGTGCCGATTGTCGCGGACATTCATTTTCATTATAAACTGGCGTTAAAAGCTCTCGATGCCGGCATCGACAAACTCCGCATCAATCCCGGCAACATCGGCCATATCGACCGCGTCCGCGAGGTCGTACGTGCCGCTGAGGCGCAAAAAGTTCCGATCCGCATCGGCGTCAACGGCGGTTCGCTTGAGAAAGATCTATTAAAAAAATATGGCACCGCGACCCCCGAGGCCATGGTCGAAAGCGCTATGCGGCACATCCGCATTCTCGAGGACCTCGGCTTTACGGATACGATCATCTCGCTCAAAGCGTCTGACGTTAACCGCATGGTCGAGGCGTATCGACTGATGGCGGCAAAGGTTGATTATCCGCTCCATCTCGGCGTAACCGAGGCCGGAACGCCGTTTGGCGGGACGATCAAATCGGCGATCGGCCTAGGCGTTCTACTCCACGAAGGCATCGGCGACACGATCCGCGTCAGTTTAGCCGCCGAACCACACGAAGAGGTTCGCGTCGCCTGGGAAATCTTGAAATCTCTGGAATTAAGAAAACGCGGCGTCACCGTCGTCGCCTGTCCCACATGCGGACGCCTGGACATCGATAACTTCGTCGAGATCGTCACTGAGGTCGAACGCCGTCTCGCACACGTCGAGGAACCGCTGCATCTCTCGATCATGGGCTGTGCCGTCAATGGGCCGGGCGAGGCTCACGATTCGCAACTCGGCATCACCTTTGGCCGCAACGTCGGCATGATCTTTAAGGACGGCGTCCCGATGCGAAAAGTTTCGGGCGAGGATATTGTTGAGGAATTTGTAAAAGAGGTCGAGATACTTAGAAAGGAAGGCTCGGCAGCCAAATCTTTGCTGGCCGACAAACAGCTAGTTCAAATCACCTAGTTATTTTTCAACGCAAAGGTGCAAGCGCTAATCTTGTGTTAAGGGAAAAGAATCGTAAACGGCCACAGCGGAATATTTCTCAGCACTCCAAAGGTTAGCAGGACGATCAAAAACGTCACCATAAACCCAGGTTTCGTCGGCCACATATACAGTCCACGGCCGCGAACCGCCAGCAGCACGAGCGAAATAAAAACCCAGCCAAAAATCGCCGCCCAGACCGGCACCAGCAGATTAAAATCGAGAGCCGGGATGATGTCGCCGTGAAAAAGTGCGTGAAAACCGCGAGTTAGCCCGCAGCCCGGACACGCAAAACCGGTCAATGCAAGCAGCGGACAGACGGGAAAAAAATTAGCCTTTGCAGGATCGAAAAACGCGACCGTAGCCGAGCCGCCGATAAGAGCGGTTGCTCCTAATGCGGCAAGGACCCGCTCGGTTCCGGGACGCCTCTCTTTAGGGAACTCGATGACGTTCAAGATCGATTCGGCGTTTTGCATTTACTGTTCGATGCGAATGCCGCGGGTCATGTTGGATATCGCCTGCCGCAGCTCGCGTTCCGGCAGATCGGCAGGGACGCGATATTTTGAAACGGCTATCAGTGCTTCGATGGTTGTGGCCGGAATGTCTGCAGGAGCGGCGGCAACTATCTTAGGAAGTTTGTCGATTGCGGCTTGCAGATCGGTGCGATTCGTTCGTTCGCCCGCCATTGTCCAAAACGTCACAAGCCGAAGGCCCATGCCGATCTCAAACCGCCAAAGATCGCCGTCTTTGAGCTTTTCTTTGAGCGAAGCCTCGACCTCGCTCATAACCTTCCAACGGGTTTCAAGGGCGGTTCCCTTGGTATCCAACGCCAAGAGCCGTGCTTTCTCGTCCGCGAATTTTTTTGAGAGTATCTGTGCCGCAGGCCCGAGTGAGATGTTGTCGAACTGCCGTATCGATTCGAATGACGTTCCGAACCGGAACCAGTCGATGCGATCAACGACGAACGTGTAGTGCAGAATGCCTTCATACGGGACGGCCTGGCCGTCCTTATTTATCAGCGGCCGGAATTTCGAGGTCGCGGCGGCCAATTCGGCTGCGTCCTTGAGCATCGGATGACAATTTAGCGAGCACTGGGCGGAAACCACATCGCCATTCTCGTTGACGACGACCTTGAGATTTACGTCCGCGCCGTCAGCCTGGGCGGCGACGGCGGTTTCCGGAAATGCCGGTTTAACAAGCGAGATCGCCCGGCCGTTGATGTCGGGAACCGATATCCTTGGCGTCGGCGCCGCAGTTTGCCCCGCAACGGGGGTGTAGAGAGAAAAAACAAAAACGAATCCGAGGAGAAAATACTTTTGCATATAGGTATTGTAACAGCTTCTGTCAAGCGGCCATTCCCACGAATAGGGCGTCTGCCGCGATCTTGCGATTAATGTTGACGGCAAAATTCTCTCGCATTGTGTCTATCGCCGCCAGCCAAGAAGGCATATCGGCGGAACCGGCGTCTGCCGCCAGGCGGGCGAGTTTGTCTGAGAGGTCGGCATTGACCAGCCGGGCCTCGTCTCCGCCTACCCGCAGAGACCAGACGTCATGGATCAGAGATTGCAGCGTATCTAGATTATCCTCAAAGCCGTCTTTGTTCTTGGCATCGTTCAGCTCCTCTGAGATTTTAAGCAATGCGGCACGGTCGCCTGTCTCGATCACATTTGTCACCACCGCCAGCATCCGATCGCGGCTAATACGAAATTTTGCAACATTTATCGAGACCGCCCTTCCGATGCTGCCACGCGACAATCTGGCCGCGAGCCTCGCCTCGTCTGGTGTAAATGCCCGGTCCTCGGTCAAAAATCTCTCGATCTCGTCATCAGCGACCGGTGCAAATCTCAGCGTCTGGCAACGCGAACGGATCGTCGGCAGCAGCGAATCAGCCCTCGATGTAATCAGAAATATGTGCGTGGTCGATGGCGGCTCCTCAAGCGTTTTAAGCAGGGCGTTTGACGCTGAATTGTTCATTTTATCAGCGTCATCAATGATAAAAAAACGGGCCGCTGCCTCGTATGGACGAAAGTTAGCCTCAGATTCGAGATGCCGGACGGCATCGACCAAAATATTGCGGTTATAGGGAATCACAGTGCCAATGTCTGGGTGATCGCTAAATATGAGACGTTTGTGGGCGTCCCGGTCGTCGGATTTTGGATAGATAAAAGCTCCTGCCCGTCGGCACGCCGGGCAGACATCACACGCCTCGCCTCCGGCTGGTTCCGTACAGACAAAACTTTTAGCGATCTCAATCGCAAACTGACGCTTGCCGATGCCGTCGTCACCCGCAAACAGCAGTGAATTAGGCACGCGGCGTTTGGCGATCAAGTGCCGCAGAGTTTGCTTGACATGTTCATTTCCAACGAGATTCTTTAGCATTCGTCAAAATTATTTATTTGTCTCTGAAAGGGATAAGGTGTCTGAAAACTCCCTCTTTCACCGCAAAGCGGCCAAATCTCTCCCTTTCCGGGACTCTAAAGCCTTTCTGTCACCAACGCCATAACCTCGGTTTGAATACTCTCGATCTCTCCTGAACCGTTGATTACTCGAAAGCGTTCGGGCTCACGCTCGGCGATGCCGAGATACGAGTTGCGGACGCGGTTATAAAACTCGGCAGTTTCGCCGTCCATGCGGTTCTTTTTCGCATGTGTCTCATCGCGAGCGTCCATCCGCTTGATCGCAGTTTCAACAGAAATATCAAAAAATAGTGTCAGATCGGGTTTTAATCCGCCAGTAGCGAGGTCGATCACTTGCAAGACCTTATCCTCTGGAAAGCCGCGTCCGGCGCCCTGATACGCAAATGTGGCGTCGGCATAGCGGTCAGAAATAACGATGCGGCCAGCGGCCAGGCCCGGTTTGATCAATTGCTCAACATGCTGTGCCCGGTCGGCGGCAAATGAGAGCAGCTCAGCCATCGGTGCGACAATCTCCTGCGTCTCCAGAAAAGCTTCGCGCAAGCGACGGCCGAGCGGTGTGCCGCCAGGCTCGCGGGTAATTATCAGATCGACTCCGTGGGCGCTCAAATTCGCTGCCAGCATTCCCAGCTGGGTAGATTTGCCGCTGCCGTCGATCCCCTCAAACGTGATGAACTTTCCCTTCAAGATGAGTGGTCAGGTGCCGGTCGCCGTTCCTGCGAAATCGAGGAAATTGCGTGCTTGAATATTAATGCGTCAGGGCCGCCAACATCAAGCAAAACCGAAAATTTATCAAAGCTCTTGATCCGGCCCGAGATCGTCGTCCCTTGTAAAAGATGTATAACCACCGAGATGCGCTCGCGGCGGGCCGAGTTTAAAAAGGCATCCTGAATATTTTGCGCAACCTGCTTTTCCATAACAAATCCTCAACGAATCATTGATTCCAAGTAAAAAACCACGGGATGTTTTTCGATTATATCAGATTTAGCCGCCTTAAGATATTTTTGCGTCATTCACCTTTTTTAAGTCGCCTCGCCGCAGGTTATCAGATATTTACTGCTGAAAAATTAGTTCTAAAAAAGAGAGGAGCGAACAGCATCATCATTGCCAAATCCATTGAGCCAGATCACATCCGGCTCACGTCGAAACCATGTTAGCTGACGTTTTGCATAATTACGGACATCCTGTTTCGACTGCTCGATCGCCGATTCCAGAGACCTCTCACCGCGCAGGTATTCGCAAACCCGCCGGTAGGCGTGGGCCCCGAGGGCGTTACCACTGTCTCTGACGCCAAGCTCCAGCAGATGCTTAACCTCATCGACCAATCCGGCGGCAAAATGCTCTTCCGTTCGACGGTTTATCTTATCGTATAGCTCGGCACGAGGTGGATTTAGTACATACAGACGAATCCGTGATGCGAAATCAGGTGGCACAGCTCGGTTTGACTGCTGGTCAGAAAGCCTCCCGCCAGTCTGAAAATACACCTCAAGAGCGCGAATAACCCGGACGTAATCACGCGGCGGCAATTTCACGGCTGCCGCCGGATCGACCCGACGCAGCATCGCGTGCATATACCCGTGCCCACGTGTTTTATGAATTAAACCGAGACGCTCACGCAAATTTTCATCTGTTTTCGGGCTGTCAAAAAGCGGCTGGCGAAGTGTGCGTAAATAAAATCCGGTTCCGCCTACAAGGATCGGAGTTTCACCGCGCGATTCGATCTCAGTTATCTTCGCTGCTGCGTCGGCCGCCCAGTCGGCCGCGGTATAGCTAATATTCGGGTCCACATAATCGATCAAATGATGCGGCACACCGCCTTTTTCCGTCTCAGACGGCTTTGCAGTAGCTATATTGATGCCCCGATAAATCTGTACCGAATCGCAATTGACGACCTCGCCGCCTATACGCAGGGCCAATTCGACACCCAGCCCGGTCTTGCCGGATGCGGTCGGGCCCGCAATCGCGTAGATTGGATTTTTAGTGAGATTTGGAACCACAGATTTGACTCAGATTAGCACAGAAAATCTCATTGGCGTGTGTGGATTAAGTTTTTGAGGGTACTGGTTCAGTGTGAATAAAAAGCTCCCACAATCTTTGGCTCAGCAACATTCGTTTATCGCGGATTTCGCCGAGTACGACGCGGAGTTCAGAGAAACGGTTTGACCGTCTTTTTCAAACCGCCTACTACCCTTTTGAGACCTGTAGCGAGGAACTTCCCTTGTACGTAATTGGCGATTTTGGCAGTCCCTGGTACAGTTTTTTTGGGCATCACAACCTTTCACCAATCTTACAAATAACTGTACCAAACAAGCCAAAATTAACCCAAGTAACACATTTTTCCGTGTACCAAACTCTGTCATTTCGACTGTGTCACAACTGCAGTTGTATAGCGAACCCCAATAAATACCGTCATTCAGGAAATATAGATGCAAAAAATGTGGCACGTGCCACATTTAAATTAGATTCCCAACACCCAAAATTAAGTAAAGTTTAAAATGCAAAAAAAATCACCCTAAAAAACTAACAGCTGCCGCACGTTTTTCATTTTTGTTCGCACTGTATAAATTTCCAAAATCTTACAATTCCCACATCATCCTCGATCTCATGCACGGCAATTACAATCTTTCAAATGGACAATAAACAGGTTAAAAAAGGTGAATCAGACTAAGCTAAACCGGCCACGGAATACCAACGCCAGGCCCCAAATGCCAATATCACCGCAAGCAGTATCACCGATCCGATAATCTGACTACGTGAAAATCTCATTTTGCATCAAACAGTTGAACTGGATTGAACTTAAACTGCAGCATCTTCGCCGTCTCGCGGCCGCCGTCGCCGCCTTTTCGTTGCATGGTGACGCGACCTATTTTTAGATTGCCGGCACGGGTTATCTCGACCTTGCCCTCGCTGAAGAATTTGATAGTATCGGCGGTTGATCGAATGATCCAGCGCGGTTGCTCGGTGGCCTTAAACGCCACCATCACCCAGCCCGCAGCAAGACTGCCGTCACCCGCAAAAAAATCCGAGACTATCTCATCTTTATTCGCAGTGAAAAAATCGACGATCGCCTGTCGGGTCGCTGCGTCTAATTCGTTTATAAACATCCGCTTGGGGTTGCGACTCGGTTTTGTGGGCGGTGTTTCGCCGACATAGAGTTTTAGTGCCGTGTGCACGTCGGCGGGCATTCGCCACATCTTGGCGTAGGTCGCAAGCCAGCGCTTGTCGATCTGATTAAAACCGTTCGGGCTGCTCACGAGCTTGATCGAAATGCCCTGCTGCGTTTCGCCAGTCTTAGTATTAATCCTGAGTACGACATCCGCCTTGGCCCCGTGCGGCTTTGTCGCCGCAACCGCTTCGATCTCGCCGAGTTTGTAATTCATCACAGTGAGCCAGGCCCTGGCGTCCTCATCAGTCCTCCAATTGTTAAATTTTACAGCAATCTCAGTCTCATTCTTAAAGCCCTCTCTTGCTGTCTTTGACCCCAAGGCAGTCTTTTCAGTCTGCGTGGTCTGTGCACTTGATACGGTGACGGCGCCAAAAGCCACCGTCAAAATCACCATCAAGTAGAATAATTTGCGTGACCGCACAATTGTAAACATCTGGTCGTGTGGGCATTTCGCTCAACGAAACTAATAACTTCAGAAAGCTTTCGTTAATTCGACGCCGGAGTAATAATGCTTGATGATCTCGTCGTATTTTATACCCATTTTTGCGAGGCCAAAGGCGCCATATTGACACATTCCGACGCCGTGGCCCCAGCCGCGGCCGGTGAAGGTATAACCCGTGACATTTGATCCCGAATAACGTTTGTTGATGACGAACAATTGCTCGTTTAGGCGGAGGGCCGAGCGGATCTTGCCGCCTTTGAGAATTTTTGTTCCATTAGAGCCAATGATCTCGAGCTCGACCGCACGTCGTGAGTACCCTTTTCGCTTGATATTCAGGTCATACAGAGTGCCGATGCCCCGGACGTATCTCGACAGGCGCGACTGGACTTGGACGGGCGAGAGTGAGGTGTTCCAATAAACAAAGGATGAATTATTTTCGGCGGTTGTCGGGGTATCGATCGGTTTGATTTCCAGATAGATGATCGCTCCGGATGGGTCGAGCCGAAAGTTTACCTGCTCACCGCCGACAATCGCGGCCTCTCGGACGGGATACATCGTTCCACCAAATTCGCGAAATAGAAATACATCGGGCCTGACATTCAGTTGCCGCTCAGTGCGACCAGTTTTGAGGATCAGTTTGCCGTCGGCGGTCGGCTTTGTAACGCCGCTCTCAAGGGTGGGCATCCATTTTTTCTTTTCAAAGATTTGACGAATAAGACGAAGCATTAAGGCCCGAGTAAATGGCCGGTTCGGCTTTAGTGTCTGATCGGGATGGATCGTAAAATAGCCATCACGCAGTAGAATGGCGATATCGGCCCGCCTCTCTTTTGGTATTTCGGCTGCATCGTCAAAGGAAAGATGGTAGTTAACATCAGAATCGCTGAGCATAGTATCGGCAAATTCAGGTGGGTAGATAATGCCAGTGAGCATCCTCGCTAGTTCAGCGGGCTTTGCCGTTTCGCGAGTTATGTTTGGAAAGGTCTTACCAAACCGTCCAGCGATGTTGTTGAGCCAATTGGACATCTCGCTTTCAGTTGGCACGTCCTCAAACCAGTCGTCGGTCATCTGTCCGGTCGAAAGTTGAAAGCCATTTATCGCAAGCATGGACATCAAGCGGACGAGATCGAGATTGCCTTCTTCGCGAACCTTAGCCGATGTGCGGGATGTTTTTATCAGAAACGGTTCAAAATGGCGCCTCCCCTCTAGCGAGCATTCGACACCGCGTAAGTAAGGCTCGGCGTGATCGAAAATGTTCTCAGAATTCTCGGTACGTCCGCCGCATGTCGATGTATAATATGCGTTTATCGGCTTTCCGTTATATGTGGCGACGATGCCGCGGGTCTCCTGCACGGCCTGAGTTCCCATTCGCGATTCAATCGAAACGCCCTTGTAAACCTGAGACCAGACGGTCGGCACCATATCAAAGCCCTGTTTCCCGTAACCACCGATATTGGCGATGGCGTATGTCCGGGCGGCGACAGCCTGCGCCTTTTGAGCCTCGATCTGCGGCAGACTCAACTCCGCAGGCACGACGCCGAGCAAATAGTCCTCGAGCGGCACTACATTGACAACCGTCAGCGAACCGCGCGCATTTACAAAAACCTCGATCTTGCCACGATACGCCTTGCCGTTAAGCAGGACCGGGTTTGCCCGCTCATTCAGCGAGCCAAAGGCGACCGATTTGAGCGACGAATATTTTGCACTCTCGCTGGGGCCATTGACAATCACCTCGCGAAGATTCCCGGCCACCGGCCCGACAAGGGTTGGCCTTGCCGAACCGGTGGGTGTGATCAGGCTTCGCACCTCAGACGAGCCGGCGATCCGCAACTGCTGTGACAAGGCAATGGCATCTTCCGAGACAACCCTCATTTTTTCGATAATCACAACTGAGTCATCAAATCCTTTTTCGGCCAACTTGCCCTTGAGATCATCGGCGTCGAGACTCGTTTCTTTCACCGTGCCAACCCACACTCTCCATGTATTTGTCGACGGGTCTATGCTAGTCAGAGCGGTCTCACCGGTTGCATCGCGAATGTCTTTAGCCAAAGTATTTGCATCCGTCTGAGATGGTAAGTTCTGAAACTCGATGCGAAAGTTCTCGACCTCCGGCGGCTGATAGGCTCGGGCGGCGACTGTTACCCGCGTCGTCGCAAGCAGCTTATTAGGCTCGTCCGGGCTAATCGCAACCAGTGTCGAATCCGTCGTCGTTATCGACACGGAATTGGAATTCGTAGACAAGCCGATGCGAATAAAAGGTTCACTCGGGAGCCTGAAATACTCATATCCAGGATTTGCAGGAACCACCGGACCTAATGTGACGAAAGTTACGAGAAAGAAAAAACTTCGTAAATTCATTAACTAATAATAAATGAAAACACCGAAAAATGTTAGCTTTGTTATTACTTTGAAAAAGGCTTTAATTAGGCCGGTGGCAGCATATTGTCGGCTTATTTTAGTATTAAAATTTCATTGCAGTCGTAAAAGCCGGTTAGTCATTTTCCAGAGCATTAAACACAAACGGAAAGGTCGCCCAGCTTTGCCCTCGGTGTTGCGGCCGGAACGCAAACAGCACGATCTTGCCTTTACCGTAGCTCGTTTCGGCGAGAGCGGTCTTGCCGTTGACAAATTTTTCGCCGAGCATCCAGCCGGAGAGCAGCGCATTTTTGACGGCGTATTTGGCGACCGTTGTGACCTTCGCGTCGTCGATTACGTCAAATGCCGAGCTGTTTATAAAATACGCCGCGGTTTCCTCGCGCAACCCGCGGGCCAGATGCTGATCTTTATTCACTTCGAGATTTACGATTGAGCCTGGATTGTAAAATTCGCTACGATTGAGACCGGTGAGCACGTTTTTCATTGGCAGATTAAAACGCTTGATGACCATTTCGCACGAATCTTCAAAACAGATCAGCTTACCGCCGTTTGTGACAAATTTTTTAAGATTGTCGACGCCGGGTTCGCCGATGCCGCCGGTGAACTCGGCGGGATATCGCTCGGCGCTCAGACCACGAACGATGTAATTTTCGCTGTCGGCCGGCAAAATAAGAACGTCCACATCGAGATTTCCGGCTCTAATATCTTTGTCCGTGATCGCGCGATATGGGATCTGAAAGTTATCGAGGACGAGCCGCGTCCAGCCCTCGTCCATCGAACCGGGAAATCCTTTATATAGTCCAATACGTGGATTCGTCTTTAGCGGATTTGGCAATTTGGCAAATGGTGCAGCTTGCGCGTCGAGGTTCATAACCGCTCGGGCCTGATTGATATTTGCGACGGGCTTTAGTGTCAGGCGATCTTTTTCCATATCTCGGATCTGCCAGATCGTCTCGTACTCGATGCCCATCTGCAGCGGCAGCGTCCAACCCGCGACATCGTACGGCACCTCGGCCTCGCCATTAGCATTTCGGCGGTCGGGATAAACCTGTTTCTCAAACAGGCTTAAAACGTTGTTCTTTTGAGGCTGATTTACAAAAACCAGAAAGCTACCGAGGGGAATTTCGTGAAAATCGACAAGATCTTTCTCGTGCTTTACGTAAAGCTCCTGCGTCATCTGATGTACTTCCATTCCCTGGGTCATCAATATTTCGAGAAACCGTGAGACGGAACCAGCATTGGGCTGTCCGGCGGGAACTATGAAGGCGACCGGCTCGTCGGCGACCGGAGCGAGATTGGCACGGCCCATCTCGTAAAAATTGCGGAGGTATCGCGGGCGAAATTTTGCCGCCATCTGAAGTAAACTTCGCGATGCAATCATTTCGAGCTCGGCTATATCGGCAGGCCGCCACAGGCCGCCCTTCCATGTGTCTGGGAAATTGGTTGCCGATTCGAGGACCGAGGCAAGACCGCGGGCGGCCCGATTTCTCTTTAACTCGTCAACCGTAACCGTTGTCGGTGACATCAAACTCGCGCTGGCCGCCTCAGATAAAATGCCGATTGAGTTGTGATAATACGGCGCAGACCGAAAACCGCCGTGCCACCAGGTGTCATAGCTAGCATTGGTCGCGACGCCCGCGAGATTTTTTGATTGCAGATCGGCCGCCATTTTGTAGCCTATAAGCCCGACTTCGCGCAGTAGAGAGGGCGGAATACGCGGATTTGGCGGATCAAAAAATGGCGGGATCGTAAAGCGTGATCCTGTCCGGCCTTGCTGGTGAACGTCGAAAACAAACTGCGGAAACCATTGCTGCCAATAGAGTTTTGTGATCGCCTGTGTCTCGGCGAGATTGAGCATAAACCAGTCGCGGTTGTTGTCGTGACCCGCATAATGATGATAAAGCTCAGGCGGCGCAGTTCCCTCGCTCTTTGTTCCTAGCGTTTTACGATACCAGTCGGCGACGATATCGATGCCATCGGGATTTGCCGCCGGAATCAGCAAAAGGATGGTGTTATCGAGTATTTCCTTTGTTTCGTTGTCGGTCGCAGTGGCAAGTTCATATGCCAGATTCATCGACATCTGCGAGGCAACAATCTCGGTCGAGTGTATTGAGCACGATATAGTAACGATTGTCTTGCCATTTTTTATGAGATCGGCAAGTTCGGACTCGCTTTTTATGGTTCGCGGATCGGCGAGTTTTGCCGATATTTGGCGATACTTTTCGAGATTCCTGATATTGCCCGCTGAGGAAATAAAGGCAGTGATTAGGGGTTTGCCGTTCGTAGTTTTGCCGATCTCGCGAACGGCTACCTTGTTGCTGGCCTTATCGAGCTTTGCAAAGTAATCTGTGATCTGGCCCCAGTCGGCAATAGTCTTGTCGTCGGTTGGGTTAAAGCCTAAAACCGATCTCGGACTTGGAACCTGTGCCGAGACAGCGACGGCGGCAAGCACGATTACACCTACGAAACGCAGAGATGCGGAAAGTACAAAAAATATTTTCATACGGTCGGATTTACTAAAATGAGTTAAAGTGCGCATAATCTGTTGTGTTTATATCTCTGCATGTCCGCATCTCGGCGGTAAAGTAAACTATGGCGGACTCTTCGCTTGAGGCTATCGAGCAAAATCAAAAGCTGACGTTTCCTGTTCCAAAGTCTAACAAATCGCATTGGCGTGGGAAACTTCGCTACTGGTGGAGTTGGCTTGTCGCCGGTTCGCTTATATTGTTTGTGGCAACGCCCGCACTTATCTTGCTCTGGATCATCAACCGCCGCATCTGGCTTTATCCCCTTGCCCAATGGGGAGCAAAAACATGGCTTTGGGCTTGCGGGGCGAAAGTGAAAGTGACCGGACGTGAAAATATCGATCCCGATAAAAGCTACGTCTTTGCCTCAAACCATCGTTCATATCTCGACACAGCTACACTATTTTTCTATGCCGGGAGCAAGATGGGACTTGTCGCCAAAAAAGAATTACTAAAAGCACCCATTTTTGGTCAGGGAATGAGTTTTGTCAACATAATAGCCATTGACCGCAGCAACCAGGAGCGGGCTGTCGCATCCATGAATAGGGCACGCAATGTAATGTCTGACGGATATTCATTTGGCGTATTCGTCGAAGGTACGCGTGCGATGCCGGGCGAGCTGCTGCCATTTAAGAAAGGAGCATTTCACCTCGCCCTACAAACTGGATCGGCGATAGTGCCGGTCGCGATTAAAAACACAGACTGGATGATGGGCAAACGGACAGGTGTCGCATATCCCGGCGAGATCGAAATGATTTTACTCCCGCCAATCAACACGACAGATAAGACCGCCGATGATGTAATGAGTCTGCTTAGAGAGACGCGCTTTGTGATAGCTAATGCACTAAAGTAATTAGCTATAAATCAAACCTAATTACAGGTAAGTGGCTAAACTATCTAACGAAATCCCTTATCTCAACTTTAAGGCTTTATAGGAGTTGGAGTTGGAGTTGGAGTTGGCTCGTCATCGTCCAGAATGCGAACCTCGGTTCGTCCGACTGTATAGTCTACATATCTGACACGCATTCTGATTTTGGTCACAGTGCCGTTATCAAAGACGAGTTCGTCGTCCGAACGGGCATCTGATGGGAACCAATATTTACCGTCAATTTGTGAGCGCGTAGTCTCGACAACGGGAAACTTGTTTTTCTTGGTCTCAGGCAAAGCCTTGCCTTTAGATTTTACGATCATTAAATCATCTACATCCACCCAGATACGGCCGGTAAAGTATCGCTGTTTGGTCTTATCCGGATCGGGCATCACCTTTGGCGTGACATCAAAAACATATAGGGTAAGCTCGTCAATCTTTTCGACGCCGACATATGTAAACCTGTATTGTGACGCCATTGAAGGGTCGATTGCAAACGGGCTGACGCCCCCCAAATCTTCCAGATCTTCCGGCGAAATAAACCCGGGGTAAGTTGTTGGCATCGGTGCAAACAGTATCTTTTCAAACCTGGTTCCGTCCGCTCTTAATGTCATAAATGAGTCGCGTCGAAATGTCCCTGAGATCTGGCCGCCCATACCGATAGTATTAACATTAGCGTAGCGGCGAAAAGCGTAACCCGCCAGGGCCTCGCGAAAATCTCTCTCGTTCTCAGTAACCTTCTTGACTATCCGGTCTATTTCTGTGGCAGTCAACTCTTTTTTAATAACGCCCGTATCTGTCTGGCCAAAAACAGCAGACGATAAGCCAAACACAACAAAAATAAATGAGAGCAGTTTTTTCATCTTTTCACCAGAATCCTTATAGACTACAAAATAGATGCGTGGAGTGTGCGAAAAGTTGACTTCTACTGTGGCAAGGAATGAAAAAATGCCCTGATCTCCCAGGGCATTTTTTCATTTTATATTAAATTGTATGTATTAATTTTCAGAAAAAACCTGAACCGACCTTCGCCCAAATCGTCGGGCTTCGGTACAGCTAGGCATCCAAATATCAAGTTTCTTGCCTTTGATTACTCCACCTGTATCTGAAACTAAATAAGTTCCGCTATACGGGCCTGCCTTGATAGTGATCTTAGAACCCAGCTTTAACACTCTCGGATCGGCGGCGATGATCCCGCGGCGGACGCCGTGACCCATAGCTGTTCTTCCCGAAAGGCAATATGCAGTTGCGGAGTATGCTCCGCGGCTAGCACCGGATCCAGATGATTTTACTGAAGCGGTTGTTTTCACCAACTTTTTCTTGTCATCTATCTTCTTCTTATTATCTTGGGTTTCTATTGTAGCTTGTATTGAAGATTTTATTGAAGCTTCTATTAAAACGTTATCAGTAATATTATTTAAAATTATAGGTTGCGAATTGATCGCTGTAGCGAGAGCGGGTTCTGTCTTCGCTTGAGCGTAGATAAATACCACGCAAAAGCTGAAAAGCGACATAATCGCTACTCCTCTAAAGAGATTTTTCATTAATCGTGTCTCCATGTTTTACGACTTCATTTAAACGTAAAAATAGCGTCTGAGATTTTGGTCATCAGCCACTATTCGCGTATAACGAAGACTGTTTCGGGGGATTTATTTCCGCCTGTTTTCGTGCCCTGCGGGTCGAAACATTTTATGAGGTTAGCAGTTTTCGCAAGGCTTGTCCACCCGCAAAAGACCGCAAGCCCTTATGATATATGCAATTGTTGGATCCTAAGGCGCTTAAGCGTGTCAAATATTCTCGATTTTGATAGAATTGAGAAGCAAATTTCAGTGTATGTCTATCAGTTTTCGGGCAGCAGATCCCGATGATAATAAAGGGGGTAACTTATGCGGGAAAGACGCCAGGGTGCACGGCATGTGATCTCATTTCCGATCCGTGTCAGGTGGAAAGACGAACAGGGCAAAGAGGTAATTCAGGAGGGACTGACCGACAACGTCGGTCCGCATGGCACACTTATCTATCTGCCGCGACTATTGCCGCTGGTTGGCGGCAAAGTTTATCTGACCGTGACCGAAAATCCGGAAGATGAAATTTCCGTCACCGCCGAGGTGATACGTCTCGAACGCAACGCCTCTCATCCTCAAGTTGCCCTCCACCTGACCGAAAATCTGCGCGAGTGGAAAAAAAAGGTTTGGGAAGTCGCATGCGAGACCATCGCCTCTCAGGAGCCTGAGGCATTGGATGACTGGTAGAAATTAATGGCGGTACAGTTGATGGTGACTTTCGCAAATTGACAGCGGTTTGCTTTAAGCCCAATTCACATAAAAAATAAACATGAAGATTTTAGTACTCGGCGCCGGACGGATGGGACACGGCGCTGTTTTTGATTTGATACACAATTCACCGTGTGTCGAACAAGTGACGGTCGCAGATTTTGAATTGGTAAAAGCCGAGGCGGTTGCACAGGCCGTTGGCACTTCGCGTGTCGATGCTCGGCAAATAGATGCAGCAAATTACTCAGATGTCGTCGCTCTGATGAGCGGACACGATTCTGTAATTTCGTGCGTCAACTACTGGCACAATGTCTCATTATCAAAGGCGGCAATCGAGACGGCTACAAATTTTTGCGACCTTGGCGGCAATAACTATATTGTTGACGAGCAACTCGCTCTCGACACGGAGGCGAAGACAGCGGGAATAAACATTATTCCCGATTGCGGCCTCGCTCCGGGAATGGTCTCCATTCTGGCAATGCACGGGGCGGCACGTTTTGATTCTATTGACGAGATCCACATCCGCGTTGGCGGCCTGCCGCAGGATCCGCAGCCGCCGCTCGAATACCAGCTTGTCTTTTCGGTCGAAGGGTTGATAAATGAATACATCGAGGTTGCTCGCGTGATCCGTGATGGCAAGATCGTCGAGGTCGACTCAATGACTGAGCTTGAAAGTTTGTCGTTCGACGGATTTCCACCGCTCGAGGCATTTCAGACCAGCGGCGGAACTTCGACGCTGCCGGACACGTTTCTCGGCAATATTAGGGAGCTTGATTATAAAACGATCCGCTACGCCGGGCACTGCGATAAATTTAAGACGATGATCGACCTCGGACTTTGTACAAGTGAGGAAATGGTTGTCGATTTTCAGAAAGTTAAGCCGCGCAAGGTATTCGGCGAACTGCTGCAAAAACATCTGCCCGCCGACGGACCTGACTACGTTCTCGTAAGGTTGGATTTTGTAGGTAAATTAAAGGTCGAAAAACGACTGGTAGGAAGTGTGCCCCTCGCGAGTCCAGATCGTCTCCGCTATGACATTGTCGACAAACTTGACGAAAAAACCGGAATGTCCGCCATGATGCGAACCACCGCGTTTCCGGCCTCAATAATCGCCCAAATGATGGGCAGCGGCGATGTAATTACACGCGGAGCAACCCCGCAGGAGAAAGCGATCAATCCGGAGAAATTTGTCGCGGAACTTGCACGCCGAGATATTAAGATTGTCGAATCAATTCAATTAGAAAAATACGATTAAGGGGAGAATAATATGATTACACTAGAAGATGCTCGAAGAATCATAGCTGGTGCTGAGAAAAAAGCAGCCGACATCGGACAGCCGATGAACATTGCGGTCGCTGATGCAGGCGGGAATTTAGTCGCACACGTTCGTATGGACAATGCCTGGATCGGGAGCATTGATATCTCGATCAAAAAGGCATGGACATCGCGGGCATTCGATATCGCTACCAAGGACCTCGCCGGGCACAGCCAGTCAGGTGATCAGTTTTTCGGCATTAACGTCTCAAACGGCGGCAAGGTCATGATCTTCGCCGGCGGCATCCCGATCAAGAAAGGCAAAAAAGTAGTCGGATCGATCGGCGTCTCCGGCGGCAGCGGCGAACAGGACCACGCCGTGGCGGAGGCCGGTGCAAAGGCTTACTAAATTGACCGATTAGCCATAGAATAAACAGATAACGCAAATCAGACTGATACTTTCTGATCTGCGTTATCTGTTTATCCTGCGGCTAAATCCCCTTTTTCTTGCCCTAATTTTACACTGAAACCCCATGAAAACGAACAAAAAAAAGAGGCCGCTCGGAGTGGAACGGCCCATACTTAGTATGATCCTGTAAAAGTTAGATGCTTACACCGATCATTCTCGGATTTGCTTTCTTTTTGAGCAGCTTCTGCAATTTAAGTCTTGCTTTATGAAGCTGTGATTTCGATGTTCCGACGGAGCAGCCCAGGATGCGGGCGACCTCTTCGTGTTCGAAACCTTCGACATCGTGTAGAACAAAAACGTTCTTGTATCCAGGTGGCAACTGTTCGATTGCGTTATCGAGAGCGATCTTGTCGACGATCCTCATGCGTTCTGGGTTTGCTGTTCCGGCGACCATTTGTACCGGCGTTTCACCTTCCTCAGTCGTCTTTTCGTATTTCACAGTTCGCTTGCGAAAATGCATTAAAACTTGATTTACGGTCATCCGGTGAAGCCAAGTAGTAAATGCCGAGTCGCCGCGGAAACTACCGATCTTTCGATAAAGCTGTATAAATACGTCCTGCGTAAGGTCTTCGGCCTCTGTCGGGCGTTGCAGCATTCTGAGACAAATTGAGTACACACGCCGATGGTGGCGGTTATAAATTTCCTCAAATGCTGCCATATCACCTTGAGCGGCGACCTTGGTCAGGTCTAAATCCTTAGCCTTGGTTAAATCGACTATTGCAGTCGAATTATTAAAGCTCACTTCGTCAGTATTCACACCTTGTTCGCTGTGAAAAACCGGAAAATTTAATGTATCTGTTGTCATTGTATTCCCCCCTCGCTTATATACCTTTCAATTGCCGTGCCAAACAGATTGATATGGTTGATAATTAGCTATATCACGCCCAAACTTATAATTTGTTCAACTTTCTCGGGCATATTCTTGTATTCGATCTTCATCCAAAAGTAGATGCGTAGTTATGCGTATCACGAGTGCGTCAGGTAGTACACGTTTTGGTGTAGTGTTATCCGCGTCTTTTTTCGCTATCCTCTCAAGCAAAGAATGCTAATATTTACACCTGAAGACAACTGTTCGTAAAATGACTAATGGTTTTACAATTGTCCAAAATATTTTTATTAAGAAAATCCTTCTCCGCGTTATTTCTAACGTGCATCATCAGCCTATTCTCACTGGGCCAAAATGTCGGTTCGATACCATACAAAAGTCAGGAGGTATCGGAAATTGACGGGATACCGGTTCTAATAAAACACTTACCAGATTGGGAAAATCTTCGTGACAGAACCACTTTTGCGACCAGCGCACCCGAACTAAAATCAGCTCTTGGCGAAAGGCCGATTATTGATCTAATAGATTTCATCCCGGGCACTGAGGCAGTTACAGCCCCATACGACGCCGGTAAGCTTCTAATAATCGAATATACAAGTCCGCAGGGATCAGTCGATGCCGACGAAAAGATTACCGCCGCGATTGCCGAAAGCGATGACGGCAACACCTTTTATCGTCGAATCGGCAATTACAATGTCGTCGTTTTCGATGCGACAGACAGATCTTCCGCAAACCTGCTAATCGATCAGGTCAAATATGAAAAGGACATCGTGTGGCTAGGCAAAAACCCCTTTCTAATTAGCGCCGAGAGGGCATTTGTCCTTACTACGGCTGACATTTTTATGTCCACGCTTATGGTGATTGTCGGCGGAGTCGTTTTCTCGATCTTCGCAGGTATTGTCGCAGGTTATTTCTTTTTCTACCTGCGGGTTGGTAAACGCTCAAAAATGACAACATATACAGACGCGGGCGGGATGACCCGGCTCAATCTTGATGGTTTTACGCCTGATATTGCTACTGATAGATTTTTGAAGGAATGATTTTTAGTAAGCGCGAAATTTTGGCATGACCTCTCTCAGCTTGGCAGAGCTTTTACTAACCGTTCAATATCCTCAATATTATTATAAAAATGAGGGGCGATACGCAGGCGGTCACCGCGTGGACTAACGATAATTTTATTGTTCTCAAGATTGGAGGCGATTTGATTAGCTGGGATGCCGCTGGGGTGTTTCAGACATACGATCGCCGATTTTTCGCCAGCGGCACGTGAACTTACTATTTCGTAATTTTTGGCAGCTAGACTGTCGCAAAGGTGATCTGAAAGTAAGTTGAGATGGCTCTCGATATTTTCGAATCCCGTCTCGTGGAGCAATTTTAGGCTTTGTTCAAGGCCGTAGAATAAAGATGCGGCACCGGTTCCGCTTTCCCAGGCAAGGGCGGTCGATTTGAAGGGTTGTGTGCGATCCTCGAAATCCCACGGCATTTCGACACTGATCCAGCCAACAAGCGTCGGTTTAACACGATCACGGGCACGATCTGAGAGAAAAAATATCCCACAGCCCTCGGGAGCGCAGAGCCATTTGTGGCTTGCACCGCAGGCGGCATCGACTAACTGGGCTGGTAAATCAAATGGCATTGCGCCAAAGCCTTGAATAATATCGACGCAAAACAATGCATCGACTGCTCGTGCGGCGCAGCCGATACGTTCGAGATCAGCCTTGAAACCAGATGCGTATTGAACTGCGCTGATCGAAACAACCTTGGTATTTGGATCAATGAGAGAAACAAGCTCATCGAGATCTATGCGTCCATCACGCTCTGGACAGAGCCGTAGCTCAACTCCGAATTCGTCCCTTAAACGCCGCCATGCGTAGAAATTTGCAGGAAATTCGCGTTCAAAGCTAACGATGTTGTCGCCGGCTTGCCAGGTTAGACCGTTGGCGATCGAGGCAAAGCCATCGGATGTATTCCTTAAAAAAGCAACCTGCTCAGGCCGTACTTTTAGCATCTCAGCTATCAGCGAACGCGCACGGCCCTTGGTGTCGACCCAATCGTTAAAATGGATTGATCCGTGTGCAGCAACATCGGCTAACTGCCATTTTATCGCTTCGATAGCGGTCGTAGGAATTGGCGAGACGGCGGCGCTGTTCAAATATGTATATTGTTGGGCGGCTGGGAAAAGCTTGCGAATGGCATCATTCATATCAATTTTCTTTTGACAAAACCAGTCGTCAAAGCGGATTATAAAAGATTGAGATGCGGGCTAACAACGCCCCGTTTATTAACGGCTGATAAGTCTAGATTATGTTAGATTTGCGAAAAAAAAACCAATCTGAGTTTGGATTCGTTTCGGTTCTGGACGACCGCGATATCGAGGTAACACATCTTGCCCGAGAGTCACGTCAGGGCCTTTGGTCCGAGGGTTTTAAGCTGGTGCGCGATATATTTTTAATTATCATCGTTTTTATCCTCTTCGGCGTCTTTTTTGTACAGCCGGTCGTGGTTGAGGGCACGTCGATGCTGCCCCAATTGCATGATGGCGAGCGTCTGCTGGTCAACAAGTTAGTTTATTACCGCATACAGAGTGTAAGTTGGGGCCACATAGAACGCGGTGATATTGTCGTATTCTGGTTTCCAAACGATCCGGACAAAAGCTACGTCAAACGCGTAATTGGACTGCCGGGCGAAACCGTTGAAATACGAAATGGCCGCGTCTTTGTTAACGGCAACCAACTTAACGAAGATTATCTCGGTCAGGAATATAATCAGTCGCTGCCAAGTTCGTCGGTAAAAAAGGTCGATGAACACCATTATTTTGTAATGGGCGATAATCGGGATAATTCGTCAGACTCGCGATATTGGGGCCTTGTGCCCGAAAAATACATCTACGGTAAAGCGTTTTTTAGATATTGGAAACCTTCGAGCATCGGATTCTTAGAACACGGCGAATACGAAAACGCCCAGCCGCCCGCGAAGAAGGAAGATCTGAGAGCTGAAGACAGATAAGAAACTGCAACAACGGAGTGACGCAGATTAACACGAATTGTTTTATTAATTCCTCTTATCCGCGTTAATCTGTATCAACCCGTTATTATTTTCTTGAGTTCATTATTCCGCATCTCAGCTAATCTACGGTAAAATGTCCCTACGATGAGTTTGGCAAGGAAAGCGATTTTGGTTCTCGAAGATGGACGCACTTTTAACGGTGCGTCTTTTGGCGCGGATGGCGAGGCGTTTGGCGAGATGGTCTTTAATACCTCAATGTCGGGATATCAGGAGATATTGACCGACCCGAGTTATGCTGGACAGATAGTCTGTATGACCTATCCGCTCATTGGGAATTATGGTGTGAACGAAGAAGATGTCGAATCCCGACGGCCGTGGGTCGAAGGTTTCGTGGTTCGCGAGTCCAGCCGTATAGTTTCTAACTTTCGGGCAACCTCCTCTCTGCAGGACTATTTAGAGCAAAATAACATCGTTGGGATAGAGCATATCGATACAAGGGCGTTGGTTCGCCATATTCGCGATAAAGGTGCGATGCGCTCCGCGATCTCGACTATCGATCTCGATGCAAAATCACTTTTGAATAAGGTCATCGCTTCGCCGGAAATGGCTAACCGCGAACTGGCCAGCGAGGTGACCGTCAAGAAAAGCTATGTTTACGAATCGACCGAATCAGTAACCGAGAGGTATCACATCGTCGCCTATGATTTTGGTGTAAAGACAAACAGCCTGCGTGAGTTTGCCAAACATGGCTGCCGCGTCACGGTCGTTCCATCGGACACGTCCGCCGCCGATACAATGGCTCTCAAACCCGATGGAATTTTCCTCTCGAACGGCCCGGGCGATCCGGCTTCGATGCATTCCGTCGTCGAAGAGATCAAAAAGCTCACGACGAGCCAAACGCCGATCTTCGGCATCTGTCTCGGCCACCAACTCCTCGGCGAAGCCTTCGGCGGATCGACCTACAAACTAAAATTCGGCCACCGCGGCGGCAACCAACCCATCAAAGACCTGGCCACAGGCCGAATCGAAATAACCGCCCACAACCACGGCTTCGCCGTCGACAAGGATTCGCTACCCGCCGATGTCGAGGTAACGCACATAAACCTCAACGACCAAACCGTTGCCGGCCTGCGGCATAAAACTCTCCCGGTCTTTTCCGTCCAATATCATCCCGAATCAGCTCCCGGACCACATGATTCTGAATATCTTTTTGAACGGTTTATCGAACTAATGAGAAATTAATCGTTCTCGACCGTTGGGGCTAGAGCTTTTCCGCCTCTTCTCGGGCGGCAGTGAGCGCGGGCATGTCTTTGTCTGCGTCTTTCCAGAGTTCGAAGAATTTTTCGTATTCGGCCTTGTCTTTCGTGGCCCGTGCTTTACCGAGTTGGGCAAGCGGGTAGACGGACGAGAGCGGAGCTTCGCCGCGGTGATCGAGGATTTTGTCGAATTCGCGGACGGCGTCTTTCGCCTTGTTCAATTTTAAATATGCGAGGCCGCGCAGGAATTGAGGATAAAATTCGGCCGCTTTTTCCAGACGTTCGGTAATCTCAAGTTCCTCAATCGCCTCTTTTGCCTTGCCGCTCTGTAGCAGAGAAGCGGCCTTTATGGTGGGCAGCCAAAGGTGGTTTAGGAGTGTGTCCTTCGGGCGTTCCGCAGATAGCTCAGCAGCAAGTTCATTTGCCCCTTCCGCCTGGCCTGCAACCGCCAGGGCAAGGGCGGTTACAATAACGACTCGCTGCCCTCGCTCCAGGTTAAGTGCTTTGTTCGCTTGCGCTTTCAAGACCGGCTTTAGCTGGCTGTCGTCCGTCGCAGGCAGTCCGGTACCGGAGCTCCAAAATACAATTCGCAGAGCCTGTTCACCAGCAAATTTAGCCGCGACCTCCCTAGCATTGCTGTGCCCCGCGAGATCGATTGCCCGGCGGGAAAAATCCTGTGCCGTACGCCATTGTCCCTTAAATGCGGCTGCTCCGGCCTGGACATCAAGTGCAATATATTCGTCATCGCGGCCCGCAAACCACCGCAAGTGTTCGGCCATCGCGCCCGAGTCATTTTCAATGAACCCCACCATTAACATAAAAAGGTGAAAATAAGTTCCGTCCAGTTTTCTTTCAAACGCCTGTCGGCAAGTTTCCTTCGCTTCTTCGTAGCGGCCGAGCGAGACGAGAGATTCCACGAGGTTCATGCAGATCGTGGCATAGTTAGGATCAAGCCGCATGCCTTCACGGGCGAATGCGACCGCTTTTTCCGATTGTCCGAGTCTTTCCATCGAGTCAGAAAGGCTGACGTACGACACGACGAATGTCGGGTACGTGCTTCGCCACAATTCAAGCGTATCGGTTGCCTTATCCATCTCGCCGACGACAAAATTGTGATAGTAGTAGGTGATGCGGAGCTTTTCTGTCTCGCTTACCGAGTCGCGGAGTTCGTAGGCCTTTGCGGTCATTTCAGCAGCCAATTTCCATTGATCGGTATTGCGATAGACGACAGCCAGCTCGGTGTAGGCCAAAGCGAATTCGGGGTCTATCTCCAGTGCTTTTTTGTAAAACGGGATCGCTTCGAACTGCCGTCCGTTTACGATCTGTTCTCTGCCGAGCACAAATATCTTCAACGCCTCTAACGACGAGGTCGTAATGGACTCGCCGGGAACGTTGAATTTTTCGATAGAACCTAAACTTTCGCCGAGCTTTTCGCGTATGCCCGTCGCGGCACGTCCAAGAGCATTTAGTACTTCCTCACGCGAATTCACCTGTTCAAACTCTCGTCCGAGACTTTCATTCGTCCGTGCATTTACCGCCTCAAGGGTTAAGACGTAGATCGAGCCAAAACTCGATATCGATCCGGAGATAAACGCCTTTAGATTCTGCCGCATGCAGATCTCTTCACCCAATTCCTTGGTGACGCGCTGATCCGGCTTGCGCCCCATAAGTCGCAGCGTTTGGGCTACGCGGGAATCCGGCACGATGTCGAGAAACGGCGACTGAGCGAGCGAAAAAGCAAGCGCCATTTTGAGTGTCTGGTCAAAGATCGCCTCGCCGGTCGTATTCTCAAATTCAGTTAGTAAAAGAGAGTCTTTAATGCCGCTGCCCGAACTCGTCGAATGGCGGGGCGCGCTCGTCTGGCTTGTGGCGGGTTTATTAGGAACCGCGGTCTGTTCGAGTTTTGCTTCGAGCTGCAGTTCATCGCGTAATTCCTTTAGATCGACAAGAAGGTCGCGCGTTGACTGGTATCGCTGCTCGCGCTTTTTCTTCAGAGTCTTTTGGACGATTCGCTGCAACTCGCGCGGCAGGTGAGGCGCGAGACTGGTTATCGGCTGCGGTTCGGAACTGATGATCGACGACAGAACGTCAGTCATGGTTTCTCCGGCAAAGGGAACTTTTCCGGTGAGGATTTCATACAGCACGATGCCAAAGCTGAAGACATCGGAGCGAGCGTCAGTATTCTTGCCGCGAGCTTGCTCCGGCGACATGTACGCCACCGTCCCCATAACCACGCCCGGATTGGTTTTTACTAATTTTTTGGTTTCCCCCTCGCCGTCCGGATTAAACATTTCGGTTAGTTTCGCTAATCCAAAATCAAGGACCTTCACATAACCGTCGGAACGGATCATTATGTTTTCGGGCTTGATGTCGCGATGAACGATCCCGGCATGATGCGCCGCAGAGAGGGCTTCCGCTGTCTGTACACCGATCGAAAGCGTCTCGTCGAACGTGAGCCTATCCTTCATCCGTTCGCGAAGTGTTTTGCCGTCAATAAACTCGGTCGCTATATAATGCGAGCCGTCGTGTTCGCCGATCTCGTAAACGGTGAGGATGTTCGGATGGTTGAGAGCTGATGCGGCTTTAGCCTCCTGCTTAAACCGATTTAGGAGCGCCTCGTCTTTGCTGAATTTCTCATTCAGGAATTTGATCGCAACCTTACGGCCGAGCTTGGTGTCGTCGGCCAGATACACGTCGCCCATACCTCCAGACCCGATCTGCGAGAGCTTTTCATAGTGAGCGAACGAGTCTCGCGATTTAGTAGACATATTATTGACTCACAATAAGTTAGCCTGTGTTTGAGGCGCTAGTCAAACGTAACGCGGCGGTAGCCCGTCGCACACACGTGTCAGTAGCCCGCACGTAAGTAAGGGCCACCCGGCTTTCTCGCTAGGCGCCCCTTACTTACGTGCGGGCCGCTGACACATGGGGGCTACGGACACGGCCGAGCAATCATAGCTTTGCGTATTCCTTTCTCGCCTCGATCAACAGGAATATCTGCGTCGGCGCCAGGCCAGAGGCGGAAGAATTCGTCGTACATCTGTTTGGCCTGGGTGGCCCTTACTTACGTGCGGGCTACTGACACGGCCTACGGTGTCCACTGTGCCGCCTTGATATCGATTTCTTTGATGAAACCATCTTTACCGTCCATATATCCGTCGGGGTTTTGCGAGTGTTCTGCCGCAAGCATTCTCTTTAGGTCACTATATCTTTTCGCGTCTTCCGGGTGGGCGTTCAGGTAGTCGCGAAACGCGAGGTGGCGTTCGAGATCCGGCGAACCGGTCTCGAATGTATGGATCTGATGCGTTCTGACTCTCGCTTTATCATCTTTGCGAAAGTACCGGCGACCGGGCATGCCGAATTCACCCATCACTTCATATCGGAGCGACCTCATTGCTGAACTTTGCGTATCCACTTCGTCGATGTCGCCAACCTCGACTAAAAAATCGATCACAGGTTTCGCATATATATTAGGGATGGCTGTGCTGCCGATATGGTGGATGGCAATGACATTTTCGCCGAGCGCGGCAGCAATATGCCTTGCTTCGGTCTCGAACAGATCTCGCCAATGAGGATTGTGTCTGACAACCTCCAGGATTTGCATAAGTCAAACCTCTCACATGCAACGATCTTAACGTAAAAAGGATCAGCCGAGGCCGATCCTTGCAAACGGTCTGGATAGAATAATACTATTGCCCGATCCCGTAAATATACGGAGCGATCACGAGTGACACGATCGACATCAACTTGATCAGAATATTCATAGACGGGCCTGATGTATCTTTGAATGGATCGCCGACCGTATCGCCCGTGACGGATGCCTTGTGCGCTTCAGAGCCTTTATAGACCATTTCTCCGTCGATCATGACTCCGTTTTCAAAAGACTTTTTCGCATTGTCCCATGCACCTCCAGCGTTTGATTGGAAGATTCCCATCAGGACGCCGGTTACGGTAACGCCTGCCAACAGCCCGCCTAAAACTTCGGGTCCCATTGTAAAACCAACGATCACCGGAGTGATCAGAGCGATAGCTCCCGGCATCATCATTTCACGCAGGGATGCTTTGGTTGAGATCGCTACGCATTTTTCGTATTCTGGTTTGTTTTCGTATTCCATGATCCCCGGAATCTCGCGGAACTGGCGGCGGACTTCCTGCACCATTTCCATGGCGGCCTTACCGACTGCCTGAATACAGAGGGCTGAGAAGATGAACGGGATCATACCGCCTACAAAAAGGCCCGCAAGTACCGGAGCTTTGTAAATATCAATGGCATTAATTCCCGCCATACCTACAAATGCCGCAAATAGGGCGAGTGATGTTAATGCGGCAGAGGCGATAGCAAAACCCTTACCGGTCGCAGCCGTCGTATTACCGACCGCATCCAAATTGTCCGTACGCTCACGCACATCAGGTGACAACCGACTCATCTCGGCAATACCGCCTGCGTTGTCGGCAATCGGACCAAATGCGTCGATGGCTAGCTGCATTGCAGTCGTCGCCATCATGCCCGCCGCTGCTATAGCAACGCCGTACAATCCGGCAAAATAATAAGAAGCGATGATGCCGCCGGCCAGAGTCAGGATCGGGATAACAGTCGATTTCATACCGACGGACAGACCGGCGATTATATTAGTCGCGTGTCCGGTCGACGACTGTTGAATGATCGAGTTGACCGGTTTTTTACCCATTGACGTGTAATATTCGGTAACGATGCTCATGATCGCTCCGACGATGGTGCCAACAACGATGGCCGCGAAAACGCCGTATTTATCGAAGGATGTTGTTCGCAGCGTTATCTGCCCGTCAGGCAGCATCCACATTACGACAAAGTACGAGGCGATCACCGTCAGTATCATCGACGCCCAGTTTCCGATGTTCATTGCCTTTTGAACGCTGGATTTATCATCCTTTATAGTTACGAACCAGAACCCGACGATAGAGAAAACAATTCCGAGACCGCAAATCACCATCGGCAAGAGAATCGCCGACATACCGCCAAAGGCATCATTTACCCTGATCTCCTGACCCAAAACCATCGTTGCCAGGATAGTCGCCACATAAGAACCAAATAGATCGGCTCCCATACCGGCGACATCGCCAACATTGTCGCCGACGTTATCAGCGATAGTGGCGGGATTACGAACATCGTCTTCTGGGATTCCGGCTTCGACCTTACCAACCAGATCGGCCCCGACGTCAGCCGCCTTGGTATAGATTCCGCCGCCTACACGTGCGAATAGTGCGATTGATTCAGCGCCAAGCGAGAATCCTGTCAAAACCTCAATCGCCGTTCTCACCTGATTCGCACCCAACCCGGCAAATATGGCTAGAAATACAATGAACAAGCCGCCCAGGCCCAAAACCGCAAGACCAGCAACACCGAGCCCCATCACAGTACCGCCGGTAAAAGACACCTTCAGCGCATGCTTCAAACTAGTCCGGGCCGCCTGCGTCGTACGAACATTCGCCTTCGTCGCGATCTTCATTCCGATAAATCCGGCCCCCGCTGAAAATACTGCTCCTATGATAAACGCGACAGATATCAGCCAGCTAGAATGTATTTCTCTACCATCTATCTCATGGATCGTTCCGGAATAGGCAAGTAAGATAGCCGTGAAAAAAACAAATATTCCAAGCACCTTCCATTCAGCCTTCAAAAACGCCATCGCTCCGTCGGCGATATAGCCGGCGAGCTCCTGCATGTTCGGGTCGCCGGCATCCTGCTTGCTAACCCAGGCCGATTTGAAAGCCATTACCACGAGTCCCAAAATCCCTAAAGCGGGAACTAAATAAATTACGTAGCTGTTCATATTGTTTTTATTCTCTGATCTCGCCGTTCAACAGATGCAGTCTGAGATTTTTACGCTGTCAGACGCGAGCGAAAAACGCTAGGATATCCAAAACTATTGATTATGAAATACTTGTAGCTATTTAACAAATTACAACTGCAAAATGTCGAATTTGGGTAGTGCTCTGATTTTGTGTTGTTGACCTGGCCTCCGTGTCCTTTGTGTCCTCATTTATTGTTCTTTGTGTTAAAAACAAAGCGTTTAACACAAAGGGCATTGAGAAAAGACACAAAGCCCTCAAAGGGAAGAATGAGCAATCTCCACCACCATAAAAGCAGGAAACCACTCGACTTTGAGTGTCCATTCGCAGAACAAGTGCCAGCACGCTGAATGTAAATGGAGGCGTCCGGCGAGCAGATGCCCTTACGGCATGTGGACTACTGACCCCGTGAAAAATCAGATATAATACGGAACATTATTTTACACTTAGGTGTTGACTGGAGGGTGGGCTTCCAGCCCGCCAGAGATTAAACTTACACTTGGGGCCAAGGTGCCCGCATGTCTGACGAAATATATGACAGAACCAATACTCGTTGCAAGAAAAGACGCAAACGACTTCTTTCTTTTGCTGCAGATGGCCAATCGACATGGCGTGATCACGGGTGCGACTGGAACGGGGAAGACCGTGACACTGCAAAAGATCGCCGAGGGATTTAGCACGCGTGGCGTTCCGGTTTTCATGGCCGATATCAAGGGCGACCTGACCGGGGTCACACAGCCCGGCGGCGGAAACGCGAAGATCGATGCCCGTAACACGTTGCTCGGCATTACGCCTGTCTTTGAGGGTTTTCCGGCGACTGTTTGGGATGTTTTTGGTAAGCACGGACACCCGCTACGGGCGACTGTCTCGGAGATGGGTCCACTCCTGCTCTCGCGACTTCTCCAGCTTAACGATACGCAGGAAGGCGTTTTGTCCATTGCGTTTAAGTACGCTGACGACAACGGAATGCTGTTGCTCGATCTGAAAGATCTCCAGTCGCTGATGCTTTTTGTCGGTGAGAATGCGAGCGATCTGACTCTGAAATACGGCAATGTTTCGTCCGCTTCCGTCGGAGCGATCCAACGCGGACTCTTGCAGCTAGACGAACAAGGCGGCGATCAATTCTTTGGCGAGCCGGCTGTCAAGCTTGAAGATTTTATGCAAACTATCGGCGGTAAGGGTGTATTAAATCTGCTTGCCGCCGATCAGCTTATCAACGCTCCGAAACTCTATTCGACCTTTCTACTCTGGCTGCTCTCAGAGCTTTTTGAATCGCTCCCAGAAGCCGGTGATCTCGACAAGCCGAAACTCGTTTTCTTTTTCGACGAAGCTCACCTGCTGTTTTCAGATGCTCCGCAGGCTTTGATCGACAAGGTTGAACAGGTCGTCCGGCTTATTCGTTCCAAGGGCGTCGGCGTATATTTTGTCACGCAAAATCCTGCCGACATACCTGAAAAGGTTCTCGCGCAATGCGGCAACCGCGTCCAGCACGCTCTCAGGGCATACACGCCTCAGGAGCAGAAAGGCGTCAGGGCCGCCGCGAGTTCATTCCGTGTAAATCCTGCTCTCGATACAGAAACAGTTATCACCGAACTCGGCGTCGGCGAGGTTTTGATCTCGACGCTTGATGAGAAAGGAGTTCCATCAATGGTTGACCGGGCCTTCGTCGTCCCGCCGGTCGGCCAGATCGGCCCGATCACGCCGGAGCAGCGGTCGGCGCTCATCGCAAATTCACTGGTTGCCGGAGTTTACGAAAACGTCATTGACCGCGAATCCGCCTACGAAATACTTAAGGTCGCCGCCGACGCAAGGCTCGCCCAACAGCAGCAAACTGCCGAAGCCGAAGCCGCCGCCAAGGCCGAAGCCGAAGCCGCAAAAGAAGCAGAAAAGGCAGCCAAAGCCGAAGCAAAAGCATCGCGAAGCACGAGCCGTAATGACACGCTCGTAGAATCCATAACCAAAAGTGTCGCCCGCTCAGCCAGCTCCTCCATCGGCCGCCAGATCGGAACCACAATCATCAGGGGCGTCCTCGGCAGCATCTTCGGCGGAAAGAGCAAGAGCAAATGGTTCTAATACTCTGAGCGGCCGTAAGCGGTGGATGAAATATGGATGTCTTGCTTGTTTTAATCTGGTTCTTGATGGCGCTTGGCTTCCTGTTTTCGTTGATCGCGAGTTCGTATTTTGTTTATGTTCGGGGAGCCAAACCAATCAATATTTTGTCCAAATTTATTCTGGCTTTGATGTCTATGGATTTCTAACCTTTGGAATTGGATTTCTTGCAGGAATTACTTTGTTCATCGGAGCGCACTCCAATCCTGTAGGATCCATCCTCGGAACCCAGGAACTCATTTGTGGGAGTATCTTGTTGCTGATGTATCTAGCCGCAGCGTGGCTGATGTGTTCATTCATCGTTGGGAGCTTGATTTGGCCCAACTGGGCTAGCGAAAGGTTCAATAAAGAATAAACTTCTCTCGATTTCTTCCAAAATCCTTCAACCCATCTGCCCACGCGGCTTCAATATTGTTCAACGACTCGCCCGCTTCGATCTGTTTTCGAATCTTATCAGTTCCGCAGACGATGTCCATCGGGTTTTTGTCGAAGACGTATTCGTAGGCATTTTGTCGCCACTGGAATTCCTTGGGGTACATCTCGGATGCGGTTTTGACCATGGCAATGCCGACTATGACGGGGGTGAAGGCTTCGCGGTCGGTGACGTGTATCTGGACGCCGCCGCAGGACTGGCCGGCGAATTCGCAAAACGTCGGTTGGAAAAATGCGTGGCGGAATTTTACACCGGGAAAGTTAAATGCATTTAACTCAGCGGCCCAGGCGTACGGGTCGATGAAAGGAGCGCCGTTGAGATGGAATGGCAGCGTAGTGCCGCGGCCTTCGCTGAGTTCGGTGCCTTCGAGATGTACGGTTGCGGGAAATACGATGCAGGTATCGACGGTCGGGATGTTCGGACTGGGGAGAATCCACGGCAGGCCAGTTTCGTCGCCCCACATCTCTCGGCTCCAGCCTTCCATTTCGACGATTTCGAGATCGCAGCCGATGCCGAAATGGTCGTTGAACATTCTCGCCAACTCGCCGCTCGTCATTCCATGACGGGTCGGCAGTTCGTATTGACCAACGAACGATTTGAACTCGTGCTCAGTAATGTTGCCTTCGACGGCGTTGCCGTTTATAGGATTCGGACGATCACAGACGACAACCTTTTTGCCGTATTTTGCGGCGGCGATCATGCAGTTCGCCATCGTGTAGATGAATGTGTAAATGCGGCAGCCGACATCCTGCAGATCGACGACGATGACATCGACGTCTTGCAGCATCTCCTCGGTCGGCACTCTAGTCTCGCTGTAGAGCGAATAGACCATCTTACCCGTACGCTCATCCTGAACGTGCGGCGTCTCTATCATGTTGTACTGAACGTCGCCGCGAATACCGTGTTGCGGGCCGAATAGAGTCGTGAGTTCGAATGATGTCTGTTCGGCAAAGACGTCGGCAACGTGGATAAAGGTGTCAGGCATGACCGAAGCCTGATTGCAAACGAGGCCGACTCGCTGGCCGCGAAGCAGGCCTAGTTTGTCGGTGACGAGACGTTCGATACCTAGGGTGGTTCTATACATAGGAGATGAATTAAGACAGCCTTGATAAATGTTGGTGGTGAAAATGTATTTATTTCACGTTTAACTCAACAAAAAAGAGGTCGTCTGAAAGTTGAGTCACCTTTCCCAATACAACGTTGAAGAGTGCGTCGTGTGCTATGGGATGCAGTGAGCGGCAACGGCTCAAAGCACTCCGGGCGTAGAGGAACCAGACGGTTGCCCTGCTGCCCGAATTTCCAATATTTTAAATTGCAGTAATCAGTCAAAAAGCCGTCTATCCATTTTAGGAACGGGAGCGGCCTTTGCGTTTGATCAAAATGCTAAACTTCGACGGTCGCCGCGTCCGGAGCGTTCTTTTTAACGGATTCGATGCCGTTTTCCATCGATGAGGCTGATGAGTACATTTCACTTTGGCCAATAACCTGATTATTTCCAGCCTTTAACGTAAAATAGGGGTCGCCTTTTGCGGATGTATTCCGCGAATAGCGACTGTCGTCCGCAGCGTTTTTCTGAACCGAGGCAATGCCGCTTTCAGCAGCCGATTTCGACTCGTACATTTCACTGGACAAGATAATCTGTCCGTTTCCTGCCAAGAGATTAAAATGATATTTTCCGTTTTTTGCGACTTTTAATTCAAATTTTCCCGCCATAGTTTATATACTCCAAATATTTTGTATTAATGCGACTCTAAATAACTGCTAACTAACGATAAATAATTAAATTTTAGGTGATTGCAACTTACTACTCAAGAAAATCAGATGGAGCATCGCGCGGGCCGAGATTGTTGCGTTTGATGATCCGAACGCAGCCGTTCCAACGCAAAATCGCATCATCTTTCCCGGCGGGCCGCATCGCTTCGGCGGTTTCAAAACAGCCCATCGCCTGCCGAAATAGCTCGTACGCACCGACGCCGCCTTTTGCCAGTTCGGCCTTGGCACGTCGCTCGTACATAATGCCGGTGTAGTATGTTCGCTCGTAATCGCTTTTGATGCGGGTCACGTACTCAGTAATGCGAGCATCGCCGATCGCGTAGTCCTTGCAAAAACGGTCGCTCATAGCAAGCACAATATTCCTGAGAGCTTCCTGATTGTCCGGCTCGATGGCCAGGATGTCGAGATAGATGCTCTCCGCCGCACCCGGTTCGTTGAGCAGACGATATCGGTTGGCCTTTTCAAGAGCGGCCGGTACAGCTTCGACAGATAATGATTTTAGCTCGAACATCTTTTTGCCAGAGCGTAGGCTTCAATCCTGCTAATCTTTCCACACGCGGGCATAGATGCCCGCTCTTGAATCACTTTTTCCGAAACAATTTTACCAGTTTTCCGATCGGATCGTAATGCTGGTCAACGACACGTTCCTTGAGCGGAATAATAGCATTATCCGTAATCGTAATCCCCTCTGGGCAAACTTTTGTACAACATTTTGTAATATTGCAGTATCCGATGCCGTGCAGGTCTTTTAGCTCAGCGGTGCGATCCTCGGTGTCCAGCGGGTGCATCTCGAGGGCCGCAGCATAAACCAGGAATCGCGGGCCGATAAACTCGGCGTGCTTCTCATGGTCGCGAAGCACGTGGCAGACATCCTGACACAGAAAACATTCGATACACTTTCGAAATTCCTGTACGCGGTCGATGTCCTCTTGCTGCATCCGCCAGGTGCCGTCCTCGGCGTCGGGTGCTCGCGGCTTGAATTTCTTGATGCGTTTTTTTACTTCGTAATTCCAAGAAACGTCTGTAATTAGATCCTTGACCGGCGGAAATGCCCGCATCGGCTCGATCGTAACCGGCTGATCGAGCGGGATCGTATCGAGCCGAGTCATACACATCAGCTGCGGTTTGCCATTGATCTCGGCCGAACACGAGCCGCATTTACCGGCCTTGCAGTTCCATCGGCAAGCCAAATCGCCCGCCGACTCGGCCTGTATCTGATGAACCGCGTCGAGCACGACCATCCCCTCGGTCACCTCAGTCCGATAGTCGACCATCTCCGCTGTCTCCCGCCCGCCGCGCCTTATGCTAAATGTTGCTTGTGCCATTGCTCACAGTTCCTAATGCTCCAAATTTGATTCCATATCAGTTGTCTCAACCAGCGATATCCGTCCTTTCGAAAACTCGTGCATTCGGGATTTGAATTCTGGGAGAAATTTTATGAGTATGTCGATCTTGCTCCGCCCGGTGTCGAACACCACAACGGCGATATCGTACTCGTTCATATTCTGTTGATAGACCATGTTCTTGTCGATAGTTAGGAGCAGGTCAAAGTGCTCTTCGACCGCCGCATTTAATAAGTTGCCATTCCGGTAACCGCTCCAGCCCATTTCGACAACAGTTCTGACCTCGAATTCAACCAGGTGTCTCTTCAGTTTCTTTGTCACGCACTCGTCAAGCAAAATTCTCATGGACAATCTCGCTCGATCGAAGGGTGATTTGCTCAGAAAACTTGAGCAGTTTCAATATCTGTTCGCGTCGGACTGATGGGAAGTCATTCATAAATTCGTCTATCGTTTCGCCTGTCTCAAGATAATCGAACAGGTTGCGTATCGGCACCCGAGTTCCATCAAAGACTGGAGTTCCTCCCAAAATTTCTTTGTCGATATTTATTACCTTCATAAGTGAATTATGACACGAATATCGAGACAATCCGTTATCCCATTTCCGCAATAACGTCCTTTAAATAATCGGGCATATCGGGAATCGGCAACCTGGATATTTCCATTCCACCGCCGCCGCCTTTTTTGAGCGAGTAATTGAACTTTGCAAACTCGGGGTCTTTATCCGGGAAATCCTCCCGAAAGTGTCCGCCGCGGCTTTCTTTGCGTTCTATGGCAGCTCGGGCGATGGCCTCTGAGACTACAAGCAAATTGTGCAGATCGAGCGCCGTGTGCCATCCGGGGTTAAAATCTATGTTGCCGGGGACGAAAGTGCGGGCCGACCTGTTTCTTAGTACATCGAGTCCGTTCAGTGCCTCGATCATCTCGTCCTGCGTGCGGACAATGCCGACATTTGCCTGCATTAATTCCTGTAGGTCGTGCTGGATAGTGTATGGATTCTCGCCGCCTTCCCGGTCGAAAGGTTCGAGGGCTGATTTTGCGGTCGTAGCAACGGCATCATCGTTGATCGTGCCGTGATCGTTTTCTTTTGCGAATTGAGCCGCGTACTCACCTGCCCGTTTGCCAAAGACAATCAGATCGGAGAGTGAGTTGCCGCCGAGCCGATTTGCACCGTTGATCCCCGCCGCACACTCACCGGCGGCAAATAAACCGGGAACTGTCGAAGCCTGCGTATCAGCATCCACGCGAATTCCGCCCATCACATAATGTGTTGTCGGCCCGACCTCCATCGGAGTTGTCGTGATGTCGAGGTTTGCGAGCTGCTTGAACTGGTGATACATCGACGGCAGCTTTTTCTTGATGTGCTCCGGTGCGTCTTTGATTTTTTCTGTGATCCAGGCGATGTCGAGATAAACTCCGCCATGCGGTGAACCGCGTCCGGCCTTGACCTCGCGCATAATGCAGCGAGCGACGTGATCGCGTGTTAGAAGTTCTGGCGGGCGACGAGCATTTTTATCGCCGGTGACGTATCGCCAGCCCTCTTCTTCGTTGTCGGCAGTTTGATCTTTGTAGTTGGCCGGGATGTCGTCAAACATAAAGCGTTTGCCCTCGCTGTTACGCAAGATGCCGCCCTCGCCGCGAACGCCCTCGGTCACCAAGATCCCGCGAACGCTCGGCGGCCAGACCATGCCGGTCGGATGGAACTGGATAAATTCCATATCGATCAGCTCGGCTCCGGCGTCGTAGGCGAGAGCGTGGCCATCGCCCGTGCCTTCCCAACTATTGGATGTAATCTTGTAAGCTCGACCGATACCGCCAGTCGCGAGAATAAGAGCTTTGCATTTGAATACACGAAAACGCCCATGTTCACGCTCGTACGCCAGACAACCGACCACGCGGTCTCCGTCTTTCAATAGAGAAAGCACGGTGACCTCCATGTAAACCTCAATGCCCTGATGGATACCGTGGTCCTGGAGCGTGCGGATGAGCTCCAATCCGGTGCGGTCGCCGACGTGAGCGAGCCGCGGATAGCGATGGCCGCCGAAGTTGCGCTGATTGATGCGGCCATCCGCCGTTCGGTCGAACACCGCTCCCCAGCCCTCGAGTTCGCGAACGCGATCCGGAGCCTCTTTGGCATGCAGTTCCGCCATTCGCCAGTTATTAACGTACTGGCCGCCGCGCATGGTATCGGAAAAATGGACCTTCCAGTTGTCGCGATCGTCGTTGTGGCCCATCGCCGCCGCCATCCCGCCCTCAGCCATGACGGTATGTGCCTTGCCGAGCAAAGATTTGCAGATCAGTCCGACAGAGACGCCGGCTCCTGATGCCTCAATAGCCGCGCGAAGCCCGGCACCACCGGCACCGATAACGAGAACGTCGTGTTCAAATGTTGGGTATTCAGCCATCAATAAATCATCCAGGTATCGGCGGAACTGGGATTCGCAGATCCGGGTCACTGTGTATAAAGGTTACGTTCAAACTTCCGTTGACGATCTCATCTGATTCTCCGTTTTTCGTCATTGACGCTACGCTTTCCTTATTTAAACTAATCTGCGTAGCCGCCAGAGCTTTTCCAAGTTCGGCCAGGTGATAGCCGGCGATTTCAAAACTAAAATTGATCGCGGCGTTCGAAAACATCTGAAAGTCGATCAAGTCCGCATGGCCATCCTGGAATGCGTCTCTCAGTCGAGCGATCATTTCGTGCCGACCGACCCGCGTGAATCCCTGGAGCCGAATATGTCGAGCAGCAGTATTCATCAGAAAAAGCGATAATCTATAATCACGCCCATCGAGCACATTCGCACGTAGATATCCGAAAAGCCGACTACAAACAAACTGATCCAAGCAAATAGCATATGCCGTTTATTCAAGCCGCTGACACAGCCGTACGCCTTTTTGCGGATCGGTTTGTTTGACAAGACATCCCACGCTCCGCCGACGAGATGCCGTAGAGAATGGCAGCTAAATGTGTAGAGTCCGAGGCAGACGACGTTTGCGGTCAGCACAAGCGTTCCAACACCAATACCGAAATGCTGTTTGCCGTCGGGACCGAGAAACCACATCGCATTCCAAGCGTCATATGCCAGGAAGAAAAGAAATAAGATCGCGATATATAGAAAATAGCGATGGATATTTTGCAGAATAAGCGGGAACCAGTTTTCGCCGCGATAGCCTTTGCGGGGTTCGCCGACGGCGCAGGCGATCGGGTCGGCCCACATTGCTTTGTAGTAGGCGCCGCGATAGTAGTAGCACGTAAACCGAAATCCGCCCGGAGCCCACAGAATCAGGAAAGCGGGCGAAAACGGCAGCCACGAAGGCAGCCACGCGGGCGGCGGGCCGAATAGGGCGTGCGACGTAGTGCCAAAAATCTCAGGCGAGTAGAATGGTGACAGATAATTGCCAAATGCGTAATGCTCGCCCTGAAACGCAGCCCACGTCGAATAAACAACAAATGCCCCGAGAACGATAAATGTGAGCAGCGGAGCGACCCACCAGGCGTCTTTCCGCATCGTCTGACCAAAACCCCGCCGTTGAATCGAAACCAGATTAGATGCCATACCCCGACAATTTACCTTACTATTTGTTTGCTGAAACTGCTAAAGTTTTACGCGAAATCGGCTGGTAAGTCAAGTAATTGCAGATGTTAGTCACGACTCGGCTGGGCAGCATTTAATTTCTGCCGCTGCTGCAAACAATAACGGCGACGGTGCGTTTCTTTTCACATTGTGAAAATTTACTGATTTGTCCGGCCATAAATATCGGTCATTCGCCTCAGCCGGGAGGCAATCTCGACAGTGAGTGCCCCACTCGAAAGCCGCCATTCCCAGTTGCCAGTTGAGGTCGCGGGTGTGTTCATACGAGCGACGCTGCCGAGGCCCAGGATGTCTTGTACAGGCATAATTGCGGTGTCCGCAACCGAAGCTTGCTGAGAACGTATCATGTCCCAATGTATTTCGCGGCCATTTGATTTTAGATATTCGCGGCAATGAGAACGGGCGTTTTTTGCGGCTGATCTATACCAGCCGACAGTTGTGTTGTTGTCGTGAGTGCCGGTATATGCTACCGAGTTTTTGATAAAATTATGCGGCAGCTCCTGGTTATTTGCGTCGCCGCCAAAGGCGTACTGCAAAATCCGCATTCCGGGAAATCCGTTGGTGTCTCGCAAAAGCTCGACCGCGGGTGTCATCGACCCGAGATCCTCGGCGATGACCGGCAGCTCACCGAGACGCTGCTTTAGCACGGAGAATAGTTTTTCGCCGGGCACATCGACCCAGCGGCCGTTCTCGGCGGTCTTATCCCCGCCCGGAATCTCCCAATTTCGTGCAAAACCTATAAAGTGATCAAGCCGGATGACATCGACCGTCATTAACGTAAAGGAAACGCGGGCAGTCCACCAGTCAAAATTGTCCGCGCTCATAGCCTCCCAGTCGTAGATGGGATTGCCCCAAAGCTGGCCTGTCTTAGAGAAATAATCCGGCGGAACACCTGCGGCGACCGTTGGGGAGCCATTCGATTCGAGCTTAAATTTGCTCTGGTTACACCAAACATCCGCTGAGTCGAGCGCGACAAATATGGGTATGTCGCCGATTATCTTTACGCCTTTACCGTTCGCGTATTTTCTGACCGCCAGCCATTGTTTGAAAAAGAGATACTGGTAAAATTTCTCAGCCTGAATTTCGCGAGTCAGTTGCGATTTTACGGTTTCGATTGCCGATGTGTCTCGAGATTTTAATGGCTCTGCCCAGTTGTACCAAGCTTGTTGGCCATTAGACGTTTTTACTGCACGAAATATGGCGTAATCGTCAAGCCACCAGGCGTTGGCCGTGCAAAAATATTCAAATTCGCTCACCAACGGTGCGGCGGGCAATGCGCGAAAAATTTCAAATGCCCGGGCGAGCATTCCGCTCTTCCAATCAATAACTCTGCCAAAATTGACACTGTTATCTGCAAATCCGTGACAGTCGTTTAAAAATTCTTTCTCGATCAAACCTTCATTAAAAAGCTTATCTGGCGATATCAGCAAGGTATTTCCTGCAAACGCGGAGTAAGACGAATACGGGGAATTGCCTTGTCCCGTCGGACTGAGCGGCAGGATTTGCCAGTAAGTTTGTCCCGAGTCCACAAGAAAATCGATAAACTTAAATGCCTCTTCGCCAAAATCGCCGACTCCAAACCGTCCTGACAGAGATGTTGGATGTAAAAGTAAACCGCTTGCTCTCGGAAAATTCATAGATATTTTATTATGCGTTCTATCTGGCGAAGATAACAAATTTCAATCCTGATGTTCCGGGATCATCCAAACCATCCGTCTCTCTCATCAAAATTAAACGATATGGTATAAACTATTGATGTTTTGGCAACCTTTCAAATATATAAAAATCTTGCACGGCTAAATGATCTGTCGGTAGCAGAGGCCGAATCTGCATTTTTTGAATGCTGCGGATCGCAAGCTTGGGCAAGGGGCATGACAGCCGCCCGGCCATTCAAATTGGTCGAGGAGTTATACAACTCAGCAGAAACTATTTGGTTTTCTCTCACTCCGGCCAATTGGCTCGAAGCCTTTTCCCCAAAGTCGCAAATCGATACAAACGATCAGGGTAGATTGGATGTGGAAATCGACGAGGTCATGTGCTTGTACGAGGAGAGGTTCGGTTTTATATTTGTTGTCTGTGCGGATGGAAAAAGTTCTAATGAATTACTATCGATCTGCCGGGCCCGCCTGCGTAACTCGGCTGAGACTGAACTACAGATCGCGGCGGAAGAAAAGTTAAAGATCATTGAAGTTAGATTGGCTAAGGTTTTAGAAAGATGAGCTCAATAACCACACACATTCTAGATACTACATCAGGCCGTCCCGGGGCCGGCATCGCGGTAAGTTTGGAACGAAAAACCCATTCGACCGGATGGTTGCGGCTGGCAGATGGCATGACGGATACTGACGGGCGGATAAACGACCTGCTCTCGGTGAACCAGGCATTTGATCCCGGGCACTATCGATTAATCTTTGAAACTGCCCCCTATTTTCTGTTGCAGAATATCGAGTGTTTTTTTCCGCAGATCGCAATTAATTTTGTGGTGAAAGATACCAGTCAACACTATCACGTACCACTTTTCCTAAGCCCCTTTGGCTACTCCGCTTACCGCGGGCGATAGCCGGATTATCGGCTGGAAATAGAGACTCGTCCGAAAAACATATATGACCGGCTCAGTTTTTGACGTAATAACCCTGCCTCGAGCGGATGCGAAGGGCGGGGCGGTTAGTTAGCCCGACATCGAGTTTGACAAACTTGTTGAGCGGAAAATCTGCTTCGGAATAATACTGAATCAAATATTGCGAGCGAAGTTCATTTGCTAACTGTCTAAATATGCGGTCAAGCATCTCGGTGTTTTTTCGTATGCTGATTTCGTTTTGGTATTTATCTTTTGAGTCGATCACCATAAATTTTGGCAAAAATGCGGTGCCGCCGGTCTCATCGGCAAATCGACGCATATTTTCCTGGCCAAACACACTCATTCGATTTAGTTGATAGGAGCTTCCTGCCGGATTGATCGAGTAAAACACCGTATCAGCATCCTGCAGCGAACGCAAAACTCTTACGCGTTCCTGGCTGCTTGCCGCGTCACGGTTTGCGACCGTCAATTGATAAAGGCCTTTTCTATCAATTGTGTTTATACGCTCACCGATCTTTCTGTACCCTTCCTGAATAGCTTTTGCGATACGTGTACTGTTTGTGTCCTCACCGTCTGAAATAACAACGATTACGCGTCGTGTGCCTTCACGTGCGTTTGTGCGGAGGTAGGCTGCGGCTTCGGCAACTGAGTCAAAGAAAGCGGTGGAATCCTTAGTCGGTATTATAGACCGGATTGAGGCAGCGGCCGCCCCGGCCGTATCACGTGCCGCGATAAGCTGAACTTTTGAACCAATCGCAAAAACTGTTGCTCGATCAACTGGGCGCATCACATCTTGCAGGAATTTGGCGGCCGTTTCCTGCTCAAATTTAAACATCTTGTCCGTGCTTGCTGATACGTCAAATAGCAATGCAATCTCGAGCGGTACGCTGTCAGCTGTACCGACATTTTCGATTGTCTGCTGACGACCTTCCTCCGAAATTCTGAAATCCTGCGCGGTGAGGCCAGTGACCGCCTGACCGTTCGCATCGGTAATCGAAACTGGAACTATGACGAGTCGCGATTCGACCTTGATGATCTCGTCGTCTTCTTTTGGTGTCGGCGTTACGGTCTGAGCTGCCGAGATTGTCGATAGGATTAAAACAAAAAAGGTGGTTAGGAGAAGATTTTGATATTTAAATATCAGCATACGGCATACCTTCTTGAGGAAAGAGAGCGGACGGAATGAGAGGGCATCGTAGCCGGTGTAGATAGATCACCGGCCACGAAATGCCCTCTTTTAACGTTTATTAATCTTCGTCGTTAGTTTGTTTGACCTCGACATTCTGGTTGAGGCCGCGGCTGACCATTAGCTTGATCTCAACACGTCGATTCTGCTCACGGCCTTCGCGGGTCACATTATCGGCAATAGCCTGAAGTTCGCCAAAACCATATGAAGTGCTCATTCTGCGAAGCGGAACATTATGCGTTTCTATCAAATAATCCTTGACTGATTGTGCACGGCGTTCACTCAGCTGTTTGTTAGCTCTTGGATTACCCTCAGACGATGCAAATCCGGTGACCTCGATGACATAGCCCTTCATCGTCATCGCCGCTGCTGCGACCTGATCGAGAGCGGCCTTGCTGTCAGGCGAAAGCACGGCACTATTTACCCTAAAATTAACCGTCGCGGTTGACTGGACAATATAATCATCCATATCGGTGATGCGTTGATTGGTCGCGTTAACGCCCGCAACGGCCGCATCGGCAGTATCTTGTGCTGCCTTTGCTCCGCCCTTAGCAGCATTCGAAATCGCCATCAGTTCGTCGATCTGGCCCGAAACGCGTTCTGCGTTCTGCTCGGCGGCCGAGAGCCGCTCTTCAGTGGGTGCCATGCGTGACTCTATCGACTGGGCTGTTAGCAGGTTGTTCTTTTCAAAGCGGACCTTATTGACCGAAACGGCTCCGGTGCTGTTCCCGACACCTTCGATTTCCATATTCAGGCCACGAACGAGAGAGGTAACCGGATATCTGTCTCCGCCAAAGAAAGCATTATTTTTAATGCTGGCATTTGGTGCGACAACGAGCCTTGTATCGACGCCGACCAAATCACGTATGATAAAAGTGGCGTTATCATCCTTTGAAACGATAACACCTTTGATCTTGTACTTTTGACCATTCACAGCTGAACGTGTCTGAGCGTCCTGTGCAAAAGCAGAGACTACGCTGATCGATAAAGCCAAAAGCATTACTGATAATTTTTTATACATAAGTTCCCCCTAAGGTTAAATGTTTGTGGAATACCTCCACTATAGACGCGTTGCAAGATCGTCGCGTTGCCCAAAATAGTATGTCCTACAGGCGGCATCACAGTAATCGAGTATACATAAAATGTAAACCGTCACCAAGGTTTTTCAGGTGCAGGGTTACCGGACGATCATTTTTGCAGTGTTAAAGACTAAAGGGAGCGCTTTCAAGATAACCCTTTAAATAGGCCAAAAATTTCTCAGCGTCGGCACCATCCACGACGCGGTGATCGTATGTCAGAGCAAAATATGCCATTTGGCGGATCGCGACATAGTCGTCGCCGTCAGCCGATGTTAAAACCTTGGCACGTTTCTCGATAGTCCCGACACAGAGGATCGCGACTTGCGGCTGATTGATGATCGGTGTGCCAAACAAACCGCCGAAAACACCCGGATTCGTGATCGTGAATGTCCCGCCCTGGACCTCATCCGGCATCAATTTTTTTGTCCGGGCACGGTCAGCCAGATCGTTTGCTGTTTTTGCAAACTCCGACAACGACAGGCTGCCTGCGTTTTTTATAACAGGCACGATCAGCCCCCAATCGAGAGCAACCGCCATACCAATATTTATATCGCCCTTGTAAACGATCTGATCGCCATCGAGCTGCGAATTTACGATGCGATGTTCGCGAATCGCCGCCGTGACCGCCTGAAAGATAAACGGCATAAAAGTCAGTTTTGTGCCATAAAGCGATTGAAACTCCTCCTGATTCTTTGTCCTGAATTTAGCGACATTTGTCATGTCAATCTCGTAAACACTCGTGACGTGAGCCGATGTCTGTTTAGAGAACGTCATGTGCTCAGCAATCTTTTTACGCATTAGAGACATTTTTTCGACGCGATCATCCATTGTCGCAACGGATTGAGGTGCCGCGTATTGAGTTTGCGTTTTCGATGCGGACGGACCGGCGATGCCGGCAGCTCCTTTAACAAGCAGATCTTGTGGACGCAGGGCCGCCCCAGTCTCGATAAACGACAGAATGTCGCCTTTTGTCACACGTCCGCTTAAGCCGCTGCCCGGAATTCGTGTTATGTCGATGCCATGTTCCTTTGCAATGTTGCGGACCAGCGGGCTTGATTTTGTTTTGCGAAGATCATCGACCGTCGCGTTGCCGTTCTGGCCGCCCGGCGTTGCTGTCGCCGCCATGGCCTGTACGGGTGGAGTCACGGGTTCCGGCATTTGCTCAGGCATTGGAGCAGGGGTCACCGGCTGAGCTGACACAGGCTGACTGACAACAGCTTTCTGCTCACCGCTAACGGTATTTGAGCCCTCAGTCCCGACCAAAGCCAAGACCGAGCCGACCTCGACCGTCTCGCCTTCCTGAACGTTGATCGCGAGCAGTTTCCCCGCCGCCGGTGACGGCACCTCGGCATCGACCTTGTCGGTTGAGATTTCGAGTAGAGGCTCGTCCTTATCGATCGTGTCGCCAAGGGCTTTCAGCCATTTTGAGACGGTTCCCTCAGTGATCGACTCGCCCATTTGCGGCATCACAACCTCGGTTGCCGGCCCATCTTTGGTAGTGGATTGTCCGCTGTTTAGTTTTGGTTGTTCGTCGATGGACTCGCTGGTGAGGGGCTCTGCTACAACAGCACTAGATTCTGCAGGCGGTTCACTCTCCGTCTTAACTTCCGTTTGTTCACCACCGTTCGCTGACTGCTGACTGACCGAGGTTTCATCGCCAATCACAGCGACAATCGTTCCGACCTCGACCGTTTCGTTTTCCTGTGTTCGAATTTCGAGTAAAATTCCGGCACCCGGGCTCGGGACCTCGGCATCGACCTTATCGGTCGATATTTCCAGTAAGGGTTCGTCCCTCTCGATGCGTTCGCCGACCTGCTTTAGCCATTTGGAAACGGTTCCCTCGGTGATCGATTCGCCCATCTGGGGCATTACGACTTCTATGCTCATAAATTCTCCAGTCACTTCAATTCAATAGAATACAAGAAATCAGAGTGTAAGAAAACAAGAGCGACAGGTAGAGGCATGACAAGAGACTATTTCATATTTGAGTTGGCCATAATCAGAGCGTAAGATTAAAGGCAAGTTATTTCATTTACGACAATAAAAAAAGAGGTATAAATAAAGTGGCAACAAGTGCAGAATGGCATGAAGATTATGACCAGATGAGTGAACGATCGCGTAACTTTTCGCGGGCTATCAAATCCGTCCAGGAGGAATTGGAGGCTGTCGACTGGTACAACCAGCGCGCCGAACAGACGACCGACGAGCAACTAAAAAAGATACTCGAACACAACCGTGACGAAGAGATCGAGCACGCCGTCATGGCCCTCGAATGGCTCAGACGCTGCACGCCAAAATTTGACGATCATATGAGGACCTATCTGTTTACTGAGGGCGATATCCTCGAGATCGAGGAAGAGGCAAAGTAATTGGCTGTAAAACCATGAGCCTAAACATGGGAATAAACTAAATAATGGCAACGGAAATGTTTCCTGAAATACCGCTTGATGCATGGCGGGCGACTAAAAACACGCTCCACCTTTATTTGCAGATCATAGGCAAAATAAAGCTCAAAACACATCCACGAGTCAATCATTGGTGGCATGTCCCGCTCTACGTCAGCCCACGTGGCTTGACGACGCGGACCATGCCTTTCGCGGGCGGCAATTTTGAGATCGAGTTCGACTTTTGCGAACACGCACTAAAGATAAAAACCAGTGATGGGCGTTACGAGGATTTCGCTCTTTATGACGGGCTCACAGTCGCCGATTTTTACACGAGCACTTTTGCGAATCTGGCCAAACTTGGAATTAAGCCCGAAATTAAAGCTGAACCGTACGAGGCACCGTCATCCACACCATTTGCCGACGATCATGAAAATAAATCTTATGATAAGAAATACGTTGAGCTTTTTCACAAAATTTTGGTTGGGGTCAACCATATTTTCGAAGAGTTTCGCGGCCGCTTTACCGGTAAATCAACACCGGTACATCTCTTTTGGCACAGCTTCGACCTCGCGTTAACGCGATTCTCCGGCAAAGCCGTTACGCCTCGCGAAGGTGCCGGCATGGTAGAGCGCGAAGCCTATTCACATGAGGTCATCAGCTTTGGCTTTTGGTTCGGCGATGACAACGTCGCGGCCCCCGCATTCTACTCATATACCGCACCCGAGCCCGCCGGCCTTACCGACGAAACTCTGCATCCAGCCGCCGCTCAATGGAATACGGCGAAGGGCTCGATGGCGTTACTGATGTATGACGATATCCGAAATATCGAAAACCCGCGTGAGCAGGTTTTAGAGTTTCTTGAAAGCGCTTATCAGGCCGGAGCGAGGCGAGCCGGTTGGGATACACGATCGTTCCAACTGGGCGACGCAAATTAATAACTCTGGTCGAGCATTATTCGCGTTCCTGTGATTTTTCCTCCATCAACGGGGTCGATTCGTCATCGTCTGGGCGTGAATAATAATTGTAATAACCCGAACCGTAATAATAATATTCGTCCGAATTGGCCTTGATACCGTTAAGCACAACGCCATAGATACGTGCGCCGATCGCGCTCACACGCTGTTTGAACTGGCGCATCAGATGGATCGAACTCTTATTTGCCATCGCAACAAGCACTACGCCGTCAACAAGAGTTGAAAGGATCGAGGCGTCCGTAAAGGAAATGGCCGGCGGCGAATCGATGATCACGTGCTTGAATTTGCCAGATAGAAATGTCAGCAGATTGCGCATTTCGTTTGAGCTGAGCAGCTCAGCCGGGTTCGGCGGAATCGGGCCGCTGGTGATGATCTTGAGCCGCGGCAGGTCTTTAAATGTGCGTATCAGGCCCTCAGTTTCCTTGTCGCCCGATAAATAATTTGTCAGGCCGCGAGTATTTTCGAGTCCAAAATGGCTGTGGAGACGCGGCCGCCTCAGATCGCAGTCAATTATAACCACATCGACGTCGCTCTGAGCGAGCGTGATAGCAGTGTTGATAGCGGTTGTAGTTTTCCCCTCTGATGGCTGGGACGAGGTGATAAGTATCGTTTGCGGCGGCTTGCCTGCGCTAGAGAACAGCAGCGACGTGCGCAGATGGCGATAAGCCTCGGCAACAGGCGACGTGCGCTCCTCCATTGTAATTAGTGCTGCCGACACCGGCGGGCCAGTCGCTCCATTATTGCCGGGCAGTAGTTTACGTTTATCTTGACCCAAATGATGGGGAATGAGTGCGAGAGTCGGTAGCCCGAGATGGCGACTGACATCATCGGATGTACGGACCGAGTCGTCAAGAAAATCAAGCAAAAATGCTAAGCCGATACCGGCTGCAAATGAAAGCAAAAACGCGACCATGATATTGCGGCTGCGTTGCGGTCCGGTGAGCATGGCCGGACCGGCCGGTGCCTGCTGCTTAATATTGTTTGGCCGCTCGGTCGAGAGGGCCAGTTCCTGCTCTTTCTGTCGCAGTGTATAGCTGTCTAAAAGCAGGCGGTTTGATTCAAGTTCACGCCTGAGGCTGGTCAGCTTGGTTTCCGCAACGCCCTCCACGTTTGCCTTAAAAGCAGCTTGTTCAAAAGCAGCCCGTTGACGTGCCTCACGCTGCCGGGCCGCAACCAACTGCGAACTAAGGCTGGTTAGAGCTTCACGCTCGGCATCCTTCTCAAGTTGTTTACCATCTGCCTGGATCTTGGCTCCAACTTCACGCTCGACACGTACCTTCTGATCTTTCAACTCTGTTATTTGGGCGGTGATAGCAACAACCTCGCGGTAGAGCGGAGTATATTTAGCGAGCAGTCCTTGTTTTTTCTCTTCCGCCTCGTCTATTTTTGTGCTTATCTCTTCGATCCTCTTTTCGAGATCGGCCCGACGCTTCATATTATCGGTGCGGATATTCTGAATCGCAACATTCTCAGGCATGACAGCGAGAATGTCACCGGAACCGCTCGCGGCGACCGCCGCCCGGTACTTTGCCTCGATTTGGCCGGTCTCTTTCGATGCCTCGCGCCACATCGTCAACAGCCCTTCGACATTTCCCGCCCGCAGTTCGCCGCCTTTGTCTCCCATTCCCAAGTCGCCTACCCGCATCTCGGAGATGAGATTATCTTCGCCCTGTTTGATCGTGGCCTTGACGCCTTCGATAGATTGGCCGAGCTCGTCATAGGCATCCTGATTGCCCTTTGTCTCACGCTCTCTGTCCTCTATGATAAATAGTTCTGCGATCTTGTCGGCGACCTTTGGGACCAATGCCTGATTAGTGCTGCTAACACTAACCGTGACGATGTTGGTCTGGTTCAGCGGAGTGACCTGTACACCAAACTGACCGGCGTACGAAGCAGCTCGTGCATTCTCCTCCGCCGTCAGCTCGACCTGAATCTTTTTATCCGGACCAGTCGACGTATCAGATATGACGGGCAAAGTATTTGGGTTCTCAGGCTCCTTTTGACCACCCGAGAACAGCGACCGCACCCCGGCGACAAGACCCCGGTTCTGATTGCCAAATGCGTTGGGATCGCGATGCAGCCCGAGAGAGATGACGACGCGTTTCATCAGATCAGGGCTTTTTAGTAATTCGAGTTGGGTTCGATAATATTTTTCGTCATCGCCAAAATTGACCGTAACGCCTTGTTTCTGTGCCTGCGGGGCCTTTCGCGGTTCGATGATAATGCCGGTCGACGCCTGATAGGTCGAAGGCTGCTGATATGAGTACAATGCCGCAACGGCTGTTGCGAGGATCGTTATCGCCAGAATGATCGGGAGACGCTTGTAAACAACATTAAAATATTGCCTTAACGAGCGTTTATTATCGAGCGTGTCCTCGTACGATGCGGCATAACCTCCGCTGCCCGAATACTCTATGTGCGGGCCCGGTTGTAAATCTTTAATTATCGGTAGAGGCGTCAGCCGCTGATCGTTTTGCATACTACTGGTATATCCAAATCCTGTTTCTCAAAGCTCGCTTTATCGTCGGCGCAATCAAATTTTATAACATATTTACGCCTGCTTTTCACAAAAATACGTTTCTAATGACTAGATTCTACCACGTTAGACGCCATTTGTTCAGAGAACGATGGATGGGTAAATGTGCCGTTTGGAATCTGCATCCTGGGCGACTTCGCATGAAACTTCCATCGGCTTTAACCAGGATTACGTACTAGAAGAGTTCTTTGAAAAACCTCCGACGGTTTTCAGGGTAAGTACGCTTTACATACAATGTGAGTCTGTTTTATCTCTTATTCGTGGATTCGTGGCTATGCACGGCTGACCCATTTTGTTTTCCCAAAACAAAATTTATACTGTCACATTCGCCCAAAAACACCTTTCACCAAACTGCCAAAACAACTGTACCAAACTACCCCATATCGCGTACCCAACACCACACATAACTGTACCAATCCACGCCCTGAATTTACCGGGAAAATCATCTCACAATTCACCCAAACCCTGTATTTACATCATTGAGCTACTTCAAATGTTTAAATTGTGGCACGTGCCACATTTAAAAACACCCCAAAATTAGTGCGCTGGCTCGTGTAATTTTAAAATAAAAAAAATCACATAAAAAAAGTGTAATTTATAGAGTTATTTTTAGGAGACGCGGAGCGGATGATATATTGTCCTTTGCCTTTTGGACACAAATCGTGGGTAATAGAAAGAGTATGTCCCCATTTGCAGAAAATGTCCGTGATGATAACGATTTCGAACTCGGCATCGAAGGGTTTAGCTTTGCCGATCTTTTTGACGCCATAAAACTAGAATCGCTGGCGGAGAGATTTTATGCGGAGATCGGTAATCACGACCCTCTTCTACACACAGCTTTGACCAAATATATTGCCGCACGCGGTGTCGGATACGAGCGAAAGGTCGAGTCAAAAATATTGACCGACTCAGCGCCCTATCTCTCCGATTTTATTGCCCGGCTTTTTAATATTAACCGTGAACGCACCGAGCTTAAACAAAATATCCTCGTACAAAATCCAGTCTGGAAATACAAATTTTTTGTCCAGCGTCGTGCCAGCAAAAAATACAAACCGGATCAACTCGCTGAATTGAATGAGAACCAACTCTGGACCGCATTGACCGAACTGCGAAACACGGCTTTTGACGAAACGATAGTACGTGATGAAGAGCTTTCGATTGCCGAGATGACCTGCCGTATGCTCGAAGCAGAAGAAGCACTTGTTAGTGCCGGCAGCGACGAGGATTCTAAAATGCCGGTGAGCGTCACCGACACGATCTCAGGAATCAACAACGCCTACGAAAAACTCAAAGACTCCTCCTTTGGCAAGTTGTTTTCTCGATACGTCCTCGAGATTGATGCCACAGGCGGACTGCTCACTATTAAAGCCGCTCTCCAACTCGTCGAGGCGTGGTCAGCCGCCGCATTCGCTAGCAAATCTAAGAAATGGTACAGCTTCAAAACGCCGCATCCGCTCGATTATCAAAATCTCGTACATCTCATCCATTCCGAGCCGGAACTGCCAAATGTAATGCGCGGCAGCGACGAGGCAATGCGTCGGCGTGTTGGTTTTAATCTGACCGATGATCGCGGAACGATGCGAGACGCGCTATATGAGATCGATTATTGCCTGATCTGCCACGAGCGTGAAAAGGACTCGTGCTCGACCGGTTTGCACGAACCAGACGGCACGGTCAAACGCAACCCACTCGGCATAAAAACTGACGGCTGCCCGCTGGACGAAAAAATCTCGGAGATGCATCTGCTCAAAAAGCAGGGCGACTCAATTGGCTCTCTTGCACTCGTTGTAATCGACAACCCGATGTGTGCCGGCACCGGCCACCGCATCTGCAACGACTGTATGAAGGGCTGCATCTTTCAGAAGCAGGAACCGGTAAATATCCCGCTAGTAGAGACGGCGACTCTCACCGACGTACTCAATCTGCCATACGGATTCGAGATCTACAGCCTCCTCACCCGCTGGAATCCGCTCAACGCCAAACGCCCCTACTCATTGCCCTACAACGGCAAAAACGTTATGGTCGTCGGCCTCGGTCCGGCAGGCTACACGTTGTCGCATTACCTCTTAAACGAAGGCTTCGGCGTTATCGGCATCGACGGCCTGAAGATCGAACCGCTCCCGACCGAGTGGACCGGAAATCACGGAAAAGCGTGCCCCAAACCGATCAAGGGCATCAGCGAGGTCACCGAGGAACTCGACGAACGAATCCTCTCAGGCTTCGGCGGCGTTTCTGAATACGGCATCACAGTCCGATGGGATAAAAATTTCCTGACGATGATTCAGCTCATGCTGACGCGTCGCAAACGTTTTCGCCCGTACGGCGGTATCCGTTTTGGCGGAACGTTGACGATTGAAGATGCTTGGGATTTTGGATTCGACCACATCGCGATCGCAACCGGGGCGGGCCGACCGACGATCGTGCCGATGAAAAACAACCTCATCCGCGGGATTCGCCAGGCGTCGGACTTTCTCATGGCGTTGCAGCTAACCGGTGCTTTTAAGAAGGATACGCTCTCGAATCTGCAAGTCCGCCTGCCTGCCGTTGTTATCGGCGGCGGTCTCACCGGTATCGATACAGCGACAGAATTGTTTGCATATTATCCGGTCCAGGTCGAAAAAATGCTCTCGAAATATGAGCAGGTGACGGCCGAGTTTGGCGAGGAAAAGGTCGTAGAAAGTTTTGATGAGGAAGAGATCCGCGTCTTGCAGGAATTTCTCGTACATGGCAAGGAGATTCGCGCCGAGCGTGTTCGGGCGGCAGCAGAGGGCGAAGAGCCAAATTTTGTCCCGCTCGTTCGCAGCTGGGGCGGCGTTTCGCTCATTTACCGCAAGCGTTTGCAGGATTCGCCGGCCTATCGCCTCAACCATGAGGAAGTTCAAAAAGCTCTCGAAGAAGGTATCAATTTCATCGAATGTATGAACCCTGCCGAGGCTGTCCCTGACGAATACAACGCGGTAAAGGCCCTCATTTTCGAGCGGCTGGAATATATAGCTGAGACCGGAAAATTTGAAAACACCGGTGAGATGCACGAGTTTCCGGCTCACACGGTTTGTGTGGCTGCTGGAACTTCGCCAAACGTCATTTACGAAAAGGAAAAGCCCGGCACATTCAAAATGGACGAATGGCGGCAATTCTTCCAGCCTTTCAAGGTTGAACGAAACGGCGACGGCGAACTCCACGTGGTCGAATCACCAAAAGGCGAAGCCGGATTTTTCACCAGCTATGAGCACGAAGGCAAATTCATCAGCTACTATGGCGATAACCACCCAACCTACGCTGGAAACGTGGTCAAAGCGATGGCATCCGCCAAACACGGTTACGAAAAGGTAGTAGAGATCTTTGCCGACGAACTTGCGACACGCGGCGAGCTGCCACAGACGGAACGCGATTCAATATTCGATAATCTCGAAGCCACGCTCGACGAGCAACTTCGGGCTTATGTCGTCAAGGTCGATCGCCTAACCCCGACCATCGTCGACGTCATTGTCAAAGCTCCACTGCAAGCCAGAAAATTCGAGCCGGGCCAATTCTATCGCCTCCAAAACTTCGAAACGTCGGCTCCCGTCATCGACGGAACGAGATTAATGATGGAAGGCCTCGCCCTCACCGGTGCCTGGGTCGATGAGGAGAAAGGCCTCTTGTCAATGATCGTTCTCGAAATGGGAACATCCTCACGGCTCTGCCAGCTCCTAAAGGAAGGCGAGGAAGTCCTCGTCATGGGCCCGACCGGTTCGCCGACCGAAATTACCGAGAACGAGACTGTCCTCCTCGCCGGCGGCGGCCTGGGCAACGCCGTTCTTTTCTCAATTGCCCGTGCTCTCAGAGACAAAAACAACAAGGTCATCTATTTCGCCGGATACAAGAACGGGGCCGATCTATTCAAACGCGAAGAGATCGAGAATGCGACCGATCAGATCATCTGGGCAACTGATTTTGGCGACGAAATCTTACCGCAGAGAGCACAGGATTCACACTTTCGCGGCAACATCGTGCAGGCGATGATCGCCTATTCAGAAGGCCGTCTCGGCAACCAAACCGTTGACCTGCAAGAAGTTGATCGCATCATCGCCATCGGCTCAGACCGAATGATGAACGGCGTTCGCGAGGCCCGCCACACCACGCTCAAACCATTCCTCAACGAAAACCACACCGCCATCGGCTCCATCAACAGCCCGATGCAGTGCATGATGAAAGAAGTCTGCGCCCAATGCCTACAACGCCACGTCAACCCACACACCGGCGAGGAATTCTTCGTCTTCTCATGCTTCAACCAGGACCAGCATTTAGATTTTGTGGACTTCAAGAATCTGAACGAGCGTTTGAAGGCTAATAGTATTCAGGAGAAATTGACGAATTTGTGGCTAGACCGGGCGTTTGCAAAGACATCATGACATCAAGTGCTTGATGTCATGATGTTGCATTTTTGGAGGATCAAGAGATGTTATGAGAACGACTTTAACCATTGACGATGATGTAGCTTTTGGCAAGCAACAAAACGATCAGTCTCGTTCTTGAAAACAGCGTCGAAGCGGTCAAATCTTAAGATTTAGGCGCTTTTACCTTCTTATTAACCAGAGCAGCATCCCGATTATCGATGTTTCGGAGGAACGTAATTAGAATATGACGTTCCTCCGAAACTCAGCTACTATGGCATTGATTAGTAAGAACTATTAGCTTCTCGGTGTCTATTTATAGATATCAAATGTTGCTTTGGCTGGTTCGACAACGATCAAACCAAAATCGTTTGTGGTTTTATCTTCCCGGACGCGAAAGATATGACCCTTGTAAGAAATGCCGTCAAAAACCGCGCCTGGTTGGACCACTTTCGTAGTTGCCTCTTCGACACACTGAAAGTTATACCAGTGGACACGAATCGGCCCGCCCGTTTTATTTGTCCACTTTATATTTACTTTCTCCTGAGTTCTTGATGAACACAGTTCTTCTTTCCTGATGACCTTGTAAGTAACATTGAATTCACCGCTATTATCCCCATAGTGTTGTGTGCCGTCATTTAAGGCGAAAAAGAGATTACCGCTGGTTTTTGCTTCGGTGGCAATCAAGGTTCTAGCTTGAAAATGGGTTCCTTTATTACCGATCCACATAACTAAGGAATGCTCAGCAGCATTACGAAATTCAAAGTAATCCGTAGATCTGGTAGTGTTTTTATTTCCCGCATGAGTTACACCTCCCTTGCCATTTGCAGGGCCTGAAAGTTTTATCGTTCCGGTAACGCCGGTAACTTCGACAATGTCGCCCAGGTTAATTCTAACTCCGGTATCTACCATTTTCAGTTTTGGATCAACTTTCAAGGTCTTTATTTCTTGGGCTCTGATTTCCGAAGCGGCGGATATCAAGGCAAACACTGCGATTGCGAATAATGTAAAGAGCTTTTTTGTAAACATAATTTTATTTTCTCCTAGTTTTATTGTTAATTTCCAAAAGCGGCACGGTTCTATCGGGCCGCAACTTCTCACGGGCGGATGTCTGCCGGTGTTAAGGTTTCTTCGCCGGTTAAAACCGCCGCCAACGATGTCAGACAAATCATCATCACACCAGTATTAGTTTCGGTGAAATGCGCCGCTTTTGTTTCGATAATCTGAAAAATACGACGTTGTTTGACGCCGAACAAAACGGCGATTTCCTCAGTCGTCAGCATCGGTTCGCAGCATTCCGCACATTTGATTTGGTTTCCGAATGCTGATTGCCGAATGGTGTATCGCCGACTGGTGGCCACCAGCATTTCAAATTTACGTTTGGTTTTCATTTGTCCTGACTTTAGAATTACCGTTAGTCAAAACGAACTTACCAAGCTTTCGCCTCCAAGGTCTGGAGTTTATTTGGATTTTTTTTGGATTTTTTTTGGATTGTAGTGTATGTTCGACAATCAAGAGGGCCTATCAGCAAGGTTAAACTAAAAACAACTAATGAACTCTACCATTTCGGCGCGTTTCGTCTTGACGCGGCGGAGCGTCGTTTGTGGCGTGTGGATGAACCGGTTTCGCTCAAGCCGAAACAGTTCGACCTGCTTTTTTATTTTGTTGAAAATGCCGGGCGTGTGGCGAAAAAGGGCGAACTTCTCGATTCGATATGGCCCGACACATATGTCGAAGAAACGACGTTAGCGCGAAATGTTTCGTGGCTTAGAAAGATACTCGGGGAATGCGGTGACAGCGGACCGTATATTGAAACCGTTTCGAAGCTCGGCTATCGTTTCACGGCAGAGGTTACAATCGCCGATGACGATAAAACCCTCATTATCGAAGAACAAACTGTCCAGTATTTTTGCGGCGAGGAAACTATTGAGTTTGATGACGCTTTTGTGGAAAGAAAAGCAGACGGGGAGAAAAGTAGAAAAGTAGAAACAGAGTTATCAATAATTTCACAGTCGCCCTCTCGCACCTTCTCCTATCTCCCTCTTATTGCCGCGTTCGTGCTCATCGCTTTCGCCGGAAGCGGTTTTATCGTATATCAAAAGTATTCTGAAAATCCCGCGCCGAATGCTATTGTGACCTCGCCGGTCGTGCCTTTTTCGGGCGCGGCAGGATACGAAAACTCGCCGACGTTCTCGCCCGGCGGCGACCAAATCGCCTATTCGTGGAATGGCGACCAAGGGTCTGAGAGCGACATTTATGTCAAACTTGTCGGTGCGGGCGACCCTTTGCAACTGACCCAAACTGAGGCAAACGAACATTATCCGGTATTTTCGCCCGACGGAAAGCATATCGCTTTTATTCGCGGGAAATACGGAGAACCCGGCGAAGTTATTATAATCCCGTCTCTCGGCGGAGCGGAACATCACATCGCCCGCCTTTTTTCCGGCAATTATAGCATTTCCTATTCGCCCGACGGACAAAGTATCGCCGTTATTGATACCGACGATTCACGCGAAGGCGGGCAACACGCGGTTTATTTGATCAATATAGAGACAGGCGAGCGGAGGCGAATAACAGCTCCTGCGGATTTCCTGGGCGAAACCACGCCGCGTTTTTCGCCCGACGGTAAAAACCTGGCCTTTACACGCGTCTTCAACGAAAACATACATACCCGTAATATTGGAAAACAGGATCTATTTATCGTTCCGATCAGCGGCGGCGAACCGCGTCAATTAACTTTCGACAGTGTGAACATTAATTCTCTGGCCTGGAGCGCGGATGGCAAATTCATCTATTTCGTGCCGGTTCGCCCGCCAGATCAAACGGTTGTCCGGCGTGTTCCGGTTGGCGGCGGCGAACAGGAAATCGTATCTACCGGCAGTAAAAACATTACGAATATAGCCGTATCGCCGGACGGTAACACACTAGTTTTTGCCGAAGATGTGCGGCGGTGGTCTCTCTGGCGCGTTCCGTCAGACGGGCAAAAAGGCAACAGTTTGATAAATTCAGATTTTACCGAATACTTTCCTCAGTTTTCACCCGATGGCTCTCTTATCGCTTTTCAAACAGATCGCTCGGGGACGTCGCAAATCTGGACGGCGGGCGCGGACGGCAAAGATTTACGGCAGATCACCGATACTCCCTTCTCATCTACGGCGCCGAGTTTTTCTCCCGACGGTTCGCTGATCGCTTATAACCAAAAAAACGGGGAAGATCACGCAAATTATATAATTCCGGCTGAAGGCGGCAAGCCGCGGCGCATTTCGCCGGAAGGTGTGCAAGAGGATTTTCCGATGTGGAGCGCGGATGGCAAATATATTTATTTTTCATCTAGCCGTTCGGGCGAACGCAACATCTGGAAAATGAACGCCCTCGGCAGGGGCGAAGCCGTCCAAGTCACCACCATCGGAGCTTATCGCTCCACGCCTACGCCGGACGGGAAAACGGTTTATTTTACAAAAACGGGGTTTCCGAGAGAATTCTGGCGCGTTCCGGCTCAAGGCGGCGCGGAAGAGATCGTGCCGGAATTTGAAGCCGCCGGGTTTTTCAACACTTGGGAAATGACCGAAATGGGCATCTATTTTATCGTTCCGATAGCCGACCAAAGTTTTAAATTGAAATTCTACGATTTCGCAGTCGGACGAGTAACAGTCGCTTCCGGCGACTACAAAATACCGTCAAATCTAGACGGAACCATTATTTCAACCCACGAAAACACTCTAATATGTTCGGTGTTAATCAAATCCAGCCGCCTAGCACTTGCGGAACTGCCTTAAAAAGCCATCATGCAGTAATTCCCGACATATTTATCAGAGAACTAAAAAAGGCGGCATACGACCAAACCTTTCTCAAGTCAACCGTTGTCGCTATCGGCTCCATCAACAGCCCGATGCAGTGCATGATGAAAGAAGTCTGCGACCAATGCCTCCAACGCCACGTAAACCCGCACACCGGCGAAGAATTCTTTGTCTTCTCATGCTTCAACCAGGATCAGCATCTTGATTTTGTGGATTTCAAGAATTTGAATGAGCGTTTAAAGGCAAATAGCATTCAGGAAAAACTGACGAATCTGTGGCTGGATCGGGCGTTGGGGAAAATGAACTTATGAAGCTAATAGGCACTTCGGAATAAGTGTAGTTACTCCAGAGGTTTCTCGGGTCGGTTTTTACAATATTCACAAGCCGGATCACTACAGTTCGAGTCGAGCCATTTGGTACAGTCGGCGCAAAAGAATGCGTCAAAGTCACTGTGGTATATTCGCGGATCAGCGCAACTCGGTCACGGAGTTTCATCAATCCAACCGTAGATTTCGCAGCCATCGATTTCGACGACTCCAGTTTCATTGTTTTCGACAACAAGTTTCATTTGTCTGACGAGTTCATTAATCTAGAGCAAATGATGCTCTCACCTTTCCAACAACCTCACCTCGCCGATTTTTGATCGGCATTGGAGACATTTCGGATAGATCGTTACTTAATAACACACCCAACTGCCGAAGTATCTCCACCGCAACAACGGGCCGTGACAGAAAGTCGTCGCCGTCGGCGATTTTCAACGCGATTCCTAAACCGCTCGGCCATTTTTCGCACGGCAATACGCCGCATAGCCAGACGCCATCGGCGCCGACTTTTGAGATTATTTTGCCGGGGGCGGCCTGCATTAGCATGGT
>JBBSJK010000003.1:0-110159 GCA_038257355.1 Pyrinomonadales bacterium | reverse complement strand
TGGCTCGAGCGATCGACGCGGGCGATATTCAGCCAAACGGCGGCTGCATCAACTGGCATTTTGGCCGTGAAGTATATTTTGCGATATGCGGCTATCGGCCTGGTGCTTTTATTGATCTATTGGACCGGTGCATTTCCGGTCGCGGCGGTGATACTCGGGTTAGCGGCATTTTCGTTTGCCGTAGTCGTACAAGGGTTAAAAAATATTTTTTCGAGTTCTATATAGAAGGATTTTAAGATGTTCTTATTTGCAGAAGGCGGGCATGCCTTACCTTTGATCGTACAGTTTATAAACCACTATTTTGGTGGACCAGTCCATCGATTCCAGGTCGCCTATACAGAACCGTTGTGGAATAAATACGTATTTTCCAATTTTGATACGACAGCGGCCAGTGTATTCGGCCCCTACACCGTTGAGAACGCGATACCGTGGTACACAATAATGTTTTTCATCGCGTGTATCCTGACTGTAATAATTGTCAATCTTCTCAAAGGTAAACTGTCTGAGGACGACCCCAAGCCAGGGCAGATGACGCTCGAAGCCGGTATTCTCGGCCTCAAGGACATGGTCACGAGTATCATCGGCCATCACGGATTTAGACATTTCCCGGTTGTTGCGACATTTGGCATCCTGATCCTCGTTTCAAATCTGATGGGCCAGTTCCCTATGTTTATGTCGCCGACCGCATCGGTAAATGTAACATTCGCACTCGGCATCGCGTCTTTTGTATATTACAACTACGTCGGTATCAGCGAGAACGGATTGCTCGGCCACATCGGCCATTTCGCGGGGCCCAAGCTGCCTTTTCTTATGGCACTCACGATTACGCCGCTGATCTTTGTCATCGAGATTATCAGCAGCACGATCAGGCCGTTTACGCTCGGGGTTCGGCTGTTTGCCAATCTGTTTGCCGATGAAAAAGTATTTCTCGAGATCACAAATATCGCACCGCCGTTTACACATTTTATAGTGCCTCTCGTGATAACGATGCTCGGTGTTTTCGTCGCGTTTGTTCAGGCATTTGTGTTTACGCTGTTGTCGATGATCTATATAGGTGAGGTGACACATCACCACGATCACGATGAGCACGATGATCACGCAGACGAGCCGCACGGCGAGCCAGCCGCCGCTCATGCGTAAAAATTTGGAGTTCCTGTTTTTACCAGGCCTCCTGATAACGGAGAAGCCGTCTAAAGCAGGTAATTCCAAACATTGGACTTGCGATCAGGTCGATTTTTGAAAACTTGCAATCTAATAACACGAGGCACCCTTCCTAAAGGTCGGGTTTCCGCCTTATATGCCCGCACGCAGGAGACGCGGACTCTACGGAGTATAAAATCCGCGGCATACCGGAAGTGAGGCGAAATAATACCAACGGCGATTTTGGCCGGCAAGTTTGATAAGCGAATTGATCGACAGTCTTTTTATTTAAAAAAGGAGATAAAGATAAAAATGAATAAACTTAAATACGTAGTATTTTCTACAATGGCAATCGCAATGTTGTCGGTAGCCGCAATGGCACAGACCGGAGCCGCTGACAACGAATCGACCGTCAATGCAGCCAAGGCAATCGGCGGCGGTATCGGTTTTGGCCTCGCAGCCGGTTTGGCCGGTATCGGTCAGGGCCTCGTCGGTTCGCGTGCCGCTGAGGGAGCCGCACGCAATCCCGGTGCTGCCGGCACTGTCCAGACGATGATGATTATCGCCCTCGCGCTGATCGAATCACTCGTTCTTTTTGCATTGCTGATCGTTTTCGTCAAATTATAAGCCGTAAGAAATTAAATGCGGAAAGCCCGCACGAAGTAAGGGCGTACGTTGCTCAAAGGCTCACGTTTACGTACTTACTTCTTGCGGGCTTTCCGCATCTTTCGAGATGGCCGCAATGTTTACTCTTGAATCTCGCAAAATCCCGAGTTATCCTTTTATTTGCAACTTGCTGCCCGTTTCAACGTTCTAATATTTGAGTATGAATGAATTTGCGGGAAAATTAGTAGCCGATAAATATCGTATTGAGGAACTCATCCGCGAGAGCGAGTCAGGCGACCTTTATACAGGACATCACGAGGTGCAAGACAGGCCCGTGACAATCAAGATGCTGCCGTCGGCGTACTCCGTCGATACTCGATGGGTAAAGCGATTCATCGATGAGGCCCGCGCCGCATCGTCTCTCGATCATCCTAACATCCTCAACATTTCCGATTTTGGCACTGACGCGCGCGGCATCTCATATGCCGTTTATGAAAGCTCAGACGTCCAGACTCTGGCTGATTTAGTTGGCAGCGAGCCTGCGTTTGACGAAAAGCGTGCGCTCGATATTTCGAGTCAGATCGCCGCCGGAGTCACGGCCGCTCACGCAAAGAAGATTGTTCACGGCCGTCTTGATCCAAAAAATATCTTTGTCAGCGAAGGCGACGTAATAAAGGTTTCCGGTTTTGGCGGCGACCCAATGTATATTGTCCGGGACGCCGATCCGCGATATCTGGCACCGGAGCAGTGCACGGCTTTTCCGGCAGCTGACGAACGCTCGGATGTTTTTTCGCTCGGTGTTTTGCTTTACGAAATGCTCAGCGGCTCTGTACCGTATGACGGTGCAACAACGACCGATATTCTCGCTAAACAAAACGCCGAACCGCCGCCCCCGCTGTCAGCCTTTCGACGCGACCTGCATCCTGAGATCGAACCGATCGTCCTGAGTGCGATGGCCGCCGACCCCGAACGCCGCTATTCAAACATGGCCGCGTTTGCCGAAGATCTCAATATACTGTCAGGCCGTTTGGGTGTTCCCTTGAAAGCGGCTGCCGCTGCGGCTGGCGTAACCCGAAAGCGAAGTATCTGGCAGACGGCGTTTGTCGTTTTGGCCGGAATATCAATTTTTGCCGCCGCCCTGATATATGCGACCTCGGTAAGAAAGACTGACCCGACAACACAGCTTGTGGCCGATGCGGGCAGCCTGCCGGTCCAGCCGATCGGCCCCGCAACCGGTGCGCAGGAAGAAAGTCTGGCAAGATTACCGGCGATGACTGACGCTGAGATTTTAGCTAATTCCATGACCTCGGCAGACGATTTGCCAGGCGGGGACGGTTATAACGCATGGGCCAACGGCGGTGTGCCACCGGCCGGTGCTCCGCTCGGAGTCCCAATCACTGGTGTGCCGCTCAACCAAACTTTCCCGCCGGATTACGTCCCGCAGGGCGGACAGGTCTATACCATTGAGCCAGGCGGAAGCCAATTTATGCCGTCCGAGGGTGTGATTCTTGTACCGGTGCCGATGAATACCAACACCGCCGTAAAACCAGATCCGACGACAAAAACTCCCCCGGCTAATACAGCAGTAAAGCCGGCCCCGGAAACCAAACCAACCCCAAAACCGATGGCGACCCCACCGCCAAAAGGCAATAAACCGGCGGCAACTCAGCCCAAAAACGAAAAGCCTGTTCCATCCGGACAACCGGACGATATTGATTAAAATAAAACGGTTTAACGTAAAGACGCAAAATTAAGAGAAGAAGTAGTTTTTTAAAACCACTTTGTCTCTAACCCTTTACACCATTACTTTAAAAACTGGCGTTTTTGCGTTTGCTTCTATCTGGGAACTTCGACTGTCTTTAGGATATCCGAAATGACCGCATCGGCCGTCGCTCCGTCGAGTTCGGCCTCGGCACGGAGTGCTAGACGATGACGCAGTACCGGCAAAGCAACATCGCGAATGTCATCAGGCGTCGGGAAATCGCGTCCGCGGATGGCGGCGAGGGCCTTTGAGCACAGCAACAGGGCGACGGATGCACGCGGGCTGGCACCGTAAAGTATTGTCGGATGCGTCCGCGTCCGACGAACTATCTCTACGACATATTTTTGAACCCCAGGCTCCATCCGCATCTCGCGTATCTCAAAACGGCATTTCTGTATCGTCGCCGCATCAGGCAATTGAGCGATCCGCACCTGCTCCAAATGCCGGGAATTAAATCCCGCGTCCCATCGGGCTACGATCTCTTCCTCATCCTTTTGTTCGGGATAATCAATGATAATCTTCATCAAAAACCGGTCGAGCTGTGCCTCGGGCAGCGGATAGGTGCCCTCATACTCAATCGGATTTTCGGTCGCCAGCACGGTAAACAGAGGCGATAGCGGGTAGCGTTCGCCATCGATGGTCGTTTGCCGTTCCTCCATCGCCTCGAGCAGGGCGGCCTGAGTCTTGGGCGGCGTCCTGTTTATCTCGTCCGCAAGCAAAATGTCGGTAAAGATCGGCCCGTGCCGCATCGCAAACTGAGACGTCTGCATATTAAAGACATTTGTTCCCGTAATATCAGATGGCATCAGATCGGGCGTAAACTGGATACGCGAATATTGAGCTCCGATAATATGAGCCAGCGTCTTGACCGTTAGCGTTTTCGCTGTTCCCGGAACGCCCTCTATCAATGCGTGTCCCTCGGCCAATACCGCCACTAAAATCTGTTCGATCACATCGTCCTGCCCGACGATCGTCTTGCGCAGCTCGTTAAGTATATGTGCAACTGTTGAAGGTGTGTAAGTTAGCATTAATTATTTGTCTGCAAAAAGGCACAAAATACGCAAAATGGATAATTGAATGTTGTCTTTTTTTTCGCTTTTTACAGCAATTTTATTCTCAAATAAAATCGTACAGCGTCTTTATCGCCAATAAAAATACCGTCGCCAAAAAAATCCTCCGAAGCCAAACGTCGTCTAACCTCGTCGCATATTGTGCACCAACATACCCGCCCACGAACATCGTTAGCCCCAATATCAGCCCTAATTTGTAATCAACTAAACCTTGCCACATAAAAATGGCGGTTGCAATCGCTGACGAAAATAGGTTTATCAGTTTGGTAGAGGCGATTGCCTCGCCGTATTTCATCCCATAAAACCCAACGCAAACTGCGGTCAAAATCGTCACATAACCGCCGCTAAACAGCCCCCCGTAAATGCCGAGCAAAAAGACTAAAACGTAGGTCAGCGGCTTCGCGTACGAACTTGTCTTTGTTACAGCCGATCCATCATCGTGCCGAAGGAGCGTGAAAATTACAACGGCAATCATCGCAACCGAGACGATTAGCTTGATACCGTTATCGGTAATAACGCCGACAAGCAGTGCCCCGATTGCCGAGCTTATCAGTGTCAAAGCGATCAGCGGCGTGACTTTGGCAAATTCGATTCGTCTCTGCCGGACAAACGGGATCGTGCTGCCGATGGCCATAAACACTAGGCCAAACATATTTGTCGCGACCGCCACCTTTGGGTCGATGCCGGCCTGAAACATAGCTGGCACGGTTATCAGCGAATTGCTCCCGGTCACAACGCCGATGACGCTTGTCAGGAAAAAAACGATAATCAGCACGATGAGCAAGTCAATCGCCATAAACCTACATATTTCGGGAGATCAGCTTAAGTTGTAGCTCCAATTATTTCTATACTCTGTTTCTCCCGGCACGTGTCATACCGAGCTGTTGCTCGATCGAGCGCAGATCAGCGGTCAACCTGAGCACTTCTCGCTTGTTTGTCGCTCCGCCTCGTATTATCTCTTCGCATTGATAAAGGGTATCCTCGACCTTTGCCGGGTCTAGACCGCCGCGCTCGGCGATCATCGCGGCTAGATCTATGTTTTTTGCGGTAATATTATCGAGGCCGAAATAACGCGTCACGCGTCGCCTAAACTCATTATATATATTCTCGATTGCCAGATCGTAAGCTTTTGTCCGCCGCTGCAGCTCGGCCATCGCGGCGACATATTCGAGCTTTGAGAGCCGGTCCGGCTCAGCTTCTGGAACAGGCCGGGCAAACCGGCGGCTCTGCGAAAAAAACACTAGGCCGATCAAAACCGCAGCCTGCAAAAAGATAGCGATGACCGGTGTGCCCGCAAAAAACTGCAAAAACCGGTTGCTGTCCGTGCCGAAGCCCTGATGATACTCGTCAAACGCCACAATTCCGTCGCCGGCAGCAACCAGATTGATCGCGAGTTGTGCATTATCAACCAGCGAGATACCGCCGTTTGAGACGATGTACGGATCGCTGAGATAAACGATGCGGCCCTCGCCAAACGGTACCTCGACAACCAAATTTTTATCGCCAGCCGCAAAATGCACGACCGGTGCGATCTGGCTCGGCGATTCCACATTGGCCATGGGCAGCATCTGCACCGGCTCCTCAGTCGGCATTGTATACAATCCGTCATCTTCTATTGGCGATATTTGCGTCTCTGGTGGTTGAATTGCATCCTTTTCGTCATCGGTGTAACTCTGCGTTTCGGCATCTGTAAAGTGCTCAAAAACAACCGTAGCCGCAAATCGTGATGGCTGGACGGCGTTGACGCTCTGAGTGAAAACTGTCGGCTGGACGGGTTTGATCGACGATGTTCCGAACGTCATCTGCATTTGATCGGTCGCGTCGACGGTATAGATTTCAGGATGCTCATTTGATTCGAGAGATATCTTCCAATTTGCCGTGGTCGTCACGAGGCCCCCGGGCGGTTCGCGGTCTGTAATCACAAGCCTTCCCCCCGACGAAACCCAGCTCAGTAGCTGCTCGACCTCCGGCGCGGTATATTCACGTCTCAGCGCACCGGTCATTACAAAGACAGACGGCACCGCCGTTTTGGCGGTGAGTAGAGCGGCTGTAGGTTCCTGCCACCTGATGACGTTGCGGCCTGTTTCCAGAAGCAGTGAGTAATAAGCAGCCGTACCCGTCGCTCCGGCATTAAAGGTCGATCTATTTGGCTCAGATTCGCTGTCCAGCGTCTTTTCCTTCTGCGTGTACGACGCCGCATTGAGGCCCACCAAAATGGCAGCCATCAAAATAAGGAATAAAAATATCAAGAGCTTTTGCTTCACAAAATAAAAAAAATCCAGGTCAATAAACTTTCGATGGGTGAGTCGCTTTCAGCGACCTAATTTGTATTGAATTCAACTTCGCCGTGTCTCACCCGACGCTATAAAATTTTTCGCGAATCTGGGAGCCTAAAGTATCCCCAGTTTTTGCAGATCGGCGATGGGTTCGTCGAATGAGCAGGAGCCGAATGAGTGGATGCCTTTTGCGCGCAGGGTTTCGATTTGCCAGAGTTTTAGCGTGTGATCGTTACGCCAGGTCACGGAGTGTTCATCGACGCGGAAAACCTCGTCAAACTCCTCTTCCATCACATCTTCGAGCAGTGCAGGACGATAGCCTTCGCGGGCAAATCCGGTCATCAGAAATAGGTTGAGAAAGCCGTGCATCGTGCCTTTGAGGGCATTGTCCTCATACGTCAGCGGACGGAAACAGCGAATCGGGTGATGCAGGCCGGCGGTCGCCTTAAAGGGGACATGGGCTGAGAGACACGCCCGCACAAATCGAATTATATCGCTGGAAATGGGAAATACATCAGGCGTCACGCCGCCGGTGCGGATCTTGGCACACTGCCCGCTGAGTGCGACCTGTACCAGCAGATCAGGAAAGTTTTCGCCTAGGCCCAGTTCAAAATAGGCGGTAATTCCGTCGGGTAGGGCCGTCACGGTGTTTTCGATCTTTGAAATGGTATTCGCACGCACCTCGAGCGAGTCGATCACGACGCCGTCAGCACACGTCGAATTAAATTCCTTGATCCGGCGGATCGTGTCGCCGAGGTCCTCGCTCGCCAAAACGCTCAGCCGCCAAACCTTTTTAGAGTCGCGTGATATAAAATCACCCGCACTCTCGATAAATTCGCCGAGCTGCACCACCGGCATGATAAATCGTCCGAGCATCCAGCTATAGTTGCTGTTGCGGTACATCGCATAATTAATAACAGCCTCTGACATCGACAGCCCGGCGGGCGGAAACAAGCCGGCATAATCGATTGCCCCGGCAAGCAGCGACCGAACTGATTCTTTAACATCCGATTCCGTTGGTTGACTGTCCATTATAAATTCGCGTGGCGCGGCGTAAAATTGATAATAAGAATATTAGAGCGATATTACAACAGACAGGCCATCGTAATACCTCCGCGCTCCGAACTCAGGTTTCCGGTTGGTGCTAGTTTTTTTTGCCCCGCAAACACCTTTCACCAATCTCCAAAACAACTGTACCAAACCATACCTTATTCGTACCTAAGCATTAGTTTGCCTGTCACCAATTAAGGGGGCTTTTCGCTGTGTTTCAAAGGCACTCAGGTAAGCAAAAGCCAGTATATATAGCATATCGGGGACCGATACAGTACAAAATGTGGCACGTGCCACATTCACAAAACAGAAAATTTTGTGATTTTAAAATGCGCAAAAGAAATTCAAAAAAAAACGAGTAAATTTATCCTCAATCGAGTGGTTCGACACCTGCTTTTTAGGATTTTATTTGTGAATTCCGGAACCACTCGACAAACTTTGGTATCCCGTCCTGGATTTTAGTCGACGGATCGTAGCCGAGCAGTTCTCTCGATTTTGAGATGTCGGCAAATGTCGCCGGAACGTCACCGGGCTGCATTGGCTGACGGTCGATGATCGCCTGCATATCGAGGCTGTTCTCGATCAGGCTGATCAATTCAGCGAGCGTGACGGTTTGTGACTCGCCAAGATTAAAGATCTCGTGGATCGATTTTTCGTAATCGATCGCGGAGCGAACGCCCTGGATGATGTCGTCAATGTATGTGTAATCACGCCGCGATGTGCCATCGCCAAAGACCTGGATCGCCCTGCCGCCGCTAATCAGCTTTGAAAATTTATGGATCGCCAGATCAGGCCGCTGCCGGGCACCATACACCGTAAAAAATCGCAGGCAAACGGTGCGGATGCCGTATAGATGCGAATATGTGTGGCAGAGCAATTCGCCCGCCGCTTTGGTCGCTGCGTAGGGCGAGATCGGCTGGTGAATGCGGTCATCCTCGGCAAACGGCACCTTTGTATTTACCCCGTAAACACTCGATGACGAGCCAAAGACAAACTGCCGGATCTGATGCTGTCTGGCGAGTTCGAGCAGGTTAAGCGTACCGTTAATGTTGGTTTCAGCGTAGAGTTTCGGTTCTGAAAGCGAGGGCCGCACACCGGCACGCGCGGCCAAATGGACGATCACATCAAATTTTATTAACGCAAAAACAGACGACAGCTTATCTGCATCGCGGATATCGGCCTCGATCAGCCGGTAATCTGGATTTGATAAATGACCGGCGATATTCGACCGCTTGATAACAGGCGAATAAAAATCGTTAAAATCGTCGATGACGGTGACCTGCCAGACGCCCTCGCTGAGAAGCCGGTCAACCAGATGCGAGCCAACAAATCCGGCACCGCCGGTAACTAAAATACTTTTGCCCATTTCACTTTTGACACGAAACACCTGCCGAATCCAGACAATCTGGATCGTAACAACGCAAGTTTTTAACAAACCGTAACCGGTATGATAGCATCGAAAGTTAGTTATCAACGAGGCCGGACCACACCCGCCTACCAATCAATTAGAATTTGGAGTATTTAATGAAAGTCAGATTTATCAAGATATCGTGCGCCTTCACACTTGCCGTTTTGCTCATTTTTTCGATGTCACCAGCCACTCACGGTCAGGCAAAAATTGATCGAATCGAGAAAGAACGGATGAAGAGTATGCTCAAAAATATACAGGGCGCCATCAAGAAAGACTATTATGACGAGAAATTTCACGGCATTGACATCGACGCCCGGTTTAAGCTGGCGGACGAAAAGCTGGATGAGGCCACCTCCACCGGACAGGCAATGGGTATCATCGCTCAGGCGTTGATGGATTTTAACGATTCTCACCTTTTCTTTCTGCCTCCATCGACCAATATCCGAGCCGAGTACGGCTGGCGAATGAAGATGGTCGGCGACAAATGTCTCGTAACCTCGGTCCAGCCAAAGAGTGATGCCGAGGCCAAAGGCCTCAAACCCGGAGACCAACTGCTGTCCGTAGAGGGCTTTCGCCCGACACGCAAAGAGATGTGGAAAATGCTCTACTATTACAACGTTTTGAGCAAACGCCAGGGTTTAAGGGTACATGTCATTTCACCCGGTGAGACCGCACCGCGCGAGATTAATATCGCGGCAAAGATCCGGAATTTTCCGGTCTCGATCAATGCTCAAAATTTCTTTACCATCGCCAGTGATTTCAATGAGAACCGCAACGAGAAACACGGTTTTCAAAAGGTGGGCGGCATAACAATTTGGCGGATGCCGTCGTTTACGTTTGACCCAAAACAGGTTGATTCGATAATGAGCGACCGCATAGGCAACTCGACCGGACTTATATTTGACCTGCGCGGAAATGGAGGCGGTTATGTCAAAACTCTCGAGCGACTTGCAGGATTGCTCTTTGATAAAGACCTGAAGATTGCTGACCTAAAGGGCAGAAAAGCGATGGATCCGATTGAGTCTAAATCACGCGGTAAAGATGTATTTGGCGGCAAGATCGTTGTACTTATCGACAGCGTATCGGGCTCGGCATCTGAGATTCTCGCAAGGCTCATACAACTCGAGAAACGCGGCATGGTACTCGGCGACATTTCGGCTGGGGCTGTTATGCAGTCACGTTCGTTTGACGGTGAAACTGGCGGCGGTTATTCGAGCGTTTTCTACGGGGCCAGCATTACTAATGCCGATGTCATAATGTCAGACGGCAAAAGCCTCGAGCATGTCGGCGTAATACCTGATGAAAAGATCATCCCCTCGGCGGTAGACCTGGCGGAGCGTCGCGACCCTGTTCTGTCGCGAGCTGTCGAACTGCTTGGCGGCCAACTCCCCCCAGAGATCGCCGGTAAAATGTTTCTTTACGATTGGGATGGAAAATAAATTTTAATTGAGGAATCGCTGCTTTGCGTGAAAACTATGCAGAATTTCCTCGAGAAAACCCTCGTAGGTAAAATCTTCTAAATTATAACTAGGCTTCAGTTTATACATGATCGGCAGGGCGATCCGCCACGCCATCCAGAGCCGCTGGCGATCAGAGAGATCCCACCGGCGGCGAAGGAAACTCTCGACAACCTCGACTTCCCGCTCACTCAAAAGACTGACATTTGCCTTAACACCGGTTATTTTTTGAACACGGGTAAAGGCTGTGTCGGTCATCCTGTTTGAGAATGTCGCGGCGAATGTCGGAGCCTCATCAGTGCGTTCACGGATAACAACTGTTCCTGCAAAAATATCACCGACTCGCTGATCGCGGCCGCTCAAAAAAATGACGATCAGCCCAACTGAATAGACTGGCAAAATAAAACCCGGCACCGCATCACATATACGCAGCAAGTTACGGGCGATCGCCTCCCAGAGCGTGAGCGGGCGTCCGTCATCGCGAATGACACGCAGCTTTAACAGCCTTTTACCCGGTGTCTGCCCGTTCCAGAGCCATTCAAAAACAATAAAATAGCCAGCAAATATAAGAAAAAGAATGATTATTAATATCGCGATTGTCCATTTCGGCATTTCCGATATCAATTGATCCGGTGCGTCAACGACATCAGACGAGCTAAATCCAGCGAGGCTCAAAAAAAACCACGCGATCAAAAAGATAGAAAAATACTGAATAAAATGATCAATGGCAACCGCTAAAAACCGGTTCCCGATCGAAGCGAGGGCAAATTCCAGAGGAACGCGCTCGGGCGTTTCGATGATTAGGGTCTCTTCGGTTTCGATTATGTGCCGCGTCATTACAGTCATATTATTAGGGATCTGGCCCGAATGTAAAAACCAGACTTTTGCTTGTTATTTTTGTAACACGCTCTATACTTGATATAGGCAAATATGCTGACGGCAGGTGATAAGATTTGAAAACTGAATTAAATCGAGGTGAAATTTTAGCCGCAGGATTGTCATTCGCCATAGTGGTCAGTCGCTGGAATGAAAAATATACGTCGAAACTTGCTGCCGGGGCGATCGAGGCCCTTCAAATTGCGGGTGCGGACGATGATGCCACAGACATATTCTATGTTCCGGGGGCTTTCGAATTGCCGGTCGCAGCATTAAAAGCCGCTAGAAGCGGAGAATATGACGCCGTCATCGCTCTTGGTGTGGTTATTCGTGGCGATACGCCGCATTTTGAATACGTCGCAGGGCAGGCAGCGAGCGGCTTGATGCAGGCATCTATTCTAACGGGCGTTCCCGTTATGTTTGGCGTCATAACCGCCGACAACGTCGAACAGGTCATTGCCCGTTGCGGCGAAAAGGCGGATAATAAAGGTTACGAAGCGGCTCTGTCCGCGGTGCAGACAGCCGTCGCCCTGTCGGAAATTAGCACTCGGACCGCGCAACGTTTTGAAGTAGTTAAAGAGAGATTTTTGAATGTCGTTTGATAAAGCAGAGAAGAGTTCGGGCACGAGGCACAAAGCACGTGAGTGTGCTCTACAGATGCTTTTCGCATCCGATCTGGTCGGCAGCGATGCTGAATCACTAACTAATAACTACTGGATCGAGCTCGGCGACACCGCCATAGACGACAAAACCCGTAAGTTTGCAAATCGCCTCGTCATCGGAACTCTTGAAAATATCGAGTCAATAGACAACGTCATCCGCACACGCGCCGAACACTGGCGCATCGAGCGAATGGCCATCGTGGACCGCAACGTGCTTCGTCTCGCAGTTTACGAGTTTATATATCAGGACACCCCCGACACCGTTGCTCTTAATGAAGCTCTAGAGATCGCCCGGCGGTTTTCCACCTTTGAGGCAACACAATTTATAAACGGCATCCTCGACGCGATCAAACAAGACCTCGAAACTAAATCAGACACCGATCAAACAGTTGAGAAATCGCAAGCTTCCACGACCTAGCCCCTAACCAATTCTAGATACTCCTTTCTAACAAACACGCTTTACTATTCTGGTTATATTTTTCGCCATATTTGCGTTAAAATTTAAGATTAGCGAGGCTATTATTTTACTGTGAGCGAAAATACAACTAATTTATCCAAATATATATCCGAAGCTTTTGGTTCTAACGCAACCTACGTAGAAGGTCTGCTGGAACGGTATAAAACCGATCCCAAACTGGTTGACGAATCGTGGCAGACGTATTTTGCTGAACTGCTCAATGGCGGGATGCCGGCTTCTAACGGCCCCACGACGGTTCAGCCTGCAAACCAACCAGCAGCCGAGAACACCGTACCACAAAAGAAACAGCCCGTCGCGATTCAATCGACAGCCGACACCGCATCAAAACCGATCACAGGGGTCGGCAAGAAGATCGTCGAGAATATGGAGCAGAGCCTGACTGTGCCGACGGCCACTAGCTTTCGCAATATTCCGGTCAAGGTCCTCGAAGAAAACCGCCGCATCATCAACGAACATCTCGCCGCCCAGGGCCGCGGCAAAGTTTCGTTTACGCATATCATCGCTTGGGCGATCGTTCAGGCGGTAAAGGCCTTTCCGCAGATGAATTACGGCTATGGGCTTGTGGACGGAGCTCCGTCGCGGCTTGAGCACGAAAATGTAAATCTCGGCATCGCCATCGATATCGAGAAAAAAGACGGCACTCGAAATCTGCTCGTACCCAATATCAAGGGAGCAAATCAGGTCGATTTTGCCGGATTTTTTGCGTCTTACAACGAAACGGTGAAGAAGGCCCGCGACGGCAAGTTAGAGATCGGCGATTTTCAAGGAACTACAATTTCCTTAACAAATCCAGGTACTATCGGCACCGTCGCCTCTAATCCGCGTCTGATGTCCGGCCAAAGCGCGATCATCGCGACCGGAGCTATCGAGTATCCGGCCGAGTATTCAGCGATGACAGACGCCGCACTATCGTCAATCGGCATAAGCAAAACCCTGACCGTCACGAGCACATACGACCATCGCGTCATTCAGGGTGCCGAAAGCGGAATGTTTCTGGCTCAAATTCATGAATTCCTGACCGGCAATCACAATTTTTACGACGATGTTTTTAAAGACTTGGGTATAAATTATCCGCCGCTCCGATGGGCAAAGGATAATAATCCGTCGCTTTTCGGCGGCGAGAGCGAGCAGGTTGAGAAGCAGGCAAATGTCCTGCAACTTATAAATGCCTATCGCGTTGCCGGGCATCTTTTGGCGGACATCGACCCGCTAAATCTGATACCGCATCACGTCGCGGAGCTCGATCTCGATAATTTCGGCCTGACGATCTGGGACCTCGACCGCGAATTTATCACGGGCGGGCTGCATGGCGAAAAAACCGCAACTCTGCGAATAATACTGGAAATATTGCGAAAGGCCTACTGCGGAAAGGTAGGCATTGAGTATCGACATAGCCAAAGTAAGAAGCAAAAAGACTGGATTAGGCAAAAGGTTCGAGAGTATTTTGTTGATACACAACCGTTGGCGGTCGAGACCAAAAAGGAACTGCTGCAGAAGCTGATCGAGGCCGAGCAGTTCGAGCAGTTTCTGCACAGGAAATATCTCGGCCAAAAACGCTTTTCACTTGAGGGCTGCGAGACCGTTATCCCGATGCTGGACCAACTGGTTGAGGGTGCATCGGCCCGTGGAGTTGACGAGATCTATATGGGTATGGCCCATCGCGGCCGTCTGAATGTACTGTCAAATATCATTGGCGACCCTGAAACCGGGGCGATGGCCGAGCGCATTTTTACCGTATTTGAGGGAACCTCGCACCCAGATTTCCCTGCCGACGAGGGCGATGTGAAATATCATCAGGGTGCCATCGGCAAAAAGCAGACCAAAGCCGGACGCGAGCTGATGATCCAGCTTTCGTGTAATCCGAGCCATCTCGAGGCGGTTGATCCCGTCGTCGAGGGAATGGCCCGTGCCCGCCAAGACTTTTTGCGGGATGGCGAGGGAAAGACGCGCGACGAAACGTATAAGAAAATTATGCCGCTGCTGCTGCACGGTGATGCGGCGTTTGCGGGTCAGGGCGTCGTGATGGAAACGCTCCAGCTCGCCGGCCTACCCGGTTATCGCACAGGCGGCACCATTCATCTCGTTATCAACAATCAGATCGGTTTCACGACCTCGCCAGGTCTTGGCCGCAGTTCGATCTACTCGACCGATGCAGCTCAAATCACACAGACGCCGATATTTCATATAAACGGCGACGATCCCGAGGCAGCGTTTCGTGTTATCCAGATCGCACTCGATTATCGACGCGAATTTGACAAGGATGTGGTGCTCGACCTCGTCGGATTTCGGCGGCTCGGCCATAACGAGGGCGACGAGCCTAGCTACACACAGCCGGTAATGTACGCCCGCGTCAAAGCTCATCCAGGGACGCGACATCTCTACGCACAGCAATTGATTCGCGAAGGCGTCATTACCGATGACGATCTGACAACGATGACGAACAAGGTTGTCGAAAAATACGAGGGCATATTGGCCCGTGCTAAAGACATCGCCGCCAAAATGCCGGCCAAGGCGACGCTTGCCCCACCACCCGCAGACGAGGACGGATCGGACGTACTAGAAACAGGTGTTTCCGCCGAAATACTGAAAAAGGTAGCCGAAAAGATATCGCTCGTTCCTGACGATTTTCACATCAATCCCAAAATGGTCGGCCAGCTAGCCCGGCGGGCTAAGATGGGAACCGGCGAAATTCCGATGGATTGGGGCTTTGGCGAGGCAATGGCGATCGGTTCGCTGGTGCTGGACGGTTTTCCCGTGAGATTTAGCGGGCAGGACTCTGGACGCGGAACGTTCTCGCAAAGGCATGCGTCGATGTACGATACGATGACTGGCGACCGTTGGGCTCCGCTCAACGAACTCCGACACGAGTCAAATCCAAATGCCCAGGCACACATTTTCGACAGTTCCCTTTCGGAGTATGCCGTACTCGGCTTTGAATACGGCTACTCGGTCATCTCGCAGGACCATCTTGTCGCATGGGAAGCTCAGTTTGGTGATTTTTCAAATGGCGGACAGATCATTATCGATCAGTATATCTCGTCGTCCGAAGACAAATGGCAGCAAAAATGCCGTCTAACATTGCTTTTGCCCCACGGTTATGAAGGACAGGGGCCGGAGCATTCGTCGGCACGGCTTGAGAGGTATTTGCAGCTGTGTGCCGAAAATAATATGCAGGTCTGCTACCCGACAACACCGGCCCAATATTTTCACCTGTTGCGGCGACAGGCGATACAGGAAATAGTAAGGCCGTTGATCGTTATGACGCCGAAGAGCCTTCTCAGACTGCCGGCGGCGAGCTCGACGATTGGCCAGCTCGAAAGCGACGGCTTTCAGCCGGTGATTGACGATAAGCGCATCGACGACCGCTCCAACATCAAACGAATCGTATTTTGCAGCGGCAAGGTATTCTACGATCTCGAGGCTGCACGCGAAGATTCCGTCAATCTCGATGTAGCCATTGTCCGCCTCGAACAGTTTTATCCATTCCCTGCGTCAAAGCTGAATGAGATCATTGCGTCGTATCCAAATGCCTCCGAGATTCTGTGGACACAGGAAGAGCCAAAGAATATGGGCGGATGGGCGTTTGTCGAGCCGCGTCTGCGTGAGATCAAACCGGAAAATCTTTCGCTTCGATTCGTCGGCCGCGCCGCATCTGCGTCGCCCGCAACCGGTTCGTATGCGATCCACGAATTGGAGCAACGAAAGATCATGGATCATTCTCTAATCGGTGAGACCGACGACATCTCGCCCGCCAGTGAACCCGAGGTTTCAGAAAAGCTGGCTCCGGCAGGAGCATAAACTTCCGGTTAACTGGAAAAAGGCAATGATAAGACTGTATGTTTGCACGATAAATCGGAAATAAATATGTCTAACCCGAACAAAACTTACTTGCTTGCGCCTTTATTTCTGGTAATTCTGTTCCTATACGCATGCCAGCCCAAACTAGTGCGCAGCGAAGAACCGCTAAGTTTTGCCTCTGAGCCGGAAGCAACACCAACAAACAATCAGCCGATCACAATCGCCGCCGTAGGTGATATTATGCTCGCCTCGCCCTATCCTAACGAATCGCGGATGCCGCCAAATGACGGCGTTGATTTGCTCAAAGAGGTCACGCCGATCTTGTCGGCGGCCGATATCGCGTTTGGCAATCTTGAGGGTCCTTTGGTCGATGGCGGAGTGTCGTCAAAATGCCGGCCCGGCTCGACACGCTGTTTTGCGTTTCGGATGCCGACTCGTTATGGGAAATATCTTAAAGCTGCCGGTTTTGACGTGATGAGCACGGCAAATAATCATGCAGGGGATTTTGGCGACGCAGGTCGCACCAGCACCAGAAATGTGCTCGATGAACAGGGCATCAAACACGCCGGCAGCGACCGCACCGCTTTTTCGACAACTATCCTCAATGTCAAAGGTCAAAAAGTGGCGTTTATCGGCTTTGGCCATAACGCCATTGTGCCTAATGTTAATGATCTCGCTTTCGCACGTCAGCTCGTCATCGAGGCACACAAACGAGCCGACATTGTCGTAGTCTCCTTTCACGGCGGGGCCGAGGGAACAAACGCTCAAAACGTGCCAAACCGCCTCGAAATGTACGCTGGTGAGGCGCGCGGCAATCTGCCGCTTTTTTCGCGGACGGTGATTGATGCCGGTGCTGATCTGGTTCTCGGCCACGGCCCGCATGTGATGCGCGGAATGGAGATTTATAAGGACCGCCTGATCGCCTATTCGCTCGGCAATTTTGCCACCTACGGTTGGTTCCGGCTAGAGGCCGAGACGGCGATGACGATGATACTCGAGGTCAAACTCGACGCTAATGGCAAACTTATCGACGGCAAAATTCACGGCGCCCGCCTCGAAGGCAGGGGAATGCCCATTCTGGAAAACACTGGTGCCTCTATTAGTAAAGTTCGTTCCCTTTCTATCTCCGATTTTGGCCCGAACGCCCCTAAAATCGCTGACGACGGCTCATTTACAAAATAGTTTTGAGATCCGCTGAAGCGGATTTCTTATCTTCTTTTCTTTTATTAATTTGGGATATCAACTTTGCTGCACGATTGCGGGCCATGAGCGGGAGGCGTTCGTCGTTGGACAGCTCGGTCAGAAAAGGGAGCATCTGCGATGGATCGGAGATTTCATTGCGACGCATATATGAGTCGAGAGTATCCATCAAGCCCGGCAACAGAAGTGGTTGATTTTGGCGGGCGACGGAGATCTCAAACCGCCATGTGTACTCATTGCTGATGCGGCGGTACTCGTCCATCAGCGTCTTGGCCGCGGCATTCTCAGTCCAGTTATATTTTGCGGTCCGCTCACGGGCATCGTGTTTTAGCCTGAACGTAACATTCCCCATGTGCGAATAATCCCGTGCATGCTGATAAACCTCAGAAGAATCAAGAAACTTTAGCTCGGCCAAAGCCGCGTTAATCTTAGCTAGCGTAACCGTTGATAAAGCTATCGGGTCAGTTATCGTTTCGTCAAAACCATCTTTAAGGAACAATATAGTGCCTTTTCCTGTATCATCGTGCTCGATCTCAATGCGACTGTACGAGAAACCAGGCCTTGTAAATTCATAAAAATATGCGGTAACAGGCGCCTTTACAGCGGAAGCGTTACGAACATCTGCCGGTACTTTCGATTCGCCATTCGGCCGCTCGTTTCGCTTGGCCGGGGCCGCAACTTTTTGCTCAGGCACGACAAGCGGCGGGGCTACAATTCCTGGTAGCGGCTTATTGGGGGATTTTGGCTTCCTGTTCTGCGGTGCTGTCACAACCGACATAAAACAAAGCAGTAACAATAGCCCAAATATCTTGGAGGGTATTTTCATTAAAGATTAGTCTATAGAATTCGACGAATTTGCTAATTATAGTGACGCAAGTGTCTATGATGCAACGAAAAGCGGTGCGGTTGTTAGAATTTGATAGTTGATTCCAACTACTGACTAGACTAATTGCCGTTACTCAAACTTAACAGAGACAATCTTCGACACGCCCGCTTCCTGCATCGTGACGCCGTACAGGGCACGTGCGGATTCCATCGTCCGTTTATTGTGCGTGATGACGATAAATTGTGTCTTCTCAGACATCTCCGCGATCTTTGCGGCAAAGCGTCCCACATTGGCGTCGTCGAGAGGAGCGTCCACTTCATCAAGCAAACAGAATGGTGACGGCCTGTATTTGAAGATCGCGAGAACGAGCGCGATAGCGGTCATCGCCTTTTCTCCGCCCGAGAGCAACAGTATGTTTTGTAGGCGTTTGCCAGGTGGTTGGGCGACGACCTCAATACCGGCTTCGAGAATATCTTCGGATTCGAGCAGTGTCATTTCGCCGCGTCCTCCACCAAAAAGCTCGATGAAAAATTGTTTGAAATGCTCGTTTATCGCCTCAAACGCAGCCTTGAATTTCTCTCGCGAACGCTGTTTTATCTCGCGCAGGGCTTCCTCAGTAGCCGCAATGCTGTCTATAATGTCGGTCCGCTGCGAGGTCAAAAAGAGATGTCGCTCCTCGCTGACACCGAGTTCCTCGAGAGCGAGCATATTGATCGCTCCAAAATTCTCAAGTTTTTGCCGCAGATCATCGGCCTCGCGGCGAACCGTTTCCAGGACAAAACCGTCATCAGGCTCATTTACCTCGATCAGATCGAGAATTGAGACGTTTAGTTCCTGCTGGCAATTTTCGCTTGTGTTCCTAAGCTGTGTTACCGCCTCGGCCTGGCGAATCTCGATTGCGGACCGCTCATTGCGGGCCTCGGCCGAGCGGCGATTGAGATCGGCGAGACCTTCGCTCATGGAATCTGACAGTTCGCGGGCTGAGGTCAGACCGGTCACAGCGGCCGTCAGTTCCACATTTTCGTTCTCGATCTCATTTCCGGCCGACGCAATGCGGTCGGTTATCTCAATGATCGAATCGTGTAGGACTTTGATCTTTACATCTGCTTCGGTCAGTTCCAGATTTAGGATCGCCAGCCGGGATTCGATCTCATTTCCCTCATTTTCGACCCGACGGAGAGCTGAAAGTGCCGAGCGGCGGCGCTCGTCTGACGTGGCGGCGATCATGCGTTTGTCGTTCAGAACGGAATTAGCCGCCTCGGTTTTTGCCCGTGCTTCGCTTAGATCAGTAGCAATATTTTCGAGTCCGGTCGAAGCATCGAGGCGGGCGGAGTCAGCGTTTTGCTTGCTCACCTGGGCTCCCGCGTACTTCTGTTTTACCTCTTCGATCTCAGACTGTATCTGGCCTGCCTCATCGGCGACGACTTTGCGGTGACGCTCGGCCCGTGCAATCTCTTCGCGGGCCGCATGCACCTGAATCTGCAGACCATGATTACCACGATCCACCTTGATAATTAGCGATTGCAGATCGACCGTCTTGCTTTCGCTTTCGACCAGAATCGCTCTGGCCTTGTCAACCTTCGCCGTCGCCGTTTCAATGTCAGCCGCAAGACGCGTGCAGTCCTTGCCAAGCTGATTCAACTCGCGTTTGAACGCAAGTAGCGACGCATTCTTACCGGTCGATTTTTGCTTGCCGCCGACAAACATCCGGCCGCCCAGCAGCATATCGCCGTCAAAATTTACGAGTATCCCCCCGTCAACCACATGGTCCTGATGGAGGTCGGTGACCAGCCGGGCAGACATTTCACGCGGAAAAATTTGACGCAGAGCATCGGAGAGTTCGCCGGAAACGCCGATATTCTCAGCTATCGTATCTCCAATGCCGTATGCTCTCTCGGACGAGCGAATCACGGTGGAAGGCAAAATAATCAGCGCTGTTCGACCGATGTCGTTGTCCTTAAGCCAGGTTGCAACGCGCTTTGCGTCATCCAAAGATTCAACGACGACGGCCTCGAGAAAATTGCCAAAAAGCGTCTCAACCGCAGTCTCCGCTTCTCTAGCAACATTTAGCCGGTCAGCCAAAACACCCGCCAGCTTCACGCCAACACTTGCTTCCTCAGCAAACAGCTTTTGCACCTGAGGAGTGTAAACAGCACGTTTTTCCTCAAGCTCGCGCAAGGTCGAGAGCCGGTGACGTTTTGCCGAATGCTCGTCCTGCAAAGTTTGAAGCTCAGCCTCAGCAGTACGTAAAACCATGCGGGCTTCGGTAGTTGTTGCAAACAATGCCTCTTTTTCGGCATTGAGTCCGGCTAGTTTTCTTTCTTCCGCTACGAGGCTGGCGGTGAGATCGGCAGCTTGTTTTTGATTAGAGTTAACGGTCTCATCTGCCCTGATACCTTCTTTTACGAGTCCGCCGGCCCGCATTTCGAGCCGCTCGATATTGTTGTCGAGCTGGCGGGCGATCTCGTCATACCGCTCGGCCGCACCGGTGTGCTGCATCAATTGGGTGCGAAGCGTTTCGATTGACGATTCGATGGCGGCGAGTGATGCCGCCTCGCGACGGTAATTGTCCTCGGACGTTCGCAACTCGGTCTCCGCCTCACCATGAGCCAACCTCTCTTGTTGCTCGTCGTTTTGCAAATTCTTGAGTTCCGCCGCCAGCGATTTTAGCCGTTCGCGGCTTGCACCGATCTCATTCCGCAGCGTCTCGCTCCGGTTGTTGAGACCGACGATCTGGTCTGATTTGTAGATATGTTCACGCTCGGCACGGTCGCGTTCTAGAATGTTGTCGGCGTGAATTTTGCGCAACTCGGTAAGATTTTCCTCAGCATCGCGGGACTTTTGGGTCGCCTCTCGGGCCGCTTCTTCTTTCGCTATGACCTGAGCTAGCAGGTTGGTCTCGATCGCTTCCAAACGTCCTAGTTCGGCCTTCAATTCTCCAGACAGATCGGATAGATACCTCCCTTCGGCAGCGTATAGATGTCTGAGAAGCGTGCGAAACTCGTCTTGTAAAATCTTGAACCGTCGAGTTTTAGCTGCCTGTCGGCGGAGCGAATTTACCTGTGTCTCGATCTCGGAGACGATGTCTGATATACGGCCGAGATTAGTCTTTGCAGAATCTAGCCGTGACTCGGCGGCACGCTGGCGGGAACGAAATTTTGATATGCCGGCCGCTTCCTCGATCAGATTTCGGCGGTCAGCCGGCTTTGCTGAAAGTATCTGGCCGATCCGCCCCTGTTCGATGATCGCATAGTGAGCACCCGACAAACCGGTACCTGCAAACAGATCAGTAATGTCGCGAAGACGACATGTTTTACCGTTAAGCTGATACTCGCTCTCACCGGAAAGATAAAGGCGGCGGGTGACCGACACGGCCTCGCCCGGAGCAAAATCTAGAGCAAACGAACGCGGTCGCCAATGTCTTTTTGTCTTGATCTTTGTCTCAACCGTCTGTACAGATCCGACCTGCGCGGCCATTACGGTTTCGATCTCATCATCTGATTCCGCAAATTCCGAATGAAAACCATTCACTTGACCGTCAGCCGCTTGCAAACTGCCAAACTCTTCTCCACCCTCGATTTCATCCATATCGACGGCACTTTCGTCGATACCTGAAAGTGCCTCATCGATGTCGCCAAGTTCGATATCCTCACTGTCAAAAAATGTCTCGTCGCGAACCAGATGCAGCACAACCTCTGCCATGCCGCCGGGTTTGCGGGTTTTTGTGCCCGCAAATACAACGTCCTTCATCTCGCCGCCGCGCAAGGATTTTGCCCGCTGTTCGCCAAGCACCCATGACATCGCATCCGACACATTAGACTTGCCGCAGCCGTTCGGCCCGACAACCGCCGTAATGCCGCTGCCGGTAAAAACGATCTCAGTATAATCGGCAAATGACTTGAAACCGGAAATTTCTATTCGTTGAAGCTTAAACATTCTATAGTGCTCAGATTTGGGAAGAGCACTATATTTTGTTGTATTTGTTATTTGAAGTCAACTCTGAGCAGTAGTCAATCAACGTTTCTCATCCGTCATGAGTAATCGAATTCCTACGAACATCCTGCCCCAACTAATGGGTCAGTTGGCTTAAATCATCTCGCCGCCGAGGCTTCTAAGTCCTTGTTTTTCGGCGCGTTCATTGTCGAGTTCGGTGAGAACGTCGAGGAGGAAATTGGTATTGCTGCTGACCGCGATGACAATCGGGAATTCGTGATCGGAAACTGAAAATTCAAATGTTCCGGCGTTGATCTCAATGATGTCGCGAAAGGCCATGTGGCCGTTCTTTCCGTTGCACTCGGCATCTACTATCTTACCCTCATTAAACGCAACGTTACCCAAATGAAGATCCGATTTGATTAACAAAAGGCCGGTCATTTTTGCACTTTCGATCACCTGCACCGCATCGAAAATATTAACAAAAGCGAGATTTCCGGCAAAGGTCACGTCGGTCCGGACATTCTGCGGCGAACGGTCTCGGTTGACGGCAAAATCCGGACGGCGGGCACGGCGAATAGCCTCTAGGCCCGGTGCGACCGAGATACGCGGGTCAAGCAGTTTCGCTTCCTGAAGACGGTCGTAGGCGAGATCAAAATCCTCGCGAGCAATATAAAGACTCACGAGTGCGAGGCATTGCTTGGCCGCCTCGTTGAGGTTTTTTTGCTTTACACAAATATCACGCATTTTCTCACGCAAGCCGATAGACCTCGGGCTGCGGTCGAGCGAATCGCGCAGTAATTTGAATGCCTTTTCAGGCGACCCATACTTTACAAAAAGATCCGTGTCGAGCAAAACAGACTCGATCGTCGTTTCGCTCACCGGCGCAGTTCCGATTTCTAATACTGAACTCATAAAGGCGAGGTGAACAAAATTGTTCAACACTTAAAGCTATCACAGACGCGGACAAAAAGTCACCATGTTTCTTGGGGGATTTGAGTGACCATACAAACACAAAAAGGGCCGAAATCGCGTCTTACATGCGATTCCGGCACTAATAATTGCTGAAAACGGCCTAAAAGTCGAAACGAACTCCAAGTTTGATATCACGCTGCCGATAGGTACGTGTCGGCACAAGAAAGCGTGATAACGCCAGCGGCGTCGCGTTTGCACCGACCACATCGACAAATTCAGATCCGTAGCTAAAACCGGCTCGATTCAAGATATTTCCGAATTCTAAGTTGGGACGTAGCCGGAATCTTTCTTTAAATCTAAATTCGCGGGTCAGACTTAGGTCAAAAAAGATTTGACCTGGACCCGTGCCGGCGTTTCTCGGTATGTTACCGCTAATCGCACCGATCGGTTGAAGTGAAAAACGGGCAATTAGCTCAGTCGGGATCGGTGAACCTGGGCGGCGCCATCTGATATCAGCGAGATCGCCGCTAAATTGGACTCGGTCGGTACTAGAATCGTTCAGATTGCGGTCAATACCGTATCCCAAGTTGAAAGGGGCTGAGCTTGCAACTCGCACGAGAGGAGTAAATCGGAGTTTGCCGAGCCAACGAGGAGTTTCAAACGACCCAGAAAAGGCGAGACGATGACGCCGGTCCTGAAGTGCCCGGGCCCACTCCCGGCTAAAATCACCACTCACCTCGGCATTGGTTGTGTTATTAAGCCCGTCGTCCATTAACTTACTGAAAGTGTATGCAAAGCGAAATGACGCTCCGAAACCGCGGCCGATCTGACGGTAACCCCGGCGCATCTCAAGCACCAATCCGTTATAAAACGAATTGCCGATTGATGAGACCCGTTCTTTTTCATCCACACTTGGGTCAGGTCGCAGACTACGAAGTGCCTCACGGGCGATACCGATAGGGCCGCCAATCGAGTTGGCAGAAACACCATCGCTGGCATTGGTATTGGGTGAGGTAGTTGAGGTGCTCGTGGTGTTCAGGTTCACAAAGCAGGTAACATTTGCGCTGGTGCTACACGATGTTGTTCCGCCGAGCGTGGTCGCAACGCCGCTCGGATCAGTCGTAGGCCCAAGACCGAACTGGTAGGTTCGCGTGGTCCCGTTGACATTGGTAAATGTAAAACTATTCGCAACCAGATATGCCGTGTAATCGGCAAAACCAGATGGCAGAACCGGAAGATTAGTATTGAACTCGCGCCAGAGATGCACGGTTTTGTTCATCGTATAATTGGCCTCAAAAACCCATCGATTGCCGATCTCGTGTTCAAATCCTATATTAAACTGATAGCTCTCAGGAATTTTTAGGTTTGGATCTATACTCCTTAGCGGATTGCCGCTAGTGCCGGTATTTGCAAGAAAGCCAAAATCGGCTGGACACGGCACCGGTGCGGCCGGTGGCCCGCATTGAACTGAACTTACCAAAGCTCGCAGTTCATCGGTCGTTGGGTAGGCATTAGGGAAATTCTGGGAAATAGCCGAGAGTATCTGCGTACGCGGATTGAGCGTTCCGGGTCCCGTGTTTGTGGGGATCGTATTTGTATCGAATGAGGCCACATTACCCAATCTATTTTGGATAAAATCTCCGACGGTTCTAAGCAAAACGCGGTTGAAAACCCGCGCAGCCCCTAGTCTGATCACGCCCCTTCCTTTTTTGAATGGGTCCCACGCAATTCCAAATCTGGGGCCAAAATTATCATTGTCGCCAACCGCTGTCTCCTTCTCATACCGAAGCCCAAAACTCATTGTCAGATTGGGTTTTAAACGAACTTCATCATTGAAAAAAGTTCCCCAATAGCTGTTTGTCACATCGGTTGAAGTGCCAAAATTTTGACGGTATCGGGTGACCACGTTGCTCGAAAAATTTAACACACTGCTGAAATTAAATGTACCGGTCGAGTCCGCCAGCGAGAGCGCCTTTGAGTTCACGTGTTGGAAGTCAAAGCCCATCTTCATCGTATGAATACCCCGAATGTGAGTCAGCGAATCCTTGAGCTGATACCGCTGTTCATCACGGTTATCCGAAAAGTTTTGCAGCGAACTCGCAGTTGAATTGCCAGCGATGAGCGTCTGCACAGAATTGGTTACCGGATTTCGATAGCCAACTAAAACGACGGGATCGAGTGGGTTATCAGTTTGAAAACTCGGCTGAAATCTCGACCATTGAAAGCCGACTTCGTTTACTGTATTCGCCCCGAAGACATGGGTGTCTGTGATATTGAAAGCATCCGTGTTGATGTTCTTGACCTGCAGTGCATCCTCTATACGCGTCGTTGACGTGCCGCTAGTGCGGCGATTATTTCGACGGCCGTACTGCCACCCAAAACGGAGGTCGTTATTATTTGAAATTTTGTGATCCAGTCGGAGCGTAAAAATATTGCTTATATTCGGTGTAGGAAAGATCAGGCTGTAAGGCGACACAAGACCGGCGGTGGGCGGGTTAGCCGAACAAGCCGCAACGTTCGCGTTATCACAAAATTGTGTGGTTCCCGTTGGGGGGGGCAGCGTAAATCTCGAATTCGATAAAACTGGTATGTATGTGTCGATCAGCGTAGTGTCCTCGAAACGCTGATGTTCGTATGACCCCGCAAAAAATGTTCTGTCTTTACCGTCGTAAAACGGAAGTTTTACCGGCCCTGAAAATGTTAATCCGGGATTGTAATTTGTCAGCGGCAATCGCTCAATATTGCGGCTGTTGTTGTACCAGCTATTCGCATTCAAACTATCATCGCGAAAGAACATAAACGCCCTGCCCCGAAACCGATTGGAACCAGAACGCATCGAGAGGTTTACACGGCCGCCTGATGCTCGGCCATACTCAGCCGAGAATTGATTGCGGATCACCTGGACCTCGCTCACTGCCTCGATTGACGGCTGAAAGCGGTCTCGGGCCGACCGGTCGTCGTTATTGTCAAAACCGTCAATTGTAATGTTGTTTGAATACGAGGCCCCGCCGCTGATTGTAAAATTACCCTGTTCGAGGGGTGTTGAGCGGGGATTGCTATTGCGGTCCTCTGCCAGGTCGCTCGTCGAGAGTGCCTCCTCGGCTGTGCCACCAAGTGTGAGGACAAGATCGAGCGCGTTTCGCGAGTTATTCGGAATCTCTTCGATCTCACGCTCCCTTAACGTGCTGCCGACAATTGTTCGAGTTATGTCCACCACCGGAGCGTCATCATCGGTAACCGTGATCGTTGTTTCGGCCCGAACATCTGCCGGCAATAAGACAAAATCGAGTTGCAGATTCTGGGCCGCAATCGTTTCCAAATCGATGCGCTCTTTGGAGCCAAAACCGGCTGCGCCTGCCGTTACTTTATACACACTAGGTCTTAGACTGATAAAGCGATAACGGCCGTCTTCGTCAGTTGTAGCGGTTTTCTCAACTCCAATCTGCTTGCTGGTGAGCGTTACGGTTGCTCCTGCTATCGGCAGATTATTCGAGTCGGTAATGCGACCTCTGATACCTACATCATCAAGATCTTGTGCGACTATCGAAAATGCAAAAAAAATCGTAAAAAAGGTGAACAACAAAGCGCGTGACAAGGTTTTTCCAAACATCGGATTCTCCATAAAGTATAAACTGAATAGAAAATCCTATCCCAGAACTGTCGGAAATCAAAGCTGAGATCTCAGTCAGCAGTTAGCACCATAACAAAAGAAAAAGATTTCAGGAAAAATTAATCGTCGACGGGTGATTCGCTGTATATTCGGGTAACCCTTATTCGCGAAACCGGAATAAGAGCCTCGGTTGACGAAAATGCCTCGCTTTGCCGTGAAAACTCGCTAGCATGAGTTTTTAGATATTCGAAAAACTGCTCAAACTCTTTCTGCATCTGGTCCATCTTGGCCCGCATATTGAGAATAATCTCGACACCGGCGAGGTTGACACCGAGTTCACGAGTTAATGAAAGTATTATTTCGAGCCGCTCCAGATCGGAGTCCTCGTAAAGGCGGGTGTTGCCGACCGACCGCGACGGCAGCAACAAGCCCTCGCGCTCATAGAGCCGTAGTGTCTGCGGATGGATGTCGTAAAGTTCTGCCACCGCGCTGATAGTGTAGGTTTTTATCCTTTTCTTCATTCGATGCGATTCACCGAAGAGACGCCGAGACGCAGATTTCTAAAATTCCTTCTCTACGAGTCAGCGTTTCTGTGGTTCAATTATTCTAATCCCATAACGCGACGAGGGTTTTCAGGATTTAACCTTTCAAACTCGCGCAAAACCGTCTTCGTCTCTTCAGAAATAATACGTGGCAAAGTGATCTTGACCTCGACAAATTGATCTCCTCGAAGGCTCGGGTTTCGCAGACTCGGGAAACCGCGCTCTCGGAGACGAAACTTCTGTCCAGATTCCGTTCCCGAAGGAATTTTCAAGGCTGCCTTGCCTTCGACCGTCGGAACTTCGATTTTTGTCCCAAGAGCCGCCTCGGAAACGGTTATTGGAACCGTGATATATACATTATCGCCCTTGCGTGTCAGGAACGGATGCTTGCCGACATTTGTCAGGATAAAAAGGTCGCCCGGCTCAGCACCCAGACGTCCGCCATGGCCTTTTTTTGGAATTCGAACACGCGACCCCATATCGACCCCCGCCGGAATTCGAATCTTAACCTGCTCCGACTTAGGGGTTACGCCTTTGCCATTACAGAGGGAACATGGCTGCCGGCGACGTCCAGTGCCTTCGCAATCTGCGCAGCCTTGTGAAAATTGAAGCCGTCCGCCGGTTTTCATCACCTGCCCGCTGCCTTTACAAGTCGGACACGTGACAACCGGTCCGCCTGTGTCGCCTGCTCCCTGACAACGCGAACATTGCTCACTGCGATTGACAGTGATATTTGTCGTCAGGCCTGTGAATGACTCTTCGAAATTGAGTGCCAGCGGCATCTCGATATCTCGCCCTTTTTTTGGCAATGCTCGGGGTGGCTCTGGCGGAGCGGTTTTTGCCCCGCTACCGCCACCGCTAAATAAATCGGAGAAAATATCTCGAAAACTCGATCCGCCGCCTGACTGTCCGCCCGCAGTCGAAAAATCAAACCCGGAAAAATCAAATCCGCCCGCGGGCCCGCCACTCGCGGCGCCAGATCCAAAAGGCGAATCAGCATCCAGATTGTCGGCGTAATACCCGAACCGGTCAAAAACCTTACGCTTTTTATCGTCTGACAACACGTCGTACGCTTCCTGCACCTCCTTAAACTTGTCCTCAGACGCCTTGTCACCCGGATTTACGTCCGGATGATGTTTGCGCGCCAATCGACGGTACGATTTTTTGATCTCGTCCGGCTTAGCATCTTTTTTGATGCCTAAAATGTTGTAATAATCTTTTTTCGCCACTTAAGCTTGGTAACCAAAAGCAAACATAATCGCATCACCTATCTCATCAATGTTTTCCAACGGCAGATGGGCGATCGGGGGTGCTAGTTTTTGTTTTGGAATTGTCTGGAACCTATCCAGACTAATCGAACTTGGTTAGCGAATGAGCGGCTACTTAAATTTCACCGCCCATTCTTTTATACCACAGGGACTAGTCTTTCTTCTCTTCCTCGACATCGACATACTCCGCATCTATGACATTGTCTTCACCTGCCGCCGTGCTGCCCTCGCTATCCGCACCGGCCGTTGCTGACGATGACTGTTCATCGATTCCCGCATCACTTTCCGGGGTGGCCGTCTGGCTGTAGAGGGCCTCGGCAAGCTTGTGCGAAGCGGTTTGCAGACGTTCGAATGCATTGTTCATCGCATCGACATCCTCGCCGGCTAGGGAGGTTTTGGAGTCGGCGATCGCAGCTTCGAGTTCGCCGTTTGCGGCAGCGTCCAGCTTGTCTTTGTTTTCGCTGTACGTTTTTTCGACACTGTAAAGAAGGCCGTCGAGACGGTTGCGGGCTTCGATAGTCGATTTCTTTTTCTCGTCCTCACCAGCGTGTGACTCGGCATCCTTCATCATTTTGTCGATTTCCTCCTTAGAAAGGCCACTCGATGCTGTGATGGTAATTTTTTGCTCGCGGCCCGTGCCGACATCCTTAGCAGATACATTTACGATGCCGTTGGCGTCGATGTCGAATGTAACCTCGACTTGCGGCATGCCGCGCGGAGCCGGAGGTATGCCGACAAGGTGAAATTTGCCAAGCGTCTTGTTATCCGCAGCCATCGGCCTTTCGCCTTGGAGCACGTGGACCTCGACCGACGTCTGATTGTCCGAAGCCGTAGAAAAAATCTCTGATTTACGTGTCGGGATCGTCGTATTTTTCTGAATCATCGGCGTTGCGACCGCCCCATATGTCTCGATGCCAAGGGTCAAAGGTGTTACGTCAAGCAGTAAAATGTCTGTCTTCTCACCGCCCAAAACACCAGCCTGAACAGCCGCTCCGAGAGCTACGACTTCGTCCGGGTTGACCGACTTGTTCGGCTCCTTGCCAAAAAATTCCTTCACCATCTCCTGAACTTTTGGGATACGCGTCGAACCGCCGACCAACACGATTTCCTCAATATCTTTTGCCGCAAGCCCTGCGTCCTTGATCGCCTGTTCGACCGGTGGCATGAGTCGTTGGAGAATCGGCTCAACGAGCTGTTCAAATTTTGAACGCGTGAGTTTCATTACCAGATGCTTTGGCCCCGAGGCGTCCGCCGTGATAAACGGCAGGTTGATCTCGGTTTCCATTGCGCTTGAAAGCTCTACCTTGGCCTTCTCCGCCGACTCCTTGAGCCGCTGCAAAGCCATTTTGTCGTTGTGCAGATCGATGCCCTGGTCCTTTTTGAATTCGTCAATTATCCAGCTAACAAGAACCTCATCAACGTCGTCGCCACCCAAATGAGTGTCGCCATTGGTAGATTTTACCTCGACCACGCCTTCACCGACCTCGAGCACTGAAATGTCAAAAGTACCGCCACCAAAGTCAAAAACCGCGATGACCTCGTCCTTTTTCTTATCCAATCCGTATGCCAAAGCAGCCGCTGTCGGCTCGTTGACAATACGCAGAACTTCGAGTCCAGCGATCTTGCCGGCATCCTTGGTCGCCTGCCGCTGTGCGTCGTTAAAGTAAGCCGGCACAGTAATTACAGCCTTTTCAACTTTCGATCCTAAATAGTCCTCTGCCGACTGTTTTAATTTTTGCAGAACCATGGCCGCGATCTCGGGCGGGCTGTACTGTTTGCCGTCAACGCTGATGCTGACATCGCCGTTCCCGGCCTTTTCGACCTTATACGGGACCTGTTTAATTTCCTCGCTGACCTCGCCAAACTGCCGTCCCATAAAGCGTTTGATCGAATACAAAGTGTTCTCCGGATTGGTCACTGCCTGACGCTTGGCGACTTGCCCGACCAGCCGATTGCCATCTTTCGTGAAAGCAACAACCGACGGGGTAGTTCGTCCGCCCTCCGAATTTGTAATAATGATCGGTTCCCCGCCTTCCATTACCGCGACGACCGAATTGGTCGTTCCCAGATCGATACCTATAATTTTGCTCATATTTTTATCTCCAAATACTTATAATTGCTGTGCTCTGTGTAATCCAATGACTTGAGCATAAGAAGATGATAATACTTGAGTGTGTTGTTGTCAAGTTTGAAAGTAATAGTCTGTTCCCATTCTTCGTGCGTCTCTTTTATCTTTTTCGTTCTCTATTTTATCATCGCCATACTAGAACCCAGCTCACTATCGCTCATGGTTCCGACCGGAATCGTCTTCGCGCATGAGACTGGCGACCTGGAATATGTAATGGATACCTGAGATAACGGCGAAGGCGGTGATGATGGTGTAGGTTGTGGGGAGGAACAGGCCGTTGTTAGCGGGGAAGACGGCGGCAAACATTATCAGAATAACGCCTACGACTTGGACAAAGGTGCTAGCTTTGCCGAGCATTGAAGGTTTAAAACCGCGAAAGCCGGTCATGACATTTATTGCACCGGCGATGGCGACGATCGCTACGTCGCGGCCGATGACCGCCGCCGTGACCCAAAACGGCACGGGCAGATGCGGACGATCTGTCCCGAGAACACTCGGTATCGTCAGCATGACAAACGCAGTTGTCATCAACAGTTTGTCGGCGACCGGATCGAGGATCGTTCCCAACTCAGACTCTTGTTTCATTCGGCGGGCGATAAAGCCATCGACGCCATCGGATACGCCCGCGATCGTAAAAATAACGAGCGCCCAGCCCTCGAGGTTGTACACAAGCAAAACAGCAAAAACCGGTATCAACCCGATCCGCAAAAACGTCAGGAGGTTTGGTATGGTGAGGACTCTTGTTGAAACGACCGGTTCCATGTTGGCTAGTGCGGAATGCGCACTATTCAGAGCACCTCAGCTCCAGAAATGAAATCTCCGGCGGGCATTGGTAGCGCATTGGAACGACGACGGTTCCAATGCCGCGGGTGATGTAGATCTGTGAATTTCGGCGTTCGTGCAGGCCGGCCCTTAGTTTACGGGACTTAAGAATGCGTTTCTCTTCATCACGGATATTGATTTGGCCGCCGTGTGTATGGCCGCTGAGGGTCAGATCTACGCCGTAGCGTGCGGCTTCACGAAAGATGATCGGGTTGTGAGCGAGGAGCAGTTTCATTTCGTCTGGAAAGGAACCGCGTAGAGCCGCCGGAACATCAGTTTTGCCGACCATGTAATCGTCAACGCCAGCAAGCCAAAACGATGTACCGCGAGCCTCAAACCGCAGGCCCTCATTAATCAGCATCTTAATACCCTCGCCGCGAAAAAGATGTGTGACGAGTCCGGCGTCGGTCCAGTGATCGTGATTGCCGAGACAGGCGTAAATGCCGTATTTAGCCTTGAGCTTGCCGAGAAGCGCAGCGACCGGCGGGATGTATTCGCGTTCGTGCGATACGTAATCGCCCGTAAGCAAAAAGATATCCGGCCGGAGGCGATTGGCGACTTTGACGACCCGTTTAATGTGTTCAAGACCAGTAAACGGGCTATGATGTGTGTCCGACAGGTGAATGATCTTAAACCCGTCAAGCTTTTTTGGCAAACGTTTAAGCCGTATCTCGACGCGTTCGAGCGAGAGGCTGTTTGCCTCATCCATTGCGATCCTCGCCGTCTTTGACCAGTTCCCCGCCAATTTGCGCATCGGGGCATCAGACCCCACATAGGCATTGATTCGTTCGGATAGCTTTACCCGCTTTGTTGCAGTTTCTCTCATGTATGGATTTTTGAGTATAGCGGTTCGGGGGGGAGATTACAATGCGATTTTGGCAGGCCTAAGCTGTCAGTCCCGGAAGATAGTTTCAATATCGCGTGCCGAATGGATGATCCTGACAACATTGACCCCATAATTTTCGGGAAAATAGAAGATCATAATATGGAATGCTCGTGAGATAGTAAGCGAGTTCCGGCCGCAACCGAAAACCTACGGGGGCATGGAGAAAATTTTCACACGCCTCGTCGATTCTTTTCAAAAAACTTTCTGCGGTCTCAGCATCGGACTCAGTTGCAATTAAGAACCAAATACCATCAATATCGTTGATCGCTGAGTAAGTATATGGTGAGTTATCTAGATATAACTTTTAAAAATTTCCGCTTGCCGACCTGGAGCAAAACGCCCTTCGAATCAATTGAGATTTCGGTATTCGCCGCAGTAGCTTTTTCACTGTTGACCTTTACGCCGCCCTGTTCGATGAGGCGTCTTGCCTCGCCTTTTGACGCAGCGAGATCAGTGTCGGTGAGTAGGTCAGCAAGTTTATAAGTGCCAGAGGCTAATGTCTTTTCCTCGATCTCGTCGGGATCTTCTTTCTGAACAAACCGCTTGACGAACTCCTCTTCTGCCGCCAATGCCGCTTCCGGCGAGTGAAAATCGCGGATGATGAGTTTTGCGAGATTTACCTTTATATTACGCGGGTTCTCGCCGGCGGCCATTTGGGACCTCAAATTTAAAATTTCAGATGAGCTGAGATCGGTCAGCAGTTCGTAATATTTCCACATCAGATCGTCCGTGATCGACATTACCTTGCCAAACATCTCGCCTGCCGGTTCGTCGATGCCAATGTAATTGCCGAGTGATTTTGACATCTTGTTGACGCCGTCGAGTCCCTCTAGGAGCGGCGTAGTAATGATGACCTGCGGCTCCTGATCGTACTCACGTTGGAGGTTGCGGCCCATTAAAAGGTTAAATTTTTGGTCGGTTCCACCGAGTTCGATATCGGCGTTAAGTGCAACGCTGTCATAGCCTTGGACTAATGGATAGAGCAACTCGTGGAGCGATATCGGCTTTTCGGCGGCCATGCGTTTTGTGAAATCATCGCGTTCGAGAATCTGTTTGACCGTTGTTTTTGCACAAAGCTTGACGAAATCGGCGGCGGAGAATTTATCCATCCACTCGCCGTTAAACCGCAACTCGGTTTTATCAGGATCGAGCAGCTTAAACATCTGCCGCTTGTATGTCTCGGCATTTGCATTTATTTCTTCGCGAGAGAGCGGCGGACGCGTCGCGTTTTTGCCCGACGGGTCGCCGATCATTCCCGTAAAATCGCCGATCAAAAAGATAACGGTGTGGCCGAGATCTTGAAACGCTTTTAATTTTCTAATGACAACGGTGTGGCCGACGTGAATGTCAGGCGCGGTCGGATCAAGCCCGAGCTTTACACGCAAAGGCTTTCCCGTCTTTTCAGAGCGTTCGAGTTTTTTCCGCAGGTCTTCATCGCGGATCATGTCAATCGCGCCTTTTTTTAAGTATTCGAGTTGTTCGTCAATGGTCATGGTGAAACGGCAATTATAGCTTACGATACATAATGTACGCATTCGTCAGGCCGCTTTTTGCGTGGTGTATGGCGTCGGGGATCTCGCCTATGATCTCGAAACCGACGCTTTGCCATAGGTTTACGGCGACGGTGTTGCTTTTGACAACGAAATTAAACTGCATGGCGGTGAACCCAAGGCGTCGGGCTTCGTCGAGGGACCAAAGAGCGAGCTGCTTGCCGATACCTTTTCCGGCGGCGGTCGGGGCGACCATGTAAGCGGCGTTGCCGACGTGTTTTCCGAGACCTGGATTGTTGCCCGCAGCCAAAATGTCGCAACGATCTCGCCACCTTCGACCGCCACATAGTTGTATTTATCCGGCGTGAACCAAAACGCCATCATCTCGTCTTCTGAAGCATCAGGAGAAAATACGTACGTATCCCCGCCGGCAATGACAGACCTGATAATATTCCAGATCTCATCCTTATCGTGCTCTTCTGCCGGTCTGATCTCTGCTATTGATGTTTTCCGGAGCTTGTTTGGTCGTCTTGATAAAATGGTTAAATCGATACCCCTTTCTTATATTTTGCCTCAGGAGCTAAACTAAGCCAAGCGTGAGAATTATGACGAATGATGTGAAAAATCTGCATTTAGCATTTATCGGCTGTGGTGTGATGGGCGAATCGATGGTCGCCGGACTGCTCAGAAAAAAGCTTGTCAATCCAGGGAATATAGCTGCGAGCCATCCGCGTGAGGGGCGGCGGCGGGAATTGGTTGAAAAGCATGGGATCGCGGTGTTTGAGAGTAACATCGAAGCCGCAAAAACGGTGGCCGGAATAGAAGACTCGGCCTTATTGATCTGCGTTAAGCCACAGCGATTGGTGAGCGTTTTGAATGACCTCAACGGCATCCTACACGTCGATCAACTCGTCCTCTCGATCGTTGCCGGAGCCAGAATCGAGCATCTTGCCGAAGATCTCGGCACGGCAAAGATTGTCCGGGCGATGCCAAACACGCCGTCGCAGATCGGTGCCGGAATTACGGCGTGGACATGCACAAGCGCTGTCGGCGATACCGAACGCGGCCACGTCCGCGAAATACTGGCAGCTCTCGGCAAAGAGCTTTTTGTCGAGACCGAAAACATGATCGACATGGCCACTTCCCTCTCTGCTACCGGCCCGACCTACATCTTTATGGTCATGGAAGCCCTCACTGACGCCGGCGTCCACCTCGGATTTTCCCGTGACATGGCCCGCGACCTCGTTCAGGAAACAATGCTCGGCTCAGTAAAATTTGCCATCGAATCAAACAAACACCCAGCCGAACTCCGCAACATGGTCACCTCCCCCGGCGGCACCTCAGCCGAGGCTATTTACCAAATGGAAAAAGGCTCATTGCGAACGGTGCTGTCAAAGGCGGTTTATTCGGCGTATAGACGGGCGGTCGAGCTGGGCAAAGGCAAGTGACTGCAGAATAGAATACGGAACCCAGAAAGCCTGATCAACCGGCAAGGCTGAAAGATTCAGCTTCAATTTAGGCACCTCGGAAAATTCCGATCCAATATTTCGTCAAATAATCTGATGCGATTCCGGCATTAGAATAATTTCCGACATCACACCCTCGCCTTCCTGTGTCGCCGCAAAAAATATGCTGCGTGCCGCTGCGTCAACCGAAAGCATTTTGTCGCGTTGAACTTTCATATCGATACTGTCCCAAAACGAGGAATCAACGCCGCCGAAGTGCATCAAAGAAAAGCGAACGCCGTGGCGTTTATATTCCTGAGCGAGACATTTAATCATACCGGTCAAAGCGTATTTCGCCGCGCAATAGCCGGAAGCCTGCATCATCGGCGCTTTGCCGAGAATGCCCGGAATCGCTACGACGCGCCCGAATTTCTGCTCCGCCATCTGCGGCAATACGGCTTGCAGGACATTGAAAGCGGTTCGCACGTTGGCGTGCAACAGATTGTCGAAATCAGCGGACGTAATATCGCCAAACGGTTTGAGGACACCCATTCCCGCTGCATGAATGAGGTAATCAACCGAGCCGAATTTTTCGACTGATTCAGCGACGAGCGTTTTTACGTCGGCTTCAACACCAGCATCGGCAGCTATTGCCAAAACGTTTTGATTGCCGTTCGCGTTGAGCTTATTTTCGAGTTCCGTCAATGCGTGTTCGTTGCGTGAACTAATGACGATATTGCCCTCGGCCTCCGCAAAAAGCTCGGCGGTGCGCCGCCCTATACCACCTCCGGCACCGACGATCAAAACGGTTTTTCCTGCTAAATTAGTCTTATCTTTCATCAGATGTTCTCGTCAGGATACTTTTTTCAACCAAAGGATTCGTTCGGCATGTTTATAAAATGCCCCATCTCGTCACGCTTTGTTTTCAAATAGCGTGTCAGATTTTGGTGATATTCAATGGAGAGCGGCACGCGCTCGACAACTTCTATTCCGCAGTCTCTCAGCGTGCGAATTTTTTCAGGATTGTTCGAGATCAAACGAACGCAATCTAGACCGAGATCAAGCAGGATTTCGGCGCATTGTTCGTAGCGGCGCAAATCAACATCCAAACCCAACCGCTCGTTGGCTTCAATTGTGACCGCCCCCTCGTCCTGTAAGGCATAAGCTCGAATTTTATTGATGATGCCGATGCCGCGTCCTTCCTGTTGCTGATAGACAATCGCGCCGCAGCCTTCTTCGGCAATCAACTTCATAGCTGCTTCGAGCTGCTGCCCGCAATCGCATTTGATCGAGCCGAAAACGTCTCCGGTTAAACATTGCGAATGAATGCGAACGAGCTCCGGACTTTCGGGCTTAAAAATGCCGCGCGCCAAAACGACAAACTCTTCATCTGAAACAAGCGAACGGTACCCGATAATCCGAAACTCGCCGAATTTAGTCGGCAACTTTGCTTCGGCTGCTCGCTCGACGGTTTCAGTCGATTGGTATTTTTCATCACGGACGATTCGAAATCGTGATGCCAAATGAGAGATCAAATTTACGGGCGAACTATCCAAATTTTGAATCATTTTATTGCCTGCTTATTATTCTCTATTTGTATTACTTGTTTTCTCATTAGTGCCCATTTCATGAATTGTGTAGGCAAATAGCGCGTAACTAACCGCTAAACCAACGAGTAAACCGACTATAAAAATAATGCTTGTCATGATACCTGCCTGCTTTTCGCGCTTGTTTTAAAGAAAAGACCAAGGCCAAGGATGGAGGGCACCCATAATCCAACAAAAATTCCTGCATCTCTATTTCCCGCGCCAAACACGCCGAACCATAGAGAAACCGAAAACAAGAAAGAAACGAAGGCGGCAATTAAAATTATGTAATCTGGTTTGCTGAACATAAATAAACTCCTCAAAATAATCAAAAAATGTAAATGATGGACAGAATCTCTAAATGAATCCTGAAATTCTGTCCATCCCGGCCCCTTGTTCGTTCTGTGCATCTATGCTTGCCATAGATTTTCGTTTGGCCAACTGAGGAGGTTTAATCAACCGGCGCAAGGCAATCATCGCAATCAGTTCTTTTTCGGTTGATTGAGTGTTGCTCTCGCGCTCGCAGTATCGCCAAATATCAATAAAAATTTCCTCTGTTGCTGCTTCCGCTTCCGCACGCGAACCAGTGAGCTTTCTCGCTAATGCCCAGATGAAATTACCGTAAGTATCAATGCAGTCTTTAACCGCAGTTCTATCCTTTTGCGCAATTCGTCGCAGAATGGTCGAAGTCTCCGTTTTTTTTATTCTTCGCAATGTTGAAGCAATCACTGTATTTACCTTAAAATCCTCTCATCAAGTTGTTTTGCTCAAGAAAAGATTCGCTGGTAAACATCCTGCGAATAGCCAAAACTTCTTCAGCGCGGTTGTTCTCTCGACACTCGGTAACCCAGTTTGAAACTGTGTCTGCCATCATGCGGTGCAAACCGCGTTTTTCGCTCGTTGTTGCAACGAGCTTTGGTACGGACAGATCTCGAGTTTTGCCGCTTGCCATTAGTTCCGCATCTTGTCGCTTGATAATTTTTATTGATGTTCTATTCACGTCTTCACACCCTTTTGTCGTGCTTATTGCCGATGACCATGCAAACCGGCTATCTGTTCACCCGGTCTGAACCCGCCAATTTCACGAGCTTGTTGTAAACCCCGAGCAGCAGAAATGGTGAAACCCATCGGCTGACAAAGCTACTTTTCTGCGTTTCGCCTTTTAACTCAAAATAAAGCGATATGCCGATCGACCCGAGAGCTCCCCAAAGAAATATGTCGGATGGTAATTTAGCCGTTTGCTGCTCAATCGTTCGGGCCACGATTCCCTCTGAATGTTCCTGTGCTTCATTTGTTGCTGTGCGTTGTGTTGCTGTTCCTGTCATTATTTTTTCTCCTTGGTAAACTATTGAGCAGTGGTGCTCAATGTTCCTGGTTTTTTCTAGGGACGATTCCCCGATTTCTTAGCGAATATTGCTAATCTGTTCCCACAAAGTTACGACAATTTGCATTCAAATGTCGTGTGCGGTTTGTGCGATTTGAATGTTATAAGAAATATTTGCAGGAGTCAAGTAGATTTACGATCTTTTTCTAATTTATATTAGATATATTGCTCAGAATACGATTCAAACCAAAAACATAGTTTTTGTTTCAGAATTACTAATATGCGGTTTGTGCGGTGTATGTGCTATAATTTCACCAGTTGGAAGATCTTTTACTTCTAAGTGTTAAGGAAAACTTTGGTAATATATACAAAATTAAGATGGCAAACATAAAAGGCTTTACCACGATAGAGGTTGCTCGGTTGTGCCGCGTCAGCGACGCTACCGTTAAACGATGGGAAGAAGCCGGACTTTTAATATCCGAACGGACGAGCGGCGGGCATCGACGTTTTCGCGCTGAAGAAGTCGCACGTTTCCAACGGGATCAGAGACTAGGGCTGAAGCAGAGCCACGGCGACGAATCGGTCGCAAAGACGACAACCCGCGTCCGTGATAGAAAAGTTTATTCTGATTCAGAATTTCTTCAATCCTTGATTTACGGAGGTGAAGAAGCGGCAGCAAACTTCTTTATTACCGCCCATTTGGAAGGCAGGCCTCTGACGGAAATAATCGACCGTTTGATTTGTCCAGCGATGCAGGAAATCGGTGAAATGTGGCATAGAGAGGAAATCAGCGTTACGCAGGAGCATCTGGCAACTCGTACCGCCGTATCTGCCCTATACAAACTTAGAAGCGCACTTCCCGTTCCCGAAATGAAAAACGGGTTGGCAGTATGTTGCGCAATGGAAGGCGATCTTCACGAACTCCCGACTCTTCTGGCTCAAATAGCCTTTGAAAACGAAGGCCTGGAAGTCATAAATTTTGGAGCTGCCACCCCGCTTTATTGTCTGGCTGATGAGGTTGTGCGGTATTCTCCAAATTTTGTGTGCATTTCCGCGACGGTAATAAATGATTTAGAACGACTGTCGCGGGATTATAAAGATTTCAGAGAAAAAATTGCCAAACTCGGAATTCCGATTCTGCTTGGCGGAAGAGTTTTTGAAGACGAGCATATACGCAACCGTTTCAAGAGTGAGTTTTACCCGCGTAGTTTCACCGATGTCGCAGAATTCGCGCGTACTAGTTTCCATACTGCTCAGCCATCTTAGCCATTTATTTTCGGTGGTAAACATGCTTACTACTACCGAAACGCTTGACAGGCTCATTGCGACGCTCGCAATGAGCAGTGACAGCACCAATCCGGTCAGGGGATACAGAATCGCGACATTTTACAAGGCTGCCCGCGGACTGATGATTCGGATCGTCTCTTCGCCATTTTTCAGTTTCCTTCATTTTAAGTACTTCTCAAACCAATCCAAATTAGCCTGCATGGCGGCTAGCTGCATTTTTGGCTCGTTCGGGCCGTGCGGTTGTCTTGGAAGGACGATCATCCTGGTTGGGACGCCTTGTTGTTTTAGAGCATTGTAGAATTCGTAGCCTTGTGAGATCGGGACGCGCACGTCGGCGTCGCCGTGTTGGATAAGAGTTGGGGTCGTTACGCCTTTTACGTTGAACATTGCGGAATGTTTTGTGTAAACTTCCGGAATTTCCCATGATTGGCCGCCGAAGTAGTCGGGGATAAAGCCGGGAATATCGGCGGTGCCGTTAAAGCTCATAAGATTTGTAACGGGAGCACCGGCAGACGCCGCTTTGAAACGCTTTGTCTGCGTCACGATCCAACTGGTCATATAGCCGCCGTAGCTCCAGCCCATGACGCCGAGCCGGTTTGGGTCGGCGATGCCCATTTCAACCACCTTATCGACGCCGGTCATCAGGTCCTCGTAATCCTTGCCGCCCCAGTCTTTGAAATTGGCACGGCGAAACTCGGTGCCGTAGCCACTCGACCCGCGCGGATTCGGTCGCAGTATGGCATAGCCGCGCGACGCCATGACGGCGAGCGGGTAAACGCCGCGGCCGCCGATATAGCTGTGTTGAAACACGCCGGCCGGGCCGCCGTGGATGTTCAATATAAGCGGCACTTTTGTCCCCGCCTGATAATTGAGCGGATATGTCAGAAGCCCTTCGATCTCGCGGCCGTCCGTGCTTTTCCATTTGAGCAACTCGGTCTTTCCGACGGGCATTTTTGCATTTGCCACGTTTGCACATGAGATCTGAACCGGCATCTGGTCATCGATTTTCGCTATGAAAGTCTCGGGCGGCCTATCGGACGTCTGAATCACCATGCTAAAAAACCCGCGGTTATTCATACTTACTCACCGACCACGCCTGTTTGCGATAAAGTAAATTTCCACAACATTCTATCCTGTTTTTCGTCGAAAATGTAGCGACCGTCGATTACCCGCCAATAACCGAGAAATTGCCACTTGCCGGGTGCGAGTTTGTTAAACAACGGAACGCTTATGCCGCTCTCGACAGCATCGAGCAACGCTCGGTTTTGCGAGTCGAGTTTTTGATCGCCGCGTCGTCCGCTGCCGGTGTAGAGAATGGTGTTCGTCGTTTCGCCGTGTGTGTCAGGGTAGCATTGATTTATCAGGCCAAAATCGGTGAGCAGCGAAATGAGGCGGCCGTTTCGCTGGTAAATACCGTTTCTAATACGGTGAGTTTTGGACACATCTGACCAAGTAATTACAGACTCCAACGCACCTTCATTATAAATATTAATATTTGACATAAGATGTGATGATTTTCGCTTGACTTAAGTGTAAATTGTCTCTAGAATCTTGCTCACCTTCTCCACTTATCGACTTGTGTTTTTACGAGTTAGTTTAGGTATACTCTTTCAGATTGATGGCTTCGCCCATGCACAGACACACCGATCTTCCTAACGTAATACTTGCCATATTTAAACATAATTGTGTCGGCGGTGCGTGTTTTTTGCACTCATTTTTGGGCTTTCAGCCATTGGTTTTTAGAAAAAATTTGGAGGAAAATAGATGAAAAAGATCATAATTTTGGCACTGACTCTGGCGATCGGCATAATCGCTTTGAGTTTTGTTACGTCCACCACCCAGGGACAGGAAGACAGGGCACAAGATCAAAAGATAAAGCGCGTGAATAATGCGATTCCCGGGCACTACATCGTCGTTTTGGAAGAGTGGGCGTCGAGAGGCTTCGACAATGAATCGACTGTCGAATCCGCCGCCGCCGAGCTCAGCATTGTTTATGGCGGCCGGGTTGACCGTGTATTTAAGTACGCTATCAACGGCTACTCGGCGGAAATGAGCGAGAAAGAGGCTGATGAATTGAGTCGTGACAATCGCGTAAAATACATCGAGCAAGACCAGATAATGTTTGCAAACGCAACGCAAACAGATGCGACGTGGGGCCTCGACCGCATCGACCAACGCGACCTTCCTCTCGACGGCAATTACAATTACAACGCCGATGGCACGGGTGTAAATGCATACGTCATCGATACCGGTATTAGACGGACCCACGATGATTTTGGCGGACGTGCCTTTGTCGGTTTTGACTCCATCGGCGACGGGCAGAATTCGAATGACTGTAACGGCCACGGCACACACGTCGCCGGAACCGTCGGCAGCACTACTTACGGAGTTGCCAAAAACGTTCGGCTATATGCTGTTCGCGTCCTGAATTGTCAGGGTTCAGGAACTAATTCCGGCGTGATCGCTGGCGTCGATTGGGTCACAGCCAATCATATAGAACCCGCGGTAGCAAATATGAGCCTCGGCGGCGGAGCATCGACCGCGCTTGACAATGCCGTGAGCAATTCGATCGCGGCCGGTGTAACCTATGCGGTTGCCGCCGGTAATTCCAATGCCAATGCCTGTAACTCATCACCAGCGAGGGCTCCAAACGCTCTAACCGTAGGTTCGACGACCAGCACCGACGCCAGGTCTTCTTTTTCGAATTACGGATCGTGCCTCGATATTTTTGCACCTGGTTCGAGCATCACTTCGGCGTGGCATACGAGCAATACAGCGATAAATACCATCTCCGGTACATCGATGGCTTCGCCCCACGTAGCCGGTGTCGTGGCACTTTATCTGCAGAGCAACCCATCTGCCTCGCCCGCCACTGTTGCAAACGCGATAATTAACGGTTCATCGACTAATAAACTGACGAGTATCGGTAGCGGTTCACCAAATCGGCTGCTTTATTCGCTGTTGACAGGTGCTCCGCCGCCGACGCCGACACCTTCGCCGACGGCTACACCGACTCCCTCTCCTTCGCCGACACCAGTAACCAACTTGATCGTAAACGGCGGATTTGAGGGTAGTGCCTCGCCGTGGGTCGGGTCTGGAAATGGCTATTTCTATATTGCAAACGGAGTCTCGCCTCACGGCGGAACCGGTTACATCTACTTCGGTGTCAATAACCGGGCCACCGGACAGTCGTACCAGACCGTCACGATTCCGTCGAACGCAACGGGAACGTTGAATTTCTGGCTAAACGTCACGTCAAGTGAAACTACGACCACAACTGCCTACGACAAACTCTTTGTCGAGGTGCGAAGTACAACGGGATCTCTGCTCCAGACCCTGGCCACCTATAGCAACCTGAGCAAAACCACTCAGGGAAACTATTCCCTTAAGACATTTAACGTCGCAGCGTATCGTGGCCAAACGATCCGTATCCAATTCCGCTCGACAATGGATAACTCGATAACATCGACGTTTAGAGTTGATGACGTTTCGTTGCAATAACCGCAACATTATTTGACTATCGAAAAAAAGGGAATGGCTGCAAGCTGTTCCCTTTTTCTTTTTTCACGTAAACTTTTTATGGTCTTTGGTTTTACAAATGTTATTTAAACTCCTCGGGAAGATTTGGAAAATTATGCCGCGCCGGGCGAGAACTTTTCTGCCTCGGATCGTACAATCCAAATTTACCGTGTCCGCTGCCGGTGTCATTACAAATGAACGCGGCGAAGTTCTATTGCTCAATCACGTGCTGCGCCCGGTGTCGGGTTGGGGTGTGCCCGGCGGTTTTATGAATGCTGGCGAGCATCCCGAGGCCGCGTTTCGACGCGAGATCAGGGAGGAAACAGGGCTCGAATTGAGCGATGTAACGCTTTACCGAACAAGAACACACAAGCGGCACATCGAGATTATCTTTCTGGCAAAAGGCGGCGGCGAGGCCCGGGTCTTAAGCCGCGAGATTACCGAGCTCGGTTGGTTTGCAACCGACGATATGCCAGCAGAAATGAGCCTCGATCAACAGTTTCTCGTCCGGAATGCTTTGGATCGCAGAGATTAAAAAATATATATTGACTCATCTTCCGAAAACAAACCGTCCAAAAGTCGATTAACTGTTTTAGGTAAAGCCGCCAATAAGTAAACTAACTTTACTTGAAACGCTCCAAATTTCCACCGTCTTTCATCTTCGACAAATCCCGTTAAATCAACTACTTAGCAATTATCACCTGTAAAACTTTCACACCCATTTTTTAGAAACCGCTGAATCTAAGACTTAGGATGGAATTCTGGTGATTGGCAGTTATTTTGAAAAAGGGCGCTCATTCTTGGATGTCTATCGGCACGGATGTATAATTGCCATAGTTGCAAAGGAGAATTTACGATGGTCAATCTTATTCCACCGCCCGAAGAGGTAATGGATATTCTTACCAAAACCGAAGCCTATAGAAAAGGGCATTTTGTCTATCCGAACGGCAAACACGCGTCGCATTACTTTCAGATGCCGCTTGCCTTTCGCCATTATGACAATGCCCGGGTTTTATCAGTAGGGCTGAGCCGGATGTTTCGAATGGAAAAAAGAATTGCGAAACGGCTGCCCGATGTTGCCGTGGTCAGCCCAAGCCCGGGCGGTATCATGGTCGCTTTCGGCGTCCGCGAAGCTCTGAGTGCACAGCAGATTTACTGGGCAGAGATGGAGGGAGGCATACGTCAATTTCGTCAATACATAGGCGTCGGCGACGTTCATCCGGCTATAATCGTTGACGATATCCTGCGTTCGGGCAAGGCGATTGAGGAAACCATCGAGCTCGTCAAAAGCCTCGGCTCCGAGGTGATAGGTATCGGGGCAATCGTTGCATTTGAAGACTCTCCTCAGGAATTTGACGGCATTCCGGTAAAGAGCATGCTCAAATTTGATGTACATTTTTACGAAACGGAAGAAGAATGGAAAGGCTCACGAAGCGCCTCCGACGCTGAGGAACAACCCGTCAGGTTCTAGCACAGTCGGCATGCTGCAGTTGGCAGAAACTGCTACTGCCTCCTGCCACTAAATAGCGTGCCGGTTGGCGAGGGCGCGGTCCATTGTTACTTCATCGACAAATTCGAGATCCGAGCCGACCGGCATTCCCATCGCAATTCGCGTCACCAGAACACCGAGCGGTTTTAGCAGCCGGGCTATGTAATTTGCCGTCGCCTCGCCCTCGGTCGTCGGGTTGGTGGCGACGATTATCTCGGCGACCACAACGCCTTCGTTATTTTCCGGCCTGAGCCGCGGCAGCAGATTTGCCAACATCAGTTCGTCTGGCCCGATTCCACGCATCGGCGACAATGTGCCGTGCAAAACATGATATAAACCCCTAAACGAACGTGTTTTCTCGACCGCCACCAGATTATACGGCTCCTCGATGATACAAATTATCGAGCGGTCGCGTTTAGGATTTGCGCAATAAAGACACGGATTAACATCGGTTAGGTTGTTGCAGACGGAGCAGAAAACAATCTTTTCTTTCACCTCGCGTAGTGAATTAGCAAATTGCTCAACTTCTGACATCGGTCGGCGCAGTATATAAAAAGCCAGCCGTTGAGCTGACTTCTGGCCGATACCAGGTAGGCGTTTGAATTCGTCGATCAGTTTAGCGACCGGTTCTGAGTAATCTAACATAGTGAAAAGTTAACAACTAAAAGTGAAAAGTTAAAATTTAAGTAATACGGCACGACTTTACTTTTCACTTTTAACTATTCACTTTTCACTACATAAGTCCGGGCGGGAGCATGCCGCCGAGTTTTCCTTTTAGCGATTCTTCGACTTTGCGGCGGGCTTCGTTGAGAGCTGCGACCGTCAAGTCCTGGAGCATTTCGACATCACCGTCTTTAACGAGATCGGGCGAGATCGTGAGGCTTATGACTTCAAAATCGCCGCGCATCTTTACCGACACCGCACCGCCGCCTGCCGCTGCTTCGACAATCATTTCCTTCATCTGCTTGCCCATCTGCTCCTGCATCTCCTGGGCCTGCTGCATCATTGATTCTAAATCTAATCCACCGGGTAATTTCATATTTTCCTCTTATACACAACTTTCCCGCTATTATACCACTCGTCCAAAAAATATATTAGCAACGGTCTATATTTCACAAGACTTATAAGAAGTTTAACAATGTTGAATAAAAATGTTGACATTGCTGCTTCACCTGTATTAGTCTGATTGCGGTGTCGTAATTTGACCCCAACCAACTACCCCCCACAAATTTATCGACTTAGCAGAGAAAACTCTGATGTTGCCGGACCGATTGGCCAATAAAGGCTAATCCTCTGGCAGTAAAATTGTTTTTTTTCGCGGGAACCTTTTCCCGGGCGTTCCCGTGATATCTGCTTCCTTCCAAACTTATTTCAATAGGAGTCACAAAAAAAATGTTAAAAATGATCACAATAGCCGCGAAAGCGGTATTTGTCACCGTCATAATGGTTGTCGCGACGAGCGCACAAAGCACGACCGGGACGGTAAATATGAGCGGAACGGTCTCGAAGTTTGTCGAGATCAATTCCGGCGGGGCCGTCACATTGAGCGGCAATTCCGGTGGCGGTGTCACAACCGACGGCACGGCTAATAACCCTCTAGCCGTCGTCGTCAATCTCGGCGAACTCGGGCCGAGCAATACGAGCAGCTTCGTTTCTGCCAGCGTACCGTTAAAATTGCGTAGTAATGCGGCATACGTTTTATCCTTGCTTGCAACCGTTTCCAGCTCTGGAACGACCGCCAACAGGATCGTAGCGTCGGATGTCGGCTTCGGACTGGGATCGGTAACGCGAACCGGAGTCGGGGTAAATTCTACCGGAAGCGACACAGACGGAACGTCGGGCGACCCTACCCTGGCTGCCAACGGTGCCGTCAACGCCACGACCGGCAGATTTGAATTCACAGCTCCCGGTTCGAATCTGGGCGCATTTTCCTCTTCGACGACTGCTCTCAACGGAGCATTTGTCCTGAATGCAGTTCCACGCAGCAACACCAACGGCCTGACGGTCCCGGCAATTTTTGCCGTAAAACCGCAGTTCTACGAGGTCGGCAGCACAACCGTAACCGCGACGTTTACCGTCACGGCACCATAATAAAAATGCGCAGTAAATTCGGTATTCTCATACTAAATTGCCTCGCATTTGTCGGGGGCGTGGGCACTGTCCCTGCCCAGGCCCTCGACATTTCCAGTGGCGGCACACCGACTATCACCGGAGCATTGAACGGTTCGGTGACAGGTAGCTCGAGCGTACTAAATGATCTGGTCGTAGCTATCAATTTTGGTGAGATTTCGCCCGCAAATACGAGCAGCCTTGTCAAGGTTGTAGTTCCCATCGCAGTACGCAGTAACCGTGCTTACCGAGTCACCGCTTCTGTTTCCGGCGCAACTAACGCTAATTTGCAGGCAGTCCAGCGAACCGACATAGGTTTTGGAGTCAATAATTTTCGTGTGATGGGATCGAGGGCACGCAACTGCGCCCGGAGCAATCACATTATTTATAATCCGTTCAATAATAATCCGGCCAATAGTGTAACCATCAATGCAAATGGACGGGCCACATACCCTTCAACGATAAATAACATCGTTTCGCCAACGATGATCCTAAGCGGGCCGCGCCTTTCACAAGGCAACGCACAGCGGCGTACCGATAACGGTTATATTTTTGATGTGATCTTTACAATTATGCCGCAGTTTTATGCAGACGGTATCACGAGTGCAGTTATTACTTTTACTATCTCGGACGGCCCTAATGCTCCCTGTTAATCCTTATCCAATTATAACTAATCACTATGCCTAAGCTATTACCAATATTTTTCGTTCTGATCAGTTTTTCTGGTGCGATCTCTGCGCAGCTCGATGGTTCCGCTATCCCGTCAATTGGCGGCAGCATGGCGGTTTCACCAGCACGTTTCGAGCTTGAAATGAAGCCCGGAACCGAGACAACGGTCGTAGTAAGTCTCGATTACCGGGCCGGAGAAAATACAGCAAAGCCGGTAAGGATTGTCGCCTCGCTCAACGACTGGACAATCACGAAAGATGGCCGCATCGAATACTCTCGTTCCAACACACTGCCCAATTCCGCCAGCCCGTGGCTAATCTACACACCGGGTGAAGCCGCCCTCGTCCCCGGCAGCATTCACCAGATACGCGTGACAATCGCGGTTCCCGCGAATGCTCAGCCAGGCGATCACCTCACATCGCTGATAATCGAACAACGGCCAGAGACTTTAAAACACGAGAGTAATGTTCGGCAAATGATCGTCCGATACCGTATGGCATCGGTGTTTTATATAAAAGTTCCGGGCCTGACCAAAAAAGGCAGCATCGAAAATCTCTTTGCCGAATCCACGCCTGACAGCATCATTGTCACCCCGACACTCAAAAACGAAGGCAATAGTATGATACGTGCTATCGCCGACGTAAAGGTTTTAGACAACGACGGCAAGGTCGTAGCAAACGCTCCAGATCTCGAGCCGCTCCCGATCCTCGCCGGTGCCGAGGTTAGCCAGCCTGTCACGATCAGCAAAACTCTCGCTCCCGGCATATACACTGTAAAATACCGCATTGATTTTCAAGACGGCGGTAAAGTAACCGAAGGCATAACCGACCTCATTGTCAAAACCACCCCGCAAATAGCCCAGGCCGAAAAGCCTTCCCAAAAGCCCTAGTGCTAGTAAACGAAGTTCATATACTTTGTCTCGTAGCGCTTTACGAATTAGCCAACCTGCCTTAAATGCTCCGCACCACTCTGTACAAATTATCCTTCTGCCTATGCCTGACGTTTTTCTTTACGTATCAGGCTACTCACATTTTGGCCAAACCCAAGGCGGACAATGATGCTGCCAAATTCCGGCAGATACAATTTGCCGCGATAACCGTAAACGGCCGTACGCTGACAGGGCCAAACAGCGCGGCCCACCGTCGCGACGGGCGTATTTTGATACCCGTTTCAGCGGTAGCCCGGTCGCTAGGTGATGTCGTGAGCGTCGATGCGGCTTTGCGTCTCATTTCAGTTCGTCGGCAGACTGGAATTACAGCGGAATTTAACGCCGGGCTCGGCCAGGTTCGAGAAAATAGCACATTGATACTGACAGTTTCTCACGCGAGCGAGATCGCTTTTACCCCAAACGCAGACGAACTCCTGCTGCCGGTCGAGATCGCTGCCTCACTTTTTGACGTGTCGATAAGATATGACGTTGATAAAAATTTAGTGCTCGTCGCACGCGGCCAAATCGGAATTGAGTCAGAGCAGAGCAAAGACAATCGTCCTATAGCCGAGATTTATCAGATAGATTACGAATACAACCTCAACCAATACTCAGCAGCTTTGTCACAAAGCTTGGTTTTGACTGCGGCGGGAAGTCTAGCAGATGGGAGGTTTAATTTCACTTCCAACTCTAGCAGTTCTTCGTCACGCGGCATTTCGATGCGAAATGCAACTTTTAGCCTCGAACGTCCAAACGGACAACGGTATAATGCCGGCGATTTTGGCACGGGCGGCAATCTGCAATTTATCTCGGCAAATATTCGCGGCATTTCTGCGAGCGTTCCAATTGGAGATGTTACGGTTTCTGGCTTTGGCGGGCGTTCAAGTTCCGGCGTGATTCTGCCGGAATTTGAACCTCTGGTTCGTGTCCGCGATCGTTTTAGTTATGACACGAATACGTTCGGCGTTTTTGCAACAAATAATTCAGGAATTATTGGTAAAACCCGCGATCCGTTCACATTTTCCGCTGGAGCTATGAGGTTTACCGGCACAGGGCGCAAAGGAAATCTCGTAACCGGGAGCGTCAATTACGACTCCTCGCGTTTTCGCGTTCAAAGCGATTTTGGGTATGGAAAATTCGACGGCTTGCGTTCGGACAATACGCGTTTCGGCGGTTATGGGTCGGCGCTTGATGTCGGTGGAACATTTCAAATACTCGAAAATCTGGCTTTTCAGGCACGATATACTAAAATCGGTGAAAATTTCCTCAGCCCGCAATCCGGTGTCCGCGAACCGCTCGATCTCAAGGCTGCGGGCATCACGTGGTCGCCGGTGAAATGGCTTTCAACATCATTTAACGCCAGCACGTCACGTCGTCCCGGCGACAGCACGCCCAACAACAAATTTGTAACCGCCGCCTTTGCCGTCACACCGGGCGCCGGAGCGCCGCGATTCTATATTTCGCACACACAGAGCAGCACGAGCCAAGTGCGGTCAGCGGCATTTACTATGCTCAACGCATCAAAGGATTTCTCACGCCTGCGTCTCTTTCTAAACGCAACCCGTATTAAAAACATCGGCCCCGCATCTATGAACGCCCAAATGGGTGCCGGTTACGCGGTCAATGACAAAAACTCAATCGAGTTTAGCCAGGGCATCGGCACCCGCCAATCGCTGGGCGGCCAGTTCGACTGGCGGATGTCAAATCTGCTAAATAACCGTCTCAGTTTAAGTGCCGGAGTCGGCTACAATTATTCGCCGTCGTCCGGTTTTGCACCGTACGAACGCCTCACTGCGTCTGTCAATTTGCCCCGCCAGACTGCACTTCAGGTCAATTATTATCAGACAAATCAAGGTCCGACAATGCTCGTCAGCGTGCGCGGGTCGTTGTTCAAGCGACGTGAGTCACGCGCTTTCCTCAGTTCACCTGCGTCTGAAATGAATTCATATGGCAAGGTTTCAGGCCGCGTTTATCAGGATGTCGATCAGGATGGCAAATTTGACCCGTCGGTGGACAAGCCTCAGGCCAACGTAAAGGTCCGCGTTAATGGCAATCGCTATGTAATTTCGGATGAGAACGGACTCTACAAATTTGACTCTGTAACAGCCGGTGAACACAAGGTTTATCTCGATCTGCTGTCCGTCCGGGCCGATCTTACGCTGCTCGGCACCGCAGCTCAAGCAGCAAAGCTCCTGCCAGGGAGTTCATCGGTTTACGACTTTCGTCTTGTCCGCACAGGCCGTATATCAGGGCGTGTGTGGCTTGACACTAATGAAAACGGGAAGTTTGACGAGGGTGAAAAACCGCTCGCCGATATCCGGATAGTAACCGCCAGCGGCCGGGACACGTTGAGCGACAATGACGGATATTTCATCATCGGCGATCTGCCGCCCGGCGAGCACATATTCCTGCTTGACGAAAAGACACTACCCGAAAAGACAATGGCCGGATTCAAACCAGTCGCTGTACATGCTTTCCCCGGACGCGAGACGGGTGACATCAGCCTTACTGTAATTATGATCCCGGCTGAGATAAAACGATTTGGTACTACGAAAGCACAATTTTAGCTGACTTTTATGGTGGCTGGGCGCATTAATTGCCATCGGTTTGACTGGAGATTAATTAGTAAAGTCTTTGGAATACCTCAGCTAACCCGCGTCCGCCTCAGCGATCTCAGAGTGAATATCCGCCAAATAATTATTCAACGCTGAGAACGTTGAGTTTACGCGGAGTTCGCCGAGATGTAACTTCGAAAAATAGTTATTGACTACCGCTCATAACAAGCGTAAGGTGTCTCTCGTATCTTGCAAAAGTGCATATACGGCAGCTCGAAATTTGCGGTCCTGGAGAGTGGAATAATGAACGGAGAAAGGAATAATTATTGGCTAAATGCGGGTGTGGCGATGGCCATCGGACTTGTTCTGTCAGCGAGTATATTTGGGTGGTTTTATTCAAAAACAAAAAAGGGTGACGAAGCGATCACGGTCACCGGTTCGGCAAAAAAACGGATCAAATCAGATCTCGTCGTATGGTCGGCGGGCGTCTCATCGCAATCGGCCCAGCTCACCGAAGCCTATCGTGGGCTGTCTGAGAGCGTGCCGCGTATTAAACAGTATCTTGCCGGCAAAGGCATCCCTGAGGGTGAGATGACGGTGTCGTCTATTACCACCACGACGCTGAAACAGCGGGATGCAAATGGCAATGAAACATCAGAGATCACTGGATATTCCCTCAGCCAAAAGGTAGAGATCAAATCGACCGATGTCGAAAAAATCGAGCGCATAGCCCGCGAGGCGACAGAACTGATAAATCAGGGAATCCTGATCGAATCGAACGCTCCGCAATACTATTACACCCAGATCGGTGACTTGAAAATCGAAATGCTCGGCGAGGCGGCTAAGGACGCTAAGGTGCGCGCCGAGAAAATCGCCGCCAGCACCGGCAATTCGATCGGTGCCGTCCGTTCGGCGCGCATGGGAGTGCTGCAAATCACAGCCGCCGATTCGACCGAGGTTTCCGATTATGGAATCAACGATACAACCTCGATAGATAAAGATATGACTGCAGTGGTAAATGTAAGTTTTGCCGTAGATTGAAACCCAGGTCAGAATAAGTCACCCTGCGTCGAGCGCTAAATGAATCGAGTCGCGGCCGGTCAAATTTCCAGCGATTCTCGTCTGGCTCTTCGCATCTGAAGTGTTGCCTTTCGATCTTAAATTTGCCAAACGAAAACTCACAGGACACAACTCCCCATGTGATATGGGTGGCGTCCTGCCATTGTTGGCTGATGGGTGCGTCGGGGTTGTTCGATCCTGACGCGCTACTTCTTCCTTATGATGCGAACAAGCACATGCCAAAACCAGCCCAAGAAACAAGCCGACTATCATCCAAAAGGCCTGTGCGATCTTAACCTATAAATCGTCACTGAAATTATAATACCGCAACATGCGAAATTAAAAGATTCGGTTCCCCGGTCTAGTGGTCTGAGCAAACAAATGGTGGAAATTATTGTAAAGAATAGGTTATCCTGTTAAATGCTACCATCTTCCACATAGCCTTTTACTATGAACGATTTGGAGATCAATCGTCGCGACCTAAAACCCGCGCTCGTGTTTTTGAGTGGTGAGCTGATCGCCGTGCCGATACCGCTCGAACGTGAGGAAGTTGTCCTCGGACGAGCTCTCGAGGCAGATGTTCGCGTCAATGACACACAGGTTTCGCGTCAACACGCAAAGATCTCAACGTTGCTGGCCGAAGCAAAAAGCTCTACCAATTATATACTGACCGACCTTGATTCACGCAATGGCACATTCCTAAACGGGCGGCGTATAAGACGCGAGACGATGGAGAATGGCGACAAGATCACTATCGGCGAGACCATTCTGCGATTTGACCTGCTCGACGAGATCGACCGTGAATATCAGCGTCAGATCCACCGCCTGATCACGCACGACGACCTGACCGGACTTCTCTCAAGCCGTTCATTTTTTTCAGAGCTTCGCCGTGAAGCCGGACGAGCAACAGCCGAAAACCGCCCTTTTTGCGTGCTGATGATGGATGGCGACAATTTTAAGAGTGTCAACGACACACACGGCCACCTGACAGGAAGCAAAACCATCGAGGAGATCGGATTTTCGATAATGACAAATCTCCGCAGCGGCGATGCGGCGGCCCGGTTTGGCGGTGACGAATTTGCGGCTTTTTTGCTCGACGCCGATCTGCCGCAGGGAATCACCGCTGCCGAGCGCATCCGCGAAAGCATCGAGGCCTACGATTTTAGCATCGTCCGCCAGGGCAGATCGAAACAGACACATCACATCACGGTTAGTATTGGCGTCGCATCGTTTCCGAACGATTCGTCGGACCCGATCGAGCTTGTCGAAATGGCCGATTCCGCACTTTACCGAGCCAAACGCGAAGGCCGAAATCGCGTCGCCGCCTATCGCGACATGACGCAGGAGGAATTTGATCGCCACCTCCCTCCCCGACGCAACTAAATTTGCAACATTTTACCCACTCGAAACGTGAAAGACATTGGAATTCGTTCGTGTTAGAATTTTATTTTGTTATTTTAGCCCGTTGGGCTTGAGTTTAATTAGTATTTAACAGGTGATCACTAAACTAAATCTTTCAACCCACCCGTTTAGAAACCGGGCTTTGCCGTATCTTTTCGCCGGCCTGCTGCTCGTTATGAGCATCTTTGGCGGTGTGTATTGTCTCGCCCTTCTTAAGGAAAACAGGGACAAAAATGAATTGTTGACAACCGCCATTCGGGAACGCCAGGCCGAGATACAACAGTTAAAAGGCGAAGGCGAAAAGGTGCAGCAGCTATTATCGCCCGATCAGAAGGCTTTGCTTACTGCCTCGCACAAACTGGTCGCAAATAAGACATTTGGTTGGTCGCGTCTGTTCGCCGATCTCGAATCCGTTTTGCCCGGCAGCGTTAGTGCTTCGCGTATTTCGGTCGAAAACGTCTATCAGGACGGCGAACGCATCAAAGCCGAATTGGAGCTTGGTGTCATCAGCCGCGATTATCCTGCAGTAATGACAATGATTCAGAATATGAACAATTCCGGGCTGTTTTTAGCCGAACTTCGCGGTCAGAATCTGCAAAAGAATGAACGGATAACCTTTACCGAATACACTTTCCGGCTCATCTACACGCCGGGTTACGGCTATTCGACCGCCCCTGAGACCGATATTGCCCAAAACCAGCAAGGAGGCGGACAATAATGGCTGAGATCGTTCAGAAACCAATAGAAATCAATGATCTTCCCGAAAGTGGCGAGACGGTTGTAGTCGTTGAACCGGCCGTCGTACCAGAAACGATAGTCGTTATCGAAGAGCCGTGGAAAATAATACCGCCCAATCGCCCACGAAAGGTCTATGCCGGTATGTGGGGACCCGCCGAGATCGGTGCGGTTGCTGCCGGTGTCCTCGCTGTACTGATGGCTTTTGTTGCTTATTTCTTTTGGGTAATTCCGTCGAATCACGAGCTTGCACAAAATAGGATCGAGGCAGACCGGCTCGAATCCGAACTAGTCTCGGCAAAGTCGAAATACGGCGATATAACCGACAGCGAAACGCAGGTAGCCCGCATCGTCGAGAGCATAAATGATTTTGAGACGCGGTTCCTGCCGGTCACTTCGACTGGCCAGGCTGCACTTTATCAGCGATTGAATGGACTTATCAGAGCTTATGGCCTTTTAAATACGACCGGCCCGGATTATGCACCGCTCGAGGCGGCCGACCTTAATCCCGGCCAGCAGAACGATGAGGAAAGAGGCCGTTCAAAATTCCGGAGCCTTTATCCCGGCATCTATGTTTCGACCACGGTCGAAGGCTCGTATCAGAATATTCGCCGCTTTATCCGCGAGATCGAGACGGGACGTGAGTTTATCGTTGTCAGTGCGGTGGAGTTGGCACCATCTGATAGTCAAAAAAGAAAAGAGCAGCCGAGTCAGAATGCCGCACCCGAATCTGCCCCGGGCGTGGTAAACCCTTTGAATCGCGGCACGGGTGGGCAAAATCCGGGCGTTAACCCTTACGGGTCGGGGCAGCCTTTTCAAAACCAGCCACAGGCCCAACCAAAACAGCAAGGAAAAACACACGGCGAGACAGTGAGTCTGCATATAGAATTAGCCGCATATTTTCGCCGGCCGAATGTGGATACGGCTATTGTCGCTCAATAGTTTTTAGAAGAACATGAAATTGTTAGAAGGCAAAACCCCGACCGAAAGAAATAAGATAATCGCCGCTGGCGTGCTGGGATTGGTCTCGCTCGTCGCCCTCTATATGGCATTTGGCCGCAGCTTTTTTAGCGGCTCGACCACGACAGCGACTGTCAAAGTAACAACCGCTCCAAAACCGGTCGCTTCCCCGGCAGCAAACAACTCTAAGTTTATATTGCCGACTGACGAACAAGAGGCATTAAACATAGTTGTCCCGGTCGTTTACCGCGGTAATCCGTCTGCTCCTGATCCGGGCAGAAACATCTTTGCCTTTTACGAACCGCCGCCGCCGACACCTTATGTTGCGCCACCGCCGCCAACCCCTGAGCCGCCAAAACCCGCTTCACCGACGCCAACACCGGTCTTTTTTGCAGGTTCCGTAACGCCACAGAGCGTTTATGCCGGTTCGCGTGAGTTTCCGATGGATGTCAACGGCGACAGGTTTACACCCGACGCTCGAATCTATTTTAACCAGACCGAGATGCCGACAACTTTTGTAAATGCTCAGCGGCTCTCGACCAGGATTCCGGCAAATTTGATCGCTCAGGAAGGCCCCCGGCAAATAATCGTCCAGACACCTGACGGCCGATCATATTCGTTTCCGGTTATGCTGTCCGTCCAGGCTCCGCCTAAACCTACGAGCTTACAATATATAGGTATGATCGGTCGTGCCCGATATAACAATGACACAGCGTATTTTCTAGAAACAGGTAAGCCCACGCCATTTGGAGCTCGTCTCAACGATGTCGTCGGTATCCGCTTTAAAGTCGTAGACATATCGGCCTCAGAGGTTGTTTTAGAAGATGTAACCCTCGGATTTAAGCATCGCGTTAGTATCGCGGCAGCGACTGCGATTGGTCAGACCGGGCAGCCGGGAAGTGGGGGATTTACACCCTTTAACCCAAGCAATTTCCCGCAAACACCAGGTATCCCCAATAATATTCAGCGCCCTCGTCCACCTCAGCCTCAAACTCAAAAGCCGAGTGAGTCGAGACGGCCCGAAAGAAAAGAGGATGATGTAGATGATAATGACGGTCCGGGTCGTAAATAAAAAAATCGAAAGCGGTATGACCCTTTTTGCCGTGATGGCGGTGATGGCTGTTTTTGCGATCGCTCTGCTCGCGGTTGCGCCTTCGATCCACCAGGAAATTCAGCGCGAAAAGGAGCTCGAATCAATCCGACGCGGCGAGGAAGTCGCCGAAGCGATCCGCCAGTATGTCGAGTTTTACCGTGGTGCCAGACTCCCCAATTCAATGGATGACCTAATTGAAGGACTTCCCCAAGGAACAAAGAGACGCCAGATATTGCGACAGTCGGCAGCGATTGACCCCTTAAGTGAGGATGGGCGTTGGCGGCTGATCAAGGCCGATGTATCTTCCCTCGGCCCTTTTGCCCGCCGTGTACAGAATTATAACGGCGGCATTTTACCCCCTAATCCCAGTCAGTCGTTTAACCGTTATACGATGATTGTCGTCAATTCGCTAAACACCGAGACTGAAAGCGATATTGTAGGAGCGGATGAAGAAGACGATTTTGAACTGCTGACTGAAAACACTCCTTTTATAGGGGTCGCAAGCCAAAGCAAGAGTGGATCTATAATCGCTTATTACGGAATCGAAAATCACTCCAAATGGGTTTTCACCCCGCTATTTCGTGGGACGGGCGGTTCTTCGGCAATGCCCGGAACGGTTCGACCGCAGTCAAACAATAATCGATAAATAAACTCTCGATTCTTCAGATACTGTTACTTCTTATCGCCCTAATGGCTCCGACAAGCGCAAACTCGCGCGAAAACCTGTGCTAATTTGTAAAATCAAAAACAATATTGCTAAACGCCTTAACTCCAATGTCGAGGCGGCTATCGTCGATATAAAAGTCAGGTGTGTGGTGCGGGGCGGCGTCTTTGGCCGTTTTGCCTTTTGGCATTCCTCCGACTGTGAAATAAAAGGCCGGGGCCTTTGCCCTAAAGAAAGCGAAATCTTCGGCTCCGGTGACCCATTCACCGAGTATAACATTCTCTTTGCCGGCCGCCTTTTGAAGCGAGGGCAACATCTTTTCGACTAGTTCGGGTGTGTTGTAGGTAACGGGCGTTTTCCTGTCGATGGTAACTTCTACCGTTGCTCCCATGCTTTCGGCAATGCTCTTCGCGGTTTGCCGGATCCGGGCGTGAACGTCGGTTTGCATTTCTTCGTCCAGCGTCCGGATGGTTCCGGCCATCGTGAGTTCTTCGGAATTATATTTTCGCGGACCCCGCCGTTTATACGTCCTACCGTGATTACTACCGGTGCCTTAGGCAGATTGGATTGCCGCGCGACAATCATTTGTAGGCCGGTATAGATCTGAGTGGCAACGGCGATTGGGTCGATGCCCGACCAGGGATAGGCGCCATGAGTTTGACGGCCCTTTACCTTTATTTCAAACCAATCGCTGGCGGCCATGATCGAACCGGATTTGTATCTGATAGTTCCTATCGGTGTTTGAGAATTGATGTGGATACCAAAAATAGCATCAATTTTGGGGTTATCCATCACTCCTTCCTTTACCATCAGCGGTGCACCGCCCTCCTCACCGGCGGGAGGGCCTTCCTCGGCAGGTTGAAAAATAAAGACGACCGTTCCCTTGATCTTGTCTTTCATCCCGGCAAGCACATTAGCGGCCCCCAAAAGCATCGCGACATGCGTATCATGCCCACAGGCATGCATCACGCCCACCATTTGCCCGTTGTATTCGCCTTTAGCGACAGATTTGTATGGAACATCGACCCGCTCAGTCACCGGGAGCGCGTCCATGTCGGCCCGTAGGCCAATGACAGGGCCAGGTTTGCCGCCCTTCAAAATGCCGACGACACCAGTTTTTGCAATGCCGGTGCGAACTTCCAGACCGAGTTTTCGCAATTGATTCTCGATAAGTTTTGCCGTATTTACTTCACGATTTGAGAGCTCGGGATTTTGATGGATATAACGGCGCCATTCGATAACCTGCGGCATGATCTTGGCGGTCGCGGCATCTATTTCGGCGACATTATCTGTTGCCAAGCCATTACTGCCAAGCATTAAACCGAGTAAAAAAACGGATATTAACTTCTTCATCGCACCTCCGAAAAAAGAAAGAATATTGGACACGCAAATGGTATCGCAAAAACAATCGAACATCAAAAAAGCGACTCGGACGTACTGCGTCCGGCCGCTCCGAAAGATTACCTGATAGATGTAAATATTGTTTAACGATAGCCGCAATCTCGATGACAACACGTCCGAGCGGTTTGCCGAGACTCTGCGGCACGCTGGTATTGACCTGCACGGCAACAGCGAATGTGGGTCTGTATCTTTGACGAAGTTGGTCCGATGCGACAGGTTTCGGCTGAGCATATAAGTCCTGCCCTGGAATGCCAAAGTCAGCGGAACATATTATTTCGAGCCGGTTGGTTTCATCGTCTTTTCTTTTTCGCTGCAATCGCCGGGATCTATGGTTGATGCTCCATTGGCTATTTTCCATCCGGCGGCGGTACGTACGAGATTAAATTGATTTATGCCGCAATGCGAAAGTTTGTCACCTGCAAAGAACACGTATCGGCCCCAAACCATCGCCCAGTCGCCGCTGACCTCTATCTTAGGGTCGTACATTTCCTCCTTCATCACCTTTGTCTTATCGGTGAACATCTTTGAAAACGCATCGCCGTTGATCGACTGGACGCGCGATTTCCCGTCTTTTTGTCTGAAGACGGCGACGAGATCGGATGTCGGTGTGTGAACAGCCATAATACCGGCTGGATTTGCAGCGGCCATCTCGGCGAAGAGTTGATTAACGACGGCCAGAGCAGCCGCCTTGTCGTCTGTTTTCTGTCCAAAAAGCGGCAAAGACATCGCCGCAATGATGAGCGTAATAAATAGTAATTTCTTCATATTGTTGTTATTGTGAATTCCTTTCTAATTTCCAGCACCTAAATCGCGGCAAAATTCTATTTCCTAATATCCCGAGACGGCAATTCCATCCGGACCTTTGCCTGAGTCGACACGTCCCTTTATCTCCATTTTTTCGAGATCGATCTTGAGAACAACGTCGGGGCCGACAGCCGTAACAAATGCCGTTTTGCCATCCGCTGAAAAAGTAATGCCCATCGGGACGCTTTCGAGCATCATGCGTCGCACCACTTTGCGAGTCGCGGCGTCGATTACAATTATTTCCTTCGATGCAAGCATTGTGCAGACTACCTGCTTGCCGTCCGGTGTGAATTTAACCCGATAGGGGCGGCCGCCGATGTTGACCTTTTCCTTAAATTTGTTCTCTGTCGTATCAACTATGTCAATCGCTCCCTCGACATTCAATCCCGTCCATATTTCTTTGCCGTCGGGCGAAAGATCGATCGCCTCGGGCTGTTTGCCGACGGGGATATGCGTAATCTTAGATGCCATCGTTTTTACAAAGGTCAACTACTCTGACAGTGCGGCTATTCAAATGGAAACGCGCCGAGTGACATATTACATGTCACTCGGCGCGGGAATGGTTTTGATTTTATAATTGGAATTAACTACTGTGTAGATCCCGGAATCGGCTTATATTCAAGTATCTTGCTGATCTCCTGATCTTTGCTGTCCGCTAGGTCTTTTCTGACCAGTAAAACAAGATTTACACCGGGCCTGAGCGGGTAAACGTCGACGTATTTATAATGCAGTGAGTATTTTTGGATCATTGCAGCGTCCTGATCCGTCTTTTTAGCAACTATCATCTCTGCCGTGCTGGCGTCGACCAAAGACCCGTGGAAATTGGCCTTGCCGTAATTATTCATATACCAGGTCATAGGCCAATAATCTGGCGAGACGATCTCGATTGTCGCGTCTTTGCCCTTGCCGCTCTTCTCCGCATACCGCTCGATCTCGCTGATCATATCCAGAAAACCACGCCTCGTATGAGCATAAACGTATGTCATATCTTCGTCGTCATAACGGACGAAATTATGCTGATAAGACTGATACGCAAGCAACGAAGTTCCAATGATCGCAAGGGCCACGGCGGCCATTTTAAGATTCGTATTCCGGGACGAAAACATCTCGCCGAGCCCATAACCGGCTGCAATGCACATCGGGAGCAAAAAGCTTAAAGCAAGCCATGGAGTTTTGTAAGGAATGATCGAGTAAGCCATCAGCAGGCCTAACGCCCAGAAACCGGTAAACATGGCGAATCGGTGTTTTATTTTTAATAAAGCAATTAGTCCGCCCAGCACCGATAGGATCATGATCGGCCCTTCGACTCTCATTCCCCACTTTACATACCCGAGCAAGCCGCTCTGTGTATGGTCTTTGTTACCCGTCTTAGTCCAGATCGCGTAGGCCTCAAATGCTTTGCTAACACCCTCTGCGTATGAGAAAAACGATGTAAAAAATAACACGCTCACGTAGATAAAGGCAGCCGCCAACGCCGCGATGATGATAATCGTGTCCGTCCGTCCGCCCAGGCCGCGACGGAAATTTTGCCATGTAGTATCGACGGGTTCGACAAATTCGGTTTCGTTTACCTTTTTGAGATCAGTGAGAAACATTATCCACGCCGCGATCGCCGCGACCAAAAGAAATATAATGCTGTAAAATACAAAATACTCGGCAGGTTTAGAAACAGGCAGAAACGTGTCCGACAGCCATTTGCCGCCGTCGGCAATGTTTTCCCGCTGATAGATAGCAAATACGATCAATAAACCGTGTACCGCGAGCATGATGTTGAACCAGTTCTTTTCAAACACGCGACTCGTTCTTATTTTCTTCCAGCCCCAGACGCTGAAACAGGCGATCAACATCGTTCCGAGCGTGATAAATGCCGTTTCCTTGGTTGCAAAAAAGAGCGCGACTGAGGCCGAGGCGAGTATCAGATAGATCGGCCGCCCCTCATCCCACAAGAGCATTTTCCCTATCAAATAGTAAACAAAAACAGCCTCCGCAATGAAAAAGCCGATCCTGAACGCGAACAATGCTCCCTCGTTATCCCCGCCCACAAACTTCGCCAGGTTAAGTGAGGTCGGCACGAGACAAACAAACAGCAAAAGTGACATCCACGCGATCGCACCGACGCCCGCCTTTCGCTTTTCGATAAATAACAATACCGATAAAACAATCGCGAGACTCAGAAAAACAAATAATATCTCGTGAATAAAATACCGTGAAATATAGACCATGCCGGGCGAGAGAGCGACAAACAGTGCTGCGATCAAAGTGCCGACCGTCCCGATATATCTCCGCAGATAGAGAACTAGCACGACCATCAGCACACCAAATATGGCCATGCTTACGCGAACAGGGATCGTTTCAAAGCCAAAAAATTTAGCAAATACGACCGAGATATAATACAGCGTCGGCCCGTGATAATTGGCCGGATCGTATTTGTAGATGCCGTCGTTAAAAAGCGTTTTTAGAAAAAAGCCGTTTACGCCTTCGTCATGATGAAACGGCTTTAAAGCCAGCATATAAAAGCGCAAAAAGGCGGCCAGAACGACAATAAACACCGAGCCGCCAATCCAGACGTAATCGGTACCCGGCGCGGCGGGAGCCGCGGCTGTTTCACTTTCAGTCGTTGCCGTTTCCTCGACGATAACCTGTTGCTTAACTATCGGTTGGATTTTATTTTTTTTCTTCTTTGCCATCTGCGGGTTATTTTATTTTATAGACGCGGTACTGCCCTGACTCGGCGTGAACTGGGTATTTCTTAAACAATTCCTCGTTTGCTTTGAGTGTATTTCGCTCTTCGGGTGTGATCAGGACGTAATCGACATTATACTTCCCAAGTAAAATATCCGCCACACCACCACCCTGATAGATCTGCTTTACCTCTGTCTCACGTGGATAATAGTCGATTCCATGCGACGACAGATGCCCGCTGTACCGCATTACTGATTGCCGGCCAGAGAGCACAACCGGTGAGTTATAAGTCGGAGCATTCAGAAAAATCGCATTCGGTGCGGTTCTTACTTTTATAAATTCGGCGATTTTTACAGCGTCTGCGTCGAATACTCCATATTTTATCTGTCCCGAAACCGTCCGCCAAACATCCAACGAGCCTGAAAGGATCAAAATAACAAAACAAACTCCCGCAGCAATCCTTAAACCCTTATGAGGCTGCTGCCATGCCCACGCGAGTGCCAATGCGATAAATGGCAGCGTCCCGATAAACCAATAGATCAGAATCTTGATATTGTCCCATTCCCAAGGTGCGAGTTTTACCAAATTCGCCACGATGAAGAGAAAAATGAAAGGTAAATAAAAAAGTACAAGCGTCAATGCCGGCGGCGTGGACGCGACGTCCTCATCAACATCACTTTGCTTTTTCGCCGTGTTTGAGGGTCGCACCGTCACCTCATTGCCAATCTCGGCAGACTTGCGTCGCTGCGTTACATATAGCCAAATACCAGCAACTAATATCGGGAATAAAAGCCCGGTATTTGTAAACCAAAACCAAAAAACGTCCGCATCACGCTTGTCCCAGCCGAAGTGCCAGCCAAAGAATTTGGTCGACTCCGTCGCGGTTCCCGTCAACAGCCAGATCAGCTCCGGGACCGCAATCAGAGCAACGCCGGCACCAAAAGCTATCCACTCTAGCCATCGAGCCGGCCGCATCACAAATAGAAAGGCGGTGACGACAAACAGCACAACGAGACTGTGCATATGGACCAACGGCAGCGTACCGGCAAGCAGCCCAACGAGGAGAGACGCGGTTACACGCTTACGCGGGGAAGCAGCGATTTTTTCGGTAGATTTCAGTTTTTTTCCAGTGTTTCGCTCGTCTATCGTATCTGGGTCAAAATTTTCAATTGCAAAAACTTTCCATAAATACGACAGGATCAAAATCGTCAATGGCATGCCGAGCAGCAGGCTCCGCTGCGTCATAAACAGCACGACAAGCGAATTGCCCCATCGAAACTGGTCGTTGATCGTATAGTCCCGCGGCAAATTCAGGACAAAATCGTACAACCCTTTGCCAGATTCCATCAGGTCTTTTCCAAACCAAATAAACCCGAGGCCGCCGCTCAAAAATAAAAGAGCAGGTGCTATGCGTCCGGCAAGCTTATTATTTGTAAGCCTTACGACAAAACTCTCAAGGATGACAAATAGCGAGAATGCCCACGCCACATTTTGGACAAACATCGCGTTTTTTACATCAGAGCCGAGCTTGATAAAGCAGGCCGTCAAAAAATCCGCGATAAAGGGGTAGGTGAATTTCGCTCCCGCCCACGATGGGTTCTGCGGCGGAAAATTATTCGCGTCCGTAAAGCCAAAAATCGTTCCGAGATGAAATGGCAGATCACCAAGATTTTGCGAGCCGCCGGTATGTATCCCGCCATTCATCTCAAACATCGTCCGGTCAAAAAATAACCAAAACAATAAAAAAAAGAAGGCGTAGTAGGCAAATCGCCTCAATTTTTTCAGATTAAACCCCTCGAGTGTACCCTTTGCCTTTGCCCAATCCCGTCGAAACTCTTTGCGAATATCACTCTGCCAAAACAACAGCAAGGGCAGCATCGTGATCACCAAAACAGCCAAAAGCGTCGCCGGACCAAACCCTACGAAGGATGCGGCCAGAAAAGCCAGCAAGCCATAGATGGACGATCCGATAACGCACCCCGCCGACAAACGCCATAACAGCGGCTTTTTTTCGGCCACGAGATAGGTCAGGGGCATTGCGCCGGATGCAATAAGAGATATGAGAAGCAGTGAGATAAACATAATTGGCTAGGGGAACTCTACATAACTTACTTTAATTTGACTAAAAAACACAAATTGTACCGTATTGAGGACGGGCTCTCCTTCGCAAAACCAGCGATAAATTGTAAAATTAGAGTTTTTGAATGCTCACGTGAAACGCCTTTATGTTACAAGCAGGAATCGTTGGCTTGCCCAACGTTGGAAAATCGACACTCTTTAACGCTCTGACCGCACAGGAATCGGCGCTTGCGGCAAATTACCCTTTCGCGACGATCGAGCCGAACGTCGGCATGGTCGCCGTGCCCGACGAACGCCTGGCCGTTCTCGAAAAGCTGAATAGAGCACAAAAGACCGTTCCAGCGATGGTCGAGTTCCTCGACATCGCGGGCCTTGTTCGTGGAGCGTCAAAAGGCGAAGGTTTGGGAAACCAGTTTCTGGCGAATATTCGCGAAACGCACGCCGTCATTCAGGTCGTCCGCTGTTTTGACGACGATAATATTATCCACGTAGAGGGATCGGTCAACCCGATCCGCGATATTGAGACGATCCAGATCGAGCTTGCTCTCGCCGATCTTAATTCCGCCGAAAAACGCCGCGAAAAAGCCAATCGTGCTATCAAAGCCTCGGGCGACAAAACCTCAAAACTCGAGATCGAGATTCTAGACAAGATCCAACCGCTTCTCGAAGAAGGCCGGCCGGCACGTGCCGCCGATCTGACCGACGACCAGCGTGCATTGCTGAAAACGTGGTTCTTCCTCTCAACCAAACCGACGATCTACGCCGCCAACGTTGACGAAGAAACCCTCGCCGACCCGGATAGCAATCCGCACGTTCAGGCAGTAAAAAAACACGCCGCCAGCGAAAATGCCGATGTCGTCGTCATCTGTGCAAAGCTTGAAGCTGAATTAGTCGCTCTCGACCCCGAAGAACGCAATGAATACCTGAAAGACCTTGGCCTCTCGTCCAGCGGAGTCGACGAACTGATCAAAGCCGCCTATCACATGCTCGGCCTGATGTCGTTTCTGACGGCGGGTGAAAAAGAGGTTCGTGCGTGGACCATCCCGATCGGCACCAAGGCTCCGGCAGCAGCAGGCGAAATTCACACCGATATCGAACGGGGCTTCATTCGAGCCGAGATCGTCGGCTACGATGACCTGGTAGCCTGCGGTTCACGCAAAAATGCCCTCGAAAAAGGCCTCGCCCGCGTCGAAGGCAAGGAATACATCATGCAGGACGGCGATGTTGTGGATTTTAGATTTAATGTTTGATGTTCTCGGTATCGATTGCACATGATAAAATCAGGTCATGAGAGATAGAGACCTGACTGACAGTAAAACTGACAATCCCGAAACGGCGATCATTCGCCGCATGCGTTCGCCTCGACGGATCCGGGTCGAGGCAGCCGATTCGATCTTTTTCGATGTCGCCGCGTTCAAACTGGACCGGAAACTGGGAATCGCGGAACATATCGCAGTGGAAGGCAACCTAAGGGTCGTCAGCACGTGGCCCGACATCATTTTCTAGAAATCACAGAAATTGATCTAGTTGATTTCAGTTCAATATATGAGCGATCTGTCGCGTTTTGGGGTCAGCGTTGAGGAAGAGTTGCTTGTCAGCTTTGACGCCCTTATCGGCGTTCAGGGTTATGAGACTCGTTCCGAGGCCCTTCGCGACCTGATGCGCGAGGCTTTGATAAAAGCGAAGCTAGAAGACTTGCCAGAGACCGGCGAAGCCATCGGAAGCCTAACGCTGGTTTACGACCATCACACAGCCAATTTACAGCATGAGATGGCGGACATCCAGCATGATTTTCACTCTACGATCCTGTCCGTTATGCACCTCCACGTAACCCACGACGACTGCCTCGAGATCCTCGCGATCCGTGGTGCGGTCACAAATATCGTCGAACTATCAAACAAACTCCTCAGCCTAAAAGGCGTAAAGAACGGAAAGCTTTTCCTCACCCTTCCATCATCTGCTATTACCGAATCTCACTAATTTGAATCCACCAGACCCTTTCCGGCGAAAGCTACTATGTAACTGTGTTACGTATCCATTTTCTGTGTTACCGTATTCACGACGGGGCACGATCTAATCACGGGGGTTTCTGATGTTTAAATTATCTTTGTCCGCAAAATATCTAGGGCTGATTACCTGTCTGGTTTTCTCAGCTTTGACAGCGTCTGCTCAATCGACCCGGCTTTTGGAGGGAACTGTTATCACGCCGCAATTCGAGTTTGTTCCAGGGGTAAATATTGACGTTGATGCTTCAGGAAAAAAACTCAATGCCGTCAGCGATGGCGAGGGAAGATTTTCTTTGATCGTGCCAGAAGGGCCGTTGGCCATCGTGTTTACCGGTAAAAATATCACACCTACTGCCCTGACTTTTTCTCGGTCAGATAGGGTCGACGCCATCCAGGCCAAGATAACGTATCGCCTGGCTCCGATCAGCGAAAGCGTAACTATCCAAAACGACGCGCTAACGCCAGACATTGAAACGCGAAACGATGCGGTATATAAAAATACGCTCTTTGGCCGTGACGACCAGATCATTCAAACACTGAATGCGGGCATCAACGCCGGCCAGCACGAGGGCGGCGGCAAATCGCTCGAGGTAAGACGATACGGCTTTAATCTCGATCACGGCGGCGTAGGCGGCGGCCTAAAGATAGTCGTCGACAACGTCCAGCAAAATCAAGGAACACAAGGCCACGGCCAGGGATATCTGGGCGCGTTAAAATCGCTTTCGCCCGAACTCGTTCAAGATGTTTCGATAATTAACGGCCCTTTTTCAGCAGCTTATGGCGATTTTTCCGGCCTCGGTGTGGTGCAGATCAGGCAGAGGGAATCACTGCAGGATGTTTTTACGGCACGTATTCAAGGCGGTCCAAACAGAACGTTTCGCGGCTTTTTCGCGATCTCTCCAAACTGGAAAAATGTTGATTCGTTTATCGCTTACGAACCAAGCCACACCGACGGCCCGTTCATCAACCCGCTCAAATATCGCCGCGATAACGTATCCGGCAACCTCACGTATAAGTTGGACGACAAGCAGGCGATCGGATTCAAAATCAATTTCGGACGCAATAACTTCACGTCGTCAGGACAGATCCCGCTCGATCTCGTAGCAAGCGGCGAACTCGACCGTTTTGGTTTCATCGACCCCGAGAACGGCGGGCGCGTTAAATCCGGAAGCGGTGCGATCTATTACCGGAAAGAATTTGATAGCGGCTCGACGTTCAAGGCCGATGCGTTTGTCGCTAGGTCGCTATTCAACCTGTTCTCAAATTTTACGTTCTTCGCCGCAGATCCGGTTTATGGCGACGAGATACAGCAACACGATTCGCGGCTACAAGAAGGCTCGAATTTTCAGTTTTTGCAGCCGTATAAGGCGTTTGGTTCCTATTCGTTTCTCACCGCCGGGGCGAATATTCATCTGAATCAAATAAATGTGGGTCTGTACCCGACCGTTGCCCGCGTACCTAATCGCAAGTTTCTCGCTGGAAATGCGACAAACCCGGACGTTTTATTTACCTCGGCCAACGCCGAAGTTAATAATTATTCCGGGTATGTTCAGAACACGATGGCGTTTTTCGACGGCCATTTACGGGTTGATGTGGGTTTGCGGTTCGATCGGTTTTCCTACTATGTCCAAGGATTTGAGCTGAGCGACACGCGAACCGATCTCTCAGGCAGCCAAAGCGAGGGGAAATTTCAGCCCAAGCTGTCAGTCGCTCTTTCGCCATTTGAAAATCTGCCGGTGACGTTTTACGCCAACTACGGTCGCGGCATCTCGTCGCAGGACGCCCGCGGCGTTATCCGCGATCCAAGCTCACCAAAGATAGCGACGACAGATTTTTACCAAACCGGAGCCTCGTACAACGGATCGCGGGTTTCCGCAGTTTTCAGCGGCTTCTTTATCGACCGCTCCAACGAGCAGGTTTATATCCCCGACGATGGCAGCATCGAACTCGCCGGGCGATCGCGTTCGTACGGATTTGAGGCGCGAAATTCGATCCGGATTTCCAGAAATCTAAGTTTCAATGGTGGATTTACTAAGGTAGTCAGGGCATTCTTCCGCGACGAATTCACCTCCACCGGCGAACGGGTGATCGTCGATAGTTCACCGCATCTTGTTGCAAACGCCGGGCTTGTCCTATCGGAACTTCGTGGATTTACGGCGTCCATTGCCTGGCGACACATTTCCAACTACCGCCTCGACGCCGAAGACAGAACTCTGCGTGCCGCTGGCAACGATGTCGTCGATTTCACGATCTCAAAACGCCTGCGTCGCTGGGTCGATCTTAATTTTTCGATCGATAATTTGCTCAACAAACGCTACTTCGAAACGCAAAATTTCTTCGAATCCAGAACCTGTCAGACATGCGATCTGGGCGAGCGAATTCATGCAACACCGGGCTATCCATTTACCGCGAGCATCGGGCTGACATTCAGATTTGGAGCCAAAAACTAGCAGGTCTCGTCTGCTGACTCAGCCTCTGCCTCGGTAAACTCAGCGTTGAAATTGCCTCGGCCAAAATTGAACGCCGAAAGCGGAGAGCTAGCGCGTACACCGGAGAAGATATTTCAGTTCAGCTAGCAACTAACTTATATTGTCACCCGAGTGAATCTACGGTTAAAATGATCGTATATGACCCCGACGATAAAAGAACTGGTCGTTTACACCCCGGCGGAAGATTTTGAGGTCTCGAAGAAGTTCTACACCGCCCTTGGATTCACGCTGACAGAAGGCTGGGGCGGGACGATGGACTGCGAACTCGGCGGGGCGAAGTTTCGGCTGCAAAATTACTACGTGAAAGATTGGGCCGAGAATTTTATGATGAAGTTCGATGTAGAGGACGTAGGTGCCTGGCACGCGCATGCGAAAAATGTTATCGACGAAGGCGATTTCTCAAACGCCCGCTATGATACACCAGAGATGGTCGGCGCTGATACAAAGATTTTTCACGTCTGGGACCCATGCGGTGTGCTATTGATCTTTATACAATAAGAGATAAAGAGAAAACTTTTTAAACGAAAAGTCGCTAAGGTGCAAAGACGCAGAGGTTAGCCATTTTTATTAAAATCGATAATGTCTTCTTATTTTTTTCCTTTGCGCCTGGGCGTCTTGAGCGACTTTGCGTTAAGAATTTCTTATAGTAAGCATTTTTGCCGAGGTTGACAGGAATATGGACAATCTTGATAAACAAATCGCCACTGAGATAGCATGTGCTGACAAATGTTTGGCCTATGGCGATCTATCTCTCGCATTTCGCCACCTCGAACGGGCCCACGTTCTCGGTCAGGCGATAACCTACAATCACACACGAATACACTGGCGGATGCTGAAACTGGGTTGGAAGATACGGTCACCGAGAGAGATTTTTGGGCAGATCATACGCATTATCGGGGCCTCGACAAAAACACCGTTTGGCATCTACCCGGCTGGCAACACCGGCGGTGCAAATGTCTGGTTCTTCGAACCGATGCCGGTGCCTGACGATCTGAAGGCAATATTGAATAAATCCGAATAACCTCTTTCCAGACGGTTAAACCTTTATCACAAAGGACACTGAGCTAAGACACGAAGTGCACAGAGAAATCTTCGTGTTCTCAGTGTCTTCGCTCTGTTTTCTTTGTGTTAATCTCTTTTTAATCAATCCGGATTCAACGTTCTTGTGGAAACAGCAAAATCCATTTCTTTTTTTATCGCGGCGGGGCTGTGCGAGATCGCGGGCGGATATATGGTGTGGCTTTGGCTGCGCGAGGGTAAGAGCATTTTATACGCTCTGCTCGGAGCAGTTCTGCTTGTTTTGTACGGCATAGTGCCTACGCTGCAGCCCGCGAGCTTTGGCCGCGTATATGCTGCGTATGGCGGTGTTTTTATCGTTCTCTCACTGCTTTGGGGTTGGGGTATCGATAAAACGCCGCCCGACCGGTTTGACCTGATCGGCGGCACGGTCGCCCTGATCGGCGTTTTTATAATTATGTACTGGCCGCGGAGTTGAAAGGACACAAAGGGAAGAGAGGGAGACCACTAAGCATTTCTCTGTGCGCTTTCTGTCTTCTCTCTGTGTACTTTGTGTAAACTTCTCATTAACCGCGTGATTTCGTTTTCTCAATCGCGTAATGTGATTTCGTAACATTATAATAATATTGATTATGTCGCTGACACAGTTATGAGAAATGAAGAGCAAACCGGCGGCCTGACTGATTCCCCGTCAAGGGGAAGTTTGCTCCATCTGGCCTGGTTTATAGCACTGGTGGCGAGCGCCGGCAGTTTATTTTTTAGCGAGGTGATGCAGCTGCCGCCGTGCGTGTTGTGCTGGTATCAACGGATCGCGATGTACCCGTTGGTTATCGTCATCGGTGTCGGCATTGTAACGCGTGATCCGCGTGTCAAGAGCTATGCATTGCCGCTGTGCCTCGCCGGACTGTTAGTTTCGATCTATCATAATCTGCTATATTATGGCCTGATTCCCGACAGCATAACGCCATGTACCGAGGGCATTTCGTGCACCTCGATCCAGATTGAGTGGCTAGGATTTATTACAATTCCACTGATGGCTCTCACCGCGTTTACGAGTGTGGCCCTCTGCCTGATATTCTATAGATCGGACAACAAAGTAATATGAGAAAAGATGTAATAATTATGGGAGTGATCGTGGCGGCCGTGATCGCCGCCGCGTATTTTGGGACGGGCTATTACCGAGAATCGGTCCAATCGGAACGGAAACCGGCGGTCACCGCCAACAGCGCGCTTGTCCGCGAGGACAGCCCGACGCTCGGGCCGGCGGATGCCAAGATAACGCTTGTCGAATTTCTCGATCCTGAATGTGAGTCCTGCGCCGCATTTGCACCGATCGTTAAAAAAATACTCGCCGATTATGACGGTAAGGTGAAACTGGTCGTTAGATATATGCCGTTGCATCCGAATTCGGTTACCGCCGCCACCTTTACCGAGGCGGCCGGCGAACAGGGGAAATATTGGCAGGCCCAGGAACTCCTATTTAAAAAACAGCCAGAGTGGGGCACCGTCCATGGAGCACCTCCAACCGCGCCAAAACCAAATATAAATCAACTCTTTGATAAATACGCCATGGAACTAGGCCTCGACCTCAATAAAGCCAGCCAATCTATTAAAGAAAACCGGTTGGCCGCCAAGATCGAACGCGACAAAAAAGACGGCCAGAGCCTCGGCGTGCGCCGAACACCGACATTCTTTGTCAACGGGCGTGAACTCGCCCGGTTTGGCGAAGCCGACCTGAGAGCGTTGATCGAGGAAGAGTTGAAAAAATAAGCCACAAAGCCAAACTAAGAACTTCGAATGGAATCCGTCGCCAAACGGCTAAACCCAGACTTTGCATATTCACCGACGATGGGTCGACAAGATTAAATAAATGCACAAAATCCTATTTCTGGTCTTTCTCCTCGCCCTGCTTTCGGCCTCTGCCTTTTCGCAAAAGGACGGCATGGTCAAGCTAAAAGGCCAGGTCGTTTGTTCTCTGTGCTGGTTTGAGTCCCCGGACCGTAAGAAAGTTCCCTATGGCACGACCGCCGATATCACCTGTGCCGCCGCATGCTCTGACGAGGGACTGCCACAGGCACTCTCGGTCGAGAACGAAAAGGGGTTTACGCTCTATACGCTGGAAAAGGGTTTGTTCAAAACAAATGGCAAAGACTTTCTGGACATCGTGCCTAAAATGGCCGAGATCGAGGGCGAACTCCGCACGGAGGGCGATAAGCGATTTTTAAAGGTAAATTCACTAAAAGTGCTTGATGAAAAACCCGTCAAACCGGTTCCGGTCTCAGGCGATGCTGTTCTCGCTCTAAAAGATTTGACCGGTGCCGAGCAGAGCCTCGCCGGTTTTCGGGGCCGAGTTGTCGTACTCAATTTCTGGGCGACCTGGTGCGTGCCATGTCAAAAGGAAATGCCGGATCTCTCGGCGATACAGAACGACTACGCCCCGCTCGGCGTACAGGTGATCGGTGCGGCGGGTGACTTGGCGGCGGATTCCGCTAAGGTGCTTAAATTTATACGCGAATTTAAAGTGAATTTTCCCGTATGGCTCGGCGCCGCAACGACCGATATGGAGCGATTCGGCCTGGGCTCCGTCCTGCCCGCGACGGTCATTATCGACCGCGACGGAAAAATTGTCTGGCGTGAGATTGGGATCATTAAACCCGTTGAGCTAAGAAAGGAACTCGATAAACTGCTGCTGCCAAAGATCAATGAGGCGGCAAAGATCGCCAAAGCGGAAAAATCAAAAAGCAGAAACGCCTCACTCGTTCCTGCCTGACCAGTCTGACCGGGCGAAGGCCAGGCTGTCCGGGGGACGGCCGATAACCCTAAAAAATTCACCGCCGGCATTCGGCTATTGACCGGCCAGGTCAACCGGGCCGCCGTGCGCTCGACGCTCATCTACCGCTGGCACCCTCGCGTACATTTTGGCCTCGAATACAACCCAAAGGTCGGCGAGGTCCACCCGCTGCTCACGCTGATCCCGGTAACCGAAACGCTAAACCGCCCCGCAGTCATCTTTGGCATCAGTTCCGACCGCATCGGCACACCCCGCGGCACTTCGGTCTATCTCACCGTAAGCAAAGACCTCGAATATTGGACCGGCCTGCCAATCGCCCCTTACGTTGGAGTTGTTTACGGATCGTTCGAACGCCGATTCCGAGCGATCGGCGGACTCAGCCTCAGACTGCACCCTCAGGTCTCGTCCTTCATCCAGTTCGACGGCGTTAAGGTCCACCCGAGCCTGACCTATTCATTCAATGACACCCACGCCCTCTCATTCCTGTTGATCCAAGGGAAAAATCCGGGATTTACATATACTTTTTCGTTTTGAATTTTAAGGAACGGAGTGGTGCCCTCGGTAGGATTCGAACCTACAACCAACGGATTATGAGTCCGCTGCTCTAACCGTTGAGCTACAAGGGCAACCTTAGAAAGTTTAATTTAATCTTGAATTTCCCGCAAATTCAAATTAGTTTAGCAGCGGCCGAAAGATCACGGCCCCGCGTACTTTCTCTATTGCGGCAGTCGCATCGGCCCCAGAGTTTTCCGCTGCATATGCCTCTTTGATCTCATCTTCCGTTTTATCTTTTAGCAGATTTTCGAGGACAAACATTTCCTTATCGCCAAAATCGGTGATGCCGAGGGCGTTAGAGGTTTCGATGCCGACGACGCGGGTTTCGGCGAGGTCAAATGTCCAGTCGAGGACCTTTTCGACCGGATCGGCGTCCGGGAATCGCTGTTTGATCAGCGAAAATATACGCGTCCGGCCATCGACATTCATCAGAAGTGCCATAAAGAAACGCTGTTCCGGATTGGTCACATAGCTGCGTCGGCCGACGATCTCATCAATAACGTCCATGCGGTCAAAGATCGGCTTAAAAATCTCGCCGCTCGTGCCGTGGCGGCGGCTGACGACATCGAGAAACTTTGCAAAACGCACCTTTGGACCCTCGAGTTTAAATATCTGTTCGAGCTGATTGGAACCGAGTAGATGCCGCAGCCGTTTGAGTATCACAAACGAAGTCTGCAGATCGCTCGTCTCAAGAAGCTCAGTCGCAAGGCGGTCCGCGTCGGGCTGTTTTGCCCTAAACAACGCGGCGAGTATCTGTAGCTTTTTGGTCGTCGTGCCTTGTTCAAAAAAGGGATCGATCGCCAAATTTGGCTTCTCATACGCATACTGCGGCAGATGCAGCGGCGAGCGGTCGGTGCGCACGACAATGGTTGCCGATGGCATTTCGAGATGAAAAAGCGAGTGGATATAACGCTTCCCCGCCCAGATTTCCTGTACCGCTCCGATCTCAAGTATCTCGCAGACCTTCAGGCTAATGTCGCCGATCTCGCTAAAGGTATTTATCACCTCACGCCGCTCAAACTCGTACCAGCTATGGATACTCGACCCGAGCAGCACCTGAAACGCCCCGCAAAACCCGTGCTGGTGTATCGCCGTCGTCCCCTCAAACCAAAAATAGACGTCGATATGAAACCGTGCCCCAGAATAGATCGTGATCGGCGGATCTCCAAAATTGCTCTGCAGATCACGCTGCGGCGGCAGCGCCGTTTGCCCCAGCGACCACTCGACAACATCCCAGGCCGTGAGTTTTGACGGCAGATCAGCACGTTTCAGTGCGTCGGCCGCGATGGCCGGCAGCAACTCTTCGTTATAATTTTTCTCAATCCACAGAGATTCGATCTCTGCACCGAGTTTTTGAAATAATTCCATAAAAAAATCTATTGATTTTGGTCGAACGCCGGCGGCGGCGGCGGCGGCTCTTTCATTAGCAAATCATCAACCGGCACCTTGTCCAGGTAACGAAACAAAAGAACAAGGCTGACAATACTCGCTCCGATCGAGGCAATTGTTATTACCCAGTTGAGATCATCATATAGCGTCGCTTTCCAACCCCACAATTCGATACCAATTTCGATAATTACACCAAATCCAACAGCGACCAGCAGTTGCACGGCGATAAACGTCAGCCCGCAGATAAACGCCCACAAGATTCCGCTACGGCCAGAATCGCGCCCCTTTTTATATCCGAACCAAACTGCCAAAATTGCTAGTATCATTGCATCTCCTCAAACTTCGGTTTTTTTCCGTTCACCTTCCGGTACGTGCCGTTTGCTGACACATTGTGGCCAAAGTCACATTCACCGCCAAGGCCTTCTTGCGTAACTTTAATCGTACCTTTTTTGATAAATTTAATCGTGATCTTACACTTGGGATCGTCGGATTCGAAGATGGCGGTGTTGCCTGTGATCGAGGCTTCGTCATCGAGCGTGCCGATGTTTACCATCGGGTCGCCGTTCGCGAGTGTGTATGGATATACGAGGTCAAACGCTATTCGCACCTTGCCGCCGCCGAGGGCAAGTATCTTGATCTCATTTGAAAAATCTTTATACTTCCCAGCAAAATTCATCTTAAATGTGCCATTGACCTCGGCGGCCGAAACGCTTGCACGAGAAACCTGAGCGTCTGTGGCGAACGCCAAAACCATCAGGCACAAAACGGCCAGAAGCGAGCAGAAAAGTTGTTTAGGCATAGTTTCTCCTTTTGGATAAACAGTTTATCTGCTATATTTTGCCTAACTCTTCTCATAATTTAAACAGCAAAAGGAAATAAAATCTATGAGCGCAAATGCAGAGACGATAGACAGCAGCGGTTTTAGCAAGGATGTTAACAAACATCCGCTCGGGCTCTACGCCCTGTTTGGCACCGAAATGTGGGAGCGGTTCAGCTTCTATTCGATGCTCGCTCTATTCACTCTATATTTGCAGGACCCAAAGGAAGGATTTGGCTGGACGAGCGGCGAGGCGACGGCGCTTTATGCTAATTATCTCGCTTTTGTTTACTTGAGTCCGCTGGTCGGCGGCTTTATCGCCGATAGATTTACGGGCTATCGAAAGGCGGTGATGATTGGCGGTTTCTTCTTTATGGCCGGCCACGGATTGCTCTCGATACCGGCACTTTGGGCTGTTTATCTGGCACTCACGTGTCTAGTCATCGGTAACGGTTTCTTTAAGCCGAACGTCTCGACGATGGTCGGCAACCTCTATCCCGAAGGCAGCCACCTGAAGGATCGCGCCTACAATATTTTTTATATGGGTATTAACGTCGGGGCCTTTCTTGCTCCGATCGTTATGGAGGTTGTCAGGCAAATTGCTGGTTTTCATGCTGCGTTTGCCGTCGCCGCCTTTGGCATGGTCATCTCGGTCGCCATACTTTGGCGATACAAGAACATCGTCGAAGACCCTAATGCTCTCGCCGCCAGAAAAGAGGCCCGGGCAAGTCAGGGAGCCGATACGGCGGCCGACACCGCCGCAACCACCGTCGATGCTCCACCACATGGCATCAGTCATCAGGACGAGGGCAGCGACGCCGCCAAAGCTAGGGGCAAACAGTCTCTGATGGATTCGGTGCCGGACTGGAAACGTATCATGGCGTTGATCGTCATATTCTTGATCGTCATCGTCTTCTGGATGGTGTTTCATCAAAATGGCTCGACGCTCACCTATTGGGCGGATGATAATACCGCGTGGAACGTGACCGGGACGATCTCAAATGCGATCAACCCCATGTGGATCATCATCCTGACATTCCCGCTCGTCTGGTTTTGGGGATTCCTGGACAGGCGCGGCAAGGAACCGTCAACACCGACCAAGATGGCGGTCGGAATGACGTTGACTGGGCTGTCGTTTTTTGTACTTTACTTTGCCGCGACAGTCGGCGAGGGCCAAAAACCTACTGCCGAGCAGCTATCTGGCGGTTCGTTCCGCATAAATTCAAGGGTAGTCGACCAATTAAAATCCGACGGCGTCCCCGCGGCCGTGGCTGATTCTCTGATCACTACCAAAGGCCAAGACGGCTCATTTATTTTAAATGACAGAAAGGTGTCGACCGATTCATCGTTTGCATCTGCCCTTTCGACGATCGTTGTTTATCTGAGGTCCGATGGAGTTTCCGAGGCTCAGGCTAAAAAGGTGAGCGACGTTGAGATTGACGATGCCGAATTGGCCGGAGCAAGTTTTGGCGGTACCCGCTCGTTTGCAGAATATCTGACAAAGGTCACCGAAAAACTGCGAGCGGACGGCGTTCCGGAAGATGTGTTGGCAAAGGTTCGGGCCTATCAGAACAATCAGTTTACGGCTCAAGCCAAGCTGCGGGATACGGCAAACAAGATCACAAATAACAGCGCCGGACCGCATATTGCCGCGATTACAGATCGCGCATATCTTTTCCAAGTCTCGCCGTTTTGGCTGCTGCTGGCCTACGGAATCTTGTCGCTCGGTGAGCTAATGCTTTCGCCGATGGGACTATCCCTCGTCTCAAAGGTCGCCCCGATCCGCATGCGCGGCCTCATGATGGGCGGCTGGTTTGTCGCAACGGCCATCGGAAACAAACTCACGATGATCGGTATTTATTGGAGTATCTGGTACCAATCCAGCTTCTTCATCATCCTCGGCCTTATGGCCCTCGTGATGGCTGTGGTTCTGGCGATTCTGCTCAAACCGTTAAAGAAGGCGATGCCAGGCGTCTAGGAACACGAGAGCAACGAGATGAGAGACTGGAGTCAAGAAATGGGTGAGAAGATCCTGAGACTCCAAATTTACTCGTCTACAAGAAACCCATCGAAGATACGATGGAAATCTTTGAGTTGAGTAAGTCTTTTCCGAAGGAAGAGACTTACTCAACTTACTGACCAGAGAAGAAGGCTAAGTAGCTGAAACACAGACGTGGATTGAGATCTCAGTCAGATGCGGCTACGTGACCAGAGAAAGAGCACAAATGCTCTTCGGGGAATACGACGAAATAATCTCACTGATCGTCGAAACGCAGAATTACCCGGAAAAATGGCTTCATTTTAGCCGTCTTCAGTCTCTTGTCTCACACCTCCCGTTTCCTGTCTTCCCGAAACGCCGCCATCGCCTCAGCCGCGCCCGCGTGCATGATCTCGGGTTTGTGATATTTCCAGTGTTTTTCAAACTCTTCGTCTGACAGCTCGGGCATCTCTGAGCGGGTCTTTCCCTTCAAATATTCTTCTGCCCATGCCCTTGTATCCAAATCTGTATTCAACGCCGTGCGGGCGCCGTGCATCAAATTGTCGCGTTCCATTTATGTTTCTCCGTATGTTACATTTCAGTGATAGGGGTTTTTATGGGAGTTATTTTGTGAAATCATTTCTTTTTTCTTTCTTATTAATATTATCACTTTTGCCATCGGTGAACCCGGCTCAGACTGCGGCAGTTCCGTCGACCGCTTCCGCCAAACAGCCCGCCTATGAGATACCGATAGTCACTAAAACTCTCGCCAACGGACTCGAGATCATCGTTTTGCCCGATTCGTCTGTGCCGCTAGTCACTATCGAGCTCGCGGTGCGAAACGGTTCATTTACCGAGCCGCCGGAGCTCAACGGGCTTTCGCATCTCTATGAGCACATGTTCTTTAAGTCAAACAAGGCAACCGCGATCTTCCGGTGCGAGTTTCTACGATTTCGCAATGCGACGGCCTACCGGCAATTTAATTGCGACATTGAGCTAAGTCTCAAACCAGCGATTGGTGACGTCAGCTATATGGGCCAGATCGATCAGCTCGGTATCGTAAATAATGGCACCACCCGCGAAGAGGTCGTTCAATACTATTTCACGACAACCAGCCCAAATATTTTCCCGGCGATGCGGTTTATTAAGGACGCGGCCCGCTTCCCCGTCTTTGATGAGGAGGAATTTGCCCGTGAAAAAGAGATCGTCCTCGCCGAACTCGCCCGAAATCTGTCGCAGCCCGGCTATTATCTCAATCAGGAATCACTCGAACGGCTTTTTTTCAAATATCCGACTCGAAAAAGCCCCGGCGGAACAAAAGCGACAGTGACGGCGGCCACCACCGAGCAGATGAGACTGATTCAGGCCCGTTATTATGTTCCAAATAATTCTGCCCTGGTCGTCACTGGTGACGTTAGCCCTGAGAATATTTTTAAGCTTGCAGAGGATCTGTTTGGCGACTGGAAACGCTCTGAAGATCCGTTTATAAAGTTCCCATTAGTCGAACATCCGCCGTTATTGAAAAGTGAAGGGGCGATCGTCAGCCAGCCGGTCCAGAGCGTCTTTGCTCAGATCAGCTGGCAGGGACCATCGATCGGTAAGGACAATGCGGCGACCTATGCGGCGGATGTATTTTCGTTTATCATCCGCCAGCCGGATTCACGGTTTCAGCGGGCGCTGGTCGATTCGCAATTGACGACCGGGACGAATATAGGCTATTACACCCAACGGAACGTCGGCCCGATACAGGCGGTCTTGTCCACCACACCCGAAAAGGCAAAAGCCGCTCTCAAAACTCTCTATAGCGAAATCGCACAATTCGACAAGCCGGATTATTTTACCGACGCAGAGCTCGAAAACGCCAAAACCCTGCTCGAGGCCGACGACCTCTTTAGCCGTGAAAAGCTCAGCGATTACGGAAGGACGCTCAGTTTCTGGTGGTCAACGACCGGCATCGATTACTTTCGCGGCTATCACAAAAATCTTCGTGCGACCACGCGTGCCGATATTACCAAATACGTGAAAACGTATATTCAAAACAAACCGCACATCGGCCTCGCTCTGATCTCACCGGAGCAGCAGGCGATTGCAAAGCTCACACCTGAAGACCTGATCGGAGGTGCCAAATAATGATTCGACCAATGATCAAGATCGTTCTCTTATTCGCGTTTGTCATTTCTCCGCTTTCTGCGGTTGAGGCACAAACAATAACTGCGGCCGGCCAGATATCCGAGTTCGATGTAAACGGGATGAAGGTCCTCATCAAACGCCGCCCCGGCACACCGACTGTCTCGGCCGGGCTGTTCTTTCGAGGAGGGGTGAGAAACCTGACCTCCGACAACGCCGGTATCGAAAGCTTTACATTAAATGCAGCCATCGAGGGCAGCAAAGCCTATCCGCGCCAAAAGCTGCGTAAAGAAACTTCGAGTGTCGGCACCCTCATTTCAGCCGGATCGAATTACGATTTTAGCGTAATGGCAATGGCATCGACGAAACAGAATTTTGAAAATTCTTGGAACATATTTACCGATGTCGCCCTAAATCCGACGTTTGCACCGGAAGATGTCGAACGTGTGCGCGGAAATTTTATAACTGGTTTGCGATCGCAATCCGATTCACCTGAAGGTTCGCTTGAGTTTCAGAATGCAAGCGTTCTGTTTGCAGGCCATCCTTACTCCAACAGCCCACAGGGCACTGTTGCCAATATTTCAAAATTTAAAGCTTCAGACCTGGCCGCCTACCATCGCAATCTGATGCAGACCTCGCGTCTGCTGCTCGTCGTTGTCGGCGATATCGAACCCACAGTTTTGAAAAACCGGATTGAGGCGTCATTTGGTAAATTGCCTCGCGGCAACTATAAGGACACGCAGCTCGCGGGCCTTAATTTTACAAAACCGACTGTTGATGTCACTGCAAAAGCGGTTGACACAAACTATGTCAAAGGCACATTCGCTGCTCCATCGCTCCGCGACCCTGATTACTACGCGATGCGGACGGCGATGACGATCTTACAATCACAGGTTTTTCAGGAGGTTAGGGTGAGGCGAAATCTCTCATACGCCCCTGATGCGGAGCTCGCCGAACATTCCGTGAATACGGCATCTATCTCTGTTTCGACCGATAAACCAAACGAGGCGATTGCCGTTATGCTCGGCGAGATACAAAATCTGAGGCGAAATGCCGTTGATGAGGAAGAGATCAGGCGAATGTCGGCATATTTTTTGACGACTTATTACTTAAAACAGGAAACTAACGCCGCCCAGGCCGCCGAGCTTGCACAATACGAATTGATTGGCGGGGGATGGCGAAACTCGCTCGATTTTCTCGACCGTATGCGAAAGGTAAAACCCGCTGAAATACAGGCCGCCGCAAATAAATATATGCGGAATCTAAGGTTCGTGGTCGTCGGCAATACGGCTGATGTGGACAAGGCCGTTTTTCTTGCAAACCCGTAAGTGTTTGCCACGAAAAATTACAGCGGTTAATAATGCCGTCGTCTCATATTGTAGTTGATAGGCGCAACTTTGCTTTTACTTTACGATCACTATCGTAAGCCGTTTCTTGTCCAAATTTCGGCCCAATGCGTAGCCTGCGGCGGCTCCACCGGCGGTTGCGGCTACAATGACTGCGACGCCCGCACCATTGATTGAGCCTTCGCCGCCGAGACTGTCGATTTCTGCGGCACCGATCAATACTCCCAGCGCCAATCCGGCCGCTCCTAAAGCCACTGCCAATATGCCTCGCTTATTTCCTTTGTACGAGCCGATTTCCAGCGTGTTGAAACGGTCGGTCGCAACGCTTTGATCACCTCGCGGTAAGGCGGACACACCCTCGGAACTCCCGACGTTGATCACTATTGTGCCGCTGCGAACCTCTTTAACCCTGCCTATGACTCGGGTTCTATCAGTGAGAAGGGCATTTACCTTCTGATTTGCAAGTAAAACCCTGAGCTGTTCCGTTTCAGACGCCCTGACCTCGAGCCGCTGATCCTGGGACGTAACTCCGGCAATAGAATCAGCCGCAAAGCACTGAAACAAAACAACAAATGACAACGTTGCTGACAGTATATTCTTGCAGAACATCTAGTTCCCCCCTTTGGTTTTATGGTATTGCCCGATTAGTATCGCACAAACCGGGGCCAAATCGGAAAGGAAATTATGTTCCCGTTTTTCTTCTGCAAATGCAACCCTTCAGCTTTAGGGATCTCATACTCTGTCCGGTTTTTCCTTGCGAGACGCCGGCGGTGCTGGTTTGTTCTCCGGTTTTGGCTCGCTCTTAACCGGCGGCGGATTGCTGCGCGGCGGCTTTTCCCTGTTCTGAGGCGGTGCAGTGCGAGGCGTTTCCCGCGTTGGTGGCGGAGTATATCGAGGTTTTTCATGTTGTGTCGGCGGATTATAACGCGGCACCGACTCCTTAGGCGTCGACGGGACGGGTCTCGGCATCTGCTTGTATTCGAATTGCGGCGAGGCCTTTGGTGTCGATGGATCTGTGTATCGCGGTGTTTCCGGATTTATCTGCCTGACGACCGGAGGCCGATCGACCGCACCGGTCTTGCGTTGCACGCTCGATCCCCCATCGATCTGTCGGACAGGAACAGGATCGACGTTAGTTATCATCGGTTTACGATCGCCAAAAACACTCCTTGTCTGCAGCACATTGTCCATCGGCCGGTCCGGAATTCGCGGAGCCGCTCCGACCTCGGTCCGAGCTGCGACCACACCGATCTTCGGATTTTCGGCGGCGATCTCAGGACCGAAATTCCGATGTTTTCCCGTATGGCTTGGCAAAATCATCTCCGTACCGTCCGTATCAGGTTTGGACAGCAGCGTTTTCGCCACGGCCGGCGACACGGTCCTAATTGATCTCGTTTTGCTTCCAAAATCTTTGGTATCAATCCCGACAACGCCGATTGGCGGCACTTTATCCACTGGCGTGACCCTTGGCGTCCTAGTTTTTGCATTGTTTACTTCGGGCACAACGTCAACGGGCGTTCTCGTCACTCTGGGCGTACCGACCTTACCTATTGTTTCCTGTCCCCTAACTTTGGGATTTCTCCGGGGTCTGGTGTAATTAGCGTTATAGTTGTTCCGGCGGAGGTGATATGGCAGCGGATACCAGCAGATGTTACGATTAATGATCGAGATCACCACCAAAGCCCCCGACCACCAGCTTCGGTTATGTCGGTAATAGCCGTATGGCGACCAGTTCCAATAGCCGTTATCGTAAAACCAACGTCCGTGGTGATACGTCGCCCAACCCCATGGCTCGTCGTTGACCCATATCCATCCGTACGGCGGCATCCAGCGCCAATGTCCGTATCTGTACGGCGACCAATCGGCGTACCGGCTGATCGATGCATGGCTCGGTCGCCAGACATATCCATAATTTACGGTATGTACCCAATCGCCGTTGTCGTTCAAATCGTCGGCACCATAGATATCGCTGTCGTAAAATCTGTCGTAATGTGCGTCCTTGAGCTTTTTCGCAATTACGGCGTCGCGGTCGAGCGACCAGATACCGAAATCATCTTCAAATTGCGAAGCATTGGCAGTTGCCCATTCTCCAGCCGTTGGGCCGTCGATAAAGATACGCGTGCTGCGGCCATTTTTTAAGGTAAATCCGGCGTTGTCTGAATAAACCCGTGCCTCGCCGCCCTCGGTCGCGCTGACCCGGACCTCCAAATCGCCCTCTTTGCCGGCATCGACGCGGTACGCACCCGCACGTTGAACGGCCAGCGTCATTTTTGGCGCGTCGATTTCAAAAAATGCCTTGTCCTTATCAAATGCGGTTATCCGCAAACTCAATGTCCCGAGCGAAAGGCTGACGGCGATGCCCTCGTCTTTTAAATTGGCGATCTTTAGATAAGAATTCTCGGCGATGCGCAGGTGCTGATTCTTATCAAACTGGATCTCAACCCGAGCGTCACCATCGGTTGTGATCTCATCACCCTCCACGATCGGCAGATTAAGTGTCGTCTTTTCCCACTCCTCGGCCCCGAGACGCCGGATGCTCGATTCCCCTTGTAAAAAACTGATCCGGGCGACTCGATCTGTGACGTCCGGAATATCTTCTTCGTCAGCCGTCACATTTTGAAACTCGGGAGCCGGAAGATTCACCGTTTTGGCCGATGCCCCGGCACCAAACACCAGCATAGCGTTTGTCGATAACACCGCCACCCCGACAAGAATTGATAAAAAGCCTCGAAACGTCTTATACATTAGACCGTCCTCCTGACCAGTGATTTTTTTCTGTGGAAGAGAATTGAAGTGAGATATTCAATATTTACTGGCTTCGACTGCAAATATCGTACCGCGTGCGGTTTTAATACATTAACGCCATAAAATCCGGCATTCCAGCGATTGATATGCAAAAAAATTTCCCAAATCGTGCAAACTGTGGGGTTTTGTGGCACGAAATCGGGTAATGATCTGACTTTAAAAAAATAGTTTTACTAATGAAAGTTGCAGGATATTAACGCCGGATTATAAACTCACGAGTGGGGACATTTTCCGCTAAGGTAGCGATATTATGAAAAATCTATTATTTTATACAGTCTGTATTTTGACTCTCACATTCTCAACTTTTGGCCAGAAAGCGGCGGCGGGTAAGATTGATCCGGCTAAAAACGTTCAGGATGCGTTCGAACGGCTGATCGATGGTATAAAGCAGGTCGATGTCGATAAGGTCATGTCGTCGTACGAAAAGAGTGACCGTATCTTAATCTTTAATAACAACGGCACCGCGACCATCGGCTGGGAAAACGTAAAGGCCAATAACACCGCGTCGTACCCAAAAGTTTCAAACGTCACTCTCGACATCACAGGCCTCCGCGTCGAAATGCTCGGGCCTCGCACCGCCTACGTAAGCTGCAAATGGAAACAAAGCCAGGAATACGAAGGCAAACTTGAAAACTCAGCCGGCCGCATGACCCTCATATTTAAACTGATCGGTAAAGACTGGAAAATCATACACCGCCACACCTCCCCCGACCGTCCCGAACCAACCCGACCCGTCTTCCCGTCGGAACGGATAAACTAGCCAAAATTGCTAGGGAGTTCAGATCATACACACATACCTAAAATTGGATCCCAAATTAAGGGAGGTGTACATGGATTAACACCTGCGTCAGAAGCAACTGTAGAATAATGAGCCTTTTCTATTTCTAAATTAAGGCTGTCGCCAAAAGAGTTCAGGGTTGCGATAATTCCTGCCTTGACGGATGGTTCTGAATTTTCGAGAATCAATCCAATCGCTCTCATAAAACCAATACGTATTTGAATTTCGTTTTCGTCCATTTATTAATCTCTTTCCTTTTTTTCATTTGACATAAGTGAGATTCTCATTCCCACACTTTGCTTGCTGTATAGCAAAGTTTTTGAGTCAGGCGACCAAGTCACTCCTGAATAGAAAATGTTTGAGTCGTTATTTGCGGTCAATTGTTTGGGTTCTAGGCCATCGAGTGAAGCCAGAAAAATATTGTCGATTTGGCCGATGCGTTTGGTGTACACGACCCACTTCTGATCGGGTGATATGCTTATTCCCAATTCAATTGCATCGTGGAGCCTGGCCATGCATGTTTTTGTGTTTGAGACTTGGGCGTTGAGAATGCAAATATCATAGTATTTCTTCCCGGCAACAGCTGCATATATGTTTTTACCATTATTTGACCTTGTCAGCAGTAAAATGTTCGTTTCGAATTTGCCGATGACCGAAATAGATCCCTTGTTGTGGATCGCGATACTGTTGTCATTAGAACTAGGTGCATATCCGGTAGTCGTGGCTTCTACAAATGCAATCTTATCTCCATCCGGGGACCAAATAGGGTTAATGGCCTTTGTCATACCGTCATGAAAATTGGTAAGTTTGGTTTCATCTGAGCCATTAACTGTTGAGGTGTAAATATTTTCCTGACCCGATTTTTTCGACGCATACACGATCTTTGATCCGTCGGGCGACCAATTAAAAAATGATGTGCGAAGGTTGGCAGGGGCTATGGAGAAACCGGGCATAACTACGCCGCCGGATGTAATTTGGTTCTCGTCGTCTCCATTTGCTGCCGCAGTCCAAATTTCAAAAAGAGATCCCGCCCGACGAACAAACGCAATTTTGTCTCCGTTGGGCGACCATTCCGCACAGCAGCCGGGCCGGCCGAGTTGTATTTTTTCATTGACCCCGTCATTTCCATAAGGCTCTATTTTAAGTTTTCCATCTATGAATCTGGTACTGTGGGGGACAGTTGCGTAAGCAATTCGACGGCCATCGGGCGAAATGCGGGGCAGTAGATTCATGTCAAGATTGGCGGTTACGCTAGTCTCTTTCTGTGACTCGATATTGGTCTTAAATAGATTGGCCTCGCCAGTATTAGACATGAAAAGCATTCGTTGTCCATCGGGCGAAACGACAGGACTGTGCGAATCCATACGGTCAAATGTAATCTGTTCGGGCGGGCCGCCGTCGATTGAACCCGTATAAATCTGAGAAACACCACTCTTATGTGAGCTGTATGTAAATCTATGACTATCCGGGAACCAATTCAGACCGCCATTTCGCTCAATGGTTGTGGAAATGAGCCGCGCGTTGGTATTGTCGAGAAATTTTACCCATAGATTCTCTTTGCCGTCATTAATAGTGGGAATCAAAAGTTTTGATTCGTCAGGCGAAACCGAGAAGTCGCGGCTGGGCTTGCCCTGGATACCAGTTAGATCGACAGTAGTTATACTTCCGGTTTTTAGATCAATAACCATCGGGCCTTCACCGTATTCAAAAAATATTTTCGACCCATCGTTGCTCCATTTTCGAAGCTGGTAAACCGTCCCAGACTTTCCTAACTCCAGCAGATGTTTAGCTTCGCCTCCGAAATAAGAAACCGACCAGAGAGAAATTGTGCCGTCTCGAAAAGAGAGGTAGGCCAGTCGCTGGCCATCCGGTGACCAGACCGGCGAATAGTCGATCGCGTTGCCATCCGTCACACGAAAAGGTTCTCCGCCGGCTAGCGACTGCACGTGCACGCCGCGGTTTACCTTTCCACTCATTGCGAATGCAATATGACGGCCATCAGGCGAAAAACTGAGGTCGGTAACTACTCCCGACACACTCTGCTTTACGTCATAGAGGCTGGCAATCTGCATGCTGCCGACATAATTTGCCGAGAACGATTGAGCTGCGCCCGGTGCGACCTGGAAACGCCAGACTCCAAAACCTCCCCCAATGAGGATCAGCAAAAGTAATGCTGGCAGAGCCAGTCGCATGAAAAGGCCGTCTGATCTTGAGACGGATACAGTCGCAGGGACGGCTCTAAGGGGAACTTTTGAAAAATCGCGGACGCTGCCTGTCTCGATAATCTCCGCGAGGTCTGTATCGAACCGCTCGATACTCGCGTAACGGTCGGCACGATCTTTTTGAAGCGCGCGATCAAGAATGTAGTTGAAAGCGGCCGGCAGCGTTCCGATCAGATCACCCGGTGGTATGGGATCGTTGTTTAGAATGTCTGATATTAGGTCGGCCTTTGTTGCACCTCTAAACGGCAGCCGTCCGGTCAACATCTGGTAAAAGACAACGCCGAGGCTCCAGATGTCGGTTTGTGCGTTGATCTCCATTCCGCGAACGTGTTCCGGGGACATATATGTCACAGTACCCGCGATCAAGCCAATGGCGCTGGCGTCTTTGTCGGTTGAATTCGGATGCGTTTCCTTGGCGAGGCCAAAATCGAGGACCTTTAGATGTTTACGTGAGTCAATGATGATATTCGACGGCTTGATGTCGCGGTGGACGATGCCTGACGCATGTGCTGCGGCAAGTGCGGCCGCGATCTGGCGGGCATAAGCAACGGCGTCATCGAAAGATATCGAATCTCGCTCGATCAAAGTATCGAGCATTTCGCCCTCGAGATACTGCATTGCTATAAAGGGCTGGCCGTCAGTTTCGCCCCCCTCATAGACAGAGCAGATGTTCGGGTGATTAAGTCTCGCGGCGGCACGGGCCTCGCGAATGAGGCGACCGGCGGCCTGATCTCCAAATCCTGAATCGTTGTGAATTATCTTGATCGCCGTCAGCCGGTCGAGAGCAGTGTCGTTTGCAAGGTAAACCTCACCCATACCGCCGCGTCCGAGGAGTTTTATTATCTTATACTGACTAAAGGTTTTGCCTTGTTCAAAGAGCGGTTCCGAAGGGGAAAAATTTGAGTCTTTATCTGTCAGCAGAGGGCTTTCAAGAAAGCCGCTATCGTACGAATCAAGCAGAACATCGACCTCGGAACGTAAAGATGGGTTATGACCACACGCCGAGTCGAGAAAGGCTGAGCGTTCACTTACGGGACGTTTGAGGGCGATGTAAAAGACCTCTTTGACCTGTTGCCAATCTGCCTGACTCATAATTTACGAGTGTGAATTTAATTCGTGGTTGAGCCACGCTTTGGCGGCCGCCCAATCCCGTTTGATGGTCGCTATTGAGACGCCGATTATATCCGCAGTTTCCTCTATACTGCAACCCCCAAAATAACGAACCTCGACAACTTTGGCCTGTTGCGGGTCAATCAGCGCGAGTTTGGTCAACGCCTTATCCAGTAAAACTATATTGACCTCCGAATTCTCGATGACGACCTGAAATGCTGTTTCCAATGAGACGGTTTCGACCTCTCCCCCGCGTTTATTCCGGCTACGGCCCCGTGCGTAATCGACCAAAACGCGCCGCATGATCTCAGACGCGAGCCAAAAGAAATGGGCCGGGCTTTCCCATTTAGCCATCCGCTGGTCGGCCATTTTAAGGTAGACCTCGTGGACCAGCGCCGTGGTCCTGAGAGTATGATTGCCACGCTCGCGCCGAAGGTGATTTTGGGCCTGTAAGCGGAGCTCTTCATAGACGACTGGGACGAGACGGTTCCATGCATCCTCGTCACCGCCATTCCAGGCTCGAAGCAGTTCGCTGATCTCGCCCCGATGATAAAATGACCGACCCATTGAAACCTCTTACGTTCGATTCATGCTCCCGACTATGTGTAAACGAGAGTACATTTGCAGTGATGAATCTGTCAACTACTTTTTCTTAAAAGAATTCAAAGAATTAATCTGTATGAAATCCGTCGAAAAAAACTACTTTGTGATTTTTTTTTAAATATTATGAGCCAAAATCCTTAAAAATATCGCGGTGTATATATAGGGAATAGTTTGGAGTAATCGCTGTGGAGTTAGTTCTTTTGATTTTTCCACGATAAAGTGCAAAACCGCCCGGCCTGCTCCTTTAGGCTGTCTGAGAACTTTAGTTATCGGGCAGCCTATTTTTTTAAAAAACTGCCTTAATTTTATTGATTTGCGAGTCGTCCCCCATACGCATTCTAACCCGGGGCGGAAATCGGGATTGAAATCAAGGCACGGTTAAATACAGCGGGTTGGAAGGCTGGGATTCACCATTGTAAGCGACGATCTTGAAATTCCCGGACGAAAGTGTCATAGGGACATTGTCCAGTGCCGTCACGGCTAGCTTAGAATTCTCGCGCAGCGATGCGTTTGTCACTTTGCAGGCTTTGCCCTCAGGACACCCCGGGCCAACGGCCTCAATGAAAACAGTCTCAATTTCAAAATCCTGTCCGCTAATTTTGACAAAAAACTGCTGTCCGGCTTTTATTTCGTCATTTGCTTCTATTTCAGTCAGACGTGGAATTGGTCGGTTAACCCGGCCGGTGGTTGATTTTTCGATCAGCCAGCGGCCGTCGATCTTTCGCACTATGTAACTGACAAAATAGGGGCCGATCGTTCTATTCCTAAGCAGGGTTCCGTCCGTGTGGTACACCGCTACAAACCATTTCTCGAGCGTTTTTACGACCGCAATCTCACCCGTAGTATCGATGTCGATATTTTGAAATTCAAACTGTTCGTTTTTTGATTCTTCTCCATAATGGCGCCCCTCATCAACCATTTTATTTACAGCCATCCTTATCCTGGGCCGGTCATAATTTGATTTATTGTCCAGCTCGGATGTCCAATACTGATCGAGGTCGGCTTCTTTGAACAAAGTCGGAGACTTATACAACACGAGAGATTCGTACATCTGTGAGTCACGGACAACACGCTTTACCTCCTCAATATCGTTGTTGGGATAGAGCATCCATGCTCCAAGCAAAAAGATGAGGGCGGCCATCGTTGTTACAGCAACAGCGAACCTCGAAAAATGGCGTGAAGTTTTAACCGAGTCTTCACTTTGGCTTATTTCGGATTCTATATCCGGTGGCGGGATTTGCCTGTTGTCAGATTTCACCTCGCAGGTAAATATATATCCCCGCCCTTTTTTATTCGTGAAATATTCGAGATCGGGTGCGCATTTGGCGAGTACCGTACGTATCTGACTCACATACTCATTTACATTGTCCGATGTCACGTCAAAATGCTCGTTTCCCCACACCTCATTGAGAACTTCATAATGTGCGACAAGAGTATTTGGATTGCGGAGAAATGCGGCCAGGACCTGAAGCATCTTCTTGCTGCCCGCGTCTATCAGAGTGTCGCGGTGATAAAGGGCGGGAATATCCGTATCCAAACGGAACTCATCAAATTGATAAACGTTTGGAGAGTCGCCGTTCATAAAGTCATTGGAAATTTAATGCCTGCTCATCCAGTTAATCCTCAATAATCCCCAAATTCACGATTATTTCATAAATAATAAGTCTTAATTTAATACATGAATGCGCAAATACCTATAGTTTTAATTTCGACGCGAACATCAATATGGATTCTGTGTAAATTAAGTGAGCAAATTCTAGCACTTGTAAGCCAAGAATTACAAGAAAGTTATGCCCCGCAACCAATATGGCGCGAGAATTTTCTCGTTTCCGGCAAAAAACAAGGATGAGTTTTATGGGCCTTTCACCAAAAGCAGCCTACTGCCCGACGCTACATTTTGGACACCTTCGGTTCAGGGTGAAGAAATAAATATCGAATGTTTTTATTCCCAACGAACCGATAGTCAATGGCGGAATTAATACTATTCACTATCAATCCATTCACCACAGAACACGAGATTGGCACAGCCATTTATCAGGATTTCGTCGTCGTCTCGCCAGAGGATATCAGTGGTGCCGCCTTCGGATTTGACGCTCACTTTGCGGCCTGTTCTCAGCAAAAAGGAGCTGAGGACAGCGGCCCCGCTGGAGCAGGTGCCGGAGGCTGAGGTTTCGCCGGCCCCGCGTTCCCAGATGCGGATCTCGATATTTTCTCTGTTGACGACTTTTACAAAGACGATGTTTGCCCGTTGCGGAAACATCTCGTGCGTCTCCATCGAGTGCCCGACTGAGCGCCAGTCAAAATTAAATGTATCGACAAAAATGCACGCGACCGGATTGCCGATATTGACGGCGGAGAAGGAATGCGGGCGGCCATCGACAACGATCGGCTCATTTACGACCGCTTCGCGGCGACCACCGGTCAACACCGGAACATCGTCGCTCGAAAAACGCGGCCGGCCGATCTCAGCCTCGAACCAAAATTCGCCATGACCGATCCGCTCGATCAAATCGTAGTTTTTGATACCGCTACGGGTTTCGAGCCGTAAGCGCGTCTCGGTCCAAATGCCTTTGTAATGTAAATATGCGACGGCGCAGCGGGTGCCATTGCCAGAGAATCCGGCGATGCTCCCGTCGGGGTTGACGATCTCGCAAAAATAGTCGGCGACCGTGCCGTCGCGTTTTTGGAGTACGGCGATGCCATCCGAACCGACGCCTGTATTACGGCGGCACATCGCTATCGCGAGTTCAGAAAGCGAATCCGACTCGCCGAGATTATCACGCTCGATCACTATATAGTCGTTGCCAAAGCCGTGAAATTTGCAGAATTTTATGGAAGTCATTTCGTTTTCACAATCTTGATGATGGTCTCTGTGCCGCCTTTTTACAGGATTGTAAAATCGACCATGTCGCCGACAGCAAGCCCCTCGAGCATCGCTTTGTCCAAGACGTAAAATTCCATCTTCATTGCCGGCATCAGGCCGGCAATCTCACCGTGCTCCATCTCGACAGACAAGAGTTTGAGGTCAATTTTGGTGATTTTGCCCTTGCCATCGTAATTACCATCCTTTGGAGTGGCGGACGACTTCGGGCCAGTGATTGAATTAACTGATTTTACAACGGTATTGTCGCAGCTTATGACGAGCGAGAGCAAAATAGATGCAATGACCGGGAGCAAAAATTTCATAGGCGGCATTATAACGCAGAGCGTGAGATTTAACGCAAAGCCGCAAGAAATACCAACAAGCTTAACGACGAAGGGACTTTAATGATCTGATTTAAACCCCTTCGCGTCTTTTGACGCCTTTGCATTAAATTCTTAGTTAACCCAATTTGCTATAAACACATTTGTATCACCTTCCTTCGCGGCATTTCTGTTCGATGCAAAGACCAGTTTTTTTCCATCCGGCGAGAACATTGGGAAACCGTCGAATGACTCGTTAAATGTGACACGTTCGAGGCCGGAGCCGTCGAGATTGACGAGTGCGAGGTCGAAATTACGTTTTCGCGGATCGGTTGCAAAATAGTTGGTGCAAAAGATGATCTTTTTGCCGTCAGGCGTAAAAAAGGGGGCAAAGCTGCCGCTATCGAGTTTTGTAACCTGACGTTTGTTCGTGCCGTCGGCATTCATCACCCAGATCTCAAATGTGGTCGGCACGATGAGGTGCCGCGCAAGCAGACTCTTGTATCGTGCGAGTTCCGCAGGAGTTGTCGGCGTCGAACGGCGATATACGATCATCTTGCTGTCGGGCGAGTAAAATGCCCCGCCATCGTAGCCAACCGCATCGGTCAATCGTTTGACATTTTTCCCTTCGATGTCCATAGAATAGAGTTCGAGGTCGCCGTCGCGTTCGCTGGTGAAGATTATTTTTTTACCGTCAGGACTGACCGTCGCCTCTGCGTCGTAGCCGCGAGTATTGGTCAGTTTCTTAATGTCCTTGCCGTCAGCAGTCGATGTATAAAGATCGAAATCAGGATAGACTGCCCAGACATACCCTTGCGTAAAATCTGGATTCGGCGGACATTCCTTTGCCCCGCCATGGGTTGAAGCGTAAATTATACGCTTTCCGCCCTTAAGAAAATACGAGCAGGTTGTCCGGCCTTCGCCGTTCGAGACCATCTTCACATTCGAACCGTCGATGTTCATTCGATAGATCTGATCGCACGCACGGCCGTCGCGTTTCGATTGAAAGATGAGCTGTTTACCATTAGGAGAAAAATATGCTTCGGCGTTCTCTCCGCCAAAGGTCAGCTGTTTTATGTTCTTGAGCCGACGTTCGTCATCGATGGCCAGCGTGTTTTCCTGAGCAAATACGGTTGACATTGATGCGATAATGATAAGAATTAAAAAATACAACTTTTTCATATTTTCTATTATATTATTATGACTGCGGTTTTACGCATCCGGACTAAGTAGTTTTGCGAATTATATTTGTAGTGGGAGTTAATACGGAAATGACCACGATTGAGTTTTTACCTGCTGCTTTATGAACTTTGAGACAAATAAAGATGTTCTCGACTGGTACGAGCGGCAGGAGCGCTGCCTGACGCCTGAATTTATCAACTCGATACCGTGGCACGAAGTAAAAGATCATCCGATCGACGACAAGTTCATTCCTGTCCTGCTATACATGCGTGATGTCGAAACGCTCACAGACATGTATCATCGCGAGCTGCTCCGTACACCGACCGGCAAAGACCCGTATATCGGCAAATTTATGGAACGCTGGGGCATCGAGGAGATCACCCACGGCGAAGTGCTCAACCGTTTCCTAAACGAAATTGGCTACGAGACCGATGATAAATGGCAAACTCAGGTGCGAAAGGAGGTCTCAACGACCTACAATGCCACCGCCTATCTGATGATGATTTTGACCAATCTGATAGGTAAAAAATTTACGGCAACTCACATGACCTTTGGCGCGATCCACGAAATGGAGGCCGCTCAGGGCTATCGGCGTTTGATCGCTCTCGCTAATCATCCTATCCTCACGCACATCGTCAACGGAATTATCCGCGAAGAGGCCGTTCACGCACAGTTTTACCGCAGTGTCGCCCGACTCGAGCTCGACAAGAGCGAGTTTGCACAAAAGATGGCCCGCTGGGTGATCGACCGGTTCTGGGCACCTGTCGGGCAGGGATCGCTCGCCAAAAGCCGCACCGAATACGCCGTTGGAATGCTCTTTGCTAGCGATGACGCTCTCGAAGGCCTCGACAAAACCGTCACTCAACGCGTCCGCCTGCTACCGGGCTTTGACGGCATTACAAAAATCACCGACACGATCGGACAGATGGCCGAAAACGCCTCGATGAAGCTGGAAGCGGCCTAAGATATTGTGTCAGCACGGCCTACGTCAATGGGCAGTGACCTGATTTCCGCACTGAAGGTGCGGCAGAAATCCCATTCCATCTCATAAATTTCTATAAAATTCCACACCGCCGCTTAATTCAACTGCGACCTTACCTTCCGATTCCGCGTAATCAAGATGTGCGATAGCCTCTGAGATCGCTAAGAATCTGTGCACATCATGGTCGAATGAATCGGGGAACAAACGCTTTGCTACGTCAAAGGCCGTCGTACCCGTGCCGTTTGCGAGGGCGATCACGCGTTTTTGACGTTCATCAATTGCCCGGACATAGCGGTTAAATATCTCTTCAAAATCGGTTACCGGTTCGCCGTGCCCACCGTACGCGAGAGTAGGTGACAGGCTTCGCAGCCTGGCAAGACTGACGAGATATTCGGCGAGCGACTTAAAACGCTTGGTCGGATCGACCGGGTCGGGGGCGAGCATCGGGTTTGGCGTGATGCGTTTGAGGACACAGTCGCCGCAGATAAGAGTCCGGTTAGCCTCGCGGTGAAATGAACACGAACCCGGAGTGTGCCCCGGCGTATGCAGGACCTTGAGCGATCCGGTTTCAAATTCAAGCTCCATCTCGTCACGCAACGGGCTAAATTCGCCGTCCTCAAGTGAATCGGTGAGCAGACTCACTTGCTCGTAAAGAGTCTTCATCCCCGAGAACACGGCGTCGGGTACCCCGGAACGAAGCAAAAGCTGTCGGTGATCTTCCTGAGCAAGACGGCCAAATAGATGACCGGTCTCCCATTCGTGGACCAAAATCTCGGCATTTTTTGCCTCATCGCGAACCTGTTTGGCGAGGCCGCAATGGTCTTCGTGAGCGTGTGTAAGTACAATGCGGCGAATATCTGCAAAATTGACGCCGTGCTCTGAGAGTTTTGTGCGTAATACTGCGGCCGCCTCTTTTGTTTTCGGGCCGATGTCGATGAGCGTGATCGGGTCCTCTTTTATCAGGTAAACATTTACATCACCGACATAAAAAGGCGTCGGAATAGAGAGCTGAATGATGTTCATAGAGATTAGGCTGCGGGTAAGTTAACTGAATAATAAATTTTAGCAAAACAATGGTGTGGCCGCCCGTTTTTTTTATACCGATCCAAGCAATCGAAAATCGCTATATACTGAAACAAATATGTACCACAACTGGTATAATTGGTCTACCCAATTTATTTGGGCCACTGAATTACAAAATTATTACATTATTGCTTGCCTTAAATCAGTTTTTAGGTTAAAACGTTCAAAGCAAAACAGTTCTGTCTAAATTTCTTTCGAATAAACTTAAGGTTTTCTAGACTTACATTTTCGTTTTGAGCAATAGTTGCAAGAGCGATAAGCATCGCCCACAAATGCCCAGATTCCGTATATTCCGGCGATTTTTGAATGTATCCAAAGTGTCCAAGGAGAATAAAAAAACATGAAAGTTACTACGTCTGAGATTTCCGCTAAGGCCGCAAGGCTGGCGATGTTGCTGGCGGCCACATTGATTTTTGCCGTTGGGGGAATGGCACAATCACAGGCCACTGCCGCCGACCTATCGGGAACGGTTACCGATCCGACTGGGGCTGTTGTCGGAGGGGCAACCGTCATTGCCAGAGGCATCGGAACCGGCATCACCCGTACCGTAACCTCGGATGCCGATGGTAGCTTTCGGATAATCAGCCTGCCGCCGGGCGAATACGAAGTGACGGCCGAGGCCGCGAGCTTTAAAAAGAGCGTAATTTCAGGTGTAAAACTTACCGTCGGACAAAGCGCCGATCTGACTATCAGGCTTGAGATAGGCGAGGCAAGCGCAATCGTTAACATATCAGGCGATGACGTACAGCTCGTCGAAACGACCAAAACTAATGTCTCAACTACAATCGATCAGGTCAGGATCAACAATCTGCCGATCAATGAGAGAAGCGCAACCGGTATTGCATTGACCATCTCAACAGTCGGACGCGATAATGGACGTCCGGTCGGCCCGGCACCGACCTCGGGCCTCAACATCGGTGGTCAACGGGGACGCTCGACGCTGGTTCAGGTTGACGGGGCTGATTTTACAGATAACTCGATCAACGCCGCTCGCTCGACCGTTTCGCAGGAAGCGGTTCAGGAATATCAGGTCACAACAAACTCGTACATGCCCGAATTTGGCCGTGCGACTGGCGGTATCGTCAACGTTGTCACCAAACGCGGAACAGCTGATTTTAGCGGCAACGTTTTTGGTTTTATACGCCATAAGACAATTCAGGCGCGCAATGCCTTTGCCCCTATAATTGATAACGACCCGAACAAAAAACCGCCCTATACCCGAACGCAGTACGGTGCCACGCTCGGCGGACCTCTCAATCCGGGACGGACATTTTTCTTCCTCTCGTTTGAACAGAGACGACGTCAAGAATCTGGATTTTTCACCGGCGATATTATCGGCGGAGCAACCTCGAGCGTCACAATCCCTGTAATCCCCGGCCTCAATCCACTGGCCCGCACATTCACTGGCCTGACCGCAGCTCAGGCCGCTTATGTTAACGGTCTGTTAGGAGCCGGAACGGCCGCCGCCGTCTGCACCGCCCGCACATACGCATTTTTTACGTCAAGTGGCACCCAGACAGCTCTGAACGGTTTTAACTCGCTGTTTTCGCCGAATGACGGCAGTGGATGTCCGGCGATCTCTCCGATCCTGCCGAGTGCCAGCCCGATCGGCCCGAGATTTATTTTATCCGGCGCTCCGGTACCGCTTACCCGCCGTTCTGATGGTCAATATGTTGCATTTCGTCCGCTTGCCCAATTAAGCCGCCTTTTCCCGATTTCCGAAGCGACAACATTTTCTTCATTCCGGATCGATCATACATTTAACCCTAACAATCAACTGAGCCTCAGGCTCGGATATAACCCGAGCACCATCAACGGCATCCAGGACGAATCGCAAAATCAGACACTTGGCCAAAACGATTACTCGCGAACGGGTATTCAGGACATTGAGGACTTTTCGTTTGGCACTTCCCTGACCACCATACTGCCGAGCAATATGGTAAATGAGTTGTACTACAACTTTGGCCGCCGGGTCGCAAAGTTTGACTCGCAGGTGCCGAGCGTCGCCCATCAGATCGCCGGCACTGGTTTTATCGGCTCAAATCCATTTTCTCCGGTTGACCGAGTAGAGAGGCGTCATCAGATCAGGGACAACATCACGTGGGCCAAAGGAGATCACACCTTCAAATTTGGTGCCGATTTTAACTTTGTACGGGGCCAGGCCGCGTTTGAATTAAACTTCCCTGCCCTCTTCAATTTCAGTCAACAGGCGGGCAGCTCGTTGATCCCGGGCTGCGATTCTGCCGCCCTGCCGGCAGCACAAAGATGTCCGGGCTTTACCCCGATTCAGGCCTACGGCCTCGGTTTCCCGAGTGTCTTTATTCAGGGATTTGGTGATCCGAACAGCAGTCTGAGAAACACCCCGATCGCATTCTTTGGCCAGGACACATGGAGGATAACTGATAGGTTCACAATAAATTATGGCGTCCGCTATGATTATGAGTTTACCGAGCAGTACGCCCCGTCGCCATTTACCGACCCGCTGACAGGTATCACTCTGACCGCTGCCGACATCCAAACCGCCCAGGACATACTAAATGTCACACAGGGTTTCCCGCGTGACAAGAACAATATTGCTCCTCGTATCGGTTTTGCTTGGGACATCGGCGGAAACGGTAAAACGGTGATCCGTGCGGCGGCTGGCCGATTTTTTGACCACCCGCTGCTCGCCGTTGCATTCAACTCGAACATCGCTGACGGCTCACAGCAACAACAGGCCACACTGCTGCCGATCGGCGGTCCCGACCCGAGAGGGCTATTTAACGCTTTTCAGGTGTTTCATGGCACAGTCTGCGGAGTTCAGGGTTCCGTCTCAGCAATCTGTGGGCCGTTTCGAACACAGGCGATTGCTCCATCAGCAATCTATCAATTTGGTTTCCAGCGATTTGACTCTGCAAATTTCACCGGGTTTGGCCCGATTCTTCCTTTTACGCTCCACGTTGGTAAAGACTTCGAGTATCCGGATGCATTCCAGGGCAATCTATCGTTAGAGCGTATGATCGGGCGTAATATGTCTGTGTCCGCGAGTTATATCGTAGTCAATGCCCGTCATCTCGCCCATCCGCAGGATGTCAATAATGTGAATACTGATGCTCTCAAGGAGAATTTCCGCCGTTTCTTTGGCGGTAATCCCAGCAGTCTGGCGCAGGCCGCATTTGGGGTCAGCATACCGAGCGCAGCCACAGATCCGAGAGTTGTTGCCTGCCCGGCAGGTGTTCCCGCTCCATTATGCTTTACAAATTTAGGTGCGACGTGGGCCGCACTGGTTCCTGGGTTTGTTGCCGCACCGGTCGCAAATCTGGGTAACCGCGTCATTTCGCCTATCGCCGCGAATTTCTTCCGTAAATTGGGTCCAAACTATTTCTTCGTGAGGGCTTTGACCGGCCTTAGTAAAGCGACCTTTGACACGCTTTTACCCGGCACGCTTCGCACACCAGGCCCGATCAATCCATATTCTGATGTAAACGCCCAGTTGTCTGATGGTAATTCGTCATATAATGCATTGAACCTTGAACTGAAAAAACGCTTTTCAAACAGCATGCAGTTTTTCGCGACCTACACTTGGTCGCACTCGATTGATGACTCATCCGATTTACAGACACTATTGAAACCTCAGGACAATACAAATTTCCGTGCTGAAAAATCGGATTCTTTATTTGATCAACGGCATCGTTTTGTATTTAGCGGAGTGATAGGTTCGCCAGACGCATGGCGGTCAGGCAGCGGATTCAAAAGGTTCCTGCATGGATTTACTTTTGCCCCGATCGTCGAGGTAAGCTCGGGCCGTCCGTTTAATATTATTGCCCCGGGCGATGCAAACGGTGATTTTCAGAGCACGAACGAACGGCCGTTCGTATTGTCTGACGGCACACTTTGCCGTGGCGGGAATGCCGTTGCTGGTACAAATGACCCGGCCTGTGTTCTCGGATTCCCGCTCAACGGAAATCTGGGACGCAACCGCGGAATCACTCACAGTTACTTTTCGTTCGATGCACGTCTGACAAAGAGGATCAGTTTTGGTGAACGCATAAATCTCGATCTGATCGCCGAGGGCTTTAATCTGTTTAACCGCTTTAATGAGGCCGGCGGCAATCCGTTTTACACGGTGGTCAACGCCTTTGGTGAGCGCAACGGCGGCAAATATTACAGCCAGCCGACATCGGCGTTTGACCCGAGACAGTTTCAGTTTGGGGCTAAGATATCGTTCTAAGGACCGGTCTGAACCTTCTGCGATAGCGGGCGGGTAGACGGTATAGACATGATCGGCCGGTTGGCTTTATGCCATCCGGCCTTTTTTTTGGATAATCAGCGTATGTCATCGTTTTCGCAGCAGATAAAACAAAAGGCCGCCGAGATCGGGTTTCAAAAGATTGGTATCGTTCCGGCCCAGCCGCTCGTTGACGAGGGGGCGAGATTAAAACAATGGCTGGATCGTGGATTTCAAGGCGAAATGGCCTGGCTCGAACGCGAACCTGAGAAACGGAGCGATCCTAGACTGCTGTTTCCCGGAGCAAAGTCAGTAATCGTCGTTGCTCTAAATTATTTTACAAAACACGAGCACATCGAGTCGCCCAGTCTGGGCAAAATATCACGGTATGCTTGGGGGAATGATTATCATGATATTGTCCGCGAAAAACTCGTTCAACTTCTCGAGTGGATTAGGACAAAAAGACCAGAGACCGACGGCAAGATTTGTGTCGATACAGCACCGATGATGGACAAGGCGTGGGCCGTTCGGGCCGGTCTCGGCTGGATCGGCAAGCACACAAATCTCATCACTACAGATATCGGGTCATGGGTATTTATCGGTGAGATTCTAGTCAATCTAGAACTGGATCACGATATCGCGACGGTGGACGATCATTGCGGCACCTGCACCGCCTGTCTCGACGCATGCCCGACGAACGCTATCGTCGAGCCTTACGTTGTAGATTCGCGAAAGTGTATTTCCTACGCAACGATCGAACTACGCGATGACAACCTGCCTGACGATATTTCGGAGAGACTCAATGGCTGGTTGTATGGCTGCGACATCTGCCAGGACGTATGCCCTTGGAACCGATTTGAGACTCCTACGGAAGAAATTCGTTTCGAACCCAGAAATAGCGAAACATCGATCCCTCTAGATGAAGTTCTCTCTCTAACTCCCGACGGTTATGCCGAACGCTTTCGACGCACAGCCATAAAACGAGCTAAACTCCCAGGGCTAAAACGAAACGCCGCCGCCCTGAAGTCAAAATCCTAGTAATTTTTTTCTCCACGACTTCGGCGATCTCTCGTTTAAAAAAATATATGGATTTCATTAAATTCAGAGATCGCCACGGACGCAAGAGAAGACGGCGTCGCTTTGATGTATCATTAAAATATGCCGTTGCGTGATGCTCATAGTAGAATTATCCGTGATCTGCGGATCTCGCTGACTGACCGCTGTAACTTCCGGTGCTTCTACTGCCTGCCAAATGGCGAGCCGCCGCTCGCCCGCAAAGATACGATCCTGACATTTGAAGAAATCGAATATATAACCCAAATTTTCGTGAGCCTCGGCATCGAGAAAGTCCGTCTGACAGGCGGCGAGCCTTTGATTAGAAAAGATGTTCCGAAACTGGTCGAAAAGCTTTCGAGATTAAAACCGCAGCTTCTTGATCTGGCTTTGACCACAAACGGATTCGACTTTCCACGCCACGCCCGAAACCTAAAAGCCGCCGGGCTCGACCGCGTCACGCTCAGCCTCGACAGCCTAGACCGTGAGAAATTCCTCGACATTACTGGGGTCGACGCGTTAGACAAAGTTTACGCGTCGATCGAAGCGGCGAAGGAATTCGGCTTCGACCCCGTAAAGGTCAATGCGTGTGTGGTTCGTGGACGCAATGATGACGAGTTGGTGGATTTCGCCCGCTTCGCACGTGAATCTGCCATTTCGATGCGGTTCATCGAGTTCATGCCCCTCGACAGCGGCCACGAATGGAGCCGTGAAATGGTCGTCTCCGGCAAAGAAATTCACGCCGCCATCAACGCCGTATATCCGCTGAAACTAAAACAAACCTCACGCGGCAGCGAGACCTCCTGGAAATACGAATTCGCCGACGGTTCCCCCGGCGAGATCGGCATCATCGCCCCCGTCACCGAAATGTTCTGCGGCGCCTGCTCCCGCATCCGCCTCACCGCCGACGGCCAGATCCGCACCTGCCTCTTCTCGACTACCGAACATAATCTCAGAGATTTCGTCCGCAGCGGCCCCAGCCGTTCAGAGATCGTCGGTTTTATCGAGGATGCTGTTATGAAAAAAGAACCGCGTCATTATATAAATGACGCGGAATTCGTACAGCCGTCGAGGACGATGAGTTTTATTGGCGGCTAATCAACGGCCTTATTTTTATATTCCGCAGGAATGCCACTCCTGACAACACTTTTTAAGGCGGCGACGAATTTGTCCAGCTCCTTAGGCGTCGTGTACGGGCCGGGCGATACGCGTATGGCGTTGGTAAATGGCGAGTGACGGCCTGATTTGTCCTGAACGAGAATTCCTTTTTCTTTCCGTAGGTATCTGACCAACGCGGAGGACGGCATATCTCTCACGGCAAACGAAGCCACTCCAAAAGATCGCTCCGTTTGCGATGGCGTTAATATTTCTATTTTTGAGTCGCCACTGATATTATCCTGCCAATATTTACCGAGGTATCGCATTCGGCTTAACTTGCGCTTTTGTCCGAGCATTTGCTGAAAAGTAATTACCTCGCCGATGGACGCATTTGCGGCCATATTGATCGTTCCAGCCCATTCGTATAGGTCCATCGGATATTGAGAGGTGTCCCATGACGGAGGGTGCAGCGGCCAGACCTTTCCGACGTGTTCTTTTTTCATGACGAGAACACCCGTACTGATCGGTCCGCCCAACCATTTGTGCAGCGAAGTCGCCAGGAAATCACAGCCGATGCGGTCGAAGTTTACATCGAGCATCCCCACGCTTTGTGCCGCGTCGACGAGAACGGCAACGCCGCTCTCACGTGATACTTTAGTCACCTCGGCCACCGGCAGTATCTCGCCGGACCACGCACTGACGTGCGAAATAAGAAGGAGCTTTGTTCTAGGGGTGATCCCTTGTTTGATTCTGCTTACCAACGCGAGCAGGTCTTCGCCGATCGCGGGAACCGAAACAGTCTTCATCACTATTCCCTCACGTTTGGTCCGCTGAAGGATAGTTTCGATCATATCCGGATACTCGTGGTTGGTCACGAGTATCTCGTCGCCCGCCGTTAAAGGAAATCCGTGAATAACAGTGTTCAGCCCGTAAGTCGCGTTCGGCGTCATGGCGAAACGCTCCTCTTGTGTACCGAGGAGTTTGGCAAGGTTCTTCCGGATATCTATACCGGTGTAACCCAACATTTCACCAAACCGTTCGGCCGGGGCCTGGCTCAAACGTCTGGACCTCTTAGCAAATGCCTCGAATATTGCCGTGCTCGTTGGCGATGTGTTAGCATGATCGAGATCAATAAAATCGGTCGGCGGAACGTATAGAGACCTTATCTTCCGCCAAAAGGCTTCGTCCCGTGCGACTTCCGCAGGATCGAGATGTGCTATCCCGTCCACAACATTCCCGAGAGCAACGGTTGACCCCGGTAACAAATTGCCTAACAGCCCGATAGCCCCAGCACTTCCAGCCCGCCTGAAAAATTCACGTCTCTCCATCGTTTTTTCTCCTTTAACCCTGCTTTCTACCTGCCATATCCAGCCCAACAGCCGCGACAAGTATAGATCCTTTAATGATGTCCTGCATAAAATCGCGGACATTGAGCAGCGACATTCCATTGTCAAGGCTCGCCATGATGAGGGCTCCGAGACACGCTCCGAAGATGGTGCCGCGGCCGCCCATGAGAGATGCACCGCCGATGACACAGGCGGCGATGGCATCGAGTTCCTTGAGAACGCCCGCGTCTGGGGCAGCACTGCCGACCCTTGCGGTGAAGATCAGAGCAGCGACCCCAGTCAATGCACCAAGCAGAGCAAAGACCTTTAGGATGTTGCGTTTGTTATTTATACCAGAGAGTCTCGCTGCATCAGAGTTCCCGCCGATCGCGTATAGGTAACGGCCAAAGGTTGTCGAGTTTGTTAAAAATCCGCCGACGAGAGCAACTGCAACCAATATCAATACCGGGATCGGAACACCGCTTTCGGCGATCGCCCCACCTCGCTCGGTGTTCATCACAAAAATAAACGTGATTATTGCCCCGATCGGGATCAGAGTTTTGAGCAACTCTGTGGCGTAGTTCGCATCGCCGAGACCATACGTCTTAACTGATCGGGCTTTGCGGATCGCCATAAATATCACAAAGGCAACCGCCACAACCGCAAGTATCCAACCAACTGTCGTCGGAAGATTGCCTTGGCCTATCGCTTTGAATGTGTTGTCTGAGATCGGTATCGTATTGCCGCCGAGCAGCCATTTCACCGCACCGCGCCAGGCTAGCAAACCGCCGAGTGTAACGATAAACGCCGGAATATTCAGGTACGCGGTCAAAAGTCCGTGAAAAACGCCCACTGCGACTCCCACCACAATTGCTGCAAAAATCGAGACTGACAAGCCCATTTCCAACACCGTGATCGTATATGCAGCCACCCCGCCCGCAAAGCCAAGCACCGAGCCAACCGACAGGTCGATGTTGCCCGACACGATGACCATCAGCATCCCGACAGCGAGTATGGCAGTCACCGACATCTGCGTCATCAGGTTAGACAAATTCCTCGGCGTTAAAAATATCGAGTCAGTCGCCCAATGAAAGTAAGCCCAGATCAGACCGAGAACCGCGATCATGATATAGGCACGAAGCGTCGATTTTGTAATGGGTGATTTATTCGTTTCGTCCATTGTCTAAGTCTCTGTTATGAAATAGCTGATAGCTGTCAGTTAATTTTATTTATGCCCGGTCGCCGCTGCCATAATCTTTTCCGGGGTCGCCTCGTCGCGACTGAACTCGCCAGTCACCTTGCCTTCGAATAGGACAATGACACGATCCGACAGCCCCAAAACCTCGGGCAGTTCGGAGGAAACCAGCACGATCGCCATTCCCTCTTTGGCAAGCTTATTTATCTCAGCGTATATTTCCTGTTTGGCCCCGACATCAATGCCGCGTGTCGGTTCGTCTAGGAAAAGAACCTTGGGGTTGGTCAGAAGCCATTTGCCAAGCACAACTTTCTGCTGGTTGCCGCCAGAGAGTGTGTTTGTCAGCCTCAATGGCGAACTGGCCTTGATCCGGAGTGATGTCATCGGCCCTTTGGCCGCCATGGTTTCGCGGGTTCGATTTGTCACAAAACGGCCAGAAATCGAGGGTAATCCCGCAAGCGTCATATTGTCGATGATGGTCTGTTCGAGGATCAAGCCATAGCGTTTGCGGTCCTCGGTCACAAATCCGATGCCCTTTGAGATCGCGTCCGCTGGCGAATTAATTACCGTTTTTATGCCATTTACCTCAATCTCACCGGTGCGTTTCCCTTGCCACGCTCCAAATATAGCCATCAAAAGCTCCGTTCGGCCCGCTCCCATCAGCCCCGCAACGCCGAGCACTTCGCCTTTCCTGACTTCAAACGTGACGTCGTTGACCAGCATTTTTTCGGGTCCGTCCACTGAATAAGCAGTTAAATTTTTAATCGTCAGGACGGTTTCGCCATGCTCGTGATCGAATACAGGGAAAATATCGCCCACATCGCGGCCGACCATCGCCGCGATAACTCTGTTCTTGTCAGTCTCGTTGGCTGCGGCGGTCGAGACCGTTTTGCCGTCACGCAGAACGGTTATACGGTCGCTCATCTTGAATACTTCGTTGAGTTTGTGCGAAATATAGATCATCCCGACTCCGGCGGTGAGCAGCTTTTTTAGAATGCCAAACAGGGTCGCGACTTCTGACTCGGTCAGAGCGGCGGTCGGCTCGTCGAGGACGAGAATTTTTGCTTCTTGCGACAGTGCCTTGGCGATTTCGACAAGCTGCTGCTGGCCGATACCGAGGCTGCCGACCTTTGCACGCGGATCGATCGGAACATTCAGATCTCTAAGGAGATTTGAGGTTTTATGATAGAGCTCCGACCAGTTTATAATGCCAAACCGTGATGGCTCTTTGCCGAGGAATATATTTTCGCCGACGGTCATTTCCTTAACCAATGACAGTTCCTGAAAGATGATTGCAATACCAGCCGCTTCTGAGTCACGAATGCTGTGGAAATGCCGGTTCTGGTTATCGACAAGTATCTCACCTTCGAATAATCCGTCGGCATAGACACCCGATAAAACCTTCATCAGCGTAGATTTACCGGCACCGTTTTCGCCGACCAACGAGTGAAATTCGCCAGCTTCGAGCAAAAAGTTTACGCCGTCTAAGGCTTTGACACCGGGAAACTCCTTGACGATATTGCGCATTTCGAGAAGAGGCATAGGACTAATCAGCAGATTATCTTTGCCGATTTTACACGCTACACTGCTGTTTCCAAAATACGGTTTTCGCTCTGTCAAGGTATACTCTATACTCTAAAAATATGTCCGAACCAGCCGCAATCGAATCCATATTAAATGAGCAACGCCTTTTCCCGCCGCCGCCCGAATTTGCGGCCAATGCCCATATAAAAAGCTTTGACGAATACGAACGCCTATATGCAGATGCCGCTGCCGACCCGCAAGCTTTCTGGGCTAAACAGGCCGAGAGCCTAGACTGGTTTAAGAAATGGGACACGATCCTCGAGTGGAACGAGCCATTTGCCAAATGGTTTGTCGGCGGTAAAATCAACATCTCGCACAACTGCCTGGACCGCCATCTGACGACGTGGAGAAAAAACAAAGCGGCTTTTATCTGGGAGGGCGAACCGGGCGAAACGCGGATGCTCACCTATTTACAGCTTCACCGTGTGGTCTGCCAATTTGCCAATGTTTTGAAAAAGCTTGGTGTTGTGTCCGGTGACCGCGTTGCCCTGTATATGCCGCTCGTGCCGGAGCTGGCAATAGCGATGCTCGCCTGCGCCAGAATCGGGGCTACGCATACGGTTATTTTTGGCGGATTTTCGGCTGATGCGATCCGCGACCGCGTCAACGACGGGCAGTGCAAGGTAATCGTTACTGCCGACGGCGGTTACCGGCGCGGTACCGAGATCAAGCTAAAGAATATCGTCGATGACGCCGCTATCCAAAGCCCAAGTGTCGAGAATGTCGTCGTATATCGACGAACCGGTTCACCCGTCGAGATGAAACCGGGCCGCGATCATTGGTGGCACGAACTGATCCAAACCGTCGATGCTGTCTGCCCGGCAGAACCGCTCGATTCTGAACATCCGCTCTTCATTCTTTACACATCCGGCACCACCGGAAAGCCCAAAGGCATTCTGCACACGACCGGCGGTTATCTAACTCAGGCGGCGTACACAACCAAAATTGTGTTTGATCTCATGGACGAGGATGTCTATTGGTGCACCGCCGACATTGGCTGGGTCACGGGGCACAGTTATGTCGTGTACGGCCCGCTTGCCAATGGAGCCACAGTGATGATGTACGAAGGCGCTCCGAATTTCCCTGATTTTGACCGCTTCTGGGATATTATCGAACGGCATAAGGTCACAATCTTTTACACCGCTCCGACGGCGATTCGTGCGTTTATAAAATGGGGCGAACAATATCCTCTCAAACACGATCTGTCGTCTTTAAGACTGCTCGGCACGGTCGGCGAGCCGATAAATCCAGAAGCATGGATGTGGTATCACGAGACGATCGGTAAAGGAAAATGCCCGATCGTTGATACTTGGTGGCAGACTGAGACAGGCTCGATCATGATCTCACCGCTGCCAGGTGCGACGCCGACAACGCCGGGAACGGCGACACGTCCTATACCGGGAATACTTCTGGATATTGTCACCAAACAAGGCGTTTCCGTCGGCACGAATGAAGGCGGTTATCTGGTCGCCAAACATCCGTGGCCATCGATGCTCCGCACGCTGTGGGGCGACGATGAGAGATATAAACAAACTTACTGGTCGGAAATTCCGGGCTTTTACTTCGCCGGTGACGGTGCTCGACGTGATGAACATGGTTATTATTGGATAATGGGCCGCGTCGATGATGTGATAAACGTCAGCGGCCACCGGCTCGGCACAGCCGAGGTCGAATCGGCCCTCGTCTCGCACGAGGCCGTTGCCGAAGCCGCCGTAGTCGGTCGCCCCGATGAAATCAAAGGCCAGGCGATCTCGGCATTCGTCACGCTCGAGGGAGGCCGTACTGGCGGAGACGATCTCAAAAATGAGTTGCGGGCACACGTTGCCAAAGAGATCGGCTCACTCGCCAAACCAGACGATATACGCTTTACCGACGCTCTGCCAAAAACACGCTCAGGCAAGATCATGCGTCGTCTGCTGCGTGAAATCGCGTCAGGCAATAAAGTCGCAGGTGATGTTACAACACTCGAAGATTTTTCGGTTTTGGAGAAACTTCGCGAAGACGAAGAATAGTAGAGTCATAAAGAGATAAAGTCATGCTCGAAAAAACTACCCCGCCGAGACCCGCTGCCCAGCTCGCCGATGCCGGCCGCGAATTTTACCGGCGCGGCTGGGTTCTCGGCACGAGCGGTAATTTTAGCGTACTGCTGGCACGCAAACCGCTGAGGCTTTGTATCACAGCGAGCGGTAACGAAAAAGGGAATCTCGAGGAAACTAACTTTCTCGAAATCGATGAGGATGCCGAGATTTTTCAAGGGTTTGGTAAGCCGTCCGCCGAGACGCTGATTCATCTAACGATATACCGCCATCTGCCAAATGCCCGCTCGATTTTGCATACACATTCTGTGTGGGGAACTATTATCGCCGATATTTTTTACGAGCAGGGAGCAGTCAAAATCGAGGGCTATGAGATGCTCAAAGGGCTGTCAGGTGTAACGACGCACGAACATATCGAAAAAGTGCCGATTGTCGATAATTCTCAGGATTATGTCGCTCTATCACACGTTATTGAGAATGTGATTCGTGAGAATCCCTCTATTCACGGCATCTATCTGCGCCGCCACGGCCTATATACTTGGGGCGAAACCGTCGGCGAGGCAAAGCAACATGTTGAAATATTTGAATTTCTATTTGAGGTACTGGGGCGGCAGTTGAAATAAAATAAAACGGCCTGAAGCCGCCAATCTTATCAGAAGGTCCCATCTAATCGAAATAGAGATGAAAATGGTTGGCACAGCCCGGATTAAAGCGGCTCTCACATACCGGACAGGCTGCATTACAGCCAAAATATTCGCTAACCGAAAGTTGATGGCCGCAATTACCGCATAAAATTGCCCGCTCGTCACGCTCGTCTGTCGCCCACGTCTTAGGCTCATGATCTGTCACCGCCGAATGACAGTCAAAACACGGAAACCAACGCCCACAGCATTTAAATTTGATCGCGATGATGTCGATCTCACTTTTGTAATGAGAACAGCATGTTTTTTCATCCACCTCGATCCCGTAAACCGATTCACCATGAATTAGCCGCATCAACAAAATCTATAACGCCGGCCTGCACGAGTCAATACGTGTGCCCGAAATTGCAGAAGCCCGCACGAAGTAAGGGCGTCGTCCCGGATGATTAAGGATTAAACAATACCGAGGACGCTTGATTTGGTCCGGAGTTATATGCCGCGCCGTCAGCGCCCTTACTCCGTGCGGGCTTCTGCATGTAAATGCGAACGCCGACCGGATTTGATAATATAAAGGTATGGCAAATTTAGAAACAGCAACACTTGCAGCCGGGTGTTTTTGGTGTGTCGAGGCGGTTTTTGACGATCTTAAAGGCGTCGAGGATGTCGTCTCCGGCTACTCCGGCGGGCATACCGAAAATCCGACGTACAAAGAGGTCTGTTCCGAGACGACTGGTCATGCCGAGGTCGTTCAGATCAGGTTTGACGCGGACGAACTCTCGTTTGCCGATCTGTTGCGGGTTTACTTCACGGTCCATGACCCGACCACTTTAAACCGTCAGGGCAACGACATCGGTTCGTCATACCGGTCCGCAATTTTTTATCATTCTGACGAGCAGCGGCAAGCGGCTGAAGAAGTAATCGCCGAGATCACCACCGAGGCTCTCTATCCGAACCCGGTCGTCACAGAGGTCACTGCGTTCGATAAATTTTGGCCCGCCGAGGACTATCACCAGCAGTATTTCGCCAACAACCCCAGCCAGCCTTACTGCGCCTCCGTCGTCGCTCCAAAGGTAGCCAAGTTTCGTCAAAAGTTCGTCTCACGGCTTAAGAAATAGTTGTTAAACATTAATAAAAAATGTTGACAAACCTTAGCCGATGCGATTAGTGTTGTAAGAGAGGTACGCTAAATCGAAGCTCCTCTTAATCTCCCACACCGTCTACACTCCAATCTGCCTCAGGATCCCACTTCCGGGATCTAACATAAGGAACCAACCGACGATGAGACTATCTGCCCTTCCGGCCCGATTCCGAGCCTTTTCTCTTTTTACACTCATAACGATCTTACTTTTCTCTAGTATCTTCTCAAAAGATATTATCGTCAGGGTTGCGGCGGCCGTCGCCGGCGTTCCTGCTGAGGCGATGGTCGCCCCCTCGCTGACGATAACACCGATTACTTGGGGTGTCGTCGGGCTCGACAGCAACAGAGTTAACGACGGCCCTAACCTCTTCCCGGTCGGAGCGCGTGTCTGCAACACTGGCAATATGGCGGCGACGAACGTAGGGTCGACCTTTGTCTGGGACTCAACGAATAGTCTCATTGGTCTTCGCTCCGGATCGAGCTTGTCGCTAACCCATCCGTCCCTCGCGGCAGGAGCCTGTACCGATTTCTATTACGAGATCGAAGTGACCCGCTCGAGCTCAGCCTATGATACGACGCGGCGATTTCACATCACCGCAACCGCTGACGGCCTCGGCGTCGTGAGTACGCCGACGCCTCGCGAGATCTACATCGAAAAACTGGTTTCCCAAAACCGTAACAGTGTCACAGCCATCAAGCTCGACGGCGTAACGATCCCGTTCGGGGGGAATCTGAATCTGACCGTCGGGAACACTTACGCGATCACGCTCGTCGCCTCGACGGCGACCAACGGCTACGAGCAGATCGAGAGCTTCATCAATCTCCCGAACGTGATCTTCCAAACGCTTAGTGTCGCCTCGAGCTATGCAGCTCCCGCGGGCTACACGGGAAACAAACTCTATGAGGATGCATGCGGCTGGAACGCAGTTCCTGGCAGCACCAACTATCGCAAATGCATCGGCCCGTTAAACGTACCGGGAGGAAAGGCCGGCGGCGATCTGACCATCACATACACCGTCAAAGTCCTTTCCGGAGCAGGGACTGCTAGAACACTCAACACTCTCATCTACGACTTCTCAGGTAGTAGTTTCCACTATAATAGCGATTTCTCAACCTCCGCGGTGATTGGCCAAATCAGCGCCGCACCAACGCCGACTCCAACGCCGACTCCAACTCCGACTCCAACTCCGGAGCCAACTCCTACGCCAACTCCAGAGCCGACTCCAACTCCAACACCGACGCCGACTCCAACGCCGACTCCAACGCCGACGCCGGAGCCAACGCCTACGCCAACTCCAGAGCCGACTCCAACTCCAACACCGACGCCGACTCCAACTCCGGAGCCAACGCCGACTCCAACTCCAGAGCCGACTCCAACTCCAACGCCGACGCCGACTCCAACGCCGACGCCGACTCCAACTCCG
>JBBSJK010000002.1:0-116698 GCA_038257355.1 Pyrinomonadales bacterium | reverse complement strand
TTCAGGAATGTCCAGCCTGAGCTCGGCGTTGCCGCAACATTTTGAACGCTGCCCGAAGCAAAGAAACTGCCCGATGCAGGTGTTACCATGCCACCGGCAACGGGATTCGCCGCCGTTGTCAACTGGTATTGCGTATCGAAGCTTGCCGTGTACGTTGTAGGACTGGCCGGTGCCGTGACCGTGTGCGAGATCGCCCCGCCGTCGGACCAGTTGTTAAAGTCGTACTGGGTACCAGCACTGCCTTGAGGCGTCGTCGTTGCGATCGTATGCGAACTTCCCGGCACCCAATTGAAAGTCTGAGTTGTCGTATAAGCAACAGAGTCAACACTAAAACTACGGCCGTCCGGACTTGTCTGAACCATCACCATTACAGTGTTTCCCGAAACAGTAATACCGTTACCGGTTAGGTCGGCGATAACTTGGGCGGGGTCCGCTCCCGCATTCCAGTCCTCCGCAGCAGCGAGGTTATAGGTAGTTCCGCCAGCGGAAGATGTACCGTTCTTATTGAGCAATGCGGCCACAGCTGCCTTGTCCGTCGCACTCAGGATCAGCGTAAAACTCGTCGCAGAAGAAATCTCAACATTTGAGGTATCCGTTAACGTATAGGTCGCACCGCCCTGCCCCGTAATAGTGAATTTGTTTGCGGCAATGTCGTTAAATGCTCCTGCGAACGGCAACATATTTGTGCCAGTAACCACCAGCAGTCCAGTAACAACGTCATAGGTTGCTGAGGTTACTGTCGGTGGAGGCGGGAGGATGTTGACACACCAACCGCCAGCGATATTTCCGCCCACACCTGAGCTCGCGGTGTCATCTAATGCATACAGGCTCCAGATTCCATTTGGACTAATGCCATTAAAAGCTGATGTAAGGGTCGTGCCACTTCCCGGCGTATCAGTCGGGTCGAGATACGGCCCGGCCGGAGCGGGAGCCGGGAATGTATCAACTAACGCACCATAGTTCACAGGTCTCGAGGTGACAGTTCCGGAGCCCCAACCACCCACAGTATCGGCCAACGTTGTTGGCGAGGCATCATCAAAGGTGATATTGACATTGCTTATTGTCACGTTATTACCACCCGCGTCTGACACTAGAATAAATTTTTGTCCGCCGGGACCAACCAGCAAAAAGTCCAGATCGCCAGCGTTCGGATGGGTTACGCCGTTAAGTTTGACCTGCAAACCGAAAGTTGTTCCAGCGAAACCGGAAACAGTAATGTTCGATGGATACGGCATTGCACGACCCGAATTCACGGTGAGGTCGTTGATGACGACATTGCCAGTATTGCAGAACATATTGCCCGTTACGGTTGTGTGATTGTTAGATATCTGTGTGAAGCTTCCATTACTCGTGCCAAAATTTGCAGTTCCGCTGTAGGTTGCGACGATGTTGTGGCTTCCTTCCACTGGAAAAGTTGTATTACATACGGCGCTTCCTGCTGATACCGCCACGTTTACGCAGCCGGTTAAATTTGAGCCATTATCGGTAAATGTCACTGTTCCTTCGTTAACAGTACTGGTGCTTGTTACAGTTGACGTAAGCGTGACGGAATCGTTGGGTGCGGTCGTAAAAGACGGGTTATTGTTTGAAGAAACTGTCGTTGTCGTTGCCGCTGCCGAGGCCGAAACTGTTATGTCGAGGCTCCAGCCGCCTGCGATCTGACCTGTTGCACCGGCACTTCCCGTATCGTCAACGACATACAAACTCCACATGCCATTGGGCGCACTTCCGGCGAAAGCGGAGGCTAATGTAGCGGTGCCATCAGGCCCCGGAAAAAGATATGGACCAACCGGCGCAGACACCGGGAAAGATCCATCAATTTCAAATTGATTTACATTCGAGGGTTTGAAAGTGCCTGTCGTCCATCCGGTAGAACCTGTGATAGTTGATGCCGCAGCGTCAGAGAAAGTTACGGTTGAGTTTGTCGTGACGCCTACGTTTCCACCGACGTCCGATGCCAGGATAAATTTCTGTCCTAGGGGGCCGACAAGCAAAATGTCTATATCTGCCGAATTTGGATGCGTGACGTTATTGAGGGTCACCGTCATGCTCGTTATCGTGCCTGAAAGACCCATTACGCTGATCTGTGATGGGTACAAACCCGCGGCCGTTGGCGGCATATTACTGTCGTTTATCGTGATCGAGTTCGCATTTGAAAACGGGACCAGGGGCGCATTTCGACCGGCAATTCCGACGTTTGAGAATAAATTGAAGGGCGATGAATAGGCGGCAAAGACTGGAAGAGCGGAAACCGAAAATTTCGTTGGAACCGGTCTCAATAACTGACCGGAAATGATTGCCGCTGCGACTACGATTACTGCAAATCCGCAAACGAACAGTCTCAAATTGCGAATGCGGAAAAAATCATTCTTCTTTTTCATGGCTTCCATCTGTCAATCAAATAACATTCTAAAACACTATTCTTTCAGGGCTCAGACTTTCTCAAATCCTTAATACGATAAGGCTAGTTTCGACTAGGAAAAATTCCTGCAAGAGCTATCGAAAAATTTACAGCCAGAAATGGCTGCATATTATTTACCGGCACGCCGCTGCCGGTGCTGCCAGTTGGCTGCATATTGGTATTACCCGTCTGATTGCTGTAAATCGACGGAGAGGATGGGGAGCCGACTGCTGCTGCGGGCCGATTGTTTGTCGGGTTGCCGCTATTCGCATCATCGGCATTTGCTGTCAAAGGATGATTGTGTGCCGGCAAATTAGCGACAACCAGCGTATTCGATTCCGCCCCACCGGCTTCTCCCTGAGACCGATTGGAAAGACCGGGTCCTTGGCCGAATTGCATCGGCGCACGCCCCCTGAGATCGGGGAGGGCGAATGTAGTTACCCCATTTCCCCCGTAAGTTGTCCCGAGCAGAGAAAATAGAGCTGAGTTCTGATTTATGGGCAATTGTTGCCCGGCACACAATGCCCAGCCTCTTGGGGCGAAATTGAAACCCATCATTCTAATCTCTCCTAAAAATGGTTCTGACATTTTATTTATCCTCCTGATTTCCGATAAACTGTAAAAACTGTTTGGCTGTCGCCTGACGCTAACAGCCATCAAAAATTAGTCCCTTTTCTGCCGATCGAGGCTTTAGAAAATTCGTCAAACAACGAATCAAAGTCCGCCGCCCTCGTCAAATACTTTTTCATCAACTGAATATAGATACTACGGTGAACGACATTGTACTAGAAATATCCTAACAAATGCAAAAATTATGGGCTTTGGTAGTGGGTCTTGGAAAAATAATTGACTGCAGCCAATATGTTTCTCCCCGAACTCTGAGTAAATCTGACCGTTTTATGCGCGAAAACCACCTATAACGCTGAGATCGCCGAGAAACACGCAAAGTCGCTGAGAAGAAAAGCCCCATTATGGACCACTTGTTTTTGAAACTTACCCGCTACTAGGCTTTGGCTATCCATCGGTGAGCTGATTAAATACCGCTTCGTAATTTGTTCCCGCTTCGTCGTGAAAAACCGGAACCAAAAAAAGCAGTAGTTCACCCATTTCGCTGTGTTTGAGATTATATAAATGCTGCTCCAGCACGCTGTCTGCCGGCCCGCGAAACAAGATCGAAAATCTCTTTTGCCGCCGCGTCACCACCTCATCGGACACCTCTGCCAATTGCAGCCTAATGGTTTGACCGGTCTCAAGAACTAGCAAAAACTCGCTGTTTAACTGCCTATGAAATGCCGCCTGCTCGAATTCAATGACTGCCATATTTAGGATTCTCTCTTTCCCGCTTCTTCCTGTGTCCATTGCATTTGAAAATGCATACCCTCATCGCCAGTAAAGCGGAAACCCAGCCGCTCGTAGAACCGCTGAGCTCCGAAATTGTTTTTTATTACCTGAATATTTAAAGGTTTATTATTTGTTTTGGCTTCGTCCAACAAGCGGGTCATAATTAGGGTGCCGACACCGTGATTTCGATCCCCGGCCTGGATCGCCAAATCTACAACACGTAGTTCGTCAGAGCTCCGCTCAACGTAGAGGTAGCCAATAGCCTGATCACCTAACAAGATCACGTCAAAGTTTGCTTGCGAGTAGTAGGAATGATAATGCTCCTCACGCAGACTGAACTGACTTCTGAGAAACTGCTCGATCGCGACTTCGTCCCAACCGGTCAATGCCATTTCTTCTGCCCGCGTATTCGCATAAACATGGAAGAGAAACTCCATGTCTACCGTCTCAACCGGCCTGAGGAGCACGGAGTTCGCATTAAATGGTTTTGTGTCTGTTTTCATCACTTATCCATAATCTATCATCTTCCCGCAGGACACAATTGTGCCGACTAGAGGCAAAGGGATTGCAAGTTTTGGAAAAGAGCGGTATGGTCGAAATATTATCGAGTAAAACAATCTTAGTCCCGCGTTCGAAAGGAAGGGTAAATTATGAAAGTTACACGAAGAAATTTTTTGAGATCGAGTGCGACGGCGGTTGCCTTCTCATCTGGTTTGTTGGCCTCGTTGCCAAATGTTGCGCTGGGAAACGGCGAATCAAGTACCGCAACCGGTTTACGGGTTCTGTCTAATCTCAACATGGAAGATTTTAGCTCTAAGATCGGCTCCACGTTTAACATTCGTTCCAGTAACGGAAATCTCGCCCGCGTATCGTTGATCTCGATCGAAGAACTAAAGCACAAGACCGGGCCGAATGGTTCCGCCTTGGTTGGCTTCTCCTTGCTCTTTATGGGATCAAAAAATATATCGCCGAAACAGGATAACTATCTAGTTAGCCACGAAAAACTCGGTAATTTCCCGCTCTTTTTGACCAGTGTAATGCATGGTCGAAAGAATGCAATTCCTTGTTACGAGGCGGTTATTAACCGGATCGTCCGTCCGTAAATTTAACTTTGCCGAACCAGTCAGAAGCTGGCACTTTTAACCTTTTGCACTGACGTACCGCTCACGATCTAGGATGTAGATCTGCTTTCGTTGCTACGGCAGTAAATATTTTCGGTGTTTTTATGGATGCAACTTTCGTTTCAGCAAGATCATTAGGAAATGAGGTTGCATCGGCAGAAATCGAAAATGTGTTGCAGGAGGGGCAAGAAGGAGTGGCTGGAACGCTGGAGATGATCTCGTCCGGAACTGACCTTGTCGGCTGGGTACCTATACGAGTCCATTGGGATGGCACGGAACCTCTTATCGATTGGTGTTATGCCGGTGAATATCGTTTCACGGAACCCTTTTTTGATAATTCGATAGAACAATTGCTATCCCGGCCCTACGATCGTAGATTAACGCGAATTGATGCTGTTCGTAAGTGCTCAGAGGAAAATCGGTCGAACGGTGTCTCGGGCATCATATTCCACATGTCGCGATGCGGGTCTACATTAGCTAGCCGGGCACTCGCCGTCTCCGAGAAAAATGTTGTCCTTTCAGAAGCTTCACCGCTCGACTGGATGATCCGAGCCCAGGTTCGGCGCCCGGAACTTTCCAGATCAGAACAGGTGGAATGGGTTCGCTGGATGGTCATGGCCCTCGGCCAAAAACGCTGGGACGAAGCGGAAAGTCTCTTTATTAAACTAGATGCATGGCACACTCTATACTTTGACCTGATCAGAGAAGCATTACCGGACGTGCCGTGGCTGTTTCTTTTTCGGGATCCGGTTGAGGTTCTAGTCTCCATCGATCGACAGTCGGGAAGTGCGATGGTCCCGGGGGCTCTGGAGCGTCTTACAGGAGATTTGGGCCTGGATCGAATGTTAATGTGTGAGCAAGGCGAATATCCGGCTTTAGTTTTGCGAGAGATATGTCAGGCAGCAATTGAGAGAAGCAATGACGGGCATGGGCTTTTTGTGGATTACGAGCGAATGCCCGACTTTGTTTGGAACGAGATGCAGACCCACTTCGGGTTATCGCCTAGCGACGCAGATGCCGAGCGAATGAAAGCGGCGAGCAGATTCAACGCAAAATCGCCGGCGGTCGAATTCTCAGGCGATAAGGCAGAAAAGCAGGCCGAGGCGAGTCCCGAGATCCGAGAATTTGCGAAAAGACATCTGTCGGACCTTTACCTAAAGATGAGAGATATCTCTTCAAGTCAGTTTTCGCGATTTAATGAGTCTGATTAGCTTTAAATTTCCATTTGCGTTCGACGCGAATCGTTTAAGTTCCGATGCGGCTAGGTTTGAAGCCTCGGAATGGAAGCCGCACTTCAACATTCACAATTATTACGGAGATTGGAGTGTCATTCCGCTGCGGGCTGTCGCGGGAGCAAGTTCGCCGATCTATCCGGATCCGGACGACGCAATGGGGTATTTTGAGACCGAATTTATGGCGAGGTGCAGTTACGTGCCTGAGATAGTTGAGTCCCTCAAATGCGACCTGCAGACGGTAAGATTTTTAAAACTTGGCCCGGGCTCGGAGATCCGTCGGCATCGTGATTACGAACTCGGTCCCGAAGATGGATTTATTCGGGTACATATTCCCGCAATAACGAATGATAAGGTGACTTTTACACTCGACGACCAACCACTTTCTTTGTCAGCAGGCGAAGTCTGGTTTCTGAACGTAAACAAATATCACAGCGTCAAGAACGGAGGGACGACCGAACGCGTTCACCTCGTCATAGATTGCGTAATGAACGAGTGGGTTAGTGCTTTTCTAAATCCTTGATCATTCGGGCATAGATTGAACCAGACTTCAGGAATTTCGGTCATTCAAAGTGGTTCAAAGACAGTATTTATGGCCGTACTCACCGTACTCCCGGACCAATATCGGGTACCCGCATCTGACACGTTCCGTAAGAGAAATGGCTCTCTGTCCGGCTAGGTAGCAGCAATCTCAATACTAAGAAAGCCCTGACGCTCAAGGTGAATAAGTACCTCGAGAGCGCATTCTTCAGGGTCAACGCCGACTGTGTGAAGCGTGACCTCCGGTGATTCTGGAGGTTCATACGGATCGTCGATTCCCGTGAAACCTCGTATCTCGCCAGCCCGCACTTTTGCGTACATGCCTTTCACATCCCTTTGTTCACAAACTTCTATGGGTGTATCCACGAAAATCTCGATAAACTGCCCTGCCGAAAACATCGCTCGAACCTCACCGCGAGTTGAACGATATGGACTTACGGCGGCGCAGATCGCAATGCCTCTATGGCGGACGATCTCGGATGCGACGAAGCCTATTCGTCGTATATTGGCATCGCGGTCTTCCTTGCTAAAGCCGAGGCCTTTTGAGAGGTGAGTTCTGACCACATCGCCATCGAGAAGTGTAATGCGGCGGCCGCGCTCAAGCATCAGGACTGTAAGGATCTCCGCGATCGTTGTCTTTCCGGCCCCGCTAAGACCAGTGAACCAGACACATAAACCCTGCGCCGGCTTTGGCAGGTACGTTTCGGCTAAAACGGCAGAAACCTCAGGCCGACTGAACCATCCTGGCAGTGGGATTCCCTTGTTCAGGTAATCTTCCCGAACCCGCGTCCCGGAAAGCGTGAAAGTGACGGCATTTGCATCCACCTTCGAGATTTCCTCATAACGCCCCTCGTCGGGTAGATAGACCATCTCGTCGAAGGCCACTACGCCGACGCCGATCTCGTCGCTATATTGATGAGCGAGTTCCTGTGCAGCAAGTGGCTGGTAAATCAGCTTGCCGTGCGAATCGAGGCCCGGGCTCGCGTGGTCACGGCCGACGATCATATGGCTGGCGCCGTAGTTGCGGCGTATCAGCATGTGCCAAAGGGCTTCACGCGGCCCGGCCATTCGCATCGCTAACGGGAGCAGCGATAGAACCGAGGCTCGGGGATCGAAATGATTGTCGAACAACCTTTTGTACGAACGGACCCGCGAGAAATGCTCAACATCGCCCGGCTTGGTCATCCCAACCGCCGGGTGCAGTAAAATGGACGCGTTCAATTGAGCCGCCGCTCGCTTGACCATCTCTTCGTGAGCGCGATGAAGCGGATTGCGCGTTTGAAACGCGACGACACTCGACCGTCCGAGCTGGCCAAGTTTCTCTCTTGCCTGCGTTGGAGTCAGCCGGAGATCGCGAAAGTCAAAATGCCGCGGCTGCGAGACTACCTTCAACAGGCCTGAAATATTCCTTCGGCCCCAGTGAGAAAGCTCCGCATTGAGCGGATGGTGAATGTCTTGTGTGCCAATTACTCCAATAGAGCACTCCCGTGAGTTCCATTCGAAGATTTCCTCAACCATCATTACCGCCAACAGATCATTGTGCTCATCACGAATAGCGATCTCGGTGTCTAACGCAAGCTTTTCATCATCGGCAATGGGCAGCGTCACGGGAATCGGAAAGATCGTCCCATCGCTGAGCCGCATTTCACCGATGCATCGCTCATAGTCAGCCCGGCCCATGAATCGATCGAGCGGAGAAAAGCCGCCGCAGGCCAGCAATTCCAAATCGCACGCCGTCCTCACACTAACCTTTGTCGAACGCAGACGTAACGCTCGTTCCTTGATCTGTTCTCTATCGTCAGGATTGACGACAAGGTCAATTATATGACCGCAATACGGCTCAATTAGACGCGTCGGTAATAAGGGCTCCTGGCTGCTAACGGTTGTATCGATCAATGTCGCCATCTTTTTCTGAAGGACGGCTAAAGAATATATGATGTTTGTTTCGACGGCAAAAACAGCCGGATTCGGATAGCCCCAACATTAGCGGCCAGATCTAAATGATGTAGAGGCCCTTACACTTGCTGCCGCTTAAGTAACTCGAGACTTCGGCGTGGCGTGAAGGAGAAAATTATCCTGTAATAACGCGAAAAAATGCGGAACCTTAAGTCCATCGACATAGATTATCCGAGATCAATATTTGCTCGAATCTCCCGCCTTGCCCGAATCGCTAAACTATTCGGGAACGCATCACACAAAAACTCCGTATCGTTATCACACAGGCTTCCGGCAACCGCCGATGGTCTCGTATATGGCGTCGCACGCCATCGTCGAAACGTTAAGCGAGGTTGTAACCAGCGTCGTCTTGCCGTCGATGGTGTAAGCAAACTGCAAATTGGTCGCGGGATCGGGCCAGCCGTTATTGATCTGGACCGTATAGTCGATCTGGTCCAACGGATCGGGCCGCCCGTCAAGGTTGCTGCCGGTCGCAACGAGCGAATCCGTTTTAGTCGCCGTGATCGAAGATGCACTTTTACTTGCTTGAGAGTCGGGCATTTCAGAAACATTTCAACTCATCAGTAATTGCGGTAATTTGTTGCTGGGCGTAAAATGGCGAAACACTAAGGAGCAAATCCTATGGACATCTATTTCTTGATTTTTTCGTTATTTTTTCCGCGTATCGTGCTGCTTGTCTATCTGTTTTTGAATATGTACCCGCCGAATGAGGTCCCGCAGTGGGCAGATATTCTGTTGGGTATTTTTATGCCGCGGGTATTGATCCTTATCTATATTTTTCAGGCGATGGGGGCTGACAATGTTTGGTTTGTCGCCCATTTGGTGGTGATGCTAATCGCTTATTTTGGCGGCGGCCGCGAGACGACTCGGTGGCGCCGGACCAGACAGACGAGAGATTAACGCTAGGTTTTGGTGACAGTTTCAACGAGGGACAAAGCCTGTCCGTGCCGTGCCGTTGGATAAATAAAATTTTACTAAGATTGTGGGCGCGAGACGTGTCAGCCAGGTTACTGCAGTCAATTTTAGAGATCGGCGATGACGGTTTGCGACGCGGAATGCAACTGCCGCCTCGGCATAGTCGCCGTTGCGCAGAAACGATTTCCCCTGATCGAGTGCGAGGTCTGATTCGAGGCCAGCGATGCGGTTCTCGACAATCCTAATTTGAGCTTCGGTGAGATTGATCGTGCGGCGGACACGCTCAAACGCATCACGTTCGTGTTCGGCACGGCTTACCGGATCGGCTCTTATGCTGCAGGTCTGCAGGCGGTGTTTTAGCAATTGTTTTCTTTGATAACCGATCTTTGCTCCGTTTGCGGCCATCCGCAGCCACAGATGAAAATCATTTGACCAGACACGCTCCCTCTCAAACATTCCGGCTTCGGTGATCGCTCTTTTACGGGCCATCGTACCCGACATAAGTACATTGCATTTGAGATCAAGGATGCTGTCAAAATTGGCTTCTCCATCTGACGGAGCGGTTTCCATAAACGTCTTTCGGTACGCTGTGTGCATACCAATCAACACGGCGTCGCAATAGGCCAGATCGTAACCGTGACGTTCGAGAAACACATACTGCGAAGCCAAAAAATCGGGCTGCCAGACATCACCCGCATCCAGAAAGGCGATGATTTGACCGCGTGCGTGTTCGATGCCAGTATTGCGTGCGGGCCCGGCACCGGAGTTTTGCTGCTTTATATAAATAATGTCCTCGATCCGCATCTTGATCGCCCGCTCAAACTGTTGTGAGTCTGGCGAGCCATCGTTGACGACGATGATCTCGTGTTCGCGATACTTCTGGGCGAGGACCGAATCGAGTGTCTCGCTGATATGCTCGGCGTTGTTATATGCCGGGATCACGACGGATATTCGCGGCGGCGTTTCAAAAACGTTGCGGCCGATCCGCTTACTGATTATTCTATTTCTGTTTTCTTTTTCGAGCATTGGCTTTATCGGGACTCACGAATCGGATCCCAGCGAGTGTATGTCTCGCCGCGCAGGAATTTGTAAAATGCAACCACCGAGGCGAGATTTGCGAGTACAAAATAAAGCGGCATCGTGAGCAGGCTGAGGCGTTTGCCCGCCCGTTCCAGTATCCAACCGGCGGCCGCTAAGATGTAAAAAAAGGTTTGGGCGGCAAGAACAGAAGTGAAAAAAAGAGACGACGGTGACAATGCAAGGCTCGCCAAAAACAGGACAAGCAGAATGAGCGGCACACAATACCTGAGCACTTTATGCGAGATTAATTCGATGGCAAAAAATCCGCTTTTAAGTGGGTTGAGCATATCGCGGTTTCGCCACAGGTCGGTAAAGGTCTGCGAAATAACGCGGACACGCATGCTGAGCTCATGCCCGGCGTTCCGGTTTGTTTGCTCGTAACATACGGCTCCGGGTGCAAAAACGCTGCGCAGCCCTTTTCGGTAAATGGTGGTACAGATAAGGAAATCCGAACACGCCTCGGGATATAGCGGTTCATAAACCGATTTCCTGACCGCATACAGACAGCCCGAGGCACCGATCAACGAACACGCCCGGCTCTCAGCGATTTTTATAAAGGTCTCGTAGTTCCAATAGCTTTGAGCTCCCTTGCCGACGCTGGTGCTCTCGTCGTCAACATAAACCAAACGGCCGGCCACGCACCCGACGCTGTCGTCGCCAAAGCTCGGCAGCAGGGTGCGAAAAACGTCTTCGCGATACGCCGTCGTCGCATCCGAGAAAAGGATGATTTCCCCAGCAGCCTGTTCTACCGCGTTGTTCTGCGTCTCGGTTTTGCCGAGACGGCCTTCCTGGCGAAAAAGCTTTACGCCGCGATCCGCAAATTCCTTAACGATCTCATCCGTCCGGTCGGTCGAGCCGTCGGATGCCACAAGTATCTCAATCTTATCTGCGGGATACTCGATCCGCAGTGTGTTCTCTAGCTTTTCGCGGATCGCATTTTCCTCGTTAAACGCAGTGATGAGGACGGTAACAAACGGTTCGATCTCTGATCGTTTTACAGGTTTTGGGAATATAACGCTGGCGAGATAAACAAGTAGTGGATAGCCCAAATAAACATACGCCAAAAGGGCAACGCACGCCAAAAAAACTATTTGTTCTACCGCTGGTATCATGTAGCTTTGACTGGCTGCAAATCCCACAACGAGCCGGGCTTTACATCCTCTGCGAGGCCGGCTTCGAGACTATAGATTCGTCTGACCGCGACCGCATACGCGATCAGGTAATAAATAAACCAATTGTACGCCACGGATGCAAAAAAACTCGATACCATATAGCCGATAATGCTGGCCTGCAGGCCGATCGCGAGATAGTAAAACCAGTTCAAATCGTCCTTGTCAAAAAGCGTGCGCTCGATCGCACCCAGCTTGCGAAACGGGCTGACCATAAAAATAACATAGGCGATCAGCCCGAGAATGCCCAACTCGGACGAAACCTGTGTAAACGCATTGTGCGTCTGCAGATTTCGAACACCTACAATCTCAAAATTGCCGATCCCGATGCCCCACGGATTTCTCGCAGTGACCAGCAAAGATCTTTCTAACAATTCACGGCGCTGATCGCTCGAACCAACGGCGTCGAGCCCCGGAATAAATATCGAGAGCATTCGCAGGCCGTAATTGCCAGGTGCAGCCAGTATCGCGATGCCGCCGATGACGACCGACGCGATCGTGACATTAAGCCGGTATTTGCGGCCGATTTTCCAGGCGAGGACAGCACAACATGCAATCAGGCCGAGAAATCCACCGCGTGAGAAAGTGACCATATTTGCGGCGATAAAGAGCACCGCCATTCCAAAATATATCCAGCGCCAGAGTGTATTTTTGGCCGCCATGCCGAGAGCGGCGACGATCGGCGTCATCATCACAAAGTGCATCGCCATCTCGTTCGGATTGCCAAACATACCTCCGACATTCACCGCAATCCGGTAATCCTCGACGTCAAACTGGCCTTTCATATAGAGATCGAGGGCGGAAATACTTAAATAGACGCCGATGCCAAACGACAGCCACATCATCCCCATCAGGCGTTTGCGGGTGCGGACGACGTTAACCAGAACGATAAAAATAACGACCGCCTTTATATACGGATCGTCAAATTTTTCCCATGCGAGGCCCGGCGATTTTGCTAACGGGATTGTTATAAGAGCGATCACAGTCATGGCGAGGATCGCTTTGACCTCGGTGGACAGCATCGTTAGGTTGCCCTCGGTCGCGAGCTGGCTGGGGATATAGATGGCCAGAGTTGCCATCGCAAAATAAGCCGCCGTAGCCGACATAAATCCAAGACCAGGAACGATCTCGTATGGCCGGAAAAGCACCATAATCGAGAAAAGATAAAGACCGATGTACGTCAGAAAATGTCCGTTTCTGACAAGCCACCGGTCACCGATCAGCAATTGTTTGTCCTTTTCCTCTTTCTTTGCCTTCTTTTTAGTTTTCTGAGATGCAGGACGTTTCGCGCTTATCAATGTCTGATTATCGTCGTTAGTGATAGGAACGCTTTCACAGCTTTTTTCGACAAATGGTTCGTATCTGACACCGGAGCTGTAATTATAGTTTGAAAGCTTTTGCGGCTCGGCGGCGTGGGCCTCGCGGGTGCCCGTTGGTCTTAGCGAAGGCAGATCACCAGACAGGTTGCCATCAGCATTTGACGGCGAAAGCGACCTAATATCCTTGCTTTTTGATCTTTCGATGGACATTTAAGAGGGATTGTTTAGTTAAAAATAAAAATGGCTTTAGCCAAACTTCAAAAAAATAAATATATTCTTTGCAGCTTTAGCTAAAGCACTATGGATAAGGAATTTATGCCTATAATTGGGCTAAAGCTGTTGGCTGATATATTCTGTCGATAGTAACTGAACTCGGATCAGGCAGACTGGACGGATAAAAGTGAATTGAGCTGAGAAAATCCGCCAAATCCGCTTTCAAACTATGCAGTGAAACCTTAATCCCCAATGTATTTAGGACATTATTAAATGATCATTTAAACACAAAGGACACAAAGCGATGACACAGAGAACACAAAGAAATCATTTAATTTGAATACTTTGTGGCCTTTGTGTCTTCCCTTTGTAACTTTGTGTTTAATGCATTTATCCATTTTTTGAGGTCCGCTAAGGATATATGACCTCTAGACTGTGACCTCTTCTCGTTCCATCGTGATCATGTCACGAACTTTTTGTTTGAGAGCTTTTTCAAATTGGCGTGCTTCGTTAACGCCGTTAAACGAAAGCTGCTGTAGATTGGCCTCGATCCGCTTGCGGTAATCCGACACGAGCGAGTCTGATACGCCCAGCATATCAGCCACCTCGAGTTGCGTGCCGCTGTCCGATATCAGATAGCAATGCCATAGGACATTTATCATCCGGTCATACTGTTTGGCCTTGCCGCGAACCGATTTGTGCAGAGTTTTTAGAAAATTATCGACAAAGCCCGCCGCCGCTTTTTCAGCCTCGTTGCGAAGCAGATCTTCCTCTGGCGTCTCGCGTGTATCCTTAAACTCAAACGGCATACGGTCATCGTCGTCGCTGTCCGTCCCGCTGCCAACCGGCACGAGGTGAATATCCATGATCGGCAGACGCGACATCACGAACGAACGGAGCGAACGCACATCCACCGGCGAATCAATCGCCTTAAACACTCGCACGATCAGTTTTTCGAGCTCCGGATTACTGATAACGATCTGAGCGTCGCCCGTACAGCCGACCATACGCGTATCGCGGCCGTAAAACGAAACGACCTTGACCCGCTCGTCCATCTCCTGAACGTCGCGGCGTGTTTTCTTATAGGTCCAGTCAGCCAAACCATAAAGCCGGTCGGCGAGCCGCCGGTGGGCCTCAGGGTTATCGACGTTGTCAAATCTCTTGAATATCGCGCTTGTCTGGATCAGCGTCGAGACGCGGCGAGCCAATCTGTATGATTCTGGATAGCGTTTGCGAAGCTCCGCCGTTAGCATATTTGTCAGCTCGATCTGGCTGATCTCGGCCTCGATCTCCGAATCCGACATCTCGGTGTCTATATAATGCTGAAAGCGGTCTTTGCTCAGCAGGGCGACAAACAGTTCCTGAGTCAGGTCGGTATAGGCGTTCTGCTTGCCTTCTTCGACCAGAAAACCAGCCCGTTTAGACGCCCGTACCAACGGATGCGATGATACGATGCGATGGAGCTCGGTCCAGATCTGATTAACGTCCGATGTCTTGAGACTCTCGTTCCATTTACCGACTTTTATCTGCCTGAGATGGGCCGGGCGTGGTTGCCTTTCCTTTGTTTTTACTTCATTCATATTCAGCCTTTCTTTAGATTGTCCTGAAATTGTCCGCCTGGGCCGTCGAGCAAACGGTCTGATTTTGACGCAAAGGTGCGCTTTTCGCTGCGGGTCAATTTCGAGCTGCGTGCTTGTATTTGGGGTAGAAAGATTTGGCGGGAAAGGTTACCGAGCCTTGGTACCTATCCGTTTGGTGTCGTGTGAGATGAATTAGCCTCTCACTACCTACATTTAAGATAGTAACAAGTTTCCACACTTTGTACAATCATTTTTTGTAATGTTGTTTATTGTTTACAGAATTGTTTTAAATGTTGTTAATAACAGCGTTACGGTAATATTGTAATTTATTATGTTAAAATTTTGCTATTTATCACCATTAATCTTGCAATACTTATGGAAGCAATCGGCCATTATAGATTTACTTTTGTTGTAACTAAGATATGACTGCACACCGCCTCAATGGTAGAGATGGGTGCCAACAGGCTGGGATTGTGCTTACTATGTTCTCATCAAAGATGACAGGTTTTTGCAAAAACGAAGATTGTCCTTCTTCAAATGAATTGCTTGATTTTCAAAACGGCGATGCAGAGCGAGCACGCTCGAGCGAGATCAACAAACATCTCGCCGCCTGCGAATTCTGCTCGGCCGAGGTCGCGTTCTATTCACACTACCCCCAAGAAGAGGGAATCAGCGTGGCCACTGAGATCCCCGCCCCGCTCTTTGAACTGGCCGAAGCCCTGCTAAAAAACCGCTACGCCGATTCGCGGTCTCTCAATGCATTGTTGAGCGAAAATGAGGAACTTATCGCAGACGGGGTACCTTCCTAATTCCAACTCGCCCCTACTCTAGTCCAATAAAAAAATGAAAAAAAATCACGATTGGAAATCACTTTTGCGATTGGTATTTGGCGGCTACAAAAATGTCTTCCAAACTGCCGAGTTGCAACTAGCTTCCGCAGATCTCGTCGATCGCTTCGCTGTATTTTTCGTCGATGACACTGCGTTTGATTTTGAGTGTCGGGGTCATTTCGCCTTTGTCGATTGAGAATTCGCGAGGCAGCAGGTAGATGCGTTTGACGCGTTCGTAGTCGCTGAGTTCGCGGGTCAGGTCGATGGCTTCGCTTTGGACGCGTTTGATAAATTGCGGGTCGTCTGCCAGCTCCTCGCGGGAGCCGAGACAAGGGTGGCCCATTGCCTTCATCTCTTCTTTAAGGGCATCCCAATCGGGCACGATCAGCGCACCGACCTGTTTGCGTCCTGATCCGACTACGACCGGCTGCGAGACAAGAGGGCTTTGCTTTAAAAGGCTCTCGACCTGGAGCGGTGCGATGTATTTGCCGTTTGAGAGTTTAAACAGGTCTTTGATCCGGTCGGTAATGTAAAAATGCCCGTCCGTGTCCTCATAACCGACATCGCCGGTATGGTAAAAGCCTTCCGAGTCGATCACCGCCGCAGTCGCCTCAGGGTTATCGTAATATCCCTTCATTACATTTTTGCCTCGAACGAGGACCTCGCCATCCTTTTCGGCGATCTTCATTTCGATTCCTTCAAAAACCGCACCGATCGAACCAACCTTATTGTCATCTGGCCGGTTGGCACATGTCACGCAGGCCTCGGTCATGCCATAGCCCTGTAAAATTGGGATGCCCGCCGCCCAAAAAGCATAGCTGAGCTTTTTTGACAAAGGCGCTCCTCCCGAGACAAAGAACCGCAGATGGCCGCCGACGCCGGCACGCCATTTCGAGAAAACAAGCCGGTTGGCGAGTGCGTGCTTTGCGGCGAGGACCGGCGAGATCGACCGCCGCTGGTCTTTTTCTTCCCAATATTCCTGCCCGACGACAAGCGCCCATTCAAAAAGACGTGATTTCCAGCCGCCGGCAGCTTTTCCTTTTTTAACGATCTTATGATAAACCTGCTCAAACAGCCTCGGCACCGCCGTCATGATCGTTGGCTTAACTTCTTGCAAATGAGAGGCGATCTGGTCAAAGGCCGCACAGTAATGGATTGAAACGCCATTCGAGCAAAGCACGTAAAACACGGTCCGTTCAAAGATATGCGAGAGTGGCAAAACCGCAAGACTGCGATCTGTAGATTTGATCGGCAGGCTCTTTGAGACCGCGACGATACTCGAGACAAAATTTTCGTGAGTTAGCATCACCCCTTTAGGTTCACCGGTTGTGCCGGAGGTATAGATTATGGTGGCGAGATCGCCGGTCTCGATCTCGGCGAGCGAGTTTTCAAAAACATCAGCATCGATCCGGTCGAAGGCATCGCCCTGCGTTTCTACATCGGCAAGCGTGATCGCACGGGTGTTGCCCTCGGGTTTGCCATCGACGTCAAAGAAGATCAGCTTTTCGAGCCGTTCAACACTTTGGATGGCATTCTCGGCATGTTGCCATAGTTTTTTGCCGGAGATGAAAAGCATCTTGGCACCCGAATTTTCGAGGATAAATCTGATTTGATCAACTGCCTGAGTGGTATAGATCGGGACGTTGACGGCCCGCAACGAGAGTATCGCCAGATCGACAAACGACCATTCCGGCCGATTCTCAGAGATGATCGCGACCCGGTCGCCGGCCTTTACGCCTAGGGCGGCGAGGCCGTGGGCAATGCGTTTTACACGCTCGACGACCTCGACTCCGCTAAGATAGGTCCAAACATCATCCACCTTAAAGGCAAGTGCATCCTTTTTATTGTGCCGCCGAAACGACTCAAAACAGTAATGCGGTATTGTTTGCGGAATGTTTTCGAATCCGATTAGATTTTCTGCGATCATTGGCCACGGGTTCAGGCGAAATGAACAAAACAAAAACAATTCGCGTGTTTTAACATTCTTGCAAAAACGCCCGTGTAAGTCCAATATATACAACCCATCTACGGCAAAATCATCACAACGGCCTCGCCCTTTACAAGCGTTTCGCCGTGTTGATTTGTACAGACCGTTTCGAGCGTAACTATTTTTTTATCCTCGCGAATCTTTGTGATCGTGCCGGTCGCCGTCACCGTGTCGCCGATAAATGTGGGAGCCGTAAACCTCATTGTCTGAGAAAGATAAACAATCTTTCGGATCGAAAATTTAGTGCCGAGAACGGCCGAGATAAAGGCCCCGCTCAGCATTCCATGAGCGATGCGTCGGCCAAACTGTGTCGTTTTAGCAAATTCGTCGTCGAGATGAATCGGGTTGTAATCACCGGAAAGCTCAGCAAATTTGAGTATTAGCTCTTCTGTTACCTCGCGTGTCGTCTGAAATTTATCACCTATTTTCATATAAATTAGTAAAAGCAAATTAGAAAAAGCTGTCTGAAAAATGTTTTTCAGACAGCCATTCTGTAGAAATGGTCGGGGCGAGAGGATTCGAACCTCCGGCCTCTCGGCCCCGAACCGAGCGCTCTACCAGACTGAGCCACGCCCCGTGAACTCAAATTATGATACTAGTTTACGTGCGGGCGTTAGTCAACCGCTGTTGACCGCACTCATATATCTAATGTCTATCTCAAAAAAACGCGGATAATGATAAATCCGCCAACCAGTAACACCAAAAAGACGACCGACAGTATTTCAAAATATTTATCGATGAATTTCTTGATCGGCGCACCGAAAAAATAGAATAGACCGGCGACCAAGAAAAACCTGGCCGATCGCCCTATCACTGAAGCGACTACGAGCGTCGCGAGAGAAACCTCGAAAGCTCCGGCCGCGATCGTAAACACCTTATATGGAATCGGAGTAACTCCGGCGGCCAGGATCGCCCAGAAAGCGTGCTCCTGATACAGCTCTTGAACACGGTCATAATGCTCCATCGCTCCATAAAATTGGAGAATAGGCTGTCCAAGCGCCTCGAAAAAGGCCCAGCCGATAAAATACCCAAAAACACCGCCCAGTACCGATCCAGCAGAACAAATCAGGGCGTATCGAAACGCTTTGGACGGCACCATCACCGCCATCGCGATGAGAAGTACATCAGGGGGTATCGGAAAAAAAGACGATTCGACGAAAGCAATTAAAAACAAGGCCCACTGAGCATGCGGTTTTTCAGCATATCCCTCAACCCAGGCCTTTATTCGCCGCAAATAATCAAAAATCTTCTTCACAATTGCCTCTCAAAAAAATTAGATACTTGTCTTTATAAACCGATGCCCTATTTCCATGCATGTTCGCCAATCAAAGGCACGAACGCGCACGGACCGAAATCTTCGTTAATAAACCCGTCCTTGGTACGAGATACCCGGACGAGGACCTGTTTTCCTCGATCTTCGCCGACCGGTATCACCAGCTTTCCACCGATCTTTAACTGGGCGATTAAAGGCTCTGGCACTACAGGGCCGCCGGCGGCAACCAGTATTGCGTCAAAGGGCATATAGGCATCCCAGCCGGCGGTGCCGTCGCCAGATTTGAGCGTAAAGTTTCTAAATCCGAGCATTTGCAGGCGGCGATTCGCTTCATCGGCCAAAACTGTCAGCCGCTCGATCGCAAACACCTTTCTGGCAAGCGATGCGAGAACGGAGGTCTGATAGCCGGAACCCGCACCAATCTCAAGCACCTTTTCTGTGCCTGTCAATTCCAAAAGCTCGCTCATCCGGGCAACAATAAACGGCTGAGAGATCGTTTGACCGCCTGCGATCGGCAGGGCATTGTCCTTGTAGGCCTGTGATTTAATTGCCTCTGGTACAAATAAATGCCTGGGTAATGTCGACATCACATCAAGAACACGTTCGTCAACAATCTTGTAATGATTGCGAAGCCGCTCGACCATGCGAATTCGTTGCATCGTCATCTCGTCTGTAAGATTTGGCCTTGATGCTGCATTCATCAATTTGTGTTCCAGCTTTGTAAACGCTCGACTCCGGTGTGACTCGTCAGATCGCTCCGCATCGGCGTAACGGAGACATAACCTTCGTCAATTGCCTCAAAATCCGTCCCGCCCTCGGCCCTAAAACCTTCGCGGACCTCGCCGATCCAGTAATAAAGTTTGCCGCGAGGATCGATGTGTTCGCTAATAACGGGACGGGCGCTTTTAAATCCCTGTTTAGTGATACGAATGCCCTTTGGCACGCCTTTGGGAATATTTATATTCAGTAATGTCCATACCGGCAAGCCTTCGGCAAGCGCCTTTCTGGTAATCTCGGCGGCAGCCTTGATCGATTGCGAAAAATCGTGATCGCGATAGGCGGCAAGACTAAAAGCGAGTCCGGGAACGCCCAGGATCGTCGATTCAAGAGCTCCGGCAACAGTCCCGGAATAAGTTGCGTCATCGCCCAGATTGGCACCATGATTAATGCCGGAACAGCAGATGTGCGGACGTTCGTTGGCCGGTAAAATTTGATTTAGGGCCAGTGTTACGCAGTCGGTCGGCGTACCGTCAACTGTCCAGTGCCGCTCGCTTCGCTGCCTGATACGCAGCGGGCGCGAGAGCGTCAGGCTGTGCGAGGCACCGCTCATCTCGGTTTCCGGCGCCACGACATAAACATCGCCGATCTCACTCAACCCCTCTTCCAGAGCGAGAATGCCGTCAGCGTGATAGCCATCGTCGTTGGTAATCAGAATGCGTGGTTTTTCAGATTTCATTTGCGACCTAAACAAAAGAAAAAAAGTGAAAAGGCTAATGAACAACTCATTATCTCACCTTTTCACTTTTAACTGTCAGCTATAAACTACCTGTTTTGTCCCATAGGCGGACGCGAAGGCCCGGTTCCTGATCCTGTACCGGTGCCGCCGCCCATCGGCCGCTGCTGGCGAAAACGCCGGCGGTTACGCTTACGTGCGTTGACCGATTTGAGCTTTGCTTTTTGGCCAGGAGGTATGAAATGAGAGTGTTTTTTTAGATCTTTGATGATCTCTTCACTAATAACCTTTCTTTTAAAACGACGAAGTGCTGATTCGATAGATTCGTTGTTGTTTATGTGAATAAATGCCATTTTTGTTGCTCACCTCCTTTCGGCTAAGATTATTGCTCAACAGAGCAAACAATTATTAGACCCGAAACTAACCGAAATTGCAAGGTCGCAGTGACCATAATAGTGGTCGCGGCCCTGAATGTTCGTTGATTTGACGGTTGAAGAAAAGTAGCCACGATTGCACGAATAACAAGATCGAATCAAAACAAATTCTTGCATCCGTGGCCTATCCGGTCTCTTTGTTCCTGCACGAGGGGTTGCGTTAACGCTTAATTCAACACCACACCCCAATATCTGCTGTCCCATGTCCCGCTACCTCAGCGCGCGCAATATGCCTGTCCCAGGCTTGCCTGCGGGCGGTGTATGCCGCATAACTCACGTGTTATCAATGTGTTGCAGTGTTGCGGCGATTCGCTAATTGAATTTATAAAAACAAGATCTGTAATACAATGTCATACAATATAGGTGGTTTGTCATTGTGAATCTTTTTTTAGGAACCTCGTGTCCTGGCTTTGTGGCGTCAAAATGTTTACTGAGAACACAAAGAATAGATCGTCAAACGAATCACAAAAACACACTAACTAATTTTTTCAAAGATCCGCCCGTGCCTCTGCTATAAGCATTATGCGACAGCGTTGCAAAGATAACACAAAGGTGTGCAAATGTCAAGAAATTTGGGCAAAAGGTAATAGGAGCAGTTTGAAAAATTCTGGCCGCGGAGCGGTGGGAGATTTGTTGTTGCCGTTGAGATTTCCAAAAGTAGGTTGGCCTCAGTGGAGGCTGTCAGGTTTGAATTGCGCTCCATGTGAGACGGGAGAAAAGGCTGCAACACTTTTCTATCGATTATGGGTTATCGAGAAGGTGATGCTTCCGTGAGGGCGGGTCATCTCACGATTTTTCAACAATGCGCCAAACATTAAACCCATTTGATTTGCCTATTAACAGAAATTTGGGTTAACCGTCGAATTTCTTGCATTGACGGAGATGAGATAGATGTCTTAAGCTTTTGCTTTTACATATAGATAGGCTAGACTTCGCTGTATCGAAAATTTTATTTCGTATTATGCTTTTCCTTTCGCAATCTGCTTGCGTTTATGGTATCGATGCGTTGATCGTCGATATCGAGGTCAATCTACAGCCTGTGCCAAAGGAGGTGGATATAATACCGCCGTTTACGATCGTCGGGTTGCCGGACACGGCGATACGCGAATCGAAGGAACGCGTCCGGGCCGCCATCACCAACAGCAAATACTTTTTCCCGTTTCACAAGACTACGATAAATCTTGCTCCGGCCGATGTGCGAAAAGAGGGGGCGGCGTTCGACCTGCCGATCGCGTTGGGCATTCTTGGTGCTGCGGGTGATCTGGGCGTTGACGATGCAAATGGCACTTTGAGCGTGGGTGAATTGTCGCTCGACGGGCGAGTGCGGCCGGTTCGCGGCGCGTTGTCCATCGCTCTCAAAGCTCGAGAGATTGGCATTCAGAATGTACTGTTGCCCGAAGAAAATGCATCCGAGGCAGCAGTCGTCTCGGGGATTAATGTCTATCCGGTCAAGGATTTGAGGACGGCGGCCGATCTTATTTACGATCTCAAGACAGGGAATGCGACACGCGTCCCGCCGCTAAAGCTCGACATTTCGGAACTAAAATCGCGAGAGAATAAATATAATGTCGATTTTAACGATGTTCGCGGACAGCAGACGGCTAAACGGGCTTTAGAAGTAGCGAGTGCCGGCGGTCACAACATCCTGTTTATCGGCCCGCCAGGTTCTGGCAAGACGATGTTGGCGAAGCGTCTGCCGACGATTTTGCCGCCCCTCGAGTTTGAGGAGGCGATCGAGATAACAAAGATTCATTCGGTTGCAGGGTTGACAGGCAAGGCTGGGCTGATCGTCGAACGGCCGTTTAAATCGCCGCATCACACGGTCTCGCAGGCCGGTCTGATCGGTGGCGGTTCGATACCAAAGCCCGGGGAAGTCTCGCTCTCACATCTTGGCGTTTTATTTCTGGACGAGCTGCCCGAATTTGACCGCGGCGTACTCGAAGTCCTGCGTCAACCGATGGAGGATAAGACGGTAACGATCTCGCGGGCGGCAACCTCGCTGACATTTCCATCAAATTTTACGCTCGTCGCATCGATGAACCCTTGCCCGTGCGGCTATTTTGGTAGCCAGCGCGAGTGCAAATGTTCGCCGATGCAGATCCAGCGGTATGTCGGCAAGATATCTGGGCCGCTGATGGATCGGATCGACATTCACATTGACGTCCCGGCGGTAAAATTTAACGAGCTTCGTGGGAAAGGCGTCGAGGAATGCGATAGTTCTGATGTGATCCGCGAACGTGTTATAAAGGCACGCGATATACAGATCGCGAGACTCGGCCGCGATGGTGTTTTTTCTAATTCTGCAATGTCATCGAAACAAATCCGCAAATTTTGCGCCCTCGACGCTGAAAGCGAAGAATTACTCGAAAAAGCGATGCAGCGACAAGGCCTATCAGCCCGTGCCCACGACCGCATCCTAAAAGTCTCGCGCACCATTGCTGATCTTCAGGGCAGCGACGACATCCAATCCACGCACATAAGCGAAGCGATAAATTACCGCTCACTCGACCGTAATTACTGGGCTTAAGGTGTGTGTGCTGTCAATCGATCTGATAAGTTGCAACGCTGGTCGGTGTCTCGAAACACCGTACCTTATGCACCTTGACGCGGTCGTCGGCAACGCGGGTGTTTAGGTATTCAAGAAAATAGCGTGCGAGATTTTCGGCTGACGGGTTTAGTTCCTCATCAAACGGCGGGAGTTCATTGAGATTTCTGTGATCGAGATATTTTACGATCTCGTCGGCTGCGGTCTTGAGATCGCCAAAATCTATTAGCAGGCCAATATTATTAAGCTCGGCACCGCGTGCAAAAATTTCTATCTTATAGTTGTGACCGTGCAGATTCTCGCACTTTCCCTTGTAACCGCGCAGTTGATGGGCAGATGAAAAATTACGCTCGATCATTACCTCAAAGAAAGCTGCCATTGTCTAAAATATACCACAATGCGGCATTCTAACTTTCTTCTGGTGTTGAGCCCTGGGCCGACTTCCTATTAACGAACTGAACGTTTAGATTGTTCTCTGGGAAAGGTATTTCAATATTTGCCTCGTTTAGAGCGGCATAGAGAGCGGTCACCAACTTGCTTCGCAAGCTAACCCATCCATCTGTCCTGTCAGTCCACGCCCGCATCTCGAAATTGAGCGAAAAATCACCAAAGCCGACAAACATCCCTCGCGGGGGCGGATCGGTAAGCACACCATCCATACTTGCTCCAACACTTGCGAGCACTTGAAGGACGAACTCCGGATCGGATCCGTAAGCGACGCCGACGGGTATGTCGATTCGCCGCTGTTTATCGGACATCGTCCAGTTTATCACCGCCTCAGAAATCAACATACTGTTTGGGACGATCACGTCGGAGCCGTCAACTGTGCGGAGTACGCTGGCCCTGAGGCCGATATGGTTGAGGTCTCCCATGTGATCTTCGATCTGTATGGTGTCGCCCACTTTCACCGGTCGCTCAAAGAGCAAAATCATCCCGGAAACAAAATTGTTGATAATGTTTTGCAGACCAAAACCAATACCGATACCGACAGCTCCCGCAATCAGGGCAAATTGAGAAAAATCGATGCCGAGAGCTCCGATGGCGATCAGAAATCCGACAACCAAAACCGAATAATGCAGCACTGTCGAGACTGCATACGATACGCCGCCGCCAAGATTGATTCGTGGATAAACGTCCTCCTCCAGCACGAACCGAACAAATCGTGAGATTAGTACCGCCACCCAAATCATCACAAAGAACAGTACGACTGATCCCAGCGAAATTTCGAGTGAACCAACCGTAAAAGACCAAGAGAGTAAATTGCGTATAAATGAAAATATCGTCTGGCGAATCGAGAACAAATTGAGCGTGATCAAAAGCCAGATAATGACGGCGAACCAACTAACGATTTTAACCGAGCGTTCGCGGATCAGCGGCCGGTTATTTTGGACGATCAGCGTTCCTACAAGTGGTCTGACCCTCAGAGCAAAAATAATCAACCCGCGCACAATCTGGACAGCGGTGTAGATCACCAGTGCAATGTATGCGCTGCTGAGGACGCCGTTGCCGATAACATTTGCGAGACTGACGAACCCGAGGACATTTGTAATAAACGCGACCACGAATATCACCAAAGCGATTGGGATCATTTTTCGTATGGTTTTAAAGATGCGATAATGAGCCGCCTCAACGTTTTTTAGCAAGCTCTTACTTTTTAAAAACCATATCAGGAAAAGGATCGCGCCGAGCATTTCCATCAACAACACGATACGGGCCGTGAAGGGCTGATTTGCCAGAATCTCTCGCAGCGTGTCTACAAAATAGAGAGCGACAAGAGCATTTAAAATAATGAACAGCGGACGATCGACCATGCGCCTTAGCAAAACCACAACTGGCACGAGTGCGGCGGCGCCGATCAGCGACGTTAGCATACGCGGTGCCTGGGGATAGAACCAAGTGCTGAAAATTATCGTTAAAATGAGGCCCGTGGCCACAGGTACCGCAAATATCTGTGCCGCTTTTTCAAGCTTCGGCTCTTTTTCGACAAACGGATGAACGCGGGATCTTGCCCAATAAAGTGCAGCAGTAATCAGGATAAAAACCAGGCCGTGAAGCCCGAATCGCTCAGCCCTCTCAGCCGCATATATCCGAAGGTCAATAAACTGCTCAGAAAATGAGGCAACGGCCTGCCGAAGCAAAAAACCAGGCGAAACACTCTGATTCTGCGGGGCCCAGATCGGTGACTCATCGCGATAAAGCAGATTTGTTAACGTACGATTCCTTGCCGCCCTTATCTCATCCCGAATGGCGACGACACGCGAGTCAGATTCGCTCACTCTGGTCTGCAGGGACAGGAGCTGCGTACGGCGTTCCTGTGCCATGCGCCGAGTTTCATCGATCGCGTCGATGGTCTCCTCAGCCCGTTGGAGAATCGCGGGCGGTACGGCAGCACTAGCGGGGTCGGGCTGGCCGGGGTCGGCGGGCAAATCGCCAAGGGCTGAAAGGCTTAATCGCCATACGCGTGCCATCTGATCCATTTCATCGATGTTTTTATCCAGAACTGCGATTTGCTCGCGCAGATCGCGTCGCCAAGATGAAAACTTGTTACCGATGGATTGCCACTCGGACTCCTGAGAGCTGATCTCATCCAGAGTCGGCGTGGCGGCGAGTGTCTCCCTTGTTTTAGGCTCTTTGCCGTCGATCTGTCGAATTACTTGGGGGATCTCATCCTGGATTGCCCGTACTACGGATGTTTCGACAAGACTTGTCCTGATGGTGCGCAGACGGGAGGTGGCCTCCTCTGCCTCGGTGACGAGAGTGGAGAATGATATTGGCGTCGGGCTGGGAGCCGGGGATTCGGCGGCTTGATTTGAGTTCGTAGTCGAGTTATTGCCCGTCTGCGCGAGTGTGCTATTACCGAAAAGCGACAACACTAAGACCGCAAGAGCAATAAATATAACCCCTTGCAATCGCAACACACGCGCGCTGTAATCCGAACTCATGATCAAACTACAGTATAGCTTTCTGATGCTATATAGGCGAATTGCTGGCAATCCCTTAAATTTATTCTCCTATGATGTTCTCTATATCTTCGAGATTGGACGTTATCTTCATCCTCGGCAAGCTGCGCAAAAAATCGCGTCCATAGCCCTTTGTCCGCAAGCGCGGGTCTAGTATTACGATGACGCCGCGGTCGGTTTTGCTGCGGATCAAGCGGCCGATGCCCTGTTTTAGTGAGATTACGGCTTGCGGAACGCTGTAGTCGAAGAAGGATTTGCCGCCGTTTTCGTCGATAAATCTGCTGCGCGCGGCGACGAGCGGGTCCGTCGGGACGGCGAAGGGGAGCTTGTCGATGATGACGCATGAGAGCTGGTCGCCACGAACGTCAACACCCTGCCAAAAGCTGGATGTCGCAAACAGGACGGCATTGGGTGTTTCGCGAAACTTCTCGAGCAGTCCCGTTTTCGACATAGACCCCTGCAAAAAACATGGGTAACCGACACGTGACGAAACAAGTTCATAAAGAGTCGTCATCGACGAATAGCTTGTACATAGGACAAAGGCGTGACCGTGTGTGACCTGCAGAATCCGTACGATCTCGGCGGCGGCCATCTGTGAGAATTCGGGTGCACGCGGGTCTGGCATTGCTTTTGGCAGGTAAATTATCGCCTGCTTTTCATAGTCGAACGACGAAGGAGCGACAAGCGAATCTGTCTTGGCAGCGGTCAATCCCAATCGGTCGCGGATAAAATTAAAGCTGCCGTTAGCCGAGAGCGTTGCCGACGTCAGAATACAAGTCTCGACCTTATCAAAGAGCTTTTCCTGCAACAATGCAGATACATCGACCGGCGATGCCTGCAGAAAAACTCCTCGGCCGCGACGTTCGAGCCAATACACAAAATTGCGGTCGGACTGTTTGACGATAAAGCCGAGATCAAATCGCGTCTGGCGGATCCGCTTGACGACACTCTCGGCCTCGGGCATCTTTTCACTGTAAACATCGAGTTCGGTTTCGAGACGAGCCAGCGAATCATCGAGAGCGTGATAAGTTTCGCCAAGAGCAGTCGGCCTATTTTCCCCATCGCTGCCGCGAGATGTAAATGCGTCGGCGAGCAGCGGAAAACGCCCCTCCTGACCGCGTGCCTGCGAGAATCTTGACCAAAACTGCTCTGATAAATCCATTATCCGAGCCGACGAACGTGTAATTCCAGCGGTCACAATCGCGTCGTGGATCGGCAGTTCATTGGAATCACGGACGAGCTCGTCGATGCGAAAATTTGAAACCTGAAATCCAAAATAGTCCGCCGCAATGTCCTCGATCAGATGAGCCTCGTCAAAAATTACCGCTCCGTAATCAGGCAAAACCTTGCCAAACTGGTTGCCGCGGACGTTTAGATCGGCGAAAAAAAGATGATGATTGACTATAACGATGTCGGCCTTGTCGGCCCCGTTCCGCATCCGCGTGATAAAGCACGGCTCAAAATCAGGGCATTTCTGGCCGATGCAAATCTCGCTTTTTGCGTTGATTCGATTCCAGAACGGCAGATTTTCCGGCAAATAAGTCAGTTCTGCCCGGTCGCCTGTGTGTGTCTCACGCGACCATTCGACGACATCGCGAAAATTATCGACCTCGCCCACACCATCCAGTATTGGCTGATCACCGCTTTTGTGCAGACGATAGAGACAGGCGTAATTCGAGCGGCCTTTCATATACGCAGTCGCGAATTTTTTTGGAAATACTTTTTGCAAAAACGGAATATCCTTATCCATCAACTGTTCTTGCAAATTCTTAGTGCCGGTCGATATGATTATGCGCTTTTTCGTTCTGATTGATTCATTGATAGCAGGGATCAGATATGCGAGTGTTTTGCCGGTGCCGGTGCCCGCCTCGACGATCAGATGCTTTTTGTCCTTAAACGCACGGGTGATAGCCTCAGCCATTTTTACCTGCCCGTCGCGATACTCGTAGTTCTCGTGAAATTGAGAGATGAGGCCATCTGATCCGAAAACAGCTTCGGTGGTGCCCTCAGTTTGCGTATGTGGCTTATCAACGGGCATTTTTTTTGACTATGATTCGTCCTTTTTGGTATAAATAATGCTTCAAAGCCACAGATTATGCAGTTTTACGCATTTATGGCTTTTATAAAGCCGAACTTAACATCTTAATATTTTTTGCGTATTTAATTCGCAACTAAACTCGTTTTTTTGCATCAAATGTTCAGTAAACATAAGGGGATATTCTTAAATGCCGCGTAGTTTTCAATCAGATTCGGGACGGAAGGTTTTGTTTTTCGCTGTTGTTTTTGCGATCGCCGCCGTGATCTTTTTTATGCCTCAAACGCCTTCCAAGGCGGCGAAAAGTAACTTTTCACAGACCAAAATCGATGAACCCATCTTGCGAAATTACGACATTCGAATGGATAAAAAGGCTATCGAAAAGGTGGCTACCTTCCGCTCGGATGTACGCAAAAGTGCTTCTGAGATAGCCGATGCCCGCGATAAGATGGTTATCGGCGAACAACGGCTAAAGGCCCGTATTCCGAGTCTCAAGATAGAATACAACGCCGATCTCAAGATACCTGAGGTAATTGCCCCGGATGTAAAAAAAGGACGGGCTTTTTTAACACGAACCTCCGATATTAGACGATCTGACATCCTCAAAAATTTTATTAAAGATAATGAGGAACTTGTTGGAACACGTGCCCGATATGTGCAAAACCTCAAGGTGGCCGCTGATTACTCTAATCCGAATGGCAAATTATCGTTTGTCGAGCTGAATCAGGAGATTAATGGTGTGCCCGTCTTTCGCGGTGAGATCAAGGCAGCTTTTACCCGCTCACGTGAAATGATCCGGGTGGTCAATAATCTTGCTCCGGGCTTGGAAGAGGCTGATCTGTCAACCGATTTTGGCGATCCGGCCGATGCCGTTAGATCCGCAGCCGGTCATATAAATAAACTGATTGCCAGAACTGAGCTTACTAAAAACGATTCAGTCTCAACCGATTTGAAAGCTGTCTTTGGTGTCTCCGATACGGCTCCGACAGCTGAAAAGATGTATTTTCCGACTGAGCCGGGTGTTGCCGTACCAGCTTGGCGAGTGCTCATTTCTCTGCCGTTGAGTACCTTTTACATCATCGTCGACGCCAAAACCGGAACGATGCTGTGGCGCAAAAATATTACCGATCACCAGACACAGACCGCGACCTACAACGTCTATGCAAATCCGAACGCGATGATCAATCTCGCCGACAGCCCATTTCCGATGACGCCGGGGCCAACCAGCATGAATGGGTCGCAGGGCGCCGCGATATCACGGTCTATGATAACCCGCGTCGGCAACGAGTCGCCGTACACATTTAATAATTTAGGCTGGATCACTGATGGCAACAACACGACCGATGGCAACAACGTCCAGGCTGGACTAGACCGTGAAGATCCAAATAACGGCTCCTTTAACTCAAACGCCATAGACCCGACCGGAATGGCGACCGGCTCGCCAGACCGTTTTTTCGATTTTCCGATCAACCCCGGCATACCGACAAACCCTGTCCAGAATACGGGCGATTCACCCCTTCCGGCCGGAGAATTTCCCCAGCAATGTCTGCCTCCGGGCACAAACGCAGTGCCGACAGACTTTCAGAAAGCTTCGGTTACTCAACTGTTTTACATAACAAATCTTTTTCATGATGAAATGTACCTGCTCGGGTTTACTGAGGCCGCAAGAAATTTTCAGCACGATAATTTTGGCCGCGGCGGGCTCGACGGCGACCGAATATCAGCCCAGGCCCAGGACTGCAGCGGTATAAACAACGCAAATTTTACGACTCCGGCTGACGGCAGCCGACCGCAGATGCAAATGTATCTATGGCCAGGGCCAAATCCCGACATTGATGGTTCTCTTGATGCTGACGTTGTGATTCACGAGCTGGTTCACGGCGTGTCAAATCGTCTGCACGGCAACAGCAGCGGCTTATTTCTCGACATCGCCCGTGGAATGGGCGAGGGCTGGTCTGATTTTTACGGCCACAGCATGCTCAGCGAACCGACCGATCCGCTCGATGGTATTTATACTACTGGAGCTTATGATACCTATCAGTTCAGCAGTGTCGGATTTAACAATTATTATTACGGCATCCGGCGTTTTCCCAAGGCAATAATGTCCTCGGTGGGCGGCCCAAACAATCGCCCGCATAACCCGCTAACATTTGCGGACATTGATTCGACACAGATGAATGTCTCGGACGGAGCATTTTCGCCGCGATTTAATGCGACTGCGGATCAGGTACATGCCATTGGCGAAGTATGGAGCAGTGCACTGTGGGAAATACGGGCACTAATGATCCAGCGACTCGGATGGGAGGTTGGCAATCGACGTGCTCTCCAGATAGTCACCGACGGTATGAAACTCGCCCCTATCGGACCAACTCCGATTAGCGAACGCGACGCGATCATCGCAGGCGTATTCGCCAGCGGCAACGAAGCCGACCTAGCCGATGTATGGGCGGGTTTTGCCATTCGCGGCATGGGCGTCTCGGCAAGCATTCAAAACGTTGGCGGCCTAAGCACCGGTGGATTAGGAACAATTCGTGTTACTGAGGCATTTGATCTGCCAAATATTACCCTTTCTCCTGTTCTTGAGTTAAGTGATTCTAGTGGTGACAATGACGGTTTTCCGGAACCGGGCGAAACGATTGTTCTTCCGATATCTTTGACAAATTCAACCGGAAACGTCGCGACCGGCGTCACTTTACAAGTCGTTGGCGGCGGCTCGGCAAGTTATGGCACGATGCCAGGTATCTCAACATTGACACAACAAGTTTCATACATCGTGCCATCCGATACAGCATGCGGAAGCGTAGTTACCCTGACGATGAATGTAACGAGCAGTCTAGGTGAGACGAGTTTCGCTCGAACTTTTGAGGTCGGCGAACCAATCGTAACCTTTACCGAGAATTTTGATTCTATTACCGCACCTTCTATTCCTTCCGGATGGACTATTACGTCAAGTTATGAGCCGATGACTTTTGTTTCGACCACCTTAAGCCCTGACACAGGGCCGAACTCTATGTTTGCTGCCGATCTCCCAAATTGCAGCGGTGGAGGTTGTCCGACTACAAATGGAGGTTCTACTGAACTTACTTCCCCGACCTTCGCTGTTGGTGCCGCTGCTGCAACCGTATCATTCCGTCACAAATTCAATACTGAAGCAGGGTGGGATGGCGGTGTTTTGGAGATTAGTATTGCGGGAGGTGAATTTCAGGACATTTTGACAGCGGGCGGCGTGTTCCTTCAGAACGGATATAACAGCAGCATGGGCGTTAGCAGTCCAAATCCATTGGGCGGCAGAAACGGTTGGACAGGTAACTCAGGCGGCTATCTGACAACCATTGCACGAATGCCATCGGTAGCTAACGGTCAGAATATTCAGCTTCGCTGGCGTTTCGGAACAGACTCCAACAGTGCCCCCGCAGGTGGAGGTTGGAATGTCGATTCCATCCAATTCGCAGGAAATTACAACTGTTCGTTGGAGTTGCCGTCAAACGTATCATTATCTGGCCGCGTGTTGACGCCAACCGGTCTGTCGCTGAGGAACGCCGTCGTGATTATGACTGATTCGCAGCTTATTTCGCGCCGCGTTACGACCGGCTCGTTTGGGATATTCCAATTTGACGATGTTGTAACGGGCCAAAACTACACTATAAGCGTCAACTCAAAGCGATACCGTTTTACAGCCCAGATGGTGAATGTGACACAGGCATTAACGGGCCTTGACTTTGTCGGGCTGGAGTAAATTTGTTTACATTTCCGCCGGCTGCTGAATATCTAAAAAATGGCTTTTTTCTAAACTTTACCGCTGTCGCAGGCGTCAAAAGCGTGTTGAATAGCTCTCAGAAAGGTTGATATTATGACACTTGCGGTCGGTAGAGCAGCGTTTGCAAAATTAATAATAATTGCGGTTTTCGTCGCTTTGGTTGGGACAATCGCGCTTATCGGCAGCCGGCACAATGCATCAGCATCGGCGTTTGGCCCTTCGCCCACTCACACTGGAGCACCCGGCGAAGGCAGCTGCACCGCCTGCCATACTTCGTTCGAGTTAAACGCCGGCCCCGGCACTGTACAAATATCAGGTCTTCCGGCGAGTTATGCTTCTGGACAGCAGATAGAGTTGAGCGTCACCGCAACCCAGCAATCCGCCGTGATCTACGGTTTTCAGTTGACCGCCATTGATGGATCGGGACAGGGAGTTGGGACCTTTATTCTGCCCAAGCAAAATCCGTCACAAACACAGATCCTGGACGGCATCGTGGGTGAAAACCAGATGCGTCAATACGTCGAGCACACAGGTGATGGACTTTTCACCGAGAATGTTTTCGGGTCAAACTCATGGACATTTACTTGGACCGCACCATCTACCCTAACAGGAAAGATTGATTTCTATGTCGCCGGCAATGCTGCCGACGGTGACGGAGGAACGTCCGGCGATTATATCTATACTTCTTCAAAATCTACGCTGCCGGCATCGTCGCCATCAGTCTCAATTACCGGCAAAGTCTTTACAACCGCCGGTCTCCCGCTGCGCAATGCCAAGGTGACACTGACCGACCAAAACAATTTTCAAAGGTTTGCGACCACAAGTTCGTTTGGGGTCTATAGCTTCGTTAATGTACACCCCGGATTTAACTACACAGTAAACGCGCAGTCAAAACGTTACCGTTTCACACCGCAAATCCTGGCGGTAAAGGATAATTTGACTGATGTGGATTTCACAGGTTTGGAATAGATAATGATCGGGTGCAAGCCCGCTACCGGATTATAAACTGAGTTCTTGACTCACTCTGGTCGTCTTAGGAAATTTCTGCAGCCGCTAACACCGCTCAAACATCCCTTGATTGTATAGCTGTGAGCGAATCGCTACACTAGAATGTAGACCTATGTCTCCGATATACTGGCTACAGCCTGACCTGGGACGAATAATGATTTTATAAAAGATGCGGTTAATGAAGTTAGCGGTTATAGCGGCATTTGCCTTTTTTGGATTTGCAACGTATCTCTTTGACTCCTCGGAGGCCAGGGTTTCAGGAGCATCTATTGCGGCGCCGACAGGTGTCACAGCTTCGGATAGCGACTATTCAAACAAGATCGGAATACATTGGGACACGATACGTGGTGCGATGCTTTATCGGGTGTTTAGAAATACATCCGACAGCAATTCTGCGGCTACGGATGTCGGTACAACCGCCGCCAATTATTTTTTTGATACATCGGCGGCTGTCAGCCAGACCTATTTTTATTGGGTCAGGGCCGAGAACGGAGGTACAACGAGTGAATTGAGTGTCTCAGATCAGGGAACCCGGGCTGTCGGACTGATCGCTCCGGGCCCGTTTGCACCGCTCAATCCGCCACCCGCACCGGCCGGCAACCAGCCGACAGCCGCAAAATCATATTTAGGCAAAACCCTTTTTTGGGACGAACAGCTATCGTCAACCCGAACCGTCGCCTGCGGCACCTGTCACCGTCCAGCCGCCGGCGGCTCTGATCCACGAACGGCCCTCGACCCTGCTAATTCGATAAATCCGGGCTTCGATGGCATTTTTAGTACAGCCGATGATGTGTTGGGATCGCCCGGAGTACCGCAAAACCTTGCTAACGGGACATATGCACCCGATCCGTTTTTTGGATTTAATGTACAAGTCACAGGTCGCAGGGCACCGTCGTATTTGAACTCAGGTTATTCGCCAAATGGTTTGTTTTGGGACGGGCGAGCGGGCGATGAATTTCGCGATCAACTGTCAAATGACGTGTTACTTGCAAATCTGGGATCGTTGGAAAGCCAGATTGCGGGGCCGCCAGTGACATCGGTCGAAATGGCACACAACGGCCGAAACTGGAGCGAGGTGGCCGCCCGTATTCAGGCGTCAAAACCCCTGGCAATCGCCTCAAACATACCGCCCGCTCTCGATATCTGGATCGGCGATAGGTCTTATCCCGAACTGTTTCTTGAGGCTTTTGGCTCGGCGGATGTGACGCCCGCGAGGATTTCGATGGCGATCGCATCACACGAGCGCACACTATTTTCGGACAAAACACCGCTCGACAAATGGGCGTCGCAGATCGAGCCGCTAACTCAGCAGGAGGAGGCGGGACGGGCACTGTTTGTAAATCTGCAGTGCAACACATGCCATGACGGCGCCCTTTTGACCGACAATATTTATCACAATATCGGCGTCAGACCGCCAGTCGAAGACACCGGTCGCGGAGCGGTGACGTTAGATCCCGATGATAATGGACGGTTTAGGACGCCGACGCTCCGCAATGTAGAGCTGCATGCTCCATATATGCACAATGGGCGGTTTGCGACGCTCGAGGAAGTTGTCGAATTTTATAATCGCGGCGGCGATTTTGACGCGCCGAATATCGATCACGGCGTGATCCGGCCTTTAAATCTGACCGCCCAGGAAAAGGCCGATCTGGTCGCGTTTATGAAACGCCCGTTGACCGACCTTCGCGTGCAAAACGAGCTGCCTCCGTTTGACCGGCCACAGCTTTTTACCGAATCCGCCCGTGTGCCTGAAATTACAGGGAAGGGACGTGCCGGTTCCGGTGCATTTACGCCGGAGATCCTCGCGATCTCGCCGCCGCTTATTGGTAATCCAAATTTTACTGTTTCGGTTAGCAAAGCTGCCGGTAATGCGGCGGCGGTATTGGTGATCGACGAGACCGATCCTGGCGTCGGGACAACCATTCCATCGACGGGTTCACTCACAAGGGTCGCAATCAACACACAAAACACAGGTGCCGGCAACGGCTGGGCGTCGGTCAGCGTGACGATCCCGGATGTCAAGGCGGTTGTCGGACAGACGTTTTTTGCCCGCTGGTATATCGAGGATGCGGGTGCCGCAAATGGATTCTCAGTAACGCGTGCCGCCCGGTTTACGGTTTTTGGCGAGGCCAGCGTGACGCCGACCGTCTCAGTTTCCGGACGTGTGGTAACACCTGGCGGTCTCGGCCTGCGAAATGCCATTGTTGCGCTGACAGACTCGCTCGGGGCCAGACGGACTGCTACCACCAGCTCCTTCGGCATATATCAATTTACAAACGTCCCATCAGGTTCGACCTACACGCTTGGCGTCTCGTCAAAACGATACCGTTTCGCTTCCCAAATAATTATGCTCACCGGAGATCTGACTAATCTTGACTTCACGGGGCTCGAGTAAACTGACAGCCGCCGACTGCTTTCAGATAAACGGTCGTCTGACTTAATCTGGGATGACTTATAAGAGAGTTTTTTTTTTGATTTTTTTGTATTTTAAATTTGCACGGGTCTGCGCACTAATTTTGGGGTGTTTTTAAATGTGGCACGTGCCACAATTTAAACATTTGAATTCGCTTCAGCCCGTAAATACAGGGTTTTAGTGATTTGCGATGTGATTTTTCTGAGAAATTCACGGCCTGGATTGGTACAGTTAAAAGGGCGTTAGGTCGCCGATTTTACCCTGTTTGGTGACAGGACTTTTGCAGTTTGGTGAAAGGTGTTTTTGTCGCAAGTGACAGTATAAATTTTGAATAGTGGGTTAGTCTGAAATTGTAAGTGATCAAATGGGGAAACCCGGGAACGACATTAAAACGTTGTGGCGAGTTTTGCGTGAGTTGCCGAGGTTAGGAGCAGCTTTCGCGGGGGGCGAGAGAAGAATTCCCCAAATTCCCCAACAAAAAATGGCGGCGGGTTCAATGGAACTCGCCGCCTTTTTTTTTAATAATCAAAAAACCTACCACCGGATCGGCCGGATGTCGGGACCGACTACATGGACGCCGGTGATTATGTCAGGGCGTTCGAGTGATGGGCGGCTGGCGTCGTCGATGCGGTATTGATGGGCCGAGTACCAGAGCACGAGATCTTGATTTTCAAGCGATTCGGCGTTGACCCAGGGGGCGAGGTTTGCTGCCGCTGAGCCTCCGTTTGGATCGTCGATCTCCTGCGGCGCTGCGGCGGTGCCTTTGAAGCGCATCAACCAAAAATCGCCCCGGCCAAAGCTGTCGGTGACCGGGCCGGTCGGACCGGCAACGCTCCCGTCATTTGAACCCGGAAAGATCGAATAGGCCTCGTCCGACGTCGAATTTTTTATAACAAAACCACGATTGGTGGCATAGTTGCGTAAAATAGCGGCTTCATTGGTAACGGGCATTAGGTATTTACGGCCGCGTTCGACCTGAAACAGGTTATTAATCGGCGAGACTACGTCAAAATCGAGCCGCCAATAAACATGATGATTACGCGGAGCGCATACGCAGGAGCTCGTGATCGAGCCAAAACCGTATCGCGGCCTGATCGTACCGTCGGGGCCGAAACGCCATTCCATTATATACCGGTACCAGCCCGCGTTCATCTCGGTGACTAAAACCAGCTCGTTTCCCGATCCGGAATTTTGTTGATAGACCGCGACCCCTCGAAAGTTTCCAAAATCGTTACGCGTTTCGACTGAGGTCGTCGCGATCTGTCCGCTCCCCAGCACGGCAATGCCGCCGGACGTGCCATTGGGATAGGTAACGCCGGTTGCCGGGACGGCAAAAAAACCTTCGCTATATTGCCAGTCGCGATATGGGCCGCAGACATTATTGACGTATTCAACGTTGAGCACCGGGGCATGACCACGCTTTAACACAGATTTACTTTTATATTTAACATCGCGGATCTCGATCCCCGATCGCTCACTCGAGTTTCCCGACGACGATGACGGCCTAATCACAAGCATTTCCCAAATCGGTTCCGCTCCGCGATCCTTACCGGAGACGGTCAACTGGTATTGGCCCGCAACACCCGAACCGGTCGCACCCTGGCCAGCACTCTGAATACCGCATGCGTCAGGAGCAGCCCGTGAGGTGGGCGGAGCGTTGTTCTCGTAACGTACTACACGGTTATCCTTAAAGCTGACTCCGACGATTTGATTTAGACCGGTCGCCGTGTTTGTGACGCCGACATTGACCAGACGGACGCCGTTGAGGTTTGAAACTCCGGGCATCGATTCGTACAATTCTAAAGTTTTAGCCGCCGCCATCGGAGCAAACTGGGCATCGGCACGTATCAGTTCGTATGCATCCTTAATCTCTTCACCGCTGACGCCGGGATCGAATGCACCTGTCGTGACTAAAACTGCTTCGCGACCCGCAAAATCGCTCTCAGCAAGGACGGTGATATCGGTCGTATAATTGTAAAATGTGGCAATGAAACGCGTCGGCGGCAGCGACGGGCCGCTTTTTGCCTCGTCTGAGACATTGATATATTCAAACGAAACAAGACGGTGTTTTGATCCGCGAAGTTTCGATTGCACCTCGCTGCTGAGCTCGACCCGGAGCTTAGCAGCATCGACATCCGCCTGAGTCGGCCCCCAGCTTTTGACCGAGATATTAAAATCCTGAGATGCACGTGTCGGGATCTTTCGTTCGTTTTCTCCGGCGAAAACCAGAGTGGATATAAGTAGCGTCAGGCAATAAGAGGCAGTGATACGGTAAGAAAACTTAGTCATAAAACATCCAAAAACTTCTAAATAGGTGGTCAATTAAAACGTAGAAAATTGAAATTACAAGTTAAATTATTAGCACTAAATGGCCGATTCGTCAATATTTAAGGTCGTGACGTAATCAGCTGTTGCCGCTTCTTATTAGTGAATTTTGTGTTTTCTCTCCGTGTTCTTTGTGATAAATAAGAGTGTAAAATACAGCAGGGAAGACAGATCACAGAGCGGAACTTCCTCCGAGTTCCGAGCCGAGGCGGACGCAGAGTCAGAGAGGGCGAAAGTCGATACCGTATTGAAACCCGGGATGGATCGCCGAACCCAGGCAAACCCGTCTTTCAACGGCATTTTGAGTAGCCGCAGTCGCGGCACGAGTCGCAGCCGGAGGCGTGTTCGAGTTGGCCGCGGCATTCGGGGCATTCGCCGATCAGGTTGGACATTGCTGATTCTTCAGCGTTTGTCTTACCGACGTCACGGACTGATTCGGGCAGGCCGTTGAGCCGGCGGTCGATGAGCAATAGACATTCCGAGACTGCCTGTTCCGGCGATGTGAGCAAGCGTTCGTTAAACCAAACGGCGTGAGTTGCAGTCACCTTATTGAGGCTGCGGGCTACATCTTTTGCATCGAAACCGCCGCGAAGCATTTTAGAAGCAAGGAGTCCGACACCGGCACTAATTGGTCCCGCGACGAATATCTCAAGGATGCGCTCACCGTCGTGATTCACCGTCACATAAAGGTTTTGCCCCTCAAAAGGAATCCGCCAGGTCGAACCTTGCAGCTCGCGAGGACGATCTATTTCGTTAGTCGATGCCGAGACGGTTTGACGCGGTGACGTGAGGATAGAGGTCTCTGCATTACCGTTTGTCGCCGTCTCAGTGTCGATCATTGTTACATTCACCGCGTCTCCCCGTCCAGATGTGCCGGGGTCAGCGGGCTTAGCCTTCATAGTATTCAACACTTGCCCTTCGCGGCTGCCGTCGCGGTAATAGCTGACGGCTTTGCAGCCTGATTTACGGGCGAGATGATAGAGTTCGTCGACCGACTCGACTGTGTCGTCTTTTGCACCGTTGCAAGTTTTTGAGATGGCGTTGTCGACGTGTTTCTGAGCTGCGGCGAGAACTTTGACGTGTTCGAGCGATTTGATCGACATCGCCGATATAAAATGTGCGGGCAGTTCGCTCTCATGTTCGACAACGTATTCGGCGGCGGCTTTGATCGATGCTTCGTCGGTCTGATCGACATCGATGCCGAGGGCCTCGGCGGCCGGGCTGTGAACGTATGTACGTGTTCCGAGCGTGTCCTGACGGACATATGCCCAAGAGAAATTTGGCTCGATACCTGACGAAGTTTCTGCCACCAACGAGATAGTGCCGGTCGGAGCGATGGTGGTCACCTCATAATTGCGAGGCGTCAACTCAATATCGCGTGGAATGCCGATCTCGTCATAAATAAACCGTGCGTAAGCATCGCGATTTGCTTCAAACTCCGGAAACACACCTTTTTCCTTGCCCAATTTCAAAGACGCGAGCCACGATTCGCGGCGGACAAAGCCCATTACTTTTTCCATCAAATCGATTGACGCATCGCTGCCGTAGGTTACGCCCATTTTTAGGCAAAGATCGGCAAAGCCCATGATGCCGAGGCCGACGGGACGCGTGCGTTTGACGACATCGTCAATCTCAGGCAGGGGGAAATAGCCCGCATCAACAACGTTATCGAGAAACTGTGTACAAAGTTGGGTCACGCTCGAAAGCCGCTCCCAATCGACAATCCCTTCGCCATCGACAGTCTTTGTAAAAAATTTGGCGACGTCGATCGAGCCAAGATTGCAGGAATTATTAAAATGAAGCTGCTGTTCGCCGCAAGGGTTACACGCATAGATCGGCCCCATCGATGCCATCATGTGGTTGTGGCGATTGACCTCATCGATAAAAATGATTCCCGGCTCGGCGTATTTGTGGGCCGAGGCGATGATGCGGTTCCAGATGTCAGGTGCGAAAACCATTCCGGGCACGGGCGGCTCTTCGATAATACAGTCGCTCAGATCAGCCGTCTCAAATGCCAACTTGTCAGCAAATGTCGCAGTCGTGTCGTCAACGCGCCGGTAAACCACGTAATCCTTACCGGTCGCCGCGTCGTAAACCGCTTGTTCCCACGGCTCGCCCTTAAACTCGGTCTGAAACCACGATCCGCTGTCAACCGCCTCCATAAACCGGTCCGTCACCGTCACCGAAATATTAAAATTTGTCAGGCTTGTCTGATCGTTTTTGGCGTGAATAAAACGCAAAATGTCTGGATGGACAACGCTCAAAATGCCCATATTGGCACCCCGGCGGACACCGCCCTGCTTTACTACCTCGGTCGTCTGATTGACGATGTTCATAAAGCTGACCGGGCCGGACGCGACGCCGCGTGTCGAATTGACCATTGACCCGGCGGGACGCAGAAATTCGTAAGTCATGCCCGTTCCGCCGCCGGTCTGGTGAATGATAGCGACATTCTGTGCATGTTCCATGATGCCCTCGATCGAGTCGGGCACATTGAGCACAAAGCAGGCAGCCAGTTGGCCTTTGGGCTTACCGGCGTTGACGAGGCAGGGGGTGTTCGGGACGAACTCGCGGGCGAGCATTACCGCCGTCATCTCGTTATAAAAAAGCTTTTGTTTGAAGGGCTGTGTCTCCGCCGTCGATACGTGGCCGACGACGCGGCGGACGATATCATCCCAAGTCTCGAGCGGCTCGCCGTGCTCATCCTTGAGCGCATAGCGTTTGCTGACGACCTTTTGAGCGTTAAGGCCGAGCGGCACAAATTCACGCGCCTGCGCCGTGCCGGCGCCCGTACCGACCCCATTTTTTTCAAGAAAACTGCTGATTGCCGACTCAAAAACTGTACTCATATTGCCACGTCACTCCTGTATTCTGAAGGTGAAGACAAAAATTCCGAGTAATGCTATTTTAACATCGAAAACAGCATTTAGGAATTGAGAATAAGCGTGAATTGTCTATGTGTTGAGCTTGAGAAAAAATATAAAAAAAGTCCTCAAGTGTGTGCAGTCTATACAAATCGATAGCCGGTTGTCAATATTTTTTTATTCAAGATATTGTATGTGTGATCGTTAAAGCAACTAGGGATAGAATAACAGGTGTCAAACAAATCTAACCGTTCCCGCTCGGTGTTTGACAGCATCTGCATTCCTTTCCGAAACTATAGATTCAGATGACTCTTACCCGCGTCGAAGTCGAGCCGCACTTGAGCATCGAAAACATTTATGGACAAACTCATAAACGGAACCGCCGCCGACGGCACGATCCGGCTGATCGCGGCGGTCACGACAAGCACTGTCGCGGAGGCGGTTCGAAGGCACCAAACATCGCCGACCGCGTCAGCGGCGCTCGGCCGGATGCTCACTGGGGTGGCTTTGCTGGGAGCGAGCTTAAAGGAATTTGACCGTCTGACAGTTCGTATTGACGCGGACGGCCCGATTGGCGGCATTATTACTGAGGCGAATAACGCGGGCGACGTACGCGGTTATGTCCGGAATCCGGAGGCCGAACTACCGCCGAAACCCGACGGGAAGTTTGACGTCAGCGGCATCATCGGACAGGGAATGTTTTACGTGATGCGTGAATCGGGTTTTGAACTCGGCCTGCACCGCGAACCTTACATTGGCTCGGTGCCGATCACCTCCGGCGAGATCGCCGAGGATTTTGCATTTTATCTGGCTAAATCCGAACAGATACCGTCGGCGGTCTTGCTTGGCGTTTTGCTGCACAATGCCGAGCCGTTTGTTACCGCGTCGGGCGGCGTGATGATCCAGATGATGCCCGGTGTTAATGACCACATCGTCACGATGATCGAGGACACGGTTGGCCGTGCTCCGCATCTTACGTCGGTAATAAAAGAGGGAGCGACGCCGGAAGATTTGCTGCGATTAACGCTTGGCGTGATCGATTTTGAAATACTCGATGAGCGAAGCGTCCAATTCAAATGCACCTGCTCGATGGAGCGGGCCATCACGATGATCGCCGCCCTCGGCCGCAACGAAGTGGCGTCAATGCTAGCGGAAGACAAGGGAGCCGTGATGACCTGCGGATTCTGCAACGAAATTTATCAGTTGGACGAAACTGACCTGGTGGCTATGCTGGATGCCGATAAGCTCTGAATGTTATTTCCTGCCAACAAACACCGGCTGTGTCCAAGCGAATTTGCCGTTTGACTCGAAAATCTTGACACGAACGTAGCCCTCGTTTCCGCGGAATTGGTAGGTCGCTGGGTTTGTGATTTGGGTCTTCAAAATTTTGCCGCCTCGACCGATAAATTGAATCTTATATTTGCTCCACCGCTCCTCGCGGATATTGACTGTGACGCTTAGTGCATCGGCTTGATAACCGGCGAGTTCGACGCCTGTTGAGGAGTAAAAATCTCCACGATCCAGAGCCGAAAGTATTTCGTTTGCCTCGAGACTTTTCGCTCGGACAAAAACCCATGCCTGTCCAGGTGTTGGCAGCGAGCGAACCCCTGGACGTTTAAAATAGTGCGAATCGTCATCGGCGACGCCATAAATAATCTTACCCGCCGAGAGCAATATGTCCCAGATTTCCTCTGCTCCGGGCGAGCCGCCGCCGCCGAGATTATTGACGAGTGGATGGCCGTTATATATCTCCATCAGCGTCACGTTTTGCACCTTCTTGAGATCGCTTGCCGTCGCGGCCCAGCCAAAATTGGGGTGATTTATCTGCGGGATGCCGCCCGCTGCGCGCACCATATCAACATTTTTCTGATAGTTTTCGGCAACGGTCTTTCCATTCTGCGGCAATATGACGCTGCTGATGCCAAGGGCGTTAATATGGTGCGGTTTTTTGTCGAGGCTGTCAGTGATTTCCTGGGCAGGGAGCACCAGAAAATGGCCGGGTTTTCCAAATACTTTATTGAGCGGTTCAACCGGAGTTATAAACTCGTGATCGGTGATAAACACAAAATTATATCCGTTATCGCTGTACCATTTGACGACCGCTTCGGGGGACGAATCGCCATCGCTGTTGAGCGTGTGGGTGTGCGTGTTGCCCTTGTACCATTTGCGGGCATCTTGAACGGGCTGTCCGAAACAGGGTGTGATTGAGAAAGCTGCGGCCAGGAATGCTGTAAGAAATTTGCTCATGCGCTGCGTTTTAAATAAGATTTTCGGCACAATTCTCATGTATGGATTTTTCGATATTGGCTTTGAAAATAAAGCAAGGGATTTCCCCCGTTTACGACTACATTTTCGACCAGTCCGACAAAGATGGAATGGTCACCGCCATCGAAGGCGTGTTTTATACGGCATTCTAAACTGGCGAGAGCATCGGCGATAACGGGAATTCCATCGATACCGGGCCGGTGTACATAGTCTCTAAATTTGTCGTCAAACGGTGTAGCAAAATGCTCGGACAAATTCACTTGAGATTCATTCAAAATATTGACGACAAAGGCGTTTGATTCGCCAAATGCAAAATGGCTCGCCGTTATTTTTTCGATACAGATCAAAACCAGCGGGGGCGAGAGTGAGACCGAGCAAAAAGCCGACACAGTCAAACCGTGCAGGCCGCCGGCCGCATCTATTGTCGTCACAACATTTACCCCGCTCGCAAAGCATGAGAGAGCATTTCGAAATTCTACTTCTGAAACAGGCATGTTAAGTCAGCAATTTACAGTATCGCCGTGTAATTCGCAAAAACAGTGTTTTTGATAAATGCTTCATAATAACTGATAATCTCTCGCAATGACCGCACTCGAAAAATTTTTCCCCCAAGTCAGACTCGATGTTGACAGGTCTCTCAATGAACTAATTCCGGCGGCGGGGACGGTTCCGTCCCGTTTGCATGAGGCTATCCGCTGGAGTGTCTTCGCGGGAGGAAAGCGTATTCGCCCGGCGATTTTGATCGCGGCGGGTACAGCGTTTGGAGCGGCGATTAACGATCTTTCACAGTCAGCGGCCGCAGTCGAGATGATCCACACATACTCGCTGATCCATGACGACCTGCCTGCGATGGATGACGACGATCTGCGTCGGGGCAAAGCGACCTGCCACCGCCAATTTGGCGAGGCGACAGCAATATTGGCCGGAGATGTGCTACAAACACTTGCATTTAAGGCGATAGCGGATGATGATTCGCTGGCCGCCGGGACACGCATCAAACTGATCTCATTATTTGCAGCTGCCGCCGGCACACCAGGCGGGATGGTTGCCGGCCAGCAGCTCGATCTGGATGCTGAGGGCTTAAAACTGTCGATTGAGGATATTGAGCAGATTCATCGTCAAAAGACCGGAGCGCTGATATCAGCATCGGCGGTGGCGGGTGCGCTGATCGGTGAAGCTTCTGATGCGGAACTCGAGGCGATCGGTATTTACTCCTCCAAGCTCGGATTGCTTTTTCAAATCACAGACGATCTGCTGGATATAACACAGGCTACCGAAACGCTGGGTAAGACGGCCGGCAAAGATTTGGCGGTGGAAAAAGCGACCTATCCGGGGCATTTTGGGATCGAAAAGACGCGTGAAATGGCTGCTGTGATCTGCAGCGAAACCCGTGAAGCGCTTTCCCCGATAAAACGGGACACGGCTCTTTTAGCCTCATTTGCTGACTACGTTCTCAGCCGGTCACGATGAAGTCTTTTTGAAATTTGTGGTTAAAGTCGGAAGTTTTGCCGTATTGCTCGTTTTCTTGCTCTTGATCAGATGAGCGAAAATACTAACAATCAGGGAAATACATTGAAAGCGGTGGCAGTCTCCGTTGCCGTTGCCTTTCTTTACGCCACAGTTTTGGCAAAGCTCGGCCGCGACTGGTGGACGGACGAAAATTATTCGCACGGCCTGCTTGTCCCGTTTGTAATCGGAATGATCGTCTGGAAAGAATGGGACGAACTCAAATCTCTGGCCAAAGATCCGTCGATTATGCTCGGCAGCATCACGATTATCTCATCTTTGTTTTTGCTGTTCGCCGGCACTCTGGGTGCCGAGCTTTTTACCACTCGAATTTCCTTCGTCCTGATGCTGACCGGGATAATTGTTTATTTTTTTGGTACAAAGGTTCTAAACCTTTTAGCCGTGCCCTTTGCACTTTTGCTGCTGGCGATACCGATACCACAGATCATTTTTAACCGAATCGCGTTTCCGCTGCAGATCTGGGCGTCGCAGATGGCGGTTTGGGGAATACGAGTATTTGAGGTCCCGACCGTTAGAAACGGGAATGTCATCGACATCCTGCCTCAAGGTTCGACACAAACGATCTCGCTCGAGGTCGTTGAGGCGTGCAGCGGTATTCGTTCGCTGATGACGCTTGTTACGTTGGCGTTGATACTCGCTTATTTCACACGTCGCGAGACACGCGGTGGATGGGCAAATCTCGCGGCCCCGGACCTTTTGCGTGCCGCCCTGTTGATGATCCTTGCAGTGCCAATCGCTGTTTTGACAAATGCGGCGCGTGTCACAGGCACCGGCATTCTCACTTATTACTATGGTAAACAGGCGACCGAGAGCACTTGGCACGACGCATCGGGCTGGATCGTTTACGTCGTCGCACTCGGATTGCTGATCGGGGCAAATTATCTGCTAAGAAAGGCTTTTGGCGTCGGCGAAATTGGGATAAGCGATCCCGCACCGCACTTTAATTCGACGCGAAAGACGGCATCAATCGTTCCGGTCATTGCAGCGATCGCCCTAGGCGGGGTTGCCGTCAACTGGTTTGTAAATCGCGGCGAGGCTGAGGTCAATCGCAAACCGCTCTCCGAACTGTCAACGAAACTTGGCGATTGGAGCCAACGGGGAAGCGAGATCAAATTTGGCGAGCAGGTTGAGAGTGTGCTGCGTACAACTGATTACACCATGCGCGAATACACTCTCTCAAATGGACGTATCGCCAATATCTACGTCGGCTACTACGCCTCGCAGCGGAGCGGTGCGACCTATCACAGCCCGCAAAACTGTCTGCCTGGGGCCGGCTGGGTGATGAGAGACCCGCAATTTATCGACATCACCACCGCCGACGGCCAAACCTTTACAGCCAACCGCTATATCATCGAGAACGGCATTTACAATGAGGTGATGATCTATTGGTATCAGGGCCGCGGCCGCATCGAGGCGAGCGAATACAACGACAAAGTAAACACCATCTGGGACAGCGTCACCCGCAGCCGCAGCGACGGCTCGATCGTACGCGTTATGACCAGCGTCGGCACCGACGAAGCAACTGCTATCAAAGCCGCTGTTGATCTCTCTGCCCGGTTGGCTGAGAAATTACCACCGTTTGTCCCTGAATAGGCCGATTTCGCAACTATTTTTAGTATAAACTCATCTATGGACACCTGCCGAAAATGTTGAGATCATCGATTATCATTAAATGCAGGTGAACTTATGATCAGAATTCCAAAACATCGCCCGTCCACCCATCCGGGCGAGATGTTACGCGAAGAATTTTTGAAACCGATGGGCATCCCACAGCAGTCTCTGGCCGATGCGATTCATGTTCCGTTTCAACGCGTGAATGAGATCATCACCGGAAAGCGCGGCCTGACGCCAAGCACGGCGCTTCGTTTGGCTAAATTCTTTGGGATGTCAGCCGGATTCTGGCTCAATCTTCAGATGGTCTGCGATCTTGAGGCTGCCGAGCGAAAAGAGGCGGACTTATTGAAAACGATCAATAGACTGGAATCAGTTCCGTAACTTTTTAGAGATGCCCTTTAGTAAAACCGTTCTACCAATCTCCCCCACATCCCCTAAAAACCGTCAATTACAACAATTTTCTGAAATCTAAACCCGATTGGCTCTATTTCTCAAATGCCGATGAAAATTTCGGTTTTGTTGGAGTTAGAGTTTGAAATCAAGAGTCAGACGGCCAAAACTTAGAGTCTCTAAACTCAGGTTCGGCCCTCCGCCCGATAAGGCTAGTCAAAACGGTCAATGCCCCGACCTTTGACGATGCATGATCGACGCGAACAATTAAACCGATATGATATACCGAGAGTGCCAACTTCTTCGTAGACGTTTTGCCTACCCATTAATCATCCTTTGCCTTAGCTTTTTCATAGCTGCGTGCGGACATTCCACCGCGACGTTTTTAGCAAAGGGCGAGGAATACCTCCAAAAACGAAAATTTCACGATGCGTTGATGCAGTTCCGTTCGGCTGCCGAGTCAGACAGTGATTCGGCCAAAGCTCATTGGGGACTCGCACGCGCTTACGAAAATTTGGGGCAGTTTACCGAGACGCTTGAGGAGCTGAGAAAGACTGTCGAGCTGGACGATACAAATCTCGAAGCCAAGGCAAAACTCGGCAATTATTTTCTGCTCGTCCAGCCGCCGCTGATTGTCGAAACCGAAACGATCCGCGATGAGATCCTAGAGGCCGACCCATTGTTTATAGAGGGCCATATCCTGACGGCCTCGATACTTGCCGCACAGGACAAGCCGGACGAAGATGTTGTCAACGCCGTTGATAAGGCAATCGCCTTAAACCCAAAACGCATCGAGTCTTATATCAGTCTTCATCGTTTATTTGTGACACGCGAAAAGGCCGCTGAGGCCGAGGCCGCTATTCAGAAGGGAATCGCGCAAAGCCCTGAGTCGATTGCCGGCTATACGGAATACGGCCGCTTCCTGATGTATGCGAGCCGCGACCAGGAGGCCGAGGCACAGTTTAACAAGGCGATTGCAATCGACACAGAGAGCATCGAGGCCCGCGAATCGATCGCGGAATTTTACGTAACAAGCCGTCAGATGCAAAAGGCCGAGAGCACCTATCTCGATCTCGTCCAAATCCAGGAAAACAGCCCGGAAAGCCGTCTCGTCCTGTCCGGGTTCTACGCAAAGGCCGACCGGAATGACGAGGCTGTCGATGTTCTTAATCAAATATTGACCGACGCGCCTGAATACGTTCTGGCCCGCTACCGGCTTGGACAGATGTATCTCGACCGCAAAGAGAACGCCAAGGTTGCCGAACAGCTCGATGCATTGTTCAAGATCAATGACGACGATATCGAGGCGTTGATGCTCCGCGCGCGACTAAAAATTCAGGAAAACAAGGCCGAAGACGCGGTCAAAGACCTGGAAGAGGTTTTAAAAAAAATGCCTAGCGGACGCGAGCCTTTGTTTTTGATGGCCCAAGCCCGGCTATTGCTCGGGCAGATCGATCAGGCGAATGCGTTTATCGTCGATCTTGAACGCTATCATCCGACATATTTGAAATCAGGCTTGCTAAAAATTCAGGCAGCGTTTACCGCAGGCGACGGCCAGAATGCACTAAAACTTTCAAACGAACTGATCAACAAGGTAAATGACGCTACGCCAAATGCAGATACTGATCCGCAGGCGATGCAGGATTTGCGGGTTCGAGCTCTTTCGTCGAGAGGCCTGGCTTATCTCGATCTTGGAAAATTGGCCGAGGCTAAAGGGGATTTGCAGGAGATCGTCAGGCTTTCGCCTCGTTCGTCATCGGCGATGATAAATCTCGCCAAGGTATTGATCGCTGAGCGCAACAACGTGGGAGCATTCGATCTTTATGAAAAGGCACTCGCGGCCGACTCTCAGAATTTTGACGCGATCACCGGGATCGTCAATACTTCGATCCGCCTCAAACGAACGGCCCAGGCTCATGCCAAGACCGCTGAACTGCTGGCTACAAATGCGGGCAGGAACGATGTTGCGGCGGCCATCTATTACCTTAAATCCACGATCTTTTCAGCCGAACGGAATATGCCCGAAGCTGAAAAAGCGTTATTGACGGCAATTGAGATTGATGCAAATTATCTTCCTGCTTACTCTGCCTACGCCGGTCTATTGGTCGGACAAAACCGGACTGACGAGGCGGTTGCACAGTACAAATCAATTTTAGAAAAACGTCCGGCGGCGCCGGTTTACACGATGCTCGGCATTCTCGAGGATGCTCGCGGCAACACCGGCCAATCGGAAATAGCCTACCGCAAAGCTCTCGAGATTGCCCCCGAAACACCGATCGCCGCCAACAATCTGGCGTGGCTTATAGCCGATAATCAGGGAAATTTAGACGAGGCACTGCAACTCGCAAACTTAGCCATCAGCAAAAATCAGTCGGTCGCCGGATTTTACGACACATTAGGCTGGGTCTATTTGAAAAAAGGGCTGGCCTCATCTGCGGTCGAGCAGTTTAAGAAGGCGGTTGCGATCGAAGATGCGAATGCCCAAAAGACGGGGACCGCATCAACGCCCGGCTATCGTGTCCGGCTCGGTATGGCGCTCGCTAAGGCGGGCGACAAGGCATCGGCCCGGCGTGAGACAGAGACTTCGCTGCGAAGCGCGGAACTGCTTTCTCATCAAGAGGTCAGAGATGCCAAAAGCGTTCTGGCAAATCTTTAGATAAAGGTGTTTTATGCTCGTTGTTTTTAACATTTCAATGCTGGCGACGGTTGAGGCACTGTTGGTTTCGGTACCCGAATCGATTGGCCTGATGGCGTTCGGAGTCGGCTTGGTGGTTATCGCAGTGTTGATCCGCTCGTTCCTTACACGCGGAGAGAAAGGGGAAACTGACAAAGAAAGCTTAACGGAATAGGTGAACAAAGATGAGTGTTGAATTTAGACAAAGAAAGCCCGGCGAACTGATCGGAATACTGAAGCGGCAAAAGTGGCTGATCATCCTACCGATGATCACGCTGACCGCCGCTATCGGTTATGTGGTTTATAAGTTGCCCAGCATCTACGAATCGACCTCGCTGCTGACCGTCAAACCGCCAACGATATCGTCGCATCTGGTGGTATCGCTATCAAATGAAGACCTGTCACAGCGGCTTTCGACGATCAATCAGGAAGTGCTGAGCCGTTCGTCGCTAGAACCAATGGTCCAGAAATACGATCTGTACAAACACGAACGTGCCTCGGGACTGCCAATGGAGCTGATCGTCGAGAAGATGTATAAAAACATCACAGTTGACCTCGAGGAGACCGGTTATGAAAAGGTGGCGGCGTTTCGCATTAGATATCGCGACCGCGATCCGCAGTCGGCACGCAATGTGACGGCCGAGCTGGCGAGCAAATATGTTAACGCTCAGGTCCAGAATTCCGTTGAGATCGCCGAATCGACAAACGAGCTTTTTGAGGGACAGCTCAACGAAAAGAAATCCGCTCTCGATGATCTCGAAAAGCAGCGTCTCGACATCATGATGCAGAATGTTGCCACTCTGCCCGAATCGGAGCAGGGCTTGGTCGCACAGCTTCAGGGCCTTCGTCAGCGGGAAGATACGATTACAAAAGAAAAGCAGTCGCTTTACAATGAAAAGGGCCGTTTGAGTGACGGTATCGCGTCGAATAACCGCCAAATGCGTCTCATCGAGGATTTTGGCGAGAGGGAAACGCAGGATACGGCCCGTCAGGCTTCGCAGATCGAAGACACGCCGGCCTATGCCCAGCTCATTCAAAAACGGGCCGATCTAAACGGCCAGCTCGATAATTTATTAAAGGTTTACAAAGAGAAACATCCTGCGGTGATCGCCAAAAAGAGTGAGATCGCACGCCTTAACGACGAAGTCGAGAATCTGCGCAAGAATACCGACCGCCGTGTTCAGGTAGCCACGCAATCGAGCAGCCGCAAGGCTGAATTGCAAAAAAAGAATCTCGAGCTTGAAAATCAACGGATACAGGCCCAGATCGGACAAATCGAACAGCAGCTCGCCAGCAAGGATATCGAACGCCAGCAGAACAGCAGTCAGATCAGCGGGCTCGAATCCCGGATCAACACCATCCCAAATGTAAAAGTCGCGCTCGAAAGCGTAACAGCACAATATCAATCGGCAAAGCAGACCTACGACGAGATCCTTAAGAAAAAGAACGACGCCGAGACGATCGTCGGTGTCGAGGCCAATTCGCAGGGTGAGACGATTCGCGTCCAGGATCCGGCCAATGTGCCGCAGTCACCGGTCGCTCCGAAGCGGTTTATTCTCACAATCCTCGGAACAGGTATCGGATTGGTGCTGGGTCTGATTTTGGCGGCATTCTTTGAGGTGCCGAGGCTCTTTAAAATTCAGAATATCGACGACGCCAAGCATTACACTGGTTTGCCGGTGCTGGCATCCGTTCCGCCGCTGCTATCCGTTGGTGAGAAGACATGGATCCGACGCTCGGCGTGGATGAGACTGGCCGCGGGGGTCGCGGCAGCGATCGGCATAATTCCGCTGATCATTATAATTTTACAATTTACGAGGTTATTCGACCTAATGGTTTCATAGGTTGGGAATTTCAGATTTGAAGTTTCGATAGGGATAAACATTATGTATAAAGAATTTTTCGGACTAGACGACACACCATTTACATTGACGCCGGACCCACGATTTATCGTGTTCACGCCGAGCTATAACGAAGTTCTCGCGAGTCTGTATTACGGTCTTGAGAACGCCAAAGGCCTGATCGTGCTGACTGGTGAGGTCGGGACGGGTAAGACGACGGCGCTTCGGTGGATATTGCGGCGGCTCGATTCTAGCGTTTTGGCGGCGTATGTTTTTAATCCGCGTTTGTCGATAGATGAGTTTTATCATCACGTCACGCAGATGCTCGGCATTAAGGATTGGACGAACAAGAGCGAACTGCTCAATACGATGGGCAAGGTGCTCGAGGAACGCCATCGCCGCGGGCTGCGCACAGTAATAATTATCGACGAGGCCCACGAGCTGTCGGATTACGTGCTCGAAGAGATCCGTTTGCTGCTCAATTTTGAGTCCGACAACGCCAAGCACCTGCAAATCGTGCTGACCGGCCAGCCGGAGCTGCGCGACAAGCTCAATCAGGCAAATCTGCGTCAGTTAAAGCAGCGAGTCGCACTTCGATGCGGGATGCACTCGTTCCCAAATGTCGAGGAGGTCGACCGGTACATCACCGAGCGGCTGCTGATCGCCGGTTCCGAACAGCCAAATGTGTTTACGCCCGGTGCGGTCGATTTTATATTCCAATGCTCGGACGGCATTCCGCGTCAGATAAATAATCTTTGCGATAACGCGATGCTCGCCGCCTACTCAGCCGGCGAACAGGTTATCGGCCGACAGATCATCGAGGCCGTTGCCGAAAATCTCGATATGCTGCCGCGTAAAGACAATTTGATCGCCGCCGACACATTTCTCGATGCCCCAAATGGCAGGGTAATGCGTCCCGAGGCAAAGGAAGATATCTGGAAGGGCCAGGCACGCAGAGAAGCTGTAAAGCCCCGGATGTTTAAGCCGGAAACTCCGGCTGAGAACAAACAAACAAACGGAAATTCAAACGGTCACAGCGAGGGTTATACCAATGGCGACACGCTAGTTTTCGAGGATATGGAAGATGATGTATCACTCGAAATCGGAAACCTGTCGAGTTCATTTCATAAATACAATTAATGGAACTACTAAACACTTAAATTGCCGCTAGCCTAAAGCATTAAGGATGATAGGCGATATTCTGGCTAAAGCCATGCTTTCTCTTACAACCTCCACGAGCTAAATCTCGTGGCAATTTATAAAGATCTCTTAACACTTTCTGGCCGCATAGATCGGCCTAAATTATAAACGGAGCAATCAAAGATGAGCATCCTGAAAGCATTGCAAAAGAAGCGTACCGAGACTCTCAGCGTCGATGAAATATTGCCGCTTGAGAATTTAGTCCCGTTTGACAGGAGCATCCGGCGGACAAATATGCCGCCCGACCTGCTGCAGGCGGACTTTAAGATCGGTAACCCAGGTTCGGCGTTCATAGGGCAGCCGGATTCTACAAACGGGACGGCACTCCCTGTTTTGTTGGAATCGGAAATCTCTGCCGGGGCAAAATTGAACGCTGAAAGCCCGGCGCGTGTCGGCGCTCGACAGCTGCCTGACTTTGTCAGTTGGACTGTCGACGCCGAACGCGTTGAGCCACGTCTCGTTTCGATAACGCAACCAAATTCTAACTATTGCGAAGAGTACCGCAGCCTCCGGACTCACGTTTTGCATAAGAGCCAGCGGCAAAAGCTGCAGTCGATCGTCGTCGCCAGTGTCAATCCGAGCGAAGGCAAATCGGTCACAGCGCTAAATTTGTCGTGGCTGCTCGCTCAGACCGACGGCGTCAAATGCCTTATCATCGACAGCGATCTGCGTATGCCGAGTCTCGCCGCTTATCTCGGCATTGAGACGGACAAAGGGCTTTCGCACGTGCTGGCCGGCACCGCGACGCTTGCCGAGTCCATCGTCCGGCTCGAACCATCGGGCCTGCACATTCTGCCCGGCGGCGATGCCCGTAACGATGTTGCAGAGCTGATCTCGGGGCCAAAATTCAAAGAGATTCTGCGCGAGGCACGCGAGATGTTTGATTACATAATTATCGATGCTCCGCCGCTCGGCATCTTTACCGATGCGACGGTCCTCATCAATCACGCCGACGGAGCAATGCTCGTCGTCCGTGCCAACCGGACAAAGTGCAGCGTTATCGAACGGATCCTTGAACCGATTCCGAAAGACCGCCTGCTCGGTGTCGTTCTGAATCAAAGCGAGGACGTTTTGGAAGAGTCGCATTACAACTACGGTTACTACAACTACAAACGCCTCGGCGAATCAGTTAATCCGTAACCCGGGACAATAAAATGAGTCCATCACGTTTTAGTCCGAGACTATTTTGGTTGATATTGGCAGATGCCGCTATTATCTATGGCGGCGTGATCCTGGCAATGTACCTGCGTCTCGGCTTGGCCGGTTCCGCAAACGAACTGAACGCCAAAAACGGATGGTTAAAGATCGCTCTCGCATCGGGTGTCTGTGTTCTGATTCTCTATTTTTACGACCTGTACGATTACATCGTGATGACCAATCGACGCGAGCTGCTGCTGCGGCTCGTACAGGCATTGGGAATCGCCTGGGCATTGCTGGCACTGCTTTTCTACTTCGTGCCGCAGCTGCTCATCGGACGCGGCGTGTCGGTGATCTCGGTGCCGCTTGTTCTCATCCTATTGCTCGGTTGGCGGATCGGCATCCATACGTTGACCGGCCATCCCGACATCGGCGAAAAGATTCTGGTCGTTGGAACCGGTCAAACCGCCCTCGATACGGCCGAGGCTGTCTGGGAACGCCGCGACGCCGGTTATCGTATCGTCGGATTTTTATCCGAAAATGGAGCAAAACCGCGTGAGAAGCTGGGCCGGTCCGAAATCCTCGGCAAAGCCCACGAGCTCGAATCTATTATCAGAAATGAAAAGATCGATCGTGTCGTCATCGCCGTCCGTGAGCGTCGCGGTGCCTTTCCCACCGAAGCATTATTAAAAATGAGTCTCGCGGGCGATGTGTCTATCGAGGAATGTACATCATTCTTTGAGCGTATTACCGGCAAGGTCCACGTCGATATGCTCCGGCCGTCGTGGCTGATATTTGCAGGCCGCCGCCGCGATTCGCCCGTAAAGATGGTATTTCGCGAGTCGATCCATCGGCTGTTGGCCTTGTGTGGGCTGATTTTTTCAATGCCGGTGGCAATACTCACGGCTGTACTGATAAAGCTCGATTCGCGTGGCCCTATTTTTTATATGCAGGATCGGGTCGGCATGAACGGCCGTATTTTTAAGGTCATCAAATTTCGCTCGATGAAAACTGATGCCGAGGCCGACGGCACACCGATCTGGGCGGTGACAAACGATCAACGCACAACCCGCGTCGGTAAGGTAATCAGAAAACTGCGGATCGACGAGATCCCACAATTCTGGAACATTCTAAAGGGCGAGATGAACTTTGTGGGCCCTAGGCCGGAACGCCCTCATTTTGTCGAGCAATTGTGTCGCGAGATACCTTACTTCGACCACCGCCATCTCGTCGCACCCGGCCTGACCGGCTGGGCACAGATCAAATATCCGTATGGCGCGTCAGTCAGCGACGCGATCCAAAAGCTGCAATACGATCTTTATTACATCAAGAATCAGAGCCTGACGCTTGATATGGTGATTGTTTTTGACACGGTCAAGACCGTGTTGTTTGGGAAAGGACGATAAAGTCAAGACAAAACGGGCGGAGCCGTCAAAAGATAATAGCCAGAGGTGATACGTCTGGGAAAGACGGAAAGCCTCTCACGCCCTGAAAGGCGAATGACATTGGGTTGGCCATTATCTTTAGGCCACTTTGCGGTAAAGAGGGACTTTTTAGACATCTGGTTATTGCAGGCAATATCTGGATAAAGAAACTTAATAGTCGTTTCATTAACGGACGAGGGAATCGAGATGAAATTAACAGCATTTTTTAGAAACATTTCAATAATTGCGGCATCAGTAATATTAGTCGGGACAACTTTTGCCCAGGCCGATACCGCCAAAACCAAAGACGGCAAAGCGGTAAAACAGCCAAGGGTATTGGCTGAGGTCCCGCTGCCCGCACCGACATCTGCGGACGACAGATCGGCGGACGCAGTTGATACGGTGGACGACGACGTGATACTGCCGTATTACAATAATTATCTCAAGGAATACCGCTTGGGGCCGAGCGATATGATTACGGTCGAGGTGTTTGGCCAGTGCCCGGACTATTGCAAACCCGGCATCACCGTTCCGCCAAATGCACGTATCTCTTATCCGCTCATCCGCGAAGGCATAATGGTCGCCGGTAAGACCGTCGAGGAGGTCGCCGCCGAGATCACAAAAAGGCTCGACGAATTCATCATCGATCCAAAGGTCACTGTTACACTCGATCGGGCGATGTCAACGCGTTACAGCGTGATGGGCAATGTCGCCACGCCGGGCGTTCGCGTGATGGATCGCAAGGTCAGCGTTTACGAGGCGATACTCGAATCAGGCGGCGTTACCAAAAATGGCAGCAAGGACAAGGTCTATGTCGTCAGCTATACCAAAGACGGCCGCCTCGAACGAAAACAGGTCAGCCTCACCCAAATGGAAAGCGGTAAGGCCGATATGGTTTTTCTAAATCCTGGCGATCAGGTATTTGTCGCCGGTAAAGGATTTAGTATTGAGAAGTTTTTTGATGTGCTAGGCAAGGCCAGCGCCGCGAGACTGCTGTTTGGATCGCCGTTTTAGGATTTTTTTAGGGCATCTCTAAAAATAGATCATTTACACACAAAGGCCAGAAAGTGAGGACACTGAGGACTCAAATTTTACTATTGCGTAATCTGCTTTAGGGAGTTTTATGCGAACCTTTAAGATATTTATATTCATCTTCGTCCTGTTGCTGTCAATGCAATCGGTAAACGCCGAGTGGGTCAAGCGAAATACGAACAGCTTTGCGTGGTTTAAGGACATTTATTTTCTAAACCACAACAAAGGGTGGATTGCGGGAACAGACGGCGTGCTGCTCTCGACCGATGACGGCGGAACGACGTGGGTGCAATCCAAAAAAATTACAAACGACTCGTTCGTACAGATATATTTTCAAAACGAGACGACCGGCTGGCTGCTCTGCGAACGCAATGTTTTTAACCGCGGTGCAAATCCGACATCCTATCTGCGCCGTACGACCGACGGCGGCCGCACCTGGGAAAAGATCGAGTTTCAAGATGGCGGCCGCGAACGTGTCACCAAATTATTCTTTAACAACGACGGTATCGGCATGGCGTTTGGCGAAGGCGGCATCTTTTACAAGCTTCAGGAAGACGGCGTCTCGTGGAAAAAGACGCAGACCGCGATTCATTACCTTTTACTCGATGGAGCATATTCCGATGACAGTGTTGGGGCGATCGTCGGCACCGGCGGCACGATAATGTTTACCGAGGATTCGGGTTTTACATGGGAAAAGGCAACCCTGTTGGGCGATCTCGATACACGCTTTAATGCTGTTTATTTCGTCGGTCAAAAAGGGGCGTGGGCGGTCGGTACCAAGGGCCGCATCTTTCGCTCAAACGGCGGCGCACGGCTCTGGCGCCAGCAGGTGTCAAGTGTAACGGCCAATCTGAACGATGTTTACTTCTCGACCGCATCGAGCGGGTGGGCGGTCGGCGAAAATGGCGTGATCGTCCGCACCCGCGATGGCGGCAACAACTGGACAGATGTAAATTCAAAAACGACGCATCGACTGGAAAAGATCGTTTTCAACGCCGGTCGCGGTTGGGCCGTCGGATTTGGCGGTACCGTCCTCACCTACGACGACGGCCCGGCAAACACCGATCCCAGGACCAAACCAGTTTTGATGAAGCGTGGATAAAATTGCTAAGAGTTTTTTTCGGTTCAAAAACCTTTGCGCTACCAAATTGCCATTGTGCCCAACGCTTTTTTAAAACAAAGAACACTAAGTGAGGCCACAAAGGACACTGAGACTAGGTCAACACCTCAGAATCAGGACACAACCCGATAAAACACTCCGAAACCTAAACTTGACAGCTTAGTCTTAATTTTCGTAGAGTTAGGGTTCGCTCAATTTTCGGATTGGAGCGATGTTTTTTGAAAAATAGTCGGGTACACGTGCAAAAAAAGTTTTGTTAAGACCGTTTCGGGCACGTACGTCAATTGGTAGACAGCCTCCCTTACAAGGAGGAAGTTAGGGGTTCGAGTCCCTTCGTGCCCACCACTCATGCGGAGTCGTAGTTCAGTTGGTTAGAACGCCAGCCTGTCACGTTGGAGGTCGCGGGTTCGAGTCCCGTCGGCTCCGCCATTTGATTCGCCGCAAAAAAGCGGAACTTGTAAAATAAAGAGGTTGAACTTCATTGGAGGTTCAACCTCTTTTTTTTTATTAACCATCTAAATCCACAACTATCTGAATCCATATTTTCCGATTAGCCGAAAGCCTCTGTGTAGTAGTTTTTCCGGCAATCGCAATCCATAGAATCATAACGATTCCAGGATGAAAGAAGCGTTGTCTGATATCTGCTTTTGAATCAAACAAACTTTGGGAGACTGATTATGAACAAGACATTTTTGACGCTTACACTCGTCGGCAGCATTGCAGCGATATCTGCCTGCGGCGGAGCGAGTAACACAACAATCACAACAACCGCAAATAACTCGGCAATGAGGCCGGCCAACACCGCGACGCCCCCGGCAAACACGATGGCCCCAGCCAACACAGCACCGGCAGGCGATAACCCGATGGTTGGCGGCGCCCCAATGCTGAGAACCCGAGATATCGTTGACAACGCCGTTAACTCGAAAGATCACACTACACTCGTCGCGGCGGTCAAAGCAGCGGAACTGGTCGACACGCTCAAGGGCGCCGGGCCGTTTACGGTTTTTGCACCGACAAACGCGGCTTTTGACAAGGTACCGAAGGCAACTTTGGATGGACTGATGAAACCGGAAAGTAAAAAGGCTTTGACCGGCATTCTGACCTATCACGTCGTTCCGGGTAACAATAATGCGGCAACAATCGCCAAAGCAATCACCGACGGCGGTGGGAAGGCGACCTTCAAAACCGTCGCAGGCGGCACACTAACTGCTTCGATGGAGGGCTCAAGCGTCATCCTGACCGATGAAAAAGGCGGCAAATCGAAGGTGACCATCGCCGACGTAATGCAGTCAAACGGCGTGATCCACGTTGTCGACAGCGTTTTGATGCCTAAGTAATTCAGCTTGGGAGCAAAAACTAAGGCGTGGGTACTCTCCTGTCCCCACGTCTTTTTTTCGCGCAAAGCATAAAAAGACGCAAAAAGCGGCAAAATAGTTAAATCGACGCCCCATCCTTTTAGAACGAAATTTAATTTGTTGAAATCCTAAGCGTACTTTCAGTTAAATATCGGCTTTAGTGACCGACTCGGATTATTTGCACGGAAAAATATTAATGCAAAATTAACACTCTGGCCACATCTTGTTGCCTTCTGTCCGGCAAGACTTAGTATAACGATGCCGACTGAACAAGTTCTAGACGCAGTAGCCACACGCCGCCTATTCACCTCGCAGGGAATAATGCAGCGACTTTTTGCCTTTTGGTTCGACGCATTTGTCTACAACCAGATTTGGGAAGACCCGCGGGTCGACCTTGAAGCATTGCAGCTCGACTCCGATTCGCGAGTACTTACTATTTCGTCCGGCGGGTGTAACGCTCTGAATTACCTCGCCGCCGGACCGGAATCGGTCACCGCAGTCGATCTCAATCGCTATCACATTTACCTGCTTGAGCTAAAGCTTGCGGCCTTACGATCACTTCCGAACCACGAGGATTTTTTTAGGTTCTTCGGACTGGGCAAGCACCCTGCAAATCCGGAGAATTACAAGTCTTTTATCTCGCCCGTTCTGGATGACGATGCCCGTGGGTTTTGGGAGGGAAACGGACCGTTAGGATTTTTATTGCACGGAAAACGGATCAATTATTTTGAGAGGGGCGGTCTCTATGATCACTCGCGCAATGGTTACTTCCTTCGTTTTTTTCATCGGTTTGCCAATCTCGTCGGTCTCAGACCCGAGGAAATTCTCACGGCAAGATCACCAGAAGAGCAAAAGGAGCTTTTTGAACGGCATATAGCACCGTTTTTCGACTCGGCATTGGTCCGTGGACTCGGCCGGCTTCCGATAACAATGTTCGGGCTGGGCATTCCTCCCCAGCAGCTCAACGAACTAAAACAGGATATCGGCAGTGCGGCGTTGCTGGATGTGTACCGTGAGCGGGTGAGGCGCCTGGCTTGCGAATTTCCGATCGAGGACAACTATTTCGCCTGGCAAGCGTTTGCTCGCAGGTACGATAGTTGTGAGGGCCGTGCGGTCCCCGATTATCTGAGAGTCGAAAATTTCGATCGCCTCAAGGAAAATGTTCACCGTGTGCACGCGTTGGTTGGCTCAGTTACCGAGCAGATTAGATCGAATCCGCGAGGCACGTTCAACCGTTTTGTCTTTCTCGATGCGCAGGATTGGATGAATGCCTCGACGATGACCGATCTTTGGCGGCAGGTCGCCGAAAAAGGCGAACGCGGTTCGCGAATAATCTTCCGAACAGCCGGTTCCTCATCCCCGCTTGAGAGAAATCTCCCGGCTGATCTCCTCGCCCGGTTTTGTTACGAAAGCGGTCTTTCAAAGGAGCTAAGTACACGGGACCGCGTCTCCATCTACGGCGGCTTTCACCTCTATATCTTGGAGAACAATGAGTAAACCCGCGACGAGCGCCTTTCAGGCAATGGATGCGATGTATCGCAACCAGCGTTACTTCTATGACGCCACCCGCAAATTCTATCTAATGGGTCGGGATCAGCTGCTCAGCAGGATGAATATCGCCTCCGGAATGACTGTCGCCGAGATTGGCTGTGGCACGGGAAGAAATCTCGAAATACTCGCGCGAAGATACCGGGATGCCCAATTTTTTGGTCTTGACGCTTCAGCCGCGATGCTGCGCACGGCCCACTCGAAGATCGAAAAAGCGGGGCTTGACAATGTCAATTTTCGGCCAGCGCTGGCTGACGAGTTTACGTATCGCGAAACATTTGGCCTCGACGAAGCCCTCGACATTATCTTTTTCAGTTACTCGATCACGATGATCCCGACATGGCGCGAATCGATAGAGCGATCGATCGATAATCTAAAGCCGGGCGGCAAAATGTATATAGTTGATTTTTACGACCAGCGCGATCTGCCCGCGTGGTTCAAAGCGTTATTGAAAGCGTGGTTGAGGAAGTTTCATGTCCAGTTTTGGAGCGACTTGATGCCTTTCCTCTACGAGCTTGATAAGAGCGGCGCGGGGCGGCTTGAGATCTCTACCGTCGCACGTCGATATGCTTTTATAGCGGATTTCACGAAAGCAGCGTGAAGTTTAATAGATTATTAATCCTAGCGTAACCCCCGCTTCATCTTCAACAATTAGTCTTGGACTTACCGCGTTCGTCGAAAAACTAAATCGATTATCGATATGGTTCGTGCAACGGCGGTTTTAACCGCCCAACTCAAGATAGAAGATTCATGTGCGTTTCACCATGCGGCGAAACGCTTTACCAACCCTAATGGCTACTTTTGCCGCCCGTTGAAAAACGGGCTTTTTTATTTGCTCGTATGGAGAAAAGAAATGATTAAGGTCAGGAATGTGCGGTTTCTCTCCGCGGGAGAAAAATTACGAGGAGATGCAACAACTGGTATCTCATTACATTGTCACACGCTTCATTCAAAAGAGAACCTCGATTTCGTGCCGTATTACGCTGAGCGAATTCCCGTGGTCTCTTATCTCTGGCGCCGAGAGCTTCGACGCTGCTTAAAGATGTATGGTAAGCCGCCAAGATTTAATACCGGTTATTGGACGCCGCCGCTAACGGGACATCAGGTATTTGAAATGGAATCCGAAAGCCTCGGATCATTGGGGCTCGACGCTATAGTTTCGATCACAGATCACGACAGCATCGACGCCAACCTCCAGATCCGCAAGACGCTTAATGATGAAAAGGCTCCGATTTCCATGGAATGGACCGTTCCTTTTGCCGAAGCTTTCTTTCACATCGGCGTTCACAATCTCCCGGCTGAGGACGCCGAGGAGATCACAAGGCAATTGCTCGATTACACCGATTCAGAGGGCGAACCAGATGATGCTCGCCTACATGAACTATTTTCATTGCTTACAGATTGCCCGGATGTACTCGTTGTGCTGAACCATCCGATTTGGGACATCGAGATGATCGGTCAGTCTCGACATGAAAGGGTTCTCGACCGTTTCCTTGCCGTCCACTCAAAATGGATACACGCGATCGAGATTAACGGCTTTCGGGCGTGGGATGAAAACGAGATTGCGATCGAGCTTGCCGACAGGCTCGGTATTCCGATCGTCTCTGGGGGTGATCGCCACTGCCTCCATTCGAACACAATGTTTAATGTCAGCAATGCGCAGAGCTTCGCTGAATTCGTCGATGAGGTCCGGGTCCATGGTCACAGCAATATTGCTGTCACCCCCGAATACAAGATGCCCCTGCCGGCGAGACAGGTCGCATCCATTGCTCAGATACTGGGTACCTTTAAGAATTTCCCTGATGGGCGCCGCCTTTGGTCGGACCGCATTTATTTTGATGTCAATGACGGTGCGGGTCTCAAAACATTGACAGAATATTGGAACGGCCGTCAGCCTCTGTGGACACGCGCGGCTCTTGCGGCTCTGGCCGTCATTAGCCATCCGATTATGCGTCCGGTGATTGGATTTACGGTCGGGGATACGGATATCGGGCGGGACGATAGGCAGACGGACCGGGGGTTTGTTGTCGGTGGAACCCAATTGGCTGCCGAACCTTTAGGCTCAAAAATATGAGACCTTGTGTATCTCGAAAAATTGCCCGCATCCGAACTCGGCGAAGGTTTTCCTGCAGCTAGCGGGCAAGGAACCGCGACACGTGAGGAGCTAGTCAGACTATCGTCTTAAGTGACGTGACGATTCGCAACCCCTCGCTGTCTTCAACCAGCGTGTTGCCGGGCCGGACGGAGAGCGCAACAGACATGCCCGCTTCGCGTGCTGCTGCTAACTCGGCCGTCAGATCCGATATGAAGAGTACGTCCGGGGGCGGCAACTTGAGGAATAGCGCGATGGCCCGATAACTGTCGACATCATGCTTACCACCCGTACTTGTATCGAAATAGTGTGAAATAAATGGCGTAAGATCGCCAAATTGGGTGTATTTAAACAGCAGTTTTTGAGCAAGAATGCTGCCGGAAGAATAGATTGCAATTGTCCGGCCCTCTGTGTGCCAGCGTTCAAAAGCAACCGGTACGTCATTGAACATCTCCGATATAAGGTCATTCGCCTCGTAACCTTGCTGCCATATCAGGCCCTGAATCGACTTAAGCGGAGCCGATTTTCGGTCTATGTCGATCAGATATTTAAAATAGGCCGACACCGATCGTGCTGATTCCTTGTCAAAACCCGCCTCGTATTCTGTTTCATTCGCATGTTCGATCTCAAGCTGAGTTATCTCGGGAGTTAATTGATGGAAGTTCGAGGCGACAAATTCTTCTATCCTTTCCTTTGCAAAGGGAAAAAGAGTTTTATGCACAAAATCGAGCGGTGTCGTCGTGCCCTCGATGTCGAGAAGGATCGTGGACGCCATTTTAGTAAGGGGATGCGGGAAAATATGAAAGTCCCAGGCATGAAGGCTGGTAATCAGCGTCAATACCGCTCTCCGTATAATGCGGCGTCCAGCCCGCAACGTCCTGAAAGAGTCGTATCGCTCGAATCGTCCGATCACCGCATAGATCGAACCAATGATGTGTTCCGCGAGGAATGCAGATCAAATCGCCGGCTTCCATTTCGATTGATACGACATCACCGTCCGTTGGTGCAAGGTGAAAGAGGCCGTGACCTTTTACGATAAATCTAACCTCGTCCTCATCATGCCAATGTTCTTTGTTGAATTTGTCGAGCATGGCGTCAAGCCCCGGCGTCTCGGGCGTGACGTTGATGACATCGGCGGTAACATAAGAGCCTGCTTTTTTTAGAGTCTCTATCTCGGATGAGTACGCTTCTAATATCTCAATATCGGATGCCTTCGACGAAACGTTAGTGGTGGGCCAACATTCATAACCGAGACCGATCGAGTTTAGATATTTTTTTATCTCGTCCGGATCGTCATGCGTCAAGCCTTTGTCTGGAACAGTTACTTTTGCCATTTTATTTCAACCGCCTTCCGAAAACCTCGAATAAAAATTCAAATATCTCTACATGGCGTTTTTCTTCCGAAATGTCTTTGCCCACGTATACAGGCCGCGGCTATAAAACTCGCGGCCGGTTTTTATCAGCCGACTCAGAAGAAACCCTAGCTCAGGTTGATCTTAACAAGGCTCTGTTAACTATGTGTGAACCAGATGCGAGGATCATTTCACAATCCGGAAACCCTCCCGAGTAGAGTTCCTTCGGCGCCGTCAAATTTTATTACTGGCCCAAAAGGTACCCAAGGCTAAACAAAACGAGGCAAGAACATCACTTCCAGCCTCGATCAACGTTCTTTTGTTTACTTGGCGCTTATCCTTTCCTTAGTTCGGTAAGAACCTGCTTCGCGACAGCCTTCAGCGTGTCAAAGACGCCCGTGCCGTTTGTCGCGACAGCCTCAAAAACGGGCTCTCCTTTTCTTGCGAGCTCATTAGACAGCTCGTCTATCGGCGTTACATTTGGCAGATCGCGTTTGTTTAATTGCAGGACGTATGGAATTTGTTTGAGGTCGTAGCCTTGGGTTGAAAGGTTTTCTTCGAGATTGTAGAGCGACTCGATATTGGCATCCATCCGCTCTTCCTGACTGTCGGCGACAAAGACTACTCCGTCAACGCCTTTCAGGATCAGCTTTCGCGACGCATCGTAATAGACCTGGCCCGGAACCGTGTATAAATGAAACCGAGTCTTAAACCCCCGCACCGTCCCCAGTTCGAGCGGCATAAAATCAAAAAACAAGGTGCGGTCCGTCTCGGTAGCGAGCGAAATGAGCTTGCCCTTTGCCTGCGGTGCCGTCGAATCGTAAATGTACTGCAAATTGGTAGTCTTGCCGCACAGGCCCGGCCCGTAATAGACGATCTTGCAATTGATCTCGCGCGATGCGTAGTTGATAAAAGTCATAAGTTCAGTTGAGAGTTGAGAGTTGAGAGTCGGAGCTTTTTTCACTCCAATCTCAACTCTCAACTAGCTAAAGAGGCTGTCAATATCTTCGTCAGTAATCTCTGAGAAAAACGAATTTTTGTTGACCCGGAAATTTTCTGAGTCAGCCGTTGCTTCGTCCAGAATCGAGGCGACCTCGTAACTACCGCGTTTAGTTCGGATTTTTACAAGGCTCAGGGTCGAGCGTTCGTCAAATACAACGACCAGCAGGCTGCGGCCGATGATACTGATAAAAATACTCTCGCGTTCACCCTCGTGAAAGACCGACGGAAAAGTGTCTTCGCCGATGAGCTTTGCCATGCTGCTTGTCGCCGCGACGTTACCGGCCGCAAGCGATGAAAAGCTCGTCGTATCCATATCGCCGATCTCACCATGAAACGCGATCGGTTGCCCATCGCGGTCAATCAAAAACACGACACGGGCCGCGCACTCAACCCTCAGCCGTTCGAGTACGGTCTTGAGCTTTCCAAACTGATGTTCCTGCAAAATAAAAGGCGTATCTGCCATTTTGATGTTTTTCGTGCGATGAGCGCCGTGGGGTTGTCTATATCCTGGTGAATTGTATTGGCAAAGCGGCCGGTTGGACCTCTCAGAAAGGCCGCAAATTCAAATTTAGCATATCCAAGGTACAGACGACAAGTGTTTTTTAGATACACAGAATTTTGGTTGTGTCCTGATTTTGTGGTGTTGACCTTTATTCACCGTGTCCTTTGTGTCCTCACTTACTGTTCTTTGTGTCATAAACAAAATGTTTTTATCACAAAGGGTTCAGAGAAAAGACACTAAGCCCTCAAAGGCTGGAATGAGCAATCTCCACCACCACAAAAGTAGGACACCGTTAGATTTTTTACCTATATTGGGGAGATGTGTTTTGGCTCATGTAAATCTATTGCAAAAATAGCCCGTAAAATGCTAATATTCTCTCATCGGCAGCGCTCGCCGACCTTGTTTCAGTTCAATTCTCTTTTTTCGATTAACCCCTCTACACGTCTCGCACTCTTACGGCCAAGATGAAGCATCACCTCTTTTCCGATAGTTCAACCGGATTGAATTTTGTCGCAATCGGCGGCGGAAACGGCCTTTCTATGCTTCTGTCAGGTTTGAAGAGATTTGTGCATACCGGCGATGTAGAACCGATCTGGCTGTATAATCTTTCGGCAATTGTTGCGGTAACGGACGATGGGGGAAGTTCGGGCCGTTTGCGCGACGAACTGCAAATGCTGCCGCCGGGCGATATCCGCAATTGTATGGTCGCGTTATCCGAAGATTCGAGATTGCTGTCACAGCTTTTCCAACATCGGTTTCGAGGCGACGGTGATCTCGGCGGCCACAGTTTTGGCAACCTGTTTCTCGCAGCTTTGTCAGAGATAACCGGTGATTTTGCTGAGGCCGTCAAAATTTCATCAGAAATTCTAGCAAGCAAAGGACATATTTACCCAGCGACGATCGCAGACGCCCGGCTAGCGGCTGAGATGTTGGATGGTTCTACCGTACTCGGTGAGACTAACATCGCAAAGGTTGGTAACTTAATCAAACGTCTATACCTAGAGCCTCAAGGCTGCAAACCGATGCCCGAAACACTCAAGGCCATCGCCGAGGCAAATGTCATATCGATTGGTCCGGGTTCATTGTTTACCAGCCTGCTGCCGCCGATTTTGGTCGATGGTGTTGCCGATGCTATTGGCGACTCAAACGCTGTTAAAGTCTTCGTCTGCAATCTGATGACCCAGCCGGGCGAGACCGATGGATTATCTGCACGCCAACATCTGGAGACGATCCGGAAACACGTGCCGCAGATTGATTTTGATTACGTTATAGTAAATAACAGGCCGATCAGTGATCTGCAATTTGAAAAATATACCGGCGAGGGCGCCGAACAAATAGGGGTTCACGGTTCTATCTCTCCCGAGACGATCGAGGGGGCTGAGATCGTTTATGGTAATCTATTGGACGATGGTGACAAGGTTAGGCATGATTCGGGGAAATTGGCCCAAGTCTTGTTGTTATGTGCTTTACAGCCTCGCGAAAAAGCATTAGTTTGATCGAATTTTATGTCAGTCGGCACTGAAAAAATGCAAAATATGGATGTACTGATCATGGCCGCCGGCCTCGGTACACGGATGAAATCTAACCTCGCAAAGGTGCTCCATAAGCTCGACGGAAGACCGCTGATAAATCACGTTACCGAGACCGCTCTTGTGCTGGAGCCTCGCAAAGTTTATGTAGTTGTCGGGCATCAGGCTGAGGATGTTGAGGCCGCTGTTTTGAACGAATTAGATTCAAGTATTGCTGTATTTGCGTTGCAAAAACAGCAGCTCGGAACTGGCGACGCCGTGAATGCGGCCCGAAATTTTTTGGAAAACGACGATTCAACACTGCTTGTCCTTTCTGGTGACGTGCCTATGATTCGTGCCGAGACGCTCAATGCTCTTGCAAAATTACACAAAGAGTACCGTGGAAGCGGTGCCGCTGCTACCGTTCTTAGCGTAAGACTAAAGGACCCACATGGTTACGGTCGCGTCGTCCGCGACGAGAATGGCTCGTTCGAACGAATTGTCGAGCAAAAGGACGCGAATAACGAGGAAAAATTGATCGACGAGATCAACTCCGGCATTTACTGCTTTGACACAAAAAAATTGTACGCCGCACTTTCACAGGTAAAGAATGAGAACGCCCAGGGCGAATATTATCTGACCGATGTGCCGCAGATACTTAGCGATCAAGGCGAAAATGTCGCCATATTCCAATGCGGTGACCCTGGCGAGGTCGAGGGCGTGAACGATCGTCGCCAACTCACCGCTATGGAAGCCCAAACCCGCATTCGCACGGTCACAAAATTGATGCTCGATAGCGGCGTTACGTTTGTCGATCCCCAATCGGTTTATATCAGTGCAAAAGCCGTGATCGGACGCGATACGGTCATACATCCAAATGTTACGATCGAGGGCGAAAGCGTTGTCGGCGAAGCATGCATAATTCGCTCCGGCACACGCATACATAACTCAAAGATCGGCAACAGCGTCGAAATCCGCGACAATTGCCTTATCCGCGATTCTGAGGTGGGAGATCTTTGCACCCTCGGCCCGATGGCGCACCTCCGGGGTCACGCCGTTATGTCAGACAAATCCCAGGTCGGTAATTTTGTCGAACTAAAGAAAACAAATCTCGGCAAAGGCTCAAAAGCCAGCCATTTAAGCTACCTTGGCGATGCTACCATCGGCGAAAAAACCAATATCGGGGCCGGAACGATCACCTGCAACTACGATGGTAAAAACAAACACGAAACGCACATCGGCGACAATGTGAAGATTGGATCGGATACGATGCTAGTCGCTCCAATTAGAATTGGCGACGGTGCCTTGACCGGAGCAGGGAGCGTGGTGACGAAGGATGTTGTGGCAGGCCAGTTGGTAATCGGTGTACCCGCCAAACCAAAATCCCAAAATCATAACGAATTATCCGAAACAGTTGGTAAGAAATGATTAATTCAACTTTTATTGTATTTACGGTCAGCTTGGTATTTGTTTCACGACCGTGACTTACTGGATTTGATCTGATGTTTCACGACCGTGACTTACTGAATTTGATCTGAAATTCGGAGTTTTCTTCTCGGTTCCCGGGTTTAAGCATATTACTGCGGTGGATTACCGAAATAGTACGAGCAACTTAAAAAATTATGTGCGGAATAGTCGGATACGTTGGAAATAAACAAGTAGTGCCGTTGATAATAGATGGCCTCAGGAAGCTCGAGTATCGCGGTTACGACTCGGCTGGTATCGCTGTTGTTGATGATGACCGCAAGCTTTCATTGAGGCGGGCAGAGGGGAAACTGCGGAATCTGGAAGAATGTATTCGGTTGAATCCGCTCGATGGAAATTACGGCATCGGGCACACCCGCTGGGCGACACACGGGCGCCCCACCGAAGAGAATGCTCATCCGCACCGCGATCAATCGGGCAAAGTTGTTGTCGTTCATAACGGTATCATCGAAAATTATCTAACGCTCAAAGAAAGGCTTCAAGACGAGGGCCACGAATTTCACACTGAGACCGACACTGAGGTCGTCGCACATCTGATCGGGCATTACATTGAGACTGAAAGCCTGTCGCTCGAACTCGCGGTGCGAAAGACGGTCAAAGAACTGCGAGGTATCTTTGCGCTCTCGATCATCTCCGTCGATGAGCCAGATATGATAATTTCCGTTCGCGAAGGCCCGCCGGTGGTCATCGGCCTCGGCGATGGGGAATTTTTTGTTGCCTCCGACATCCCGCCGATCTTGCAGCATACCCGTGATGTGTTCTTTCTCGGCGATAGAGAAATTGCTGTTCTAACAAAAGAGTCGGTGCGAGTGACTGATTTTGACGGCAATATCATCGAACCAGTTCAGCAGCGGATCACTTGGGACCCCATAATGGCGGAGAAGGGCGGTTTTAAGCACTTCATGCTCAAGGAGATCTACGAGCAGCCAAGGGCTGTCCGCGATACGTCGCAGGGCCGCCTGTCGCTGGATACCGGTAAAGTTTATCTCGATTCGATGGATATTTCGGAAGAGGATTTTAAGGCCGTCAAGTCTATCAAAATCGCGGCGTGCGGCACCTCATGGCACGCCGGGCTTGCCGGAAAATATATGCTCGAGGCCATCGCCCGCGTACCCGTCGAGGTCGATTACGCATCAGAATTTCGCTATCGCGACCCGGTACTCAATGAGAACGATCTGATAATCGTCATTTCTCAGTCCGGCGAAACCGCCGACACGATTGCGGCGATGCGTCATGCACGCCTGTCCGGATGCAAAATTCTAGCGATATGCAATGTTCAGGGATCGATGATCCATCGCGAGGCCGACGGCACCATATTGACACACGCCGGGCCCGAGATCGGCGTGGCCTCGACCAAGGCGTTTACCGCACAGATGGTCGCCTTGTATCTATTTGCCCTTTATCTCGGCGATATTCGGGGCCAGGTTGACGGGCCGAGGGCCAAAAGGTTGGCCCAGGATCTGGCCGAGCTGCCGCTAAAGATAGAGCAACTGTTGAATGACGCTGATTTGATCGAGGAACTTTCAAAAGAATTTTTCCGCGTTCAGGATTTCCTTTATCTTGGTCGAGGTATAAATTTTCCTGTCGCTCTCGAAGGAGCACTTAAATTAAAAGAGATCAGCTATATCCACGCCGAAGGCTACCCCGCCGGCGAAATGAAGCACGGCCCAAACGCCCTGATCGATGAAAAGCTGCCGGTCGTTGTCATTAACACTCGCGAAAATGGAAACGCCGCAAGCGAACTGCGTTATGAAAAAACACATTCGAATATCGTTGAGGTCAAATCCCGGGACGGTATAATCGTCTCGGTCCTCACGGAAGGCGACACTATGAGCAGTAAGGTCTCAAACCACGTCATCGAGATACCCGAAACCAGCGATCTGCTTGGTCCAATCCTCTCGGTCGTGCCGCTCCAGCTCCTCTCGTACCATATCGCCGTCCGCCGCGGCTGCGACGTCGATCAACCCAGAAATCTGGCTAAATCGGTGACGGTGGAGTAATTGTCAATTGGTAATTGGTGGATCGTCAATTGGATATTTTTATCCAAATGTCAATTGGCCAATTTGCAATTGACAATGGATGAAACGTATAGGCATATCGCTATTATGAGAGCAATAATCGTCCGCGAATTTGGCGAGCCTGAGGTGATGAAAATCGAGGAGATCGACACGCCGAAACCGGCGGGCTCTGAGGTGTTGGTGAAGATACACGCCGCCGGTGTAAACCCGGTCGACACATATCTCCGGACCGGCATTCACGCTCACGCACCGCAATTGCCGTACACACCGGGGAAAGACGGAGCGGGGCTTGTCGAAGCCGTCGGTGACGGTGTGACGAAATGGAAGCCGGGTGATCGTGTCTTTACGGCCAATTCGATCAGCGGAACATACGCTGAGTATTCTCTTTGCAACGAGAACGACCTCGGCCGTTTGCCGGAGGATGTATCCTTTGAAAAAGGTGCCGGTGTCTGGACGCCCTATGCGACCAGCTTTCGTGCGTTGTTTCAAAAAGCCGATGCAAAAGGCGGTGAGACCGTGCTTGTCCATGGAGCGTCAGGCGGCGTAGGGATCGCGGCGGTGCAATGGGCAAAGAATGCGGGTTTGACGGTCATTGGGACGGCCAGTTCCGACGAAGGCCGCAAGCTTGCTCTCGATGAGGGCTGCGACGCCGTCTTTGACCACACCGATCCGGGCCATTTCGGCGAGATCCGCGAATTTACGGCGGGCAAAGGCGTCGATGTCATCATCGAAATGCTTGCCAACGTCAATCTCGAACGCGATTTCGAATGCCTCGCCATGTTCGGTCGCATAACGGTAGTCGGTAATCGCGGCAGCCTCGAGTTCACACCCCGCCTCGCCATGGGCAAAGACGCGACAATCTACGGAATGTCGCTATTCAATTCACCGCCGTCTGCGCGTGACCAGATCCATGCCGCCATTTTTACCGGCCTCGAAAAAGGCCACCTAAACCCAATCATCACCCGCACCTTCCCGCTTGCCGCCGCCGCCGCATCTCACCACGAAGTCATCGAAAACAAAGCCCTGGGCAAGATCGTACTGATTCCTTGACTGGAGTCCCGCGAGTTAGCGTGTGAGTGTCTGTGTAAAACTCATACATTTCCCAACGAAAATAATATGGAACGAAATAGCGCTCCTACGGAGCTACGTTCTTTACGACCCGCGGTGAAGCTCCATTATTTCGTGAGGGCTTCTGCAATCAGATCGGCTTATGCGGCGCCGATTTCTTCCAGCGCTTCGAAAACCTGAAGTGCATACTTTACATTTCCAAAAGGCGCCGAGACCTGGACGCCTTGGATAACATCTCGAACTTCCAATAAAGATTCGCGGGCGATGGCGATGCCTTCTTCGCGGGCGTGTTCTTTACTGCGGTCTGAAGCGACGCGCATGCGTTCGAGGATTTCGGGGGTGACTTCGACGCCGGGGACTTCGTTGTGGAGGAATTCGGCATTGCGAAAGCTGACGAGCGGCCAGATGCCGGCGACGATTGGGATGCGGACGTGCGAGATCATGTCGAGAAAGCGGCGCAGCTGTTCGGTGTCAAAAACGGGTTGGGTTATCGCGTATTCGGCCCCGGCCTCGACCTTCCATTCGAAGCGGCGAATCTCTTCCTCCATATTCACGGCGCCCGGATTTACGCCGACGCCGATTGAGAACGCGGTCGGTTTGCCGATCGGGTTATTGCCTAGATCGAGGCCGTGGTTGAGCTTGTTGACCATATTGGTCAGGCCGATGGCGTCGATGTCGAAAACGGCGGTCGCGTCGGGATATGGCCCCATTTTTGGCGGATCGCCGGTGATGAGCAGTAAATTATGCAGCCCCAGAGCCGCCGCCCCGAGCAGATCGGACATCATTCCGAGCAAATTCCTGTCGCGGCAGCAGTAATGCAGGACTGCCTCGATGCCGATCTCGCGTTCGACCAGGACGGCGGTCGCCTGGGCAGACATTCGCGTTTGGGCACGCGGGCCGTCCGGAATGTTTACGCCATCGACCCCAGCGTCCTTGAGCAGCCGGATCGAATCGAGAGTTTTCTCTGCGTCGCAGCCTTTTGGCGGCAGCACCTCGACCGAAGTGACAAACTCACCGAGAGCGATCTTGGCAGACCACCGCGAGCGTTCGAGCGGATTGATGACCTTAACATCCACCGGCTTGAGTTCGACGACCTTAATAGAGCTTTCTTTGCGGGTCTCGCTGATCGAATGGCGCGGGCTGATCGATCGGATTGAGTCGGCTATCAGCTTGATATGCGTCGGCGTCGTACCGCAGCATCCGCCGACAAATCTCGCTCCGGCTTGGACGAAACGTTTGGCAAATGTCGCCATGTATTCCGGCGAACCCATATAAAACTGTCGTCCCTGAACGTCGCGCGGTAGCCCGGCATTGGGCTGGGCCGAAAGCGGTTTGGAGGTGACGGAGCGCATCTTCTCAAGCGCGGTCAAAACATGATTCGGCCCCATGCCGCAATTGAGGCCGATGACGTCGGCACCGAGCTCGTCGAGTTTGGCGGTAAACGCCTCAGGGGTGTTGCCAAAAATTGTCTTGCCATCCATCTGGATCGTCATCTGCGTCACAATCGGCAGATCTGACAGCTCGCGAACGGCCCTGATCGCCTGTTCGATCAAGGTCACAACCGAGAATGTTTCGAGGATAAACAGATCGACTCCGCCTTCGAGTAGGGCCTCGACCTGTTCCTTGTACATCTCCTTTGCCTCGTCAAAAGATGTCGGGCCGTATGGCTCAATCCGCAGGCCGAGCGGGCCGATCGCACCGGCGACATAGGCTTTGTCGCCCGCAGCCGAGCGGGCGATCCGGGCCGCAGCGATGTTTATCTCGCGGAGTTTGCCCTCAAGTCCGTAGGTCTGCAGCAGATGCCGCGTCGCCCCAAAAGTATTGGTCTCGATGATGTCCGCACCGGCAGCAACGTACTCCTGATGGACCTCGCGGACTAGATCAGGTGCTGCGATATTCAGCTCATCGTAACTGCGGTTGATGTAGATGCCTTTGTCGTAAAGACGTGTCCCGACCGCTCCGTCAAAGACGTAAACGCCATCGGAATTTATGAGGTCACGGAAGTTTTTCATAATCGGTTGATGATCTTTGATCTTGGATCTTGGATCTTGGATCTTGGATCTTGGTCTTGGATATCCAAAATTATCCAGTCTAAAATCTAAAATCAAAGATCAAAGATCAAAGATCAAAGATCAAAGATCCAAGGTCCAAGATCCAAGATCAAAGATCAAAGATCAAAGATCAAAAAAGCCTCGCCAAAACAGCGAGACTTTTCTAATAGCGATATGTCTATGCAGCTGTTTAGCAGTTTATTTAACGTGGTCGCAAGTCGCATTAACTCACCACAAATAATAATCAAATAATGTTCCTTTCAGATCGCTGTGTCAAGCAAGCAGATTCGGCTGTCGAGGGTCTTTTTATTTTATTTTTTAAGAGTGATTTTTTTTACATTTTAAATTTCACAAATTTGTGACGTTTTGAAATGCCTTTTTAAATGTGGCACGTGCCACATTTTGATCAAATCCGGTCGCGTTATCCTTAGTTTACAGGACTTTGTGGAATTGGACTGCTCCCGTACAGCCGAAAAAATGCCCCTGGTAGGTTTGTAAAAAGTGGCTATTGGTCACCGATTTAGGTGAGTTTGGTACAGTACTTTTGCCAGTTTGGTGAAAGGTGTTTTAGGCAAAAAAAAAACCAGTTTTCATATCTTTTGGGGAAGAAAAAAAACATATACACAAAGCACACAAAGGGAAGACACAAAGTTCACAGAGAAATCCTTTTTGTTCTAAATGCATTCACTCTGTGTACTTTGTCCTAACCTCTTTTCCTGATCGTCTTCTCGCTTATTGGACTGTCGAATTAGATTCAGAATTAGGGTTAAAGCAATTCCCAGTTCAGAGTAACGCCTTATCGGCCAGTTTGCCAAAAAATGCATATCTGGCCTTTGAGCCTGAGATTTCGAGCCGCCAATGTGTAAAATCTGAGGCGTTATCGCAATTATTGCCTTTTCCCTGAAATATAAGCGAATATGCTGCCGGTTTAGCAATACTGCCGCGAAAAAAACCGCTGCCAGAACGAACCGTACCCTTTAGCCGAAATTCTTTATAAAGCACGACCATCGCTTGTTTGTCCGCCGCATCGTCACGCTGATCGACGTTAAAAATCGTGAATCTCGCAGGTTTTGGCAGCACCAGCGTGCCTGATTTCCCCCCCGGAGTTTTGAGTGTCAGGTGCCAGGCATCCTTTGTAAAAGCATCGACGAGGTTAAAGTCGCCCCACTCACCCGAGTTGTACTCCGTTTCGATCAAACCGAGTCCGCGAATATCGTCAAAACCAGCGGCTGTCGTATAAAGCTCGGCCACCGAGCCGAAGTTTATTTCCGATATAATACTGAGGCGGTGGCTGTCGATGGCGCCATTCCATAGAGTGTGTGTCCCGCGTTCCGCACAGCAGGCGCAGGCGAAGGCGGCATGTGAAAGAGCAGTGATACAAACGAATATGAACAATGAGGTAATCGATAGTTTTTTGAGCATTTGGACCTCCACAGAATTGATTACAAATCTCCGTGAAATTTGTGGTTAAACTTATGGTCTCATGTGTTAGAAATCTTCTAAACAAAAAGAACACAGAGCGAAACCCACAAAGTTTACAGAGAAAGAATTAGTCTCAACGCCGCTGGCATTTGCTGCAATAATATGTCGAGCGACCACCCTGTTTTAACCTAAGAATTGGCGTTTTGCAATTTAGACACGGGTCTTTTTAGTGAGATTAACTAAATAATGCATTGCAGGCTTGGCGGTGCTGGAGGGGTTATTTCCCGATCAGACGGATAATCATTTTTGACTCGTCACTTTTGCCGGAGAGCGGGGCAAAGTTGTATTTGGTTTCGCCATCCTCTTTGTCGAGCAACACCTTGAAAGATCCGCCCTTTAACTGGATCAGACGCTTCCATCGACTGTTGACCTCGATCTTTTTGATATTTCGATCGCTTGTCTCAAAGGTGTGAGTATTGTTATCGGATTCAAAACGAAGAAGGTTCCGTGAGATGTAAAGCGACCCCTGACAGCTTGTTAGGAAAGCTCCGTCGTGATCGTGAGTCACACGCAGCACCGAGTTGCCGCCGAGGCTGATCGACTTTTTCCAGTGTCTTTCGGCAGCATCAAAATCGCCATTGCCATATAGACTCAAAAAACCAAGAAGCTGAAAAGCCCGCGGGTTGCCGGGCTGGAGATTTGTTGCTCGTTCAAGCAAGCCCAAGGCTTCCTGCTTATTTTTTTTAATATCGTAAGCATTAACGGCTTCGTTTATCAGCCAATTATAATCGGCGGGACGGGGTGATGCTACACTGCTTTTGCTGCGATTAGATGCGGAACTGTCGGCCCGGTAATTTTTTCGCACCGCCTCCAAAACCGCCGGACGTGCGCCGGCAGCAACGAGTTGGTTTTGTGTCACCGCCGACAACTTAAAATCTACACCATTTTCTTTGATAATCTCGACAATATCCCGCGATTGAAAGCGTTTTGATCTCAAGGTGTCTATCAACCTGTCTCGCTGCACCGGTTCGCCTCGGTATTGAGCGAATACAGCAAGCGGGGCCAAAAGCACCAGCGAAGCGGCCAGGAAAATCAGATTAAATTTATGATCTCTCCTATTCATCATTTGTTTACAAGCAAAAAGCCATTACCTGCTGTTAATCGAATTCTTCCTGATCAACTGCATTATCATATTTGCTTCCTGCGGGGTGCCGGTGCTGCCCGGTGCAAAATACCATAAATCCGATCTGCCGTTTTTGTTTGTCGGCATGCTAAAAACGGCGACCCTCGTACCGTTTAGGGAGTAGTCATCCTGCTGACGCGGGTTTGAGACTTCGCTGCCATTAAACTCAAAGAATTTTTGATTCGATTCGACCGTGACAAATCCCTGGCCGATATGCAGCGTCTCGATATGGGGGGTGCCGCTCAAATGATAGACCGGAAAGGCGAGGCTGCCGCCGCGGTCAATCGCCTGCTGGCCATACTTTTGCGCCTCAGCAAAATTTCGCATAAAGAGATGAGTTGCCCCAATTAATGTATATGCCTCAGGCCGGGCCGGGTTTGATTTCACAGCCTGATTACCCGTGGCGATCACATTACTGGAGATACGGCCCGCCTGCTCGACGGATGTTGAGGCTCGAAGCTGATTTAACTGCTCTAAACCCTGATAAAACAACTCTTCATACCGTTCACCGGCAATGTCGCGTTCTGATGTGACTCGCCTTTCGGTTGTTTTCCTGACTCCCTGATTTCGATAGCGATAATTTTCCCGGACAGCGGAAATTATCTGCGGATTTGCCCTGGCAGCTAAGAGTTCTCTCTCGACCGACGGCGTGATGTCAAAATCGGTACCTGACAACCGGATCTGTTTGACAAGTGTCGGGACTGCAAACTGCTTTGACTGAACAGCCTTGATCAGACGGGCCTTTGTCACCGGCGAACCGGTATAATTTTGAGCGTTGAGATCGGTTAATGACAAAAATATAATTGCCACCGCAACGAAAGAATTTAGAATGGATTTATAAAATTTTGATTTCATTTTGCTCATATCTCCTTGCCTGAACCAAAATCAGCAATCTCCGGTCAATGCGCATTGCACATCCCGCTTACTTCCCGCTGGTCGTTTTTCAGGGGTTCGTTTCACAGGCGGAGCAGCTTTTTTGGCCGGCGGTGATGTCTTGGTTCGCTCGACAGCTTTTGGCTCCTCGACAGGCTCCAACGTAGGTTTGTCGATCGGTGTAATTCCGACAGGCTCACGGCTTACCGGTTCCGGCGTGGGGTTTGCGACCGGAGCCTTGACGGTCTCTTTTACCGGGTCCGGGGTTGAAATTTTTGTTTCTCGGGTATTAGTATTCACCGAATTTACATTTGCCGGTTTGTTATCCACGGCTTTGGTTTGAGTAAAAACTCCGCTAAACATGACAATCGGTATAAGCACCAAAAAGCTGATAAACACAACTAACACGACCGAACCCGCACCAGCATAATGAACCCAGGTCAATCGACTGAAAAATGTTTCCCGCTGTGGTTCGGCATCTGTTTCCATGGGAAACTCCGCAACGCCCTCGCCAAGCCGCGTTTCTTTCATTTGACCGGCATAGAGCGATGCAGCCGCCGTCGAACCAAGCCGTGTTTCTTTTATAACGATCTCGGATTCCGCTGTCGGGCCCGTGGCATCAGGTTTTGAGATAGTTGGAACTGATTGCGTGGCGGGAATCGACTGCCTCGGCCCTGTAATCCGGCGCATCGAGCGATATTCCGCAAAACCGGCATCAAGCAGGAATTCGCGCAGGTCACCGGCCGTCTGAAATCTATCATTCGGGTCTTTCTGAATCGCTCGCATGATCGCCGCCTCGACGCTCTCAGGTATAGTCGGGTTGATCAAACGCGGCGACGGCGGCAGGCATTCCGTCTGCAGCTTCATCAGCTCAAACTCATTATCGGTGTTAAACGGTGTCCGACCGGTGAGCACCTCGTAGAGCATCATGCCGAGGGCGTAGGTGTCGGATCGGGCATCGGTCTCGAGCCCTTTGACCTGTTCGGGGGCCATATATTCGAGTGTTCCGATGATATTTCCGGCACGGGTCATACGGTTCGTTCCGAGCAGCCGGGCGATGCCAAAATCGAGAACTTTTAATATCCCGCTCTCGGTCAGGATCATATTTGCCGGTTTTATATCGCGGTGAATTATCCCGTATTCATGCGCATGATTGATACCGTCGAGGATCTGACAAAATACAGGAATGACCTCATCCGTCGGCAGTGAACCGCGACGTGCGAGCATCGCGTCGAGCGTCTCGCCGCGGACGTATTCGAGCACCATATAAAGCTCGTCGCCCTGCCGGAACAGCGAATAGAGCGTAGCAATATTGGGATGATTGAGCTTGGCGAGCGTCACCGCCTCGGACCTGAAACGCTCGACTATGGCCGTCTGGCTGGCAAGCTCTGGTTTGAGGGCCTTGATCGCGACTTCGCGGTCGAGCATCGTATCGACGCCCTTATAGACCGCTCCCATGCCGCCCTCGCCGAGCTTCTGGACGATTTTATATGTGCCGATAACCCTGCCGATCATTATAGAACTCCGATCTCCCTTGTGACAGGAACTTTTCTTGCCTGTTGCGTCTCTTCCTGTTGCGAAACACGCACGATTCCCACTGTGATATTGTCGCTGCCGCCACGATCCTTAGCCAGGTCAATCAACTGTTCGGCGGCCGCGTGCAAATCCGGTGCTCGGCCCCAAATTTCGAGTATCTCTCCGTCATCCGCCATATCGCACAAACCATCGGAGCACAGCATAAATTCATCGCCCGCCTCGACAGGGAACGGTTCGGCAACCTCCACCTTTACCGTCGGCTGGGTGCCAACCGCCCGTAGGATGATGTTTTTGTCCTCGTGATGCTGAGCTTCGTCAAAGGAAATGATGCCGAGCCTGACCATCTCCATCACCTGTGAATGATCGATTGTCAGCCTTTCCATATCCCCATTGCGGAGCCGGTAAAGCCGGCTGTCACCGACGTGTGCCGCATAGCCGATGCCGTCCTTGATCACAAGAGCAACGACGGTTGTTCCCATACCAATGTACTTTAAGTCAACGGTCGATGATTCAAATATCTCAGCATTGGCCATCTCAACGGCATTGCGGAGCGCGTCTGAAACCGGAATCGACTCATCGGCATAAAAATATTTGCTTATCAGATCGACCGCCATCTCACTGGCTACCTCGCCCGAGCTGTGTCCGCCCATGCCGTCAGCGACGATCGTAAGCGTACCGCGATGAGGCCCGTTACCGGCTGTAGCCGGATTTATATGGCGGCCATTGTCCTCATTCGTTTCCCTGACACAGCCCGCATCGGTTTTAACGCTGGCCAGAACGGTCGTAATTGGTGGTCTAAATTCTCTAGTTGCTCGCATATAATTAATTTGTGTAATTTACTTGTTCTCAGCGAACTCTGCGTCTTTCTCTCCGGTCTTTGCGTTTAAGCCGGCTTGAATACTATTCAGCTTAAACGCAAAGATTGCAAAAGGATTTTTTTACCGAACTCTCTCGAAATATCTTTATTTCATCCAGAGTCATTGAAAGTTCCCAATGATTAATCTTAAGGAGCGATCTATCAATTAACGTCCTTGCTGGTTAATTTTTCTTCCATCTCATCGGCGGTGAGTGCGACGATCATCAGAGCCTCCTCGAGCAGTTTGCCGCTGCCGGTTGCGGGAATATACATTTTAATCAGGATTGCAAACATGCCATCATCCATTTTTAGTAACCCCCAATTTCCAATTCTTTCCATGTTTTCCTGGAGCAGCATATTTGCGACCTGTTGAGAAGGGGACGATTTTGAAATGCTCGCGAACGAGAAAACCAAACGCATTTCAGTGCCATTGATCTGCTCTGTTACCGACGAAACACGGGCCTCCTGTGTTCTTTTTCCTTTTGTTTCGTACGTTACCTTATAAACTCCCTCTTTCGACGAAAGTTCGAAATCGGTATTTGTTTCCTTAAGCGCCTTTGCCACACGCGGGTCAGATTTTATGATTTCGCTAACTGATGTTTGAGCGTTAGCGTTCCAGACGCCCGCCATGAGGATGACCAAAATGGCGGCGGCCAGTACGTTTGAGGTTGAAGATTTGTAAATTTTCATAGTGTTATTTTCCTTATTTTCTTTTGTCTGAATTACGGTTTTCGTTTGAGCGAAACGGTGTATACCTTGCGCCGAGTCGTTATATCGATAGTTTCCGCCTTATCCTCATAGCCCTCGCGCTTAAAGGTCAGATGGACCGTTTCATTTTCCATCCCCTCGATCTCGATGGGCGTCGTGCCGAGAAACTTATCGTCTCGATAAACTTCCGCCGAACCCTCGGTTAAATCCACCCTCACTCGTGGCCGCTCGCTATCCTTTACTACTGTCCCCGACTGTTGAACGGACGAGGCATTATTCCGTCCTTTCATCTTGTCAATTGATGTCGCCGGACTTGGCTTGGCTATCGGTATGTTACCTGCCTGAGACCCGTTGCTGATCGAATTACTATCATTTGAGCCGCTCGTTGCCCACACCCCGATTCCAACTACGCTAACCAATATAAATACCGCCGCCAGCCCGACTGCTATTTTTGGTAACAGGTAGCTACCCGTCAAACCATTGGCATCATGATGGCCGATACCGGGAACGCCTTCACGTAAACTGTCCTTTGCGGCCAACTTAAACATTGCGTTCCGGGGAAAGGCCGCCGCTTGGTTAGCATTGTGCCCGGCCGCCGACTGATACCGCTTTTTTGAGTTCTGCACATCCAATAAAATTTCCGCGACGCTCTGATACCGCAACGCGGGATCGGTTGCCAGACATTTGCTTACTATCCGCGAAACTTCGGCCGGTACAGATTGATTCAGCTTTTCAGGCGGCTCAAACTTGCTCGTCGTTATTTGCAGGTAAAGCTCGCCTATCGTCTTTCCCTTGAACGGCTCAGTCCCGGTCAGCATCTCGTAGAAGAGAACGCCCAGCGACCAGATGTCCGAGCGGGGTGTCGCCGGATTGCCCGAAAGCTGCTCAGGGGCGAGATAACCCGGTGTGCCGATAACGCCTCCAACGCGGGTCAGGCCATGGCTGACCGCTCCCTTGGCAATGCCAAAATCCAGCAGCTTTACCATGCCGTTTGACGACAGCTTGATATTCTGCGGCTTTATGTCCCGGTGCAAAATGTTGTTGCTGTGAATAAAGGCAACCGCATCGCAGATCGATTCGAACGTCGTGAGCGCATCTTCGACGGCAAAATAACGGCGGCTGATAAGTGTGTCCAGCGTCTCGCCGTCAACATACTCCATCACGATAAAGAGTACATCGCCGCTCTCCTGAAAATCGTAAAGCGTCGCAATATTCGGATGGTGAAGGCTGGATTGCAGCCGTGCTTCATTAAAAAACCGTTCTGTAAAATTCGAATTGGTCGCGACCTCAGATAAAATCTTGATCGCCGCTGGCCGGTTTATCTTAGTGTGAACTCCATGATAGACCGACCCCATGCCGCCGGCACCTAAAAAGCCGACGATGTCGTATTCACCAATCTTTTCACCAATTTGAAATCGCTTCGACATAACAGAAAGTTGGATCAAAGCGGATCTCGAATTTACATCGAGATCCGCCAGCTGTTGTAAGCATTAAGGAGTGCCCGGGAAAAGCTGCATTCCGTAGCGAATAGGCACCGCGATTCCGGCTACATTCCCCGCCTGGCTTCCTGAACCGGCAAAGTGAATACCGATGACCCGCCCCTGCATGTCAAAGACAGGCCCGCCGCTATTGCCGCCGGCAGTCAAACTCCCGGCGTACCGGATGCTGTCGCCCATCTGAGAAACCCGGACGTTGGCCTGCTCGTTAGGATCGCTGTTCTTCATAATGTTGCCAACCGATGTGACTGAAACGGTCGGGTCCGGAATTACCGCGGTCTTGCCCGCAGTGTCGAGAAAATTCTGTGACCGTATCGGCGAGTAAGTCATCGGAGCGGTGCCCGGATAGCCCATGACGACAAGGCCGTCACCTTTCTTTAGAGTGTCCCAACTGTCATAGAGATCAACCTTTGGCAGGTTGCCGGGCACTGATATTTTTATCATCCCGACATCGTGTCTCAGTGAGTCCTGCACTTTCTGCGCTTCAATAGTGGCATCCGAACCTGGAAGCATTACCGAGAGTTTTTGAACAGCATCAAACTGTCCCTGAAACTGTCTCGGCACCGCCTTTGTGTTATCGGGGATCCAATCGCCCGGGGCCTCGACGCCCGCCCTCAAAATGCTGCCATCTTGTGCTACCAGGACTCCCGGCGGATACTGCTGCGGGAAATAATAGGTTGCTTTCCACGGCGAAGAACAATGCTTGTTGGTCAAAATGAATCCGTCTGTGGTTACGATGAAACCGGAACACGTCCCACCGCTGCTGCCGATCGGGTATGAGAGATCGTTTTTCTCCTCGGTCAGCATCGGTTCGTGTGTTTCTCCAACCTGCACGTAAACGGGTATGGCGTTGCCGCCGCCCTGAACGATCGGCCCTTTACCGTAGTTTTTTTTGTAGATTTTGGAAAGTGCTTCCAGGCTGTTTGGCATAAACTGGTGATAAATTTGGGATTTACTTTCCTTATTGACGAGTTGCCACGATCCCTGAATGTAAACTACCGATTTTCCATACTTGTCCGAGACCTCCGCGGCAGAGATGCCCCCACTGGCCTTGTCAGCCTCGATCTTTGATTTCATATTTGCGGCCTCTGACTCGAGTTGGCTCGATTTACTGTCGAGTTCGCTTTTCAGAGCTGCCTGTTGACTTGAGCTGTACAGATAACCGCCGCCGATGACAACTCCAAAAAGGATCAGTACGACGAGACCTGCGACAGCCCCAACGGCCGCATACTTTCTACCCTCTTTTTTCTTAGTCTCGGTGACGGTGCTGCTGATCATTCGTTCGACGGTTGCTTTGCCGACCGCCGCCTTACCTATGGTCGAAGGTGCGATTGACCTCGTCGGCACTGAGTCGGCATCGGCTACGCGTGTTGGTGGGGGCGTATTGCCGATAGCCGATACGTCGGCGATGCGTGTCGGTTTAGTTGCATTTTGTGGGCGAGGCTCGACATCAAACGTAAACTCTGGCCCGCCCGGTCCGAGCTGCACGATATCGCCCGGTCTGATCGGCAGGGGAGCGCTCAGCTTCTGGCCATTCAAAAATGTTCCATTTCTGCTCGCCGTGTCCTCGAGCAAAAAACCGTCCGCGACATTAGGATCGCGGCTGATCTTGGCATGCTGGCGGCCCACCAGATCGTCACGGTCCGCGTCATATTGAACTGTCGAAGTGCTCTCGCGCCCAAGTATCAGTTCGTTATAATGATTCAAAGGGAATTCCTCGACCTGGTTTGCCTTTGAACCTTTCGTGTGTTTAATAATCATTCTTTCCATAACTTTTCTCCTGTCTATCAAAAATTTCCTGTCTCTAAACGTCGTCAAAATCTGAAGAGTTCCTTGCTGGACCTAACTTTTGTCCACCAAGGGCCGTTCATCTTACTTAATGATTTACCCGCTTACTTCGTAAAAATATTGTGTCTCAACTGATAAAGCGAAAAATCGACACAAATACAGTCACAATTAGACGAATTATTTTAGTTTTTGCAGAAAAATTTAAAGCATTCGCTTTGTGTAATTGGTTAAGAATTCGCTGAAACCCTGTTGTTATAAGCATTTAGCTGTTTTCTGACAGCGGTGGGTTTACAAAAATAAATAATAAAAAAAGCCGCGGGAAAAACTCAATTTTCCGGCGGCCCTTATATTCTGTAGCGTCTATACGCAGATGTGTTACTGGCTAACGACCAAATTCTTTACACGTTCGCTCACATCGCGAAAATCCACATTCTCGGCATACACCTGTTCAAAGTATTTGGCGGCACCCGATTCATCGCCCTTTGCCTCGTATGCGAGAGCGAGCTCATACCAGAGACCGTGGTGCTCTTCGTCGGAGATATCGGGTGTTTCAAGTGCTCGCTCGATCCATGTGATCGCATGCTTGGGCTTACCGTTCTGTAAAAAGCAGTGTCCCAGCAGATTTGAGCATTGGAAAAATCGCCTTGTGCCGTCCTTTGGCTGCGTCAGATTGACCGCATCCTGAAACTCGCGGATCGCCTCTTCCAATAGGCCCATTTCCTGATATGCAACGGCCGTGTGATAGTGCGTCTCGTAATCGTCGCCATCAGTCTCATCGGAGCCCTCGATCCCAAATTCGGATCGGATCTCGCTGATTCCCAATGTGCTGGCCCTGGGATCATCGGTGATGACGGCGGCGACAACGGGAGTTTCTTCTATGTATTCTGCACCGATCTTTCGGCGGAGGTTTGCAAATTCCTCACGATCTCCAAACTCACGTGCCAACTCAGCGAGAGCTTTTTCAGCCAAATCATTGTAATCGTTCTCGATATAAAAGCTGATGCTCTCAATCTCTTTCTGAATCTTTTGCTCATCCGAATGAGACAGACTCACTGCTTCGGACGCGACAGCCTCATCAGGCTGTTCAAGCACAAATTCTGATGCGTTTTCGACAACCGTCCCCTCGACAAAATGGCCGTTACGCTCAACCACATTGGTATCCTGGCCATGGCCGTTAAGATCGTCGGGTATTTCGGAAGTTTCCTCTTTTGCAAATTGGGCTTTTAATAACTCCTCGTCAATCGAGCTTTCATCGTAGCCAAATTCCTCGTTAATTTCATTCAAACGGTCTCGATACCGCGTCTCGTGCGGGCGAATGACAACCAGCTGTGTGAGAGCAAAACGCTCGTCATCGACCGAAGCTTTTGACGAAGCCGCACCGTAAAGGCGTTCGAGCGAGAGCCGGAATCCGTTCTCGTCCTTGAGCCAGGAATTGTACCTAACCAGCAGCCGCAGGCCAGAGAGCTGGGCCGGATCGCGTTCGAGTATCTCGTTGATCCATTTTCCGCACTCGTCCGATTGGCCGCCGGCGAGCAAATACTCGCTGCTCATCGTCAAAATACGGGCCGCCGACTCAGGATCGTTTACATTTAAGTAGATGCGGATCAGATCGAGGAATTTCGGGTAATTTGCGGGTTCGATCTCAACCAATTTGATAACCGCCGTTTCTGCTCCTGCAGCATTCTGCGAATCTATGCAGCACTCGATCAAAAGGTACAGCACATCGCGATTGTATGGTTCGCTGTCGAGAATCTCTTCGAGCAGCGAAGCGGCTTTGCCCGCCCTGCCGAGTGCGGTCTGAGTTTTGACGAGGCCATTAAGTATTCTCAGATCGGTCGCTTTGATATCAAAGCCCTTCATCAAGGCCCTAATCGCCTCTTCGTGTTTTCCTTGGCGGCTAAAGCGTGCTCCGGCCTCGGCAAAGGCCTCGACGGCCTCTTCTTTTTGATTTTCGCGTAAGTATGAATCGGCCAGATTTATACAGACATCCGTATTGTTAGGATCGAGCAGAGCGATCTGTTTGTACATCGCCAGGGCTTCGAGTCGGCGGCCGTTCTTTTGATAGTGTTCGGCCAGCGTCGTGTAATGAGCACGGGCCTCAGACAGCGAGCCTTTGACCTTGTGAAGTTCGGCGAGTTTTGCCGAAACCTCGATCGAATCAGGCTGGATCCGAGATATCTTGTTATAAATCGCGATCGCTTTTTGCGAAAATCCCTGGGTATTATAATGATCCGCGACGCGGAAGTAACACTCTACGGCCTCACGTTTCTCGGCGCTCTTGGCATAGAGATCGCCCAGCATATTGAGCGTGGCAATGTCGCGAGGGTCATTATCGACAACGCCGCGATACTCAGTGATCGCCGAACGTATCTTGCCCTGCGCTACGAACCGCTCCGCATTTCGCATCGCTTTTACTTTATCGAAACTCATTATTATCTGTAAAAAACAAGGACTGCAGACCGGTGATCTGACTGGCACGCCTTGACGAGACGAACTTTAGGTGAGGTGTGCACAGGTTTACCATCGAACCTGTATTAAATAATCTAACACGCGAGCAGAATCTGTGTCAATGTTTTTTGGCATTGTTAATCAAAGTTCAACGAATCGTAAAACAGGGGGATTTATAAATCGAATGTGTATATACCGTATGGATAAAATCCTCAAACATCCGCCTTGATTCGCCTACTCAGCGTTCTGTTCCCGATGTTAAGGGTTTTGATACTGCCTCTTTACGGCGAGACTTTGATTTTTTGCCTGCGTTTACTTAGTCTTTATTTTTGACCCGAATCGGCAATGTTTTTATGCAAGCACTCATTCTGGCAGGCGGTAAAGGAACACGGCTCAGGCCGCTGACGGTTTACACGCCAAAACCGGTTGTTCCTGTCATCAATCGTCCATTTTTGCACTTTCAGATTGATATTCTGCGCAACGCGGGCGTTACTGATATTACGCTTTCGCTGAGCTATCAACCGGACAAGATAGAGCATATTCTAGGCGATGGTTCGGATTTTGGGGTCAATCTTAGGTACATAACCGAGCCGAGTCCGATGGGCACGGGCGGAGCTTATAAATTTGCGGCGGATGCGCTGCGTGAGACAACGATCGTGTTTAACGGCGACATTCTGACAAACCTCGATGTCAGTAAGGTGATCGACTTTCATCAGACAAAAAAAGCCGACGCGACCCTGACGCTCGTACCTGTCGAGGACGTGTCTCGATACGGCGTCTGCGAGATTGATGAGCAACAAAAGATCACGCGTTTTATCGAAAAGCCGCAGGGCGACGAGCTTGCTCGTCTCACTGCAAACACTATAAACGCAGGGATTTACATTCTCGAACCGTCGATTCTCGATATAATCGCGGCTGACGCAAACCGGTCGTTTGAATACGATATTTTCCCTGACATTTTGGGTCGCGAACTGCCGTTTTACGGATATGTTATGAACGACCAATATTGGCTCGACATCGGGACGCCGGCCAATTATCTGCTCGCTCATCATGACTTTTTGAATGGCCGGATCACAGGATTTGACCTGGACAAATCAGCCGTCTCGGATGTCGCGACGAGGGCCGAGATCGACAAACGCTCTGTTATCGGCGATGGCTGTACGATCAAATCTGGCGTCCGTATTCTCAATTCTGTCATCGGCCCCGGCGTTTATATTGAAGAAAGGGCCGTTATCGAAAACTCAGTGATCTGGTCGCACACCCGTATTTCCAATGCCGCCGAGATCCGCAACGCCGTCATCGGCCGCAGTTGTCACATCGGCCGCCACGCCACCGTCGGCGAAGGCAGTGTTTTAGGCGACAAAACTTCACTGACAGATTACACAAAGGTCTGAGGCGTAGTGGCTATCTCAAATCGTAATGAACTAAATCTGTGGTTCTGCTTGAGAAACCTCAGATGGGCCGGCTGCTGGCGAAGTAAAAAACCCAAAGCGGTGGCTAAAACCGCTGCCGCGAGAAAGCTACTGGTCAAATTCTCGATAATCAAGACACGACCGAAGCTCGCCAAAAATTGCTTAATCTCAGCAAATTATTATAAACTCTTGCGGTAGGTTTTCGAGGGAATCTGTGCTCCAAGTCGCAGACGAATGCTCGCTTAAAATGGTTGAAAAACTGACCGTCATATTTTTTATTATTCTGTGTCTGTTGTTGGGCTTTTACCTAATATTGTCACCGTGGGACGCTCTGTTTGGACCGTGGGGTCAAAATTATCTCCTGGTCTATCTCGCTGACGCGACCGGTGCTCCCGTTTTGCAGAGGACGGTGGCGTCAACCTGGTTTCGCGGGGCCGTGACGTCACTCGGCGTGCTCAATTTGCTAATTGCATTCTGGGAAATAGCTCATTTCAACCAAAGCGTGAAAATGCTCCAAGGCAATGAAACACGGGATGAATCGTGATCCTTCGCTTAGAAAAACCAATAATTTACCTAATAACAAGCGGCGAGGCGACTGACTCAAACCTGCCGGACGCGTTACGTAAGATACTCGACATTGTCAGGATCGGGGTCGAGGAAAAAATCGCGCTTGTGCAGATACGCGAAAAGTCCCTGTCGTCCCGCTCTCTGTTTGAACTGACATCGGCGGTCGTCAAAATTACACACCGCTCAGCGACGCGTTTGCTCCTAAACGACCGGGCTGATATTGCTCTCGCCGCACGGGCGGATGGCGTTCACCTAACGGCAAATTCGCTCTCGGCAGATGTGATTCGTCGTAATTTCCCACCGGAATTTATCCTCGGGGTTTCGACTCATTCTTTTGAAGAAGCCGTCTCTGCCTCTAATTTTGGAGCGGATTTTGCGGTCTTCGGCCCGATTTTTGAATCGCCGGGAAAGAGCGATCCGCTGGGAATCGCTGCCTTGTCAGACATATGTTCTAAACTTAAATCGTTTCCTATAATTGCTCTAGGCGGCATCGACGAATGGAATTATGAATCAGCCATATCTGCCGGAGCGGCTGGGATTGCAGGCATACGGGCGTTTAATGATCCTCAAACACTGCATTCGATCTCAATAAAAATTAGAAAATGAAAGTGGTAACAAATGAAATTAAACCGCCGGTTTGTCTAACGATCGCCGGTCTCGATCCGTCTGGCGGAGCAGGGATCATTGCGGATATCAAAACATTCAGCGCATTTGGCTGCTTTGCGACGGCGGCGGTCTCATCCGTGACTTTTCAGAATACACAGGGCGTTTTTGGGGCGGTCCATCAGAGCGCAGATTCCGTTCGCAGGCAGGTTGAGCCTGTGCTTGACGACTACGAGGTCGCAGCGGTCAAGACTGGTATGCTGCCGACACGTGAGATCATCGAGATCGTTGCGGACATAGTTGATCAAGCGGGTTTGAGAAATTTTGTTGTCGATCCCGTCGTTCGTTCGACGTCAGGCTTTGACCTCATAGATGATGCTGCCCTCGACGCCCTTATCGAAAAACTCTTTTCTCTCGCAGCCGTTGTTACGCCAAATATTCCTGAGGCAGAACGGATAACCCGGATGACGATCAGGTCAGAAAATGACATCAACCAAGCGGCAAAGATAATGCACTCACTGGGTGCGGCCAACGTGTTAATCAAGGGCGGGCATTTTACTGGTAATGCGAGCCGGGCGGCGAAAGACTATTTGTTCAGCGAGGGACGGCTGGAGATATTTGAGGCCGAGTTTATCGAAACCAATGCCACGCACGGCACAGGTTGCACTCTCGCCGCCGCGATCACGGCAAACCTCGCCATTGGCAATAGCCTTTCTGAATCGGTGAAAATTGCAAAGGCTTTTGTTACCGAAGCTATCCGTACATCTCCGCACCTCGGAAAAGGGAATTCGCCGGTCAACATATAAAATTTCTGTCTATCTTGCAGGGGTGAAAACGGTCGGTGACTGGTATGTAACGCCAAAGATGACGCCGGTTCGCGGGCTGAATTTTGTCAGGCCGAATGCGGCGGCGGTGTCAAATCTCAGGCCGGACGCCTTAATTTGTGCTCCGACGCGAAATTGGCCGACGCTTTCCGTGCCGAGCGGGGTCACTCCGCTGCGTGTGTTGATGCGGCCGTTTACTTCGCTAAGCAGATTTATGCGGTCGGTCAATCTATAAATTCCTGCCAAACCGTAAAGAATTACGTCATTTTGCGTAAACCGCTCGAGCGGCGCCGTCATAATTTGCAGCCCGATGTTGCCCAACGCATTGACCCGCGGCGTATTCCCAACCACGCTGCCAAACTTTTTCTGAAGCAGTATCTTGGTAAAAATATTTATCTGGTTTGTGCCGATCCCGCGTGCTTGATCGGTGTTTGGCATTTGGAATCCGAATTTCAAGCCGACGGCGGGCAATATACGTGTCTCGTTTCGGAGTTTGATCTTTGCCGAGACGGTAAAATCGTCAATATCATTTGTCGAATTTCCGTCAATATTCAGCGGAATCGCCGACGCATTTCGTGAATTTATCGAAACATAGTTCTGAATCGAGCCTTCGATTTGCAGCTCAACATTTGACGAGAAACCCGTCCGGACCCTGATGTCTCCAACACGGGTCAAATCACCGTTAATACCCGACAGCGGGAATTTTGCATTTTGAAAAAAATCGACGCCGACACCGAGTTCGAGTGATCCGGGCGGCGTGATGTCAACGTCATCCGTTAGCAAAGGCCGCTGTTGGGCGAACGAAGCCAGTACCCCCGTTAGTATCACAATTAAACTAAAAGCCAGCCTACGCATCAAAATGATTCTTACACTTATCTGTAATTTTGTAAATCTTTGACCATCGCCCCTGCCATAGCGAATTCGAGATACCCCTCTCACTCGATTTGCACATCCAAAGTTAAACTTGCAAAATTGAGACCTAGAGAAAAAGATGACCAAGGACGTGCTCAATTTTCAGAAAGACAACGGCGAAGTGCAGCTTCGGCTGGTCACTGAGAACGCGGACGTAATTAGTTTTCCGGCTGTCGAAAAGCAATTTGTCAATTTTATCTTCCTCCGCGTTAGTTCTGAGTGGCGAAAACTCGACACTGATAAAAAACTCAGGTACAAGGCCGAGTTTGAGAGTGTCTTTGACACATTTCGTACAGATTTTTTGCTTTACAGCTATTCGCTAGTTGGTTTTGAATCTAAGGCCGATCTGATGTTTTGGCGCGTCGGTTCGTCGCTCGATCTGGTGCAGGATATGACGGCAAATCTGTATCGCACTAATCTTGGCAGCTATATCGAGACGACCGACAATTACCTCTCCGTGACAAAACGGATGATGTTTGTCGATGGCCCGGGCGAAGACCGTTTGCGAGTGCGGGCCGGGACGGCGAAATACCATTTTATCTATCCTTGTGCCAAGCACAAGGACTGGTACAAAATACCGCTCGACGAGCGAGACGCAATGATCGAGGAATATTTTATGGTCGGCAAAAAATTTCCGAACATCAAAATCCATTTGACGCATGCATTCGGTTTTACAGATAACGAATATCTTATCTCGTTTGAGACCGACGAGCCGCGAGATTTCCTTGCACTTGCAGAAGAGTTGAGACAGACGCCGGCGAACAAATTAACCCTTCGCGGAATGCCGGTCTATACCTGCCGACAGCGAAGTTTAATGGAATGTCTCGACGCTCTAGGATAAATAATTGAGAATTAAGAATTTTCAGATCCTTAATTTTTAATTCGTAATTGAATTGATGGTTGCCAGAAAGTATTTTATCAGCGGAGAGGTTCAGGGTGTCGGTTACAGGTTTTTTGTACAGCGCTCGTCGGCCAGGCATCAGGTTCGCGGATATGTAAAAAATCTCGAAGACAGACGTGTCGAGGTTTTGGCCGAAGGTGACGCTGCTGCGGTCGACGCCTTCAGGTTGGATCTCGCGGCGGGCCCCAAACATGCACGGGTGACCGTGATAGAGGAATTGGTTGTTGAGCCAAGTGGTTTATATTCAGCATTTAGAATCGAACGGTAGTTTGTGATCCGCTGCTAACAAAATTTTATGGATAATTTGAAAAAACTAATTCGCGAGGTGCCCGATTTTCCGAAACCGGGCATCAATTTTTACGACATCACTACTCTTTTGATAGACCCAGAGGGTTTAGAGTCAACAATCGATGCGTTGACGGAGCAATGTCGCGGGATGGAAATTGACACTATTATTGGCATCGAGTCGCGTGGTTTTATCTTCGCGACACCACTCGCATATCAGCTTGGAGCGGGGTTTATCCCTGTCCGCAAACCCAAAAAGCTGCCCGCCGAGTGCGTGTCGGTTTCCTATGACCTCGAGTATGGCCAGGATACACTAGAAATGCACAAGGACGCGGTCGGCGAGGGCCATAAAGTCCTGATCGTCGACGATCTGCTCGCCACCGGCGGCACCGCGAGGGCCGTTGTCGATCTCGTCGAAAGCGTCGGCGGCACTGTCGCCGCATTGCTATTCGTCGTCGAACTCGATTTCCTCGGCGGACGTAAAAAATTTGATGGCTATAACGTCAGATCGCTGATACACTACGATTCCTAATGGTTCGTGATTCGTAATTGATAATTTGTAATTGTATTCCGCTCCCGTAGCTCAGTAGGATAGAGCGTTCGCCTCCTAAGTGAAAGGCCGCTGGTTCGAATCCAGCCGGGAGCACCAACTCATTTGTGCACTATCGCGAGTGGTATAAGTGACTGATAGCTGCGTACAATTTTTGAAACTTTCATTTCCTCGGAAAATAATTTGGGCTTATTCATTCGCTCTCTGGAAGTAATGCCGCTGTTGGTGCAGATTCGAGAAGTTTTTAGTTATAATCAGGTATTCTGAGTGCAACAAACGGTCAGAGGCGATTATATTGGAAGTTACGACAAACGCAAAAACGCTATTTGCTCTGGGGCTTAACCATAAAACAGCTCCGGTCGAAGTGCGCGAAAAGCTGTTTATTGGCGAGTCCGAAATTCCTCAACTTTTAAATGGGTTTAAGGGAGCGTTGTCCGAATGTGTCATCCTGTCGACCTGCAACCGAACCGAAGTTTATGGCGTAAGTGACAACCCACATGTCGATCTCGAATTTTTTAAGAATCAATTGATCGATTTCAAAGGGTCACGTGGACTGATCCGCGACGAACATTTTTTTTCATTGATCTCATGCTCGGCCTGTCAGCAGCTGTTTAATGTGGCAACCAGCATCGACAGTATGGTTGTCGGGGACTCACAGATTCTGGGCCAGCTGCGTGCCGCGTATCTGATCGCTATGAAAAATGGTTCGACGGGCAAGGTGCTTAACCAGCTGTTTCAGCGAACGCTAAAAATCGGCAAGAAAACTTTTACTGAAACATCGATACATCACGGTGCGGTTTCGATAAGTTTGGCAGCTGTCGAGCTGGCCATTGAGACCTTTGGCTCGCTGCGGGGGCGATCAGTAATGATTATCGGCGCCGGCGAAACCGCACGGCTTACAGCCGAGGCTCTTATAAATAAAGGTGTCGAAAAAATCATTATAACTAACCGCACCCGCGAGCACGCCGAAGAGCTTTTGTCATCAATGCAAAAGGGATCACTGATTGAGAGCGAGGTGGTCGATTTTGCTAATTTCGAGCATCATCTCGCGGACGTTGACGTCGTAATCAGCTCGACCGGTTCGGCTCGGCCACTGCTGTACAAAAAACATTTTGCTAGCAGGAAAACAAAGATTTTGTTGATCGATATCGCAGTTCCCCGCGACATTGATGCCGGTGTGGGGGAGATTAATAATGTGGTGCTGAGAAACATTGATGACCTGCACTCGATCATAGACGGCAATCAGGGCCGGCGGATGAGAGACCTGCCAAAGGTCAAGAAACTGATTATGACCGAGATGGTTGATTTCCTGACCTGGTACTATACGCTCCCGCTGATGCCTGCGTACGAAAAGACAAAGACAAAGCCCGCACCTGAACAAACTAAGGAGATAATGGCGATCAAGGCATTTCTGGGCAACAATGTTTCCGAGATTCACAAACTCGCCGCCAGGGCGAGTGGAAACTTTAATGAAGATCTGGCCAGCCACTTCTCCCTGATCCAAAAGCTGCAGACTATGAAAGCCGCGTCATTTGCGGGCTCCGTCGTATGAGCAAAAGTTTTATTATCGGCTCACGCGGAAGCGAGCTTGCTCTGTGGCAGGCAAATTTTGTCAAAGACGAACTTGCCAGCCACTTTCCCGATAGAGTTTTCGAAATCAAGATAATAAAAACAACCGGGGATGAAATCGTCGATATTTCTCTTTCCAAAATTGGCGATAAAGGTCTGTTTACAAAACAGATCGAGACGGCCCTTCTTAATGGAGAGATAGACGCTGCCGTCCATAGTCTCAAGGACCTTCAGACCACGCAGCCGGACGGCCTGACAATCGGTGCGGTCTGCAAACGTGAGCTGCCGGGAGATGCTCTGGTTTCTACAAACTTTGCATCGATAGATGATCTGCCTCGCAACGGAACTGTCGCAACCGGCAGCCTGCGCCGCAGAAGCCAATTGCTAAATTACCGGCCAGACCTCAAGGTGGTGGATATTCGCGGCAATGTTCCGACGCGGCTGAGAAAATTTGACGAGTCGAGTATTGACGCGATGATCCTGGCTTATGCTGGGCTTCACCGGTTGGGGTTTGACGAACGTATTACACAATTGATTCCACACGGCATAATACTGCCAGCGGTCGGTCAGGGAGCCGTGGCCGTCGAGGTAAGATCAGATGACACGCAGGTTTTGCACGATGTGGCGAAACTGAATGACCATTTCACGCGAATCTGTATTACAGCGGAACGTGCGTTTTTGCGTCATCTCGAAGGCGGCTGTCAGGTGCCGATCGGGGCATTGGCTGTTTTAGACAAGGATGTGCTTCGATTAGACGGCATCATCGCGAGCCTCGACGGCGAAACCGTTCTCAGAAAGAGCATCGAGGGGAGATCAGATGACAGCGAAAAAATGGGCATCGATCTGGCAGATCGTCTAATAAACATGGGTGCCGGCGATCTGCTCGATCGTGTGCGAGCAGCCGCTGAGGCAGTGATAAGGTGAAAATGCCGCCGACAGTTTTGGTTATCAGGGGCGACGACGGGTTTAGTGCTATTCTTCGCGACAATAGCTGCGAGGTTGTAAACTTGCCGCTCATAACAACCTCCGATGCCGAAGATTTGACCGATCTCGATGAGAGGATTGACCGAATAAATGATTATGACGGTCTCTTCTTTACAAGTCCTGCGGCGGCGAAAGTATTTGTCGGAAAACTTATTGCATCCGGCAATAGTTTTGGCGGTAAGGTTTACGTTTTAGGCAGGCGTGCAAAAAATGTTCTTGATCCGCTCGGGCTTGATATTGTTTTCCGCGATTCGGCCAACACTGGCGGAGAATTGATAAATTCGTTTGATGAACACGAATTCGCGGATAAAAGGTTTCTGTTTGTACGTGGTGAAAAAAGTTTGAGAACGATTCCCGAACTTTTGAAGGGAAAAGCTCAGATCGACGAGATTGTCGTTTACCGGACACTGGAGATACAACCCGAGGATGCAGTTCTGCGGTTTGTGACGGACAAATTGAGGATCGGAGCATTCGACTGGGTATGTTTTTTTAGTCCGTCCGGAGTTGAGGGCTTTTCCAGATTGTTCGGCGCTGATGCTGCAACTGATATCAAGGCGGCAGTTATAGGTGAAACCACCGCCGGAAAAGCAGTGAATAAAGGGTTTGACGTTCGGTTCATTGCCCGTCGGGCTGAGGCGGACGAATTTGCAGCCGAACTCGTGAATTACATAAAAAATTGTGAATGAATCCATTTTTATACGGGCCTGCAAACGACAGCCCACCGAGAGAACGCCCGTCTGGATCATGCGGCAAGCTGGCCGCTATCTGCCTGAATACCGGGCGATCCGCTCACGAACTGATTTTCTGACGCTTTGCAAAACGCCGGAACTCGCGAGCGAGGTGACGGTCCAGCCGATTGATATAATAGGTGTGGATGCGGCGATCCTGTTCTCAGACATTCTCGTAATTCCCGAGGCGATGGGTATGCACCTCGAGATTATCGAGTCTAAAGGGCCGGTATTTAACGATCCGATCCGCACTGGCGATGATATAAGGCGGCTCAATACTGAGGGTGTAACCGGCCGTCTGCAATATGTGATGGACGCGATAAATCTGACCAAGCAAAAGCTGGAGGGCCGTGTTCCGCTCATCGGCTTTTCCGGTGCTCCGTGGACGCTGGCGACTTATATGATCGAGGGCAAGGGGTCGAAGAATTTTGATACGGCGAAGAGCTTTATTTACCGCGAACCCCGAGCTGCGCACGAGATGCTTGAGTTGCTGGCGGATGCGGTGGTTGATTATTTGAATGCCAAGATACGCGCCGGGTGCGATGCGGTGCAAATTTTTGATACATGGGCAGGTATTCTTTCACCTGGCGATCTTGAGGAATTTTCGCTGCAATATATAAGATATATCTGTGACAGGCTCGAAACCGGCGGAGCGCCCGTGATCGTTTTTGCAAAAGGTCTCAATTCGGTAGTTCCGCTCGCCGATTTGAAATGCGATGTGATCGGTATCGACTGGACACAGGACATCGGCGAGGTCAGGGCCGGGATCGGCCACAGCAAGGCCATTCAGGGAAATCTCGATCCGTGCGTGCTGTTTGCGCCAAAAGAAAAGATCAGACAGGAGACCGAGCAGATTCTTGCGTCCTATGGCAGCGGTTCGGGACATATATTCAACCTCGGACACGGCATTTTGCCTACGACCCCGGTCGAAAATGCTCGGTTGTTGGTCAACTCAGTTAAGGAAATTAGCGGTAAATATCATCAGTAGTTCGTTATTGCAATGAGCATCTCAAAGACTCTCGATTTTAATGTTTTAAAGAAATTTAACCGGCCCGGGCCGCGATACACGTCGTACCCGACGGCACCGCTTTTTTCGCCGCAATTTACGGCGGCCGATTTTACGCGCGAGGTCATTGATACAAACATTGCCGGGGCTGACCAGCCGTTGTCGCTATATTTTCACTTCCCATTCTGTGAGAAACTTTGCTATTTTTGCGGCTGCAATATGATGGTTACGCACGATCGTAGCATGGTCGCGAAATATAATGATTATTTAAAGAAAGAGATCGATCTGTTGCGACCGCTCATCTCAAATGAGAGACAGGCGGCACAGATGCACTGGGGCGGCGGGACACCGTCGTATCTGTATCCTAATGAGATTCGTGATATTGGTTTATATATTCGCGAGGCTTTCAATTTTGAGGAAGATATTGAGGCGAGCGTCGAGATAGACCCGCGGGGGCTGACCCGCGAGCATCTCGAGGCGTTTCGCGAGGTCGGATTTAACCGCACCAGCTTTGGCGTGCAGGATTTTACGCTGGCTGTGCAGGAGGCAATAAACCGCGTCCAGTCCGAAGAGATCACACGGCAAACTGTCTCGTGGGCACGCGAGCTCGGCTTCCGGAGCGTCAATCTGGATCTGATCTACGGCCTGCCGTTTCAAACGATCGCATCTTTTGCTGAAACGGTCGACAAGATCATTGAAATATCGCCAGACCGTCTTGCTGTCTTTAACTACGCCCACGTCCCGTGGCTCAAAAAGCATCAGACTGTAATGCCGGATGAGGCCCTGCCGTCTGCAGATGAGCGGCTCGCGATCCTGCAAATGACGATCGAGAAACTGATCGCCGCTGGTTATGTTTATATAGGCATCGATCACTTTGCAAAACCGGGCGATGAGCTTGCTATCGCCCAAAGAAATAACACGCTGTATCGAAATTTTCAGGGCTATTCGACCAAGGCCGGCTGCGACGTTTACGCGTTTGGCTTGTCGGCGATCAGCCAGTTCAAAGAGATATATGCTCAGAATTTGAAGAATCTGAACGATTATTACACACGCATCGACAGCGGTGTAGCTGCAACAAATGTCGGATATCGAATGACGGCCGACGATCACATCAGAAAAGAAACGATTATGCAGCTGATGTGCAATCTCGAGATCGACAAACGGAGCATCGAGGGCAAGTTTCACATCAGTTTTGACGAATATTTCCGCGAGGACATTGCAAAGCTCGACGTATTTGTCACGGAAGGCCTGTTGCAAATCGGGCACCATTCGATAAAGGTCGCCGGTTCGGGCATTCTGATAATCAGAAATATTGCGATGTGTTTCGATGCACATCTGGAAAAAATGTCAGGGGACAAACCGGTGTTTTCAAAGACGGTTTAGAGTGGTCATGTATGAGCGATAAACTAGGAATCGTATTGTTAAATCTCGGCGGTCCTGACTCGCTCGATGCAGTCGAACCGTTTTTGTATAACTTGTTTTGCGATCCCGATATTATTGATTTTCCAGGCAGTTTTTTGTTCCGTAAACGTCTTGCCAAGCTGATCTCCAGCCGACGGCATCCTCGCATTCAGGAACAATACAAGTTGATCGGCGGCAAATCGCCGCTCAAGGATCACACGCTGCGGCAGGCCGACCTGCTGGAAAAAAAGCTAAACGAAAGGCTGCCGGCAAAGGTTTACACAGCGATGCGGTATTGGCACCCTTCGACGGAAGAGGCGCTCGATGCGATCGAAAAATCCGGCATTAAAAAGGTCATTCTTCTGCCGCTCTACCCGCAATTTTCAAAAGCAACGACCGAATCGAGCGTCAAGGAATGGAATAGTCAGCTAAAACTGCGCGGCGGCAAGCCGGATGTCGAAACCTCGCTGATCGAATCGTATTACGATTATCCGCCCTACATCGATGCGTTCGTCGAACGCGTGAATGAGGGCCTCGAACGGTTTTCGCTGGAGGATCGCGACGACGTTCACATACTCTTTAGCGCCCATGGGACGCCTATGAAACTCGTGCGTCAGGGCGATCCGTATTCTAACCACATCAAAATTACTGTTGAGAAGATCGTCAGTCAGGGCGGTTTTACACAGGCGAACAGTCTCTGCTACCAGTCAAAGGTCGGGCCGCTGAAATGGCTCACTCCGTCAACGCCGGATACGATTTCCCGGCTTGCCGCCGAGGGCGTCAAGAAGATGCTGGTCGTCCCGGTCGCATTTGCCTCAGACCATCTCGAAACGCTTTACGAGGTCGGCATCGAGTTTCGTCACATGGCGACACAGGCCGGTGTCGAGCAGTTTGAAGTGACGATCGGGCTTAATGATTCTCCACTTTTTATCAACGCTCTCGCCCAGCTTGTATTCAACAAGGCCGAAGTGGGCGAATCGTCATTCGCCGCGAAAAATGACTAAACGTGTTTGCGTCATCGGCGGCGGTATCTCGGGGCTATGTGTCGCCTATGGGCTGCGGAACGCGGGGATTGAGGTCGTTCTATTTGAAAAAACTCTCGCCGTTGGCGGAAATATTAGAACAGAGTTTCATAACGGATTTCTTGTCGAATTGGGTGCCAACTCGACACTCGCCTCGCGTGAACTGGTCGATCTGACGGTTGGCCTGGGTATCTACGATCAGATTGCTCAACCAAGCCCGAGTGCGAAAAAGCGTTTTATTCTGCGCGACGGCAATCTTGTCGCTTTGCCATCCAGCATTGCCGGACTGATCGCAAATAAAGCGTTTTCAACCAAAGGGAAACTGCGAATTCTAAAGGAACCTTTAATAGGCTCGAAATCGCCGGCGAATGAATCGGTCGAGGCTTTTTTTGAGCGTCGGCTTGGCCGCGAAATTGTTGATTATGCGGTCGATCCGTTTATATCTGGAATTTACGCCGGTAATCCGAAAACACTTAGTATCAGGCATGCTTTTCCACGTCTTTTTGAATTGGAAGTGAAATTTGGAAGTTTGTTGAAAGGATCGCTATTTTCACGTCAAGATAAGGCGGCCAAGCTCCCTAAAGGCACACCGCGAAGCATTACTTTTACTGGTGGTATGCAAACGATGACCGATGCCATCCATTCAAAACTTGCGGACAATATACGGGTCGGTGCGACAGTCAGCGGCATCACTAAAGCATCCGAGGGGACTTTTCAGGTCGAAACTGGCGAGGGCAACGAGGTTTTTGATTCGGTCGTGGTGTGCACACCGGCGGGTGCGGCTGCTGAAATGCTTGCGAAGCTCGATCCGGTATTGGCGGAGGAACTTCGCGGTATTTATTACCCACCGATAGCCGTAGTTTTTACTGCGTTCAAACACGAGTCGGTCATGACCGATCCGGCCGGATTTGGTTTTCTGGTTCCCGGCGTCGAGCGGCGAAAGATTCTGGGCAGCCTGTGGACATCGTCTGTTTTTGAAAACAGGGCGCCGACGGGTTATCATTTGTTTACAACATTTATCGGCGGAGCGCGGAATGCAAACCTCGCCCTCAAGACCGATGATGAGCTGATAAATATCGCAACGGATGAGATCGCTTCCATACTCGGCACCACAGGCGAACCCGTTTTTGGTAAAGTCGTTAAATGGGAAAAGGCCATTCCGCAATACAACATTGGCTATGAGAGCGTTGTTGGGGCAATCGAAACTTTTGAGCAGCAAAATCCGGGCATATTTATTTGCAGTAATTTTTATAAGGGCATCTCGGTGAGCGACTGTATCAAAAATAGCACGGCGGCAAAACTGCAAATTCTCAATCATCTTGGATCCTGAATAACAATGGGCACAGAATTTCTACAGCCGGGCTTTCCTATTACGCGTCTGCGTCGCATGCGGCGCTCGCCGGTACTAAGAGATATGTTCAGGGAAACCAGCCTTGCGGTATCTGATCTTATATTTCCGCTGTTTATCGTCGAGGGCGAAAACGTAAAGAGAGAAATTTCGTCGATGCCAGGGCAGTTTCAGTTCTCGGTTGACAAGGTTTTGGACGAATGTGCCGAAATGGAAAATCTCGGAATCAGATCAGTTCTCCTGTTCGGGATTCCCGCAGAGAAAGATGACGTTGGATCGGGAGCCTATCACAAAGATGGGATTATCCAGATCGCTCTGCGTGCCATCAAATCTTCGTTTCCAAACCTACTCGTCATCACCGACGTTTGCTTGTGCGAATACACATCCCACGGCCATTGCGGCGCGGTCGAGGACGGCGATGTGAACAATGACAAATCTCTCGATCTATTGGCAAAAGAGGCTTTGTCGCATGCTGAGAATGGCGCCGACGTGATCGCACCTAGCGATATGATGGATGGCCGCATCGGTGCGATCAGAAAGGTGCTCGACGACAACGGCTTTAGCGACGTGCCGATAATGGCTTATTCGGCCAAGTATTCATCGGCGTTCTATGGCCCGTTTCGCGAGGCGGCGGAATCTGCGCCGCAATTTGGCGACCGAAAAACATATCAGATGGACTATGGCAACAGCGACGAGGCCCTGCGCGAGATCGCTCTCGACATCACAGAGGGTGCCGATATCGTGATGGTCAAACCGGCACTTACATATCTCGATGTGATCCGTCGGACGAAGGATAGATTTAATATTCCGGTTGCGGCGTACAATGTCAGCGGCGAATACTCGATGATAAAAGCTGCCGCCGAAAAGGGCTGGCTCGATGGCGACAAAGTAATGTTGGAGGTTCTGACCTCGATCAAGCGGGCTGGAGCCGATGTGATCATCACCTATTTTGCAAAGGACGCGGCCCGGCTTCTTAACAAATAAAATCAAATCAAATGGATACAACACGGAGCAGCCGGTTATTTCTCGAAGCGCAAAGACATATGCCCGGCGGCGTAAATTCACCGGTTCGCGCATTCAAATCCGTCGGTCGCGATCCGCTGTATATCAACCGCGCAAATGGTTCGAGGATCTATGATGTTGATGGGAATGAGTTTATCGATTACATCGGCTCTTGGGGGCCGATGATCCTCGGCCATGCTCACGAGCGCGTGATCGGCGCCATAAAACGCACCGCCGAAAATGGCACCAGTTTTGGTGCAAGCTCGGAAAATGAAATCGAACTCGCACAGCTTGTAAAGAAATTAGTGCCCTCGATCTCTATGATCCGAATGGTAAATTCCGGAACGGAAGCGACTATGAGCGCGATGCGGCTCGCCCGCGGTTTTACGGGTCGTGAGAAGATCATAAAATTTGAAGGCTGTTATCACGGCCACGGAGACTCATTTCTAAGCAAGGCAGGGTCGGGCGTTGCGACTCTTGGGCTGCCGGACAGTCCCGGCGTGACAGTCTCGACTGCGAAGGATACGCTTAATGCAAAATTTAACAATATCGAGTCGGTTGAAACTCTTGTTAAGCAAAATAGAGGACAAATTGCCGCCGTCTTTATCGAGCCGGTTGCAGGCAATATGGGCTGCGTACGGGCCGATGCCGATTTTTTAGGGCAGCTTCGCGATCTTTGCACGGCTGAGGGAATCCTGCTCATCTTTGACGAAGTGATGAGCGGATTTAGGGTTGCCCGCGGCGGAGCACAGGAATTATATGGTATAACGGCCGACCTCACGACGTTTGGCAAGATAATCGGCGGCGGTCTGCCTGTCGGGGCGTATGGCGGACGGCGTGACGTAATGGAGTTAATCGCTCCGGCCGGTCCGGTGTATCAGGCGGGTACGCTGTCGGGAAACCCTCTGGCTATGGCCGCCGGTATTGAGACGCTGCGGATCATTGATGAGGACAGCAGATTTTATGAGCGTCTGCAGGAAAGCTGTGATTATCTCTATAACGGAATAAAAGAAAATTTGCTCGAACTAAAACTTAATCTCACACTAAATACTTGCGGATCGATGTTTACACTTTTCTTTACTGAGAACGATGTGACGGATTTTGATTCAGCGAAAAAATCTGACACCGCCAAATTTGCATCGTATTTCAATCAAATGCTCGAACTTGGCATCTATCTGCCGCCATCGCAATTCGAGGCCTGTTTTGTTTCGGACGCACATAGTAGGGCCGATTTGGATAAAACTCTGCAGGCAAACTATCAGGCTTTAAAATCTCTCGAAAAAACTTGATGTATTTAGACTGAGTGGCGGCTATTTTTATGGAATGCCATATCGAATAGGCCTTTCTATTAGATGAACGGAAGAAAAGCAAGTTAAAGCACAGTGGCAAACATTTTGAGCACGGTGGCGACGCCCGAAGTCTGTTCAAAACAGCTCCGAAATAGGTTATACCGCATTGCTCGTGGCAATGCGGTTTTTTTGGCCTCGCACCTAAATTATTCCCAACCCATCTAAGATTTAGCTTCTCCGCCATGAAAGTTGTATCCTGTCGTATCAACAAATGGCAAAACAACCTGCGACAATTTTCGTCTGTCAGAATTGCGGTTCGCAGGCCCGCAAATGGCTCGGCCAGTGTCCAGACTGTCAGCAGTGGAATACGCTGGTCGAGGAACGCTTTCGCGCGACCGCACAGCCCGCTGCCCAGACGAAATTCACGGCCCAATATCGTATCGCTTCGCCAATCGCCTACACCGAGATCGAATCGCAGGACGACACCCGCACCCCATCCGGCATTGACGAGCTTGACCGCGTCCTCGGCGGCGGCATTGTCGCCGGTTCGCTGGTTCTCATCGGCGGTGCTCCAGGCATCGGCAAATCGACAATCGTTATGCAGATGGCTGACAAACTGGGGCAGAACTGCACAAAGGTTTTGTATGTATCAGGCGAGGAATCGGAGCGTCAGATCAAAATGCGTGGCGAACGGCTCGGCGTTGCGGCGGATAATCTGTTTCTATTACCTGAGACAAATCTGCAGGCGATACTCGCCGAGACCGACAAGCTGCGGCCCGATTTTGTAATCGTCGATTCGATCCAAACCATTTTTAGCGATCAGATCGAGTCGGCTCCCGGCAGCGTCTCGCAGGTTCGCGAGGTCGCGGCGCAGTTTATGCACTTTGCCAAACAGACGGCTACGCCTGTCTTCCTCACCGGTCACGTCACCAAGGAAGGTTCGATCGCCGGGCCAAAAACGCTCGAACATATCGTCGATACCGTGCTCTATTTCGAAGGCGACCGTCATCATAACCACCGTATCATCCGTGCGACCAAAAATCGTTTTGGGGCGGCGAACGAAATCGGAATTTTTGAGATGACAAATTCAGGCCTCGTTCCCGTCGGCAATCCGTCCGAGCTTTTTCTGCAGGAACGTCCCGTGGGAGCCACCGGTTCGGTTGTAACCGTCTGTATGGAAGGCACTCGTCCGCTGCTCGTGGAGATACAGGCACTTGTAAGCGGGACAAAATTTGGGACCGGACGGCGGATGACGCAGGGATTTGACCAAAATCGCACATCGCTCCTTATCGCTGTTATCGAAAAACAGCTTGGATTCCAACTCGCGGCCGATGACGTTTTTGTCAACGTCGCCGGTGGCATGGAAATAGATGAACCCGCTGCCGACCTCGGCGTCATCGCCGCCATCGCCTCCAGCTTTCGCAACCTTCAGGTTCCGCCCGAGACCGCAGTCTTCGGCGAAGTCGGCCTCACCGGCGAAGTCCGAGGCGTATTGCAAGCGCAAGCCCGAGCCCGAGAGGCTCAAACTCTTGGCTTTAAAAAATTAATATTGCCGGAATCAAATAAGAAAGGACTAGAAAAGCTGCTCGGAATCCGCGTAATTGGTGTGAAAAATCTGGAGCAGGCGATGGATGCGTTGTTTTAGTTACGGCAATATGAAAGTTGTTGGGTAATTTGGTCAACATCAATCGTAATAATCTGGCGACGAATTATAAGAAAGAGGGTGTTGTCGTAAATTATGCTGCCATTTTCTCTATTTCTCGATTTACCTAATACCTATCGTGGGTTATTTTTTCGATTAAATTAATACCTTTCATCCCCCGCCATTATCCTCTGAAGCACAGCGTCGCGTTTTTGCCGTATTTCAGTGATTCGAGGGCTTGGGTCGTCGCCGACAAAGCTGGGTGGCAGCGTGAACGCATCAATTTGTAGCGGCACGCCTTCGATTTCGAGTTTGTGGGCAATGATTCTGGAGATCAGTTCCTGCTCAAACTCGCAGATGTTTGTAAATTTCACGCCGATGCCGGTGTGGTCAAAGCGGTAAAGTGCACGGCACTGTAGCGGCAGATAATTCCTATTCGGCAATTCGATCTCCATCCGAAACTCATCGCCAACATAAATATTCTCTTCCCAGCCGGTAAAGCAACCGCCGATGCTGATCTGCTCGAGGCGAGTTTCCTGAGTTTGGCCAAATTTCGAATGGATGATCGCCGGAATGTCGAGCGAAAACCGGATGTGTTGTCTTTGGTTTATTGACATTTACAGAGAGTCGGTGTGGTACTGCTAATCAATCGACTATATACATTTTAACGATTTTTAACGCTCACACGCAATAGCTAATATCGCGAGTGGAAAGATGGGTGTTCCGGATAATTTTTTGACGCCAAAAAATAAAAAGAGGCTGACTGAAATCTGTTTCAGACAACCTCTATGGTTTAACTGCTGTGAATTATTAATTATTTGCAGCTTCCGTCTTTCGACAATGCGTATTAAATGCATCGGTCAACGCCTGTGCAATAGTTGCTGGCGGGCGGCCTTCGAGATCGCGACGCTCGAAGAGCTGGACGAGCTCGCCGTTCTTAAGAAATCCGATTGCCGGCGACGACGGCATATAACCTGTAAAATATTCGCGGGCCGTTTCGGTCGCGTCGATGTCGGCACCGGCGAAAACCGTGATAGAGCGTGCAGGTTTGCTTTCGGAGTTTTGCAGGGCCATCGCGATTCCTGGCCGGACACCGCCAGCGGCACAGCCGCAAACTGAATTAACGACGACCATTACGGTGCCGTCAGTATTCTTTACCACCTCATCGACCGCCTCGGACGTTTTTGTTTCCTCGATTCCTAAATCAGCGAGCTCAGCCCGCATCCCATAGATCATCATTTCTGGATATGGCATAAATATAATTTCTCCTCAAACTTACGATAAAATAAAGATTAGTCTCAAATTTGAAATCTGAGATTTGAAACTTCAGGCCAGAAAATAATCCTGACCTTTTTTTCAAGTATTCAATAGATACTGCTTCAAGTCAAGGAGTCATATGTCGGCAGCTTCAGTTTGCCCCTCACCGGCTTATTCACTAAAATTGAATTTAGTAGCAATGAAATGGCAATTGAAATTGAAAAAAAGTATCGCCTCGATAAAAAGATGCTGGTCGAGTTAACGGGCAGGCTCAGCGATCTCGGAGCTGAGTTCGTATACGAGACATTTGAGGAAAATTATCTTCATCGCGGGGGATTGCTCGATGAGCGGGCATCGGTTCTCCGCCTTCGAAAAACCGAAGCCCGCACGACACTGACATACAAAGAAAAGGTCGCGACCGATACCGATTTTAAACACCAGATCGAATTTGAGACTGACGTTTCAGATGTTGACGCGACTGAAAGTATAATTGAAAAGCTTGGCTATAAACTGTCAGTTATCTATGAAAAGCATCGCAAAGCCTGGCTTTTAGGGAATGTCGAAGTCGTTTTGGACGAGTTGCCATTTGGCTATTATATGGAGATAGAAGGCTCGATGGAAGATATTCTCACCGTTGAGAAGCTGCTCGGTGCTGACAAACTTGCGCCGGAGACCCGAGGCTATCCACGTCTTTCCCTAAAATACGGAAAACTGGTCGGCATTGTGACTGAGTGCCGTTTTGCAAAGAAAACGGCTGCCTAATACGGCGTTTCAAGTCCGATGAAATGCATTTGAGAGTCAAAACCGCCCTGGCTTCTGTTAGATATTTTTTTGTATTGTCCGTCGGGTTGCAGCGTCCTCGCGTTCATATCGTCCTTCAGATATGTCCCAAGGACATCGTCTCTTAGATAATTGCGTATTTCCGGATCAAGAATAGGCGTCATGATCTCGACGCGGCGGTCAAAACTGCGGTGCATCAGATCGGCGCTGCCGATATACACCTCATCGGCCTCGCCGCCGCCATTGGCGAAATAAAGAATACGGCTGTGCTCGAGAAAACGCCCGATGATGGAACGGACACGTATATTCTCGGAAAGGCCTTTAATTCCAGGCCGTAGAGAGCAAATTCCACGTATGATCAGATCAATCTCGACACCGCTCTGCGAGGCCTCATAAAGCTCATTGATGACGTCACCGTCGGTAATGCTGTTGGCCTTGATTATAATCCGGGCCTCTTTTTTGGCTTTCTTATGACTTTTTTCGCGACGGATCAGCTCGATCAAACGCTCACGCAGATTTAGCGGGGCTACGATCAAACGTTTGTATTTATTCTGTTGTGAGTAACCCGTTAGAAAATTAAAAAGGCTTGACGCATCTTCGCCGATCTCCTCGTCGGCTGTCAAAAGGCCGAGATCGGTATAGATACGGGCTGTTATGGGATTGTAATTACCGGTCGCGAGATGCACATAACGAACAAGTTTGTCTTTCTCCCGACGGACGATGAGCAGGACCTTGGAATGGGTTTTTAGCGTGCTGATACCGTAAACCACGTGAACGCCCTCGTTCTCGAGCCGACGTGCCCACTCTATATTATTTTCCTCATCAAAGCGTGCCTTTAACTCGACAAGTGCCGTAACCTGTTTGCCCAAACGGCTCGCCCGCATGAGCGAATTAACGATCGGTGAATCCTTTCCGGTGCGATATAAACATATTTTAATAGCCTGAACGTCCGGGTCCTCGGCCGCCTCGGCAATAAAATCGGAGACGGTGCTAAATGACGTATACGGATGGTGCAACAACACATCACGCTTTTTGATGATGTCAAAAATGTTATCTTTCTTATGCATCGGGGCCGGAATGATAGCGGCGATTGGCTTCTCTTTCAACTTTGGCCGGTCGAGGTTATAAAGCTGCATCAGATCGGGAATGTCGACAAAACCGTTGACGCGCTCAACTTCGCCGTCGGTCAGGCCGGTGCCTAAGGTCAGAAGCTTAACCATTTTCTCGGGCATCGCAGCCGCAACCTCAAGCCGAACGGCAAAACGGTCTCGTCGCCGTTGCAGTTCGCGTTCGAGAGTACGCATGAGATCGCCGGCCTCGTCCTCACGCAGCTCAATGTCGGCATCGCGCGTAACTCTAAACACGAAAGCCTCGCTTGTTTTCATGTTTGGAAAAAGTTCAGCGACGTTCGCCCCCACGACCTCCTCAAGCAGAGCGTAACGGCCACTTTTCTCATTGATCGGAATGAGCCGTGGAACGGTAGACGGCAATTTGATCCGGATAAACCGCTTTTGACGAAACAGGTGCTTTAGATTTGCCTGTGTAAATGCCCGATTTGGTTCGATGTAGAGTCCGAGATTGAGGCTAAGATTAGAAATATATGGAAATGGGTGACTCGAATCGACCGACTGCGGAGTCAGGATAGGAAACAGATTGTTACGATAATATTTATCGAGCAGCCTTTTTTCTTTTGTGTTTAGGCCTGCATACGATTCGACCGTGATCCCGGCTTTTTGGAGGGCTGGAAATACGTTTTCGGTAAGAAACGTTACCTGCCGCTTCAGAATCGGACGCAACCGTTTATAAATCTCCTGAAGCTGTTCCGTAGCGGTCATGCCGTCTGGCGAAAGTTCGCCGACGCCCTCGGCAATCTGTTCTTTGAGGCCTGAGACGCGAATCATAAAGAATTCGTCCAGATTGGTCGAGAATATTGACAAAAACTTTAGGCGATCGAGTACCGGCAGATTCTCATCGGTCGCCTCGTCGAGGACGTGTCGATTAAATTCGAGCCAACTCAATTCACGGTTAAAAAACGCCTTGCCGTCAAATTCATTTATCTCGGGCAGAACAGTTTCTTGTTGTGGAGCTGTTTTTGTAGCTTTCATTTCCGGCTGACTCATAATTGCAGGGCTTGATTATAAAAGATGCCGCAACTATAAGAAAGAAATTTGATGTTAAATTTTTTTTGGTTATTAACCCGACTGCAACAACCATTCGATGTATTTCGCGTGTTTAGTCATTAGTTTTGCTGTTGATAGCTATCGTTCTCGGCTCGTCACCATCGCCATCAATTTTTACATATATCATTTTGCCGGGAATCGAAACGTCGGCCAAGCGGTCGGCCCATTCGATAATTGTAACTGTTTTTTGATTTTCCAGAATTTCCCCGAGACCAACCGCCTCTACTGGGTTAGCAGATGTATCCAGACGCCAAAGGTCGATGTGATATACGTCAAAATTCAATGTTTTGTAGAGATTTACGAGCGTGAAGCTCGGGCTCGTAACCTCATCGACGTCAAAATCCAGTCCACTCAAAATGCCCTTGGTCATGAGCGTCTTGCCAGCCCCGAGTCCGCCATATAGCATTACAACCTCGCCGCCGACAAGACTCTCGGCAATCTTTTCACCGATCGAAAAGGTGTCGTCAGGCGATTTAGCCAAAAATTCACTCATTCTTTATTTCGTTCTAGATATTAGCTAATTTTTTAGCAGTTCCTTAACTCGATTTTCTTCAACTAACGATTGAAATACATCAACCATACACTCGCGAACATCCGACGCCGTCATTACGCGTTTGCCGTATTTCTTCTCGGCAGTATCGCCGGCCATACCGGCTATGTAAACGGCGGCCACGACCGTTTCAAAAATATCTATATTCATCTGCACGGCTTGAGCGACAAATCCAGCGAGAATGCCGGTCAAAGTGTCGCCGTTTCCAGCCTTGCCGAGACCGGAATTGCCGGTTGGATTTACGACGACCCTGCCGCCCGGTTCGCCGATCAGGACGCGCTCGCCTTTGAGGATAAGGATGACATTGTGCTTTATAGCAAATTCACGTACAGCGGCAACGCGATCGTTTATCTCATTTTTGTCAGTCGTGCCAAGCAGTCGCAGAAATTCTCCCTCGTGCGGGGTGAGGATCAATGGAAATTCAAGGCTTGATTTATCCGCATCAGTGCCATTACTTACGTCCTGGCTATTGTCACGAGCGGCGAATGGCGAGAGCAGATTAAGTGCGTCCGCGTCGATTATCGTCGGCTGACGCCGGTTTTCCACTACCTTTTCGACAAATTTCTTTGTGCTTTCGTTCTGCGAAAGCCCGCTGCCTATCGCTATCGAATCCGTTTTCTCAAGCAACTGACCAAGTTCGTCAAAGGCCTGGGCGGAGATTGACCCAACTTCCGTCTCTGCAACGCCCTTGACCATCAACTCCGGCAATACCCGCGAGGCGACGGACAGCTTAGATGATTCTGGCGTCACAACTGTCACCAAACCAACACCCGAACGCATCGCCGCATTTCCGCACAATACAGCCGCACCGGAATAGTCCTCAGAACCGGCGACGATCACGGCATGGCCGCGTTTATTTTTGTAAGAGTCGATAGAGAATGCAGACTTCAAGAGCCATTTGATGGCGTCATTTTTTTCAGCGAGAAAAAGCTGCGACGGCTGTTCCTCGATCAACTGTATTGGAGAACCAATGTCAGCGATTATCAGTTCACCGTTGAAATTTGACGCTGGCGGCAAAATGTTTGCCAGCTTCGGGGCGGTGAAGGTTACGGTCACGTCGGCAGCATGCTGAAAAGGATTAGCGATGGGTTTGTCAGCAAAAAGCCCCGACGGTATGTCAACCGCAACGTGCAGCCTGTTTTGAAAGCTCTTGAAAATCTCGAACAACGATTCGTCTACTTGTTTTGTAAGACCAGTTCCGAACACCGCATCTACGATACAGCAGTAATTTTCACTGACTTGCGCGGTCAGCAGCTGCGAAAAATCCTCAAAATCTTTGATGAAGTTAAACCCCAGTTCGCCTCCTGTTTGATGGGATAATTCAGAATAGATATCGAAATTCACCCGAGCATCTCCCTTCGTTCTTTTCGGATTGCCAAAAATTACCACTTCAACATCGGCACCTGTCGTCCACAATATCCTCGCCAAAGCCGCTCCGTCGCCGCCGTTGTTGCCTTTGCCGCAGAGGATGAGGATGCGTCTGCCTTTGACGGAGCCACCGAGTTTTTCGGTGATGACGCGCGCGACGGCGTGGGCAGCGTTCTCCATCAGGATGATGGATGGAATGCCGTATCGCTCGGTGGTCAGTCGGTCCACCTCACGCATCTGTTCGGCTGTCAAAACCTTTTGCATAATATTGACCGGTACATCAGGCTTTCAAAATGCCACATCAAGCTGACGAAAAAAAACGAGAGTATTGAAAACCAAGTTATCATAACCGTTCGCCAACTTACGATGGTAAACAACACGTAAATATTTATTTAAACGTTGGCGTTCGATCAAATGTAAAGCGCGTGATTGTTTGAAATCTGCCATTTAATCGGAGTTTGATTAACTTGGTTTCCTCGTGCCGAATGACATTTTCATAAGAAACTGTGTTTACCACGAAGACATTATCCATGTTAAGATTTTTCCTGAGATGAAGCTCGACATCCTTATATTAAGAATCACCTTTGTTGGCATGCTGATCCTTTTGGGTTATCTGCTGAATCCCTTTGAACGGACGCAGCGGTTTGGGCTGGGGATCATCGGTAACGAAAATACGAGGCACTGGTTATCTGCCGGGCTCGGTGGGGTTTTGGGCCTGCTCGTTATCGCGTTTGAAATGCGAGTTCGCCAAGCTTCGTTAAAGACCCTCATAGGAGCGGCGGTTGGCTCGATACTTGGTATCGTTGGTGCGTTTCTAATCGGCGTTTTGATCTCGATACAAAAGGAAGCTGCCGTATCGGCTGAGATGCAGACTTTTTTAACCATCTCACTGATGTTCTTTATGGGCTATGTCGGTCTGATGGTCGGGGCCGCCAAGGGCGACTATCTCGACCTTTCGGCACTCGGCGGTATTTTTAGCGACAAGAATTTAAAGCGCGATTACAAGGTGCTAGATACGTCGGTCATCATCGACGGCCGCATCGCCGATGTGGCGGAAACAGGTTTTTTGGGCGGTACACTTATAATCCCGCATTTTATCCTGGCCGAGCTGCAGCAGGTTGCCGATTCGGCTGATTCGTCAAAACGCCAGCGCGGCCGACGCGGCCTCGATATGCTGCAACGGCTCAGAAACAATAGCAAACTCGACATACAGATCGTCGAAACAGATTTTCCGGCCATAAAAGAGGTCGATCTAAAATTGATCGAGCTTGGTATGCAGCTCGATGCGGTGATCGTCACCAACGATTTTAATCTGAATAAGGTTTCTCAACTCCGCGGCGTCGCGGTGTTAAATATCAACGAACTTGCCAACGCCCTCAAACCGGTCGTCCTGCCTGGCGAAGCGATGCGGGTATTCATACTCAAAGAAGGAAAAGAATACAATCAGGGCGTGGCATATCTCGATGACGGCACTATGGTCGTGGTTGATAATGCCCGCAAGCTGATCGGTAAAACGGCGGACATCGCCGTCACCAGCGTATTGCAAACGACTGCCGGCAAGATGATATTTGGCCGGCTATGGGAGGAGAAAGATGAGATCAACGGCAACTCCGATAGCAACCTCAACATACACGATTCGCGCTCACTCGGGTTTCGCAAGGCGACACGTGAATTGCGCCAAACGACAATTATCGAAGAGATCGAATCATAGTTGTTAAAGTTAAAAGTTAAAAGTAAAAAGTAAAAACAGTTTTTAACTTTTAACTTTTAACTTTTAACTTTTAACTTTTTTTTTCCCCTGATGAACACAGCAATTATCGTCGCCGCTGGAAGCGGAACACGTTTTGACGTCAGCCAGCCGAAACTATTTGTCGATTTACTCGGCAAACCCCTGATATTACATACATTAGAACGATTTGAGGAGTGTCCGGCGGTAGATGAGATCGTGCTGGTGCTGTCTGAGTCGGCCATTGCAGAATTTCAAATTTCAAATTTCAAATCTGAAATAACAAAATTGAGACAGATAGTTGCAGGCGGATTGACTCGCGCCGAATCAGTGCGAAATGGAATCGTCGCAGTCAACGCCGATACAAAGATCGTTGCGGTCCACGACGGAGCAAGGCCTTTGGTTACCGCCCACGAGATTACCGCAACCATAGAACAGGCGGATAAAACAGGTGCTGCATGTCTCGTAGCGGTCGTCAACGACACGATAAAAACGATTCGGGGGGGCGAGATATCGGGAACGCTAGACCGTGATAAACTGAGGCGTGCTCTGACACCACAGGCTTTCAGGATCGAAGTTTTGCGGCGAGCTTTTGATCAAAACGATCTGAGCGAATCCGTTACTGACGAATGCTGTCTCGTCGAGAAGCTCGGGCATCCGATAGCCTTTGTTGAGGGAAGCTCACGAAATATCAAGATAACTCGGCAGGACGATCTGATCTTTGCGATAGCGTACCTGTCAGCACCATCTGCTTGAGGGCGTTGGACGACACCTAACTATGTTTCGAATAGGATTTGGCACAGATGTTCACAGACTCTTGGCCGGGCGGCCGCTGGTTATCGGCGGTGTTGTGATCGACTATGAACTCGGGGCTGACGGACATTCGGACGCAGATGTGCTACTGCATGCGGCAACCGATGCGGTGCTTGGGGCTTTGGCATTGGGAGACATTGGAACGCATTTTCCGAATACTGACGAACGATGGCGAAACGCTGAGAGCTCTGAGTTTTTGCTATATGCTGTCGGATTGGCGAAAGAAAAAGGGTACGAAGTTTCAAATATAGATGCGACCATCGATATAGAACAGCCAAAGCTGCGCCCGTTTATAGACGAGATTCGAGCCGGCCTCGCGAATGCATTAAGAATCGATATCGGCCGCGTGAGCGTCAAGGCTAAAACCGGCGAGGGTGTAGATGCAGTTGGAGAAGGTAGAGCTATAAAAGCTCAAGCGATAGCTTTGCTTGTTAAATCTTCGTAAATTTTCTGTCCATAGACTTGTGCACTGTGCCTGTGCGAAAATTATAAAAGACTTTATAAATTATTCCGCGAAAGCGAGGGGGAATACCCGGTCGCTTTCGCTCCCGGTTCTGACAATATGCGTCCACAAGAAATAATCGCAACAAAACGCGACGGCAAAGCTCTTTCTGACTCCGAGATCGCGGACTTTATCGACGGTGTTTGTGACGGCACCTGGGCCGATTATCAGATCTCGGCGCTCGTGATGGCGATTTTTATTCGCGGGCTTAATCGTCGAGAGCAATATTCGCTCACGAGTGCGATGTTGCACTCAGGAACGGTAATGGATTTTTCTGATATAGATGCTCCTAAGGCTGATAAACACTCGACCGGCGGTGTCGGTGACAAGACTTCGCTAATAATCGCTCCACTCGCCGCTGCCTGCGGCGTCGCAGTACCTATGATCTCAGGCCGCGGCCTCGGCCACACCGGCGGGACGCTTGATAAACTCGAGTCTATTCCGGGATATGACGTAAATCTTTCGTTCGCGAATTTCAAAAAGGTCATGAAAAAGTGCGGCTTTGCTCTTGGTGGCCAGACAAAACAGATCGCTCCGGCGGATAAGAAAATCTACGCTCTGCGTGATGCGACGGCGACTGTTCCGTACATCCCTCTGATAGTTGCGTCGATTATGTCAAAAAAACTGGCCGAAGGGTTGGACGTTCTCGTTTTGGATGTAAAAACCGGGTCGGGTGCATTTATCCAAAAATACGCCGAGTCGTTAAAGCTGGCTAAATCGCTATGCGAGACAGGTAAATCGTTTAGCGTTAACACACAGGCTCTCATAACCGATATGAGCCAACCTCTCGGCAAATATGTTGGCAACGCCCTCGAGGTCTATGAATGTTTGATGATTTTGAGAAATGAAGGCGACGAACTGATGAAACCATCACTCGACCTTTCAATTGAGCTGACCGCCATGATGATCTTTCAATGCCGGGTCGCAAACTCGATGGAAGATGCGAAATCTAAAGTGCACAGAGCGCTGCGCTCTGGTGATGCACTTGAGCGGTTTAGGCAAAATATCGTACTACAGGGCGGCGACCCGAAAGTTTGTGATAAACCCGAAATGATGCTTACAAAGGGGTTAACGAAAGTGTCTGTCACTTCTGACACAAGCGGGTTTATCTCTGAGATAGATACTTTTATCGTTGGTAATGCGATATGCGACATCGGCGGAGGGCGTCTAAATGCCGAAGAAGACGTCGATCACGCTGTCGGATTTGAATGCACAAAAAAAATCGGTGACAGGGTGCATCAGGGTGACGAGATCGGTATCGCCTATTGCCGCCGCAAGAACCAAGCGGAACCAATTAGCGCAAAACTCCGCAGTGCATATAAAATATCAAAGGAAATCTCTAGGACAACTAAATTGATAAGAGCGACGGTCTAAATGTTCAGAGGTATTTTGCTCTGTGTACCAACTTTAGTCTGCCTGATTTTATGCAGGAGGCCTGATAAAGCAGCACTACAAACCTATGGAACATCGAAAGCTTTTCTTCATTTTCCTTGCCGCCGCAGTTAGCCTAATCTTTACATCCTGCTCGGATCGGGCCGAGGCCCGGCGCGAAGGCTGCAAGATCAAGGTCGGGATCGTTTTTGATATCGGCGGCAAGAATGACCGTTCGTTTAACGCCGCCGCCTGGAAAGGCGTGCAAGAGGCAGAAAGGGATTTCGATATTTGTCTCTATGACGTCGAACCGGGAAATCCGACATCAATCGAACCAGCGATGCGTGCATTTGCTGAGAAAAATTTTGATCTCATTATCGGCGTCGGATTTGCGCAAGGGCCGATTATGCAGCGAGTGGCGGTCGATTATCCCAATAATAAATTTGCCATAGTCGATGGCGTGATCTTTGAGGCAGACGGCAAAACGCCGCTGAAGAATGTGGCATCGCTCGTGTTTCGTGAACACGAAGGATCATATCTCGTCGGTATGATCGCAGCTTCTAAATCGAAGTCGGGAACGCTGGGATTCCTGGGCGGCATGGACATCCCTCTCATACATCGCTTTGCCAAAGGCTATGAGGAAGGCGCCCGGGCGGTTAACCCAAAGATTACAATCGTCAACAACTTTGTCGGCGTAAGCGACAGCGCCTGGAACAACCCGGGCAAAGGCAAAGAGCTGGCTCTCGCTCAGATCGAAAAGGGGGCGGATGTGATATTCACCGCAGCAGGCAACTCAGGACTCGGGGCGTTCGACGCGGTTGAGCAGTACGGCAAGAATGATCAAGGCGAAGCGAACAAATTTGTCATCGGCGTTGACTCAAACCAAAATGGCGTCAAACCGGGATTTGTACTGACCTCGATGGTAAAAAAAGTTGATGTCGCCGTCTATGAAGTCATCCGCGAGGTGCTAAACGGCAGCTTCCGGGGCGGCTTTCACGTATTTGGACTCGATAAAAACGGCGTCGCGTATGCCCTGGACGATTTCAACAAATCTCTCATTCCGCCCGATGTTATCCAAAAAGTCGAAGAAGCCAGAACCAAGATTGGCACAGGCGAGATTAAGGTGACGGATGCGATGGCGAATTAAAGATTATAAATACGACAAACAAATGCTGGAGCTTAGAAACATAACAAAAACGTTCGGAGACGTCACTGCTAACAACGACGTTTCGATCAAGGTCGAAAAAAGCACTATTCATGCCATTGTTGGCGAGAACGGTGCCGGTAAATCGACGATCATGCGGATCGCTTACGGCTTTTACAACGCTGACAGCGGCGAGATTTTGGTAGATGGTAAAGCGGTATCGATAAAAAATCCGCATGACGCAATCGCACTCGGGATCGGCATGGTTCACCAGCATTTTATGCTTGTTGACACGATGACGGCGGCGGAGAATATTATCCTCGGGGCCGAAACGGGGTCGGCGGCGAATCTCGATCTTGACAAGGCCAACGCCGATATTCTTGCACTATCTAATGATTTGAGATTGGGCGTCGATCCGAAGGCCTATATCGAGGATATGTCGGTCGGGCAACAGCAACGTGTTGAGCTGTTAAAGGCCCTTTATCGTAACGCCGAGCTTATGATTCTGGACGAACCGACCGCGGTGCTCTCGCCGCAGGAAGTGGAGGAATTATTTGGTATCCTCCGCCGGATGAAAGGGCAGGGCAAGACAATAATTATCATCACGCACAAGCTCGAAGAGGTGCTCGCGATCTCCGATGAGGTCACAGTCATGCGCGACGGCAAAACGGTTGGAAATGTAGCGACATCTGAGACGACAGCCAAAGATTTAGCACGAATGATAGTCGGCCGCGATGTGTTACTGCGGGTTGATAAAACAGAAGTGAAACCCGAAGATACGGTTCTCGAAGTAAAGAATTTGTCTGTAAGCAATAAGAATGGCGAGGCGGTCAAAGGCGTTTCGTTCACCGTTCGCGCCGGTGAGATCGTCGGAATCGCAGGCATTGAGGGCAATGGACAGACTGAGCTGATCGAGGCTCTATCCGGTCTCGCAAAAACAACCAGCGGAACTGTCGAATTTGACGGAAAGGACATAACAAACCGCTCGGCCCGCCAGCTAAAGGAACTCGGTGTCGCACATATCCCTGAGGACCGTCACAAACGCGGATTGCTTTTGCACTCCAATTTAGCCGAAAATGCCATCCTCGGTGTTCATTACCGTCCGCCTGTTGCTGCGGCTGCCGGATTTATGAACAATGCGGCGATTGCCAAACGAGTCGGCGAGATCATCGAACGATTTGACGTGCGACCGCCCGACGCTACGCTGCAAGCCAAGTCTCTGTCCGGGGGCAATCAGCAAAAATTGATAATTGGACGCGAATTCGAGTTAAATCCAAAATTACTGCTCGTTTCTCAGCCGACCCGAGGCGTCGATATCGGTGCCATCGAGTTTATTCACCGCAAACTTATCGAACTGCGGGATGCCGGTTCCGCCGTTCTGCTCGTTTCCGCCGAACTGGAAGAGGTTACCGCCCTCGCCGACCGCCTGCTTGTTATCCGCGAAGGCAAAATAGTCGGTGAAGTCGATCCGAAGATTACATCGGTGGAGGAGATAGGGTTGATGATGACTGGAGGCTAAAGAAATAGCAGGTTGCGGCAAGTTTATGGCGCGGGGTCGGCTTTAACCGATCTTCGCTCCAAAGATCGCTTGCATCTTATCGACCGCTTTGTGCAAATTCTCCATGGATGTCGCATATGAGAGGCGTAAAAAACCTTCAGATCCAAATCCTTCGCCATCTGTAACTACAATGTGTGC
>JBBSJK010000001.1:0-131490 GCA_038257355.1 Pyrinomonadales bacterium | reverse complement strand
GGCGCAAGCCAACGCAGTCGCCAAAATGATCAGCGGCCAGCCGTTGCCAAAGGAGATTGACGAGGCCATCGCGGCTCCATTGCCCGCCTCTGGCGGACTCGCCGGCTACGGCGATGCGTTTACGACAACCGGACAAGTCGGAGCCGCGAAGGTGGAACTTATCAAGCGGAATTCGGATCAGGGATTTAGCTTGACGTTTCAGTTCTGACCAACGTCTAGCGATAGGTGCGGCCTTTCAAATTCGCGGGAGGAGACGAGCATGAATTTTCATTATTATATGCGTCGGTATTTAATAAAGTTCTCCTTTGGTGGGTTAATTCTGGCTGGTCTTGCCGTAAATTTTGCGTGTGGTCAGACCGCTTCGAAACCGGAGGCGGCAACAGTTGCACCTTCAAACATTGACCTTTCAACTGATGAAGCCGTGCTGACAGAACTGCAAAAACGAATAGACGCCAAAAGTGATGCGCCAGGGAAAAAAGGCGGCCGCAAACTTGACGGAAAATCCGTTTGCATCAAGCGGCTGAAGGAATCGGAGAAGGTTATCGTGATCGGTACTTTTAGATACGATTACGGATGTCATTATGACGGGGCGTTTGTCGATTCGCATTATTTTGAGAGAGCAGACACGGCTCTGTCAAAGAAAGCTCTCGCCGCATTCGGTTGGGAAAAGGCGCCGAAACGGGAACGCGAAATGTTGGCAAGTTATTGGGTGCAGAAGGGCTTGCTGGCGTTCTCCACCGTGCTTCAGACTAAAGATAAAGATTTGAATGCCAATGAATTTCATCCGCCGCGGGCCGTGACGGCGGAGGACGGCGAGATATGGGTGACACTGTGGATTCAGATGCCATCGAGGATGAGAAGAGGAAAAGAATTTAAACGGGTCGAATACAGATTTGCTAAAGATGGCAGTCTGATTGTCAGCGAGACCAACACCGGCACATAAATATGACTCAGAATTTTACATTCAAATTCATCGCGATCGGGTTTTCCCCGCTGACCGGCGTGCTCGACGCGAGCGGTCAAACCGGAAAATCCGAGATCCGTGTTTAATTTTTAAGAAGGTGTTTCGCGATCACGATACGCTGTATCTCGCTGGTACCCTCACCGATGGTGCAGAGTTTTGAGTCGCGCCAGTATTTTTCGGCGGGGTAATCTTTGGTGTAGCCGTAGCCGCCGTGGATTTGGACGCTTTCTTCGGAAACGCGGACGGCGGTTTCGGATGCGTACAGTTTGGCCATTGCCGATTGCTGCGACACGGGTTTCTTTGCATCCTTGGTCGCGGCGGCCTGCAAGGTTAGCAGACGCGAGCATTCGATCTGCGTGGCCATGTCAGCGAGTTTGAACTGGATCGCCTGAAAATCGGCGATCGGCTTGCCGAATTGGTGACGTTCTTTCGCATATTTTACCGCCGCCTCGTATGCTCCCTGAGCTATGCCAACGGACAGTGCAGCGATCGAAATGCGGCCGCCATCGAGTACCTGCATCGCCTGCATAAAGCCTTCGCCCTCGACACCGAGCAGGTTTTCGCTTGGAACGTGGCAGTCTTCGAATACTACCGACGCCGTCTCCGAGGCACGCATTCCGACCTTGTTTTCTTTGTGATCGCTGCGAAAACCGTCCATCGATTTGTCAAAAATAAACGCGGAGATGCCGCGACTACCTTTCTCTTTATCGGTGACTGCGACGGCGACCAGCGTATTGCAAGAGATAGCGTGAGTAATGAAATTTTTTGAGCCGTTCACTTTCCACCCGCCGTTTGAGCGTATGGCGTTTGTCCGCGTTCCCGACGCATCTGAACCAGCCTGTGACTCGGTCAATCCCCATGCTCCAAAGCTCTCGCCGCTGACGAGCGGGACGAGATATTTTTGTTTCTGCTCCTCGTTGCCAAACAAATAAATATGGTTCGAACAAAGCGAATTATGAGCCGCGACCGACAATGCGACCGAGCCACAGACCCGGCCGAGTTCCTCGATGATCGTCGCATATTCGACATAGCCCATCGCCGCACCGCCGTATTCCTCGGGAAAAAGAATGCCCATCATCCCGAGTTCCGAAAGCTTTGGCCGCAATTCCTCAGGAAAATGCTGTGCTTCATCCCACTTCATCACATGCGGTTTGATCTCGCTCTCGGCAAATTCGCGGATGCTGTATTTTATTTGTAATTGATCTTCTGATAGTTCAAAGTTCATAAATGTGCGTATATAACAAACATTTATAATGACATAACGCATAGATTTTAGGCAAAGCCTTAGAGTTAAGTAGAGAATCTCTGCGAACTCTGCAGCTACGATTTTACGTTACTTTGTATTGCGCGACTTTACTTACTAAACTCAGAAATTATGGAATGGAAAGAAAACCTGCTAACCACTGACGATCAAATCAGAGAAATGCTGCGAGCCACAATTACGATCGCGGTGCTCGGTATCAAGCCTGAGTCGCATTCGTCGCAGCCTGCACATTATGTGCCCAAATACATGGCCGATGCGGGTTACGAGATAATTCCGGTGCCGGTTTATTATCCTGACGTGACTGAGATATTGGGAAAGCAGGTTTATCGCGACCTGACGCAAGTGCCGGGCGAAATCGATCTGCTCAATGTGTTTCGCCGTGCTGAGGACATTTCAAAACACACGCTGGAGATTCTGGCAAAAAAGCCAAAGGCCGTCTGGTTGCAGCTCGGCATTCGCAACGACGAGGTGGCCGAAAAGTTAGCAAACGCGGGGATAAAGGTTGTGCAGGACCTATGCTTGATGGTCGAGCACCGGGCTTTGATTTAGAGTCGTTTTCCGGGCGCTTTTTTTCCCGACGGGTTTGTCCGAAACATTTCGACTTCCTCTCGGGTAAGCGGGCGGCTGTTGCCGACTGGCAGGTATCTTTCGGTTATCGGGCCGATGGTGACGCGTTTTAGTTTGACGACCGAGTGGCCGATGGTGTCAAACATTTTGCGTATCTGCTGATTGTGTCCCTCGTACAGCGTGACTAGATACCAGCCGTTTTTTTCGGTCGGCGTCAAATCTTTTATCTCGGCAGGGGCGGTTTTATAACCGTCTTCTAACAAAACTCCGCGCCGCAACTTGTTGATCGCAACCGCAGTGGGCAGGCCTTTGACCTTGACTTCATACACCTTTGGAATGGTCTTGGAAGACGCGACAAAATTTGTAAAATCGCCGTCATTGGTGAGAATGATCAATCCCTCGGTGTTGTAATCGAGCCGTCCGACGGGGTGCAGCCGGCCGTGGCCTTTGACCAGATCAACGACCAGCTTGCGGCCTTCTGGGTCGGCGGCGCTCGAAAGATAGCCTTTAGGTTTATTGAGCAAGATATAAACATTTGAGCGATTCTGAATTTTAGCGTTGATCAACTTGCCGCGAACCTTTATGTGGTCTTTGTCAGGGTCGGCTTTTGTGCCAAGCTCGGTCACGATCTCGCCGTTGACCGACACCTCGCCGGCTTTTATTAGTTCTTCAGCCGCGCGCCGCGAAGCGATGCCGGCCTGAGCGATAAGTTTTTGTAAACGTTCTTGCATTGATAACAACCTGAGTTCTCGATCACTTATTTCTGATGATCTTGTTGAGCTTTTTTATTAGTTTAACAGTTTCCTGTTTATCGTCACCTATTGGAAGTCTTAATTTCAGGGTCTTTCTATTAGAGCGGACCAGCGCAAGAAAGTAGCTTTGAGTAAGATTTATTTTACCCTTGTAAGATTTAAACTGTGCGACCTGATGGAAGGCGTAACGCCGAACGCTTTTACCGTAAATCCTTTGATTGCCAATCTCAACGTACTTTTCGCTTATTGAAAGGTTAACCGTTACTAATGGTGCGAATAGGAGTGTGCCGGTGCTGAAGTCGACGAATGAAATGAGTATCGCCAAAAGAATTAGCGCACAGAATAACGTGCTTGCCCAGCTACCGGCGTCAGGTGAGAATTGGCCGGCCGAAAACATTAAGGCGACGATGCTGATCCCAAACCCGATGTACAAAAAAAACCCGCCGATAAATTTGGCGAAAGGCACATATCTGATCCGGACTGCTTCAGAGTCTTCAGAAAGATTCATGTTATCCAACCAGGTCTTCGAAATCTTCTATGCTCGGCAGTTCAGACAGATCTTTCAATCCAAACTGGATCAGAAAATCCTTTGACGTGCCGTATTGCATCGGGCGGCCGACCGCCTCTTTCCGGCCCTTAGCGACGATGAGGCGTTTGTCTAGGAGCGTTTTTATCGCCGAAGCGGATTGGACGCCACGAATTTCGAGAATCTCGGGTACGGTTACCGGTTGTTTATAGGCTATTACTGCCAGCGTTTCGAGCGATGCTAACGAAAGTTTTGCGGATGGGCGTGTTTTTAGGAATTTTCTGACCTCTTCGTGAAGTTCGGTGCTCGTTGCGAGTTGCCAACCGCCGGCGATCTCACGGATTTGCAGGCCGCTCTCACGCGACTCGTACTCGCGCGACAATTCTTCGACCGCTGCCTGAACGCTGTCGCGATCTTCTTCTAAAACATCGGCCAACAGCTTTGTCGTGATCGGTTCGTCGGCGACAAAAATTAAAGCCTCAACGAGAGCTACAAGCTGGGCGGCTGTCCGCGTTTGAGTTTCTTCAAGTACTAAATCCATTAGCTAAATCTTAACAGCAAAAACCGAGAGCGAAGAAAGGCGAAGAAAAGACAAAAATCTTTGCCCCAGCATTCATCTGCGGCAAAACGTTATTTCTTTTTTAGGTCTAAATCTTCTTCAAAATAATGTCGCCAAACGTCTTGTTTTGCAGCAACCTGACGCTTTCGGTGCGGACGATCTCGAGGACGGCGATGAATGCCGTAACTAGCTCGCGTCTCGAGTGCATTTCGTCAAAAAATGTGAGCAGGCTCAGTTCGCCGGTCTCTAAAATTCGGCGTTTTAGTGTTTTTAACATATCCGCGAGAGATATCTCTTCGCGGTGTATTTCCATTTTTATCTCATCGACATGACGGGCGACGATCTTTTGAAAGACGGTCAAAATGTCGAATACAGAAGCGTTGATCTCGGCGTTGTTATCGTCAGATTCGATTGGCCCTCGGATAAATATGGCCTGTTCGATGGTCGAGCGTTCATAGAGCATTCCGGCGGCGGATTTAAACTTTTCGTATTCGAGCAGACGGTCAACCAGCTCTTTGCGCGGGTCTTCAAATTCCTCGTCATCGGTAATTGTCGGATCACGCGGCAACAGCATACGCGATTTTATCTCAATGAGCGTCGCCGCCATGACAAGAAAATCGGCAGCGACGGCGATGTCCAGGCGTTTCATCAGGCGGATGTATTCGAGATATTTTCCGGTAATACGCGCAATCGGGATGTCAAAAATATTTGCCTGTTCCTGCTTTATCAAAAACAAAAGCAGATCTAGCGGCCCGGCAAAATCGCCGAGCTTTATCTTGAGATCATCAGACGAACCCCCGACGATCTGCGCCTTTTCATTATGAAAATCAAAAGTAAATTGGTCTGGTTCCTGATCCACTTAAATATCGTTTTCGACCGCGTGCCGACGCAAATCATCTAGGCTTACGACCGTCAAAGCCGCCTCGTGCGTTGCTTCCAAATAAACCTGCGGGGCCATTCCGGCTTGCAAAGCCTCGCGCCAGCGGAGCATACAAAGGCACCATTTATCGCCCGCCTTCAAACCGGGAAAAGCATACTGAGGCATCGGCGTCGAAAGGTCGTTTCCCGCGACTTTCGAAAACGCCAGAAACTCTTCCGTCGCCTCAATACAGACCGTGTGACGGCCCGTGTCGTCAACGCCCGTGCGGCAATATCCGTCGCGGTAAAATCCGGTCATCGGATCGTTGCAACAGCTTTCCAGCACGCCGCCGAGAACATTCTTAGGCTTGGGCGCGTGCCCGTTACCATTTCCGTTTGTATAGCTCATTTTACGTTTTTAGTGGTTGGCCGTCTATCTTTTGTTATTTCCGCCATGGTCTTTTCGATGGTGTTGCCGGGTTTGTTCTCGGTTATGATGGGGTGTTTCCCGTTTGCGAATTTTGAATAGTTAAGAGTGTTTTCGCTTCCGTTGAAGGTAAATTCCATTGCAGCGTCTGCGGATATTTTGTTGCCGTCTCCATTTATCATTATTTGCCGGCAAGAGCCTTTGATGGTGATGGTGTTGTCGTCGCCGTTTACCATTACGCGGTTATATTTTGTACACGCGGCGGTTTTCTTTTGTTTGAAACCGTCGATAGAGATAGTCGGGCCTTCGAGTGTCGTGTCGACCGTGAGAATATCCGCGGGCGCAATCGGAGCTTTGGTAGGAGCGGGCAAAATCGGCGGCGTAGGAGACGAAATAAACTTTTCCATCTCTCTCTTAGCCGTCTCGCTCCGCAGATCGCACGAGGAAAGGAGAGCGATCATAACGACGAAGAAAAATGTGACTAAAACTCTCATTTGGGTAGTGTCAGTTTGAATTTAGACCTCCTCGTCGATGCGTTCGAGGACCCCGGGTTGTGGGCCGTCAAACTGCTGGTAACGCTCACGGTCTTTTTCCCTGAACTCAACAATAAGTTCAAGGTGAGAGCAATGGAGGCATGCGTAAGCCAAGATATTTCGACTGCCGCTCCCAAAGATCTGCTTCAAGAACGATTTGCCCGCGGAAAGAAAAGCGCCGCCGCCGCCGCCGCTCCTGTATCCATCAACGAACCTTCAATTATCGCAGTGGCTCCGCATCTTACACATTCCTTAGCATCAACATCCATATTACTTTTTAATAATGCGTATTAGCATCGCACCATTTAAGCTTATTCGCCGATCATCTCCAACGCTTTATCTATCGGCCGCGCGATAATCGCTCTATCCCCAACCTCTGCTATCGGCCGCTGTAGAAGATTTGGATCGGCGACAATAGCTTTGATGACTTCCGCGTCCGGCGTTTCTTCTGTAATGCCCACAGCGGCGGCTCCGCGAACCAATTGATGAGGCCGCAGACCTGTTTTGAAGATGAGTACACCGAGATTCTTCTCGGTGAAAGGCTCTTTGAAATAATTAACCTTATCGTGATCGATGCCGTTTTCCCGAAACAGCGTTGCCAAATTGCGGCACGTCGTTCAGGTAGGTTTTTCGTAAATAGTTACTCTCATTATCTCACCCCTATTTTCTGATAAACGTCTTTCAATGTGTTTCCGGCAATTGAACGGGCCTTGTCGGCTCCGGTATTTAATATAACATTCAACGATTCGTTGTCGTACTCTTTTACACGATCTTGAAACGGACGAAGAAATTCGACGACGGTGTCGGCGAGTTCGCCTTTAAATTGGCCGTAGCCTTTGCCATCGAAATGAGCGACACACTCGTTGGCGGTTTTGCCGGTTAGTAATTGGTATATTGTGAGCAGATTCTTGATCGCCGGGCGTTCCGGGTCGAAATTTATTTCGGTGCCGGAATCGGTGACGGCTTTTTTGAATTTTTTGGTGATCGTATCGGCGTCATCGAGCAGAAAGATCGAGCCGTTAAGATTTTCGTCCGACTTCGACATCTTTTTCGCCGGGTCTTGCAGCGATTTGATGCTCGCACCAGCCTTGGGGATAAAAGGTTCTGGAACTTTGAACGTCTCGCCAAAATCGCGGTTAAATCTTTCCGCAAGATCGCGGCTGAGTTCCAGATGCTGCTTTTGATCTTGGCCGACTGGTACAAGATCGGTCTGGTAAAGCAGAATGTCGGACGCCATTAAAACAGGATATGTAAACAATCCAACACCGGCCCGTTCCTTATTTCCTTTACCTTTGTCCTTAAACTGCGTCATCCGCTCAAGCTCGCCCATGCGTGCGATGCATGACAAAACCCAAGTTAATTCTGCATGTTCGGGAACATCGGATTGGATGAATATCGTCGCCTTTTCGGGATCGACACCGGCGGCGAGGTATATTCGGGCGAGATCGAGCGTTGCCTTTCGCAGGGTTGTCGGGTTTTGCGGCAGCGTGATCGCGTGGAGGTTTACGATGCAGTAAAAGCTTTCGTATTCGTCCTGGAGAGTTACCCAGTTTTTGAGCGCTCCGAGATAGTTGCCGATGTGAAGGTCGCCGGTTGGCTGTGCGCCGCTGAAGATACGTTTTTTTGTCATTGCCTAATAGATAGCGAAAAGAATGTAGCGCAAACCGAGCAGAAATGGATAGATGATAAGGCTAAACACCCCGATATAGATGAGAAACATAAGTATCAAAAATCCGTACTGCTCAAACATATCCAGTATCGGTTGGGCGCTGTCGGGCAGGAAAGTGCTCATAATCTTGCTGCCGTCGAGCGGCGGGAAGGGCAGGAGATTAAACACAAACAGCGACAAATTTAGGAACATCATATTCCCGACAAATATTGCCAGCGGATTTGTCGATCTGCCGAGAAAATCGTTAGGAGTAAATCCCTGTGTCATGAGGATTTTAGCGAGTACGAGTCCGATGACAAGCAGAATCAGATTGGCCAACACGCCGGCGATCGAGACCATTACATTTGCCAGTTTATAATTGTCCCACTTTCGCGGGTTGACGGGCGTAGGTTTTCCCCAGCCGATGAGTGGAATGCTGCCGAGTGCACCGCCGAGCGTGCCTAGCGTAAACGCCACGATAGGAATCAAGAGCGTGCCAATTGGGTCGGTATGCGATACCGGGTTGAGCGTCACGCGGCCCAGCATATATGCGGTGTCGTCACCGAATTTGTAAGACATCCACGCGTGTCCCGCCTCGTGTGCCGAGATCGCGAGGAGCAAAACAACCATATAAATGATTAAATGGCTGAATAAATTGATCAAATCGATGTCGCCCATAGATATTTTTTCCCCGAAGATAATGCTTTCGACGCCCGCTGGCGAGCATTTTTATTGTCTTAACGGCTAAATTGTGCCATTCTTTTAGTACAAAATAAAATCAGCTTTTAGAAAACAGGAGTTCGCAAAACTTACCTCCACGTAACAGTCTATGACCCATCATATCGTCATTATCGCCAGCGATTACAAGGGAGCGGAGTTCATCGAGGAGTGTCAAAACTCCGGTTGGCGCGTCACGCTTGTCACCCGAAAGAAAACGCTTGACAATCCGTGGCCGTGGACGGCGATCAATGATGTGCGGTCGGTTGACGACGATGCCTCTGCACTGGATTACGTTCGTGCGGTGACAAATGTTGCCGGTTCACAACAGATCGACCGCGTCGTGGGCCTCGACGAATTTGACGTGATGACCGCCGCAATGGCCCGAGAGCATCTCAATCTGCCGGGAATGACCTGCTCATTCGCTCTCCGTTTTCGCGACAAACTGACCATGCGAAATATCGCTCACAAGGCCGGGATTCCGTGTCCTGAATTCGTCGGGAGCTTTAACGCGATGGAGATAAACCGTTTTCTAACAGAGGTTCCGGCCCCTTGGATCGTAAAACCGAGGCACGAAGTTTCGGCATTTGGGATTCGAAAATGCGAGACCGCCGGCGATGTCTGGGACGTGCTGACAAATCTCGATAACCGCAGTAATTGGCGCGATCATCCGTCACAGTTTCTCGTCGAGCGCTTTATCGAGGGGCGGGTTTTTCACGTCGATTCTGTGGTTGACAGTGGCAAGGTCGTCGCCTGCGGCGTGAGCCAATACGGCACAACGCCATTCCAAGTCTCGCATCACGGCGGTGTTTTTACTTCGTCCATAGTGCCGTATAAATCGAAAGAGCGGAAACAGCTCGAGGTAATGAACCGTGCATTGCTTATGGCTTTTGAATATAACCACGGTGTTGCGCATGCCGAGTTTTTGCAATGTGCTGAGACTGGTGAATTTTACCTGCTCGAAGTCGCCTGCCGCGTCGGTGGTGCCTACATCGCCAACGTTCTCGAATACGCCTGCAACTTTAACCTCTGGCGCGAATGGGCAAAGATCGAGATCGCGACCGACGAAAATCCTTACAAACTGCCAAAGCTGAGAAAGGAATTTGCCGGCATCACGCTCGCCCTCGCTAACTCCGACAAACCAGACACGTCGCATTATACAGATGAGGAGATCGTCTATACTGTCGATAAGGCAAAACACGTCGGCTTTATTTTCAAGTCAAAAAAACAGAGCCGGATAGATGAGCTGATCGGTGTTTATACCGAACGGATCACAAACGATTTCCTGGCCGTTGCCCCGGTTAAGGAGCGGCATGATGATTGAGTTCAGCCGGCTATCCCAGTGCCCGGTAACCTAAAGTATTCTTATATCCATTTATGCCCTCACCCGACGACAGCTATACCGGCCCGCCGATCATACTCGACCACAAACTTAATCAGTATTTTCCAGAGCTGTTAAAGTTTGAATCGACTCCAGAGTTAGAGGCGTCGGAGCTGTACAACCAGATACGCCCAGAGATCCAGAGGATATTGAATGCGGTAGTGGTCGAAGATTTGTCCTTACCGTCTGAGTTTGCGGGTGGGAGCCTGCAGATTGGCCAAACGAATCCGGCAGATGCCGTTCCTGAGTCTGACACGATCCACGCGCTCGCCTGGAATATTGAACGCGGCATTCGCTTTGACGGCATCAATCACGCCCTCAAAAATCACGAAAAGCTCAGAGACAAAGACATTCTGCTTCTCACCGAACTTGACTACGGTATGACCCGCAGCGGCAACCGCTTTGTCGCACAGGATATTGCACGCGAACTGAAGCTGCATTACGCATTCGCACCGGTTTACATACCGCTGCAAAAGGGCAGCGGCGTTGAATCGGAAATGGCCGGCGAGAATACAGTTTCGATCCACGGCCTGGCTATGTTTTCGCGTCATCCGATGAAAAACGTCCACGCGGTACCACTGCCTAATGGAAAAGACAAGATGTGGGGCAAAGAGAAACGGCTCGGATATCTGCGGGCGATAGTTGCTGATATCGGGCATCCGACGGGCGATTTTCGAGCGGTGACGATCCATCTAGATGCACACTGTTCGCGTGCCCACCGGCATTTGCAGATGAAGATCATTCTTGACCACCTCGACACTCTGCCGGCAATTCCGACCATCATCGGCGGTGACTGGAACACAACCACGTACAACGCTCAGAGCGCCCGGCGAGCAATTCTGGGCTATTGGCGACGGGTGATGATGGGGGTCAAAGGGTTTGTCAAGAATCACCTGCCCCATCCTGACCGATATTTTGAACGGCGTATGTTCGGCGAATTAGAGTCTCGCGACTTTGAATACAAATCACTCAACGAGAGCGGCGTAGGCACACTGCATTACGACATCGACAGCATCGAAAAAAATACAAATCTGCGCGATTGGGTGCCGGAATGGTGTTTTCCATTTATCTTTTGGGCCGCCCGCCGCGTCGGCGGCCGCGTATCGGCAAGACTCGACTGGTTTGCCGGAAAAGGAATCGAAATCGCTCCCGGATACAAGCCGCAAACGATCGGCAACCTAGCCGACGCCGGTGGCAACCCGCTCTCCGACCACGATGCAATAGTCGTAATTTTCAGAGTAGGGAATAGCCACAAAAGGCACAAAAGACGCTAAAAAGAGAATTACTAAATTCTTTTTTGCGCATTTTGCCCCTTTTTGCGGCCAACCGTGTTTTGTGTTCTAATTTTTACTGGAGAATATAAATGGAAGTATCTTTTTGCCAGACACTCAGCTTTAATGCTGACACATTCGATTACGAAGCAGTGAGCGCCGACAACGGCAACGCGACGATCATAAAATTTCCCATCGATCAAAAACTCTACAGCCCGGGGGATGTAGTGGTTGTGCTCGACGGCGGCGGCGAAATTGTCTTTCACGGCATCATCGGCAAGATCGAGGATGACCACGCCTTTGCATCCGATCCTAAAGGATCACTTTTAGCCGCCGGAGTGCAATAATTTTGCCCGTAGCGGCCAAAATGCAAGTGCCGCCTCTTGCACTTTTTACTTTTCCCTTTAACTTGCGATATGGGGATCACCGCTGTTTTCAAAGATTTGCTCCAGTAGCAGAAGAATTACGCCTCGGTACTTGACCTAAGCGATAGATCTCAGTCGGATTATACGATGCGGGATATGTTTTGGATAAGGAAACCTTAATTAACGCACCGTATCCATCCTGAGTAAAATTCTCCCAACCGGATAAACGCCTATTTTCTGATTCAAATAATATGGTGAGCGTTCGTAGAAGAAACGCAAGCGGGCCTGCGGGCTGCGGGCGAAGGTTGGATCGAGCAATCGACGGTCAAACTCCTCTTGCAGTGTCGGGTCTTTGGCGAGCATTTCTAGGGCCAGTTTTTCGATGATGTAGCTTTCGCCGTATTCTTTTTGCTCAAAGATCGAGTTAAAAAATCCCCAATATAGAAATGAGTCAGGGCCGTTTGGTTCGAGAAGATGGATGGCTACATCGGCTGCTTCCTGGGCCATCGGGATGAGGATCGAGCCGGTGATATACGTGCGTGTTTCTTTAATGGGCGTTTGTTTGGCTGTCAGCGTTACGCGATTTTCAAAGGAAGCTGCCGCCCATTTTGGCTCTGTCAGATTATAGCTTTCCACCTCGATTGTCATTGGTTTTTTCAGAGTTTCAAATTTGAGACCGTGTATTTTCATCACCTCGATCACATCCTTATATTGCGGCGGCACGATGTAATAGAGCGGCGGGGCGACAGATAGGGCAACCTTTGCGTCATCAAACCGAGGGATCGTGATGTTAAGCGGTGCGGTGCCGTAAACTATGCGTTTGCCGCCTGAGAGCTTACTGTCTTCCAGCTTATATTCGACGCCTTTGAAGGCAAACGGCGTCGATTTTTCTGTGATCGAGAGTGCGAGGGGGAAATGACGCTTATCATCGTAGGTTTTCCCGCGTTCTATTGTCACGGTGTCGGCGGTGATATTTGCGGCGAAAAGACGTGCCTTGGCATTGCCAACTTCCTCAACCGTGTATCTCAGAATATCGTATGTTCCGCGAACGCGGGATTTATACGGTTTGTAAACATGTGTCTCGATCAGCAGCCCAGCACGATTCCGGAGAGGAGTATAACCGGTTGCAAACCGCGGGGTGGCGATAAATGTCGCAACTCCGCCGGTCACCTCGCGCCCGGCAAACTGGACATAGTGAGTCAGCAGATTGCCCTCGCTTTCCACCTTTGGCACCACAACGCCATCAAAATGCTCGTCCATCCAATTTTTGATCGCTGGTGAAACTTCCTGAAAATGAGCGTATTCATACGTTACGTTGTATTGAAAATCAGCCCCATTCGTGACGTGACAGTCGATAAAGAGGTCCGGCTTCCATTGATTCCAGAGACCCAGCCAGGCGCGCGTTTCGGGCGCGTCGACTTTCATATAGTCGCGGTTGAGGTTGAGATTTGTCGCATTTGCTCGGAAACCCATTTCCTCAGGCCCGTTCTGATTCATACGCATAAATGCATTAGAATTTTCGTGTCCGTCCACGCTGTATATCGGCAAAAAGACGATGACCACATCTTGGAGAAGGTCGATCCGCGTTTTAGTGATAGAGATATCGCGAAGCAGGGCAAGCCCGGCATCCTTTCCGTCGATCTCGCCCGAATGTATTCCCGCCTGGATCAGAACGACCGCCTTGCCCTGCCGACGAGCGAGTGCGGGTGTAAACGCATTGCCGCTTGCCGCGATGAGCACCGGCATATCGCGGCCCTCGCCGCTTTTGCCATAGGTTTTGTACGAGATGAGAGGCGACGCCCGATCAAGCCGTTTGGAATAGGCAATCGCCTCGTCATAGGTCGAGGTCTGTTTATAATCAGTCTGCTCAGCCTTTGTCTGCCACGCCTTTGGTACGTTTGTTGAATCGCTCTGAGAGTAAATAAGAGTAGAAAAAATAACCGCAAATGTAAAAACTAATGCCACGCGAGAAAGATGAAGATTAACTAATGAATTCATAGGATGCGATTATACGATGATTAACTTATCGAGTTCCTTGAAACAACTAATTATTTACGATTTAACTGACTAGCTAACGGTGAGGCTGTCTCGTAAGGATAGAATAGAAACCGGTTAGTAGGCTATCAACTGATAGCCTACTAACCGATTCCTATTCTAGTTCATTGAGAGGCAGTCTTTTTTTTAGTTATTGCCGGTGGGCGTCCCGGCCGACGATTAGGTTGTTAGATACCTCGAACACGCCGGGGATACCGTGGGCGAGGATGTTTAGAAGGTTTGAGTCGCTGGTGCTCGAGACATAGCCTTCGAGTGAGATGCGACCGCTATCGACGATGATACGGACGCTCGGATTGATTGTCGAAAAATACTGTCCTGGGCCGCGATTTACAAAGGTCAGGTAAGCCTGTCGCCTGATCCGGTTGTCAGATGAGAACAGCGGTAACTCGTCAATGTTGTTTACAACACTTGTGACGCCCGGAATATCTTTGACCACACGTGCCGCTGCACTCTTGGTTCCGAGCGTAATGACGTTGCCGTCGAGTACGACGGTGCCGCCGTTAACCTGATAGGTAATATGATCGAACACGCCGTATCTCGGCAGGCTGATCAATTTTTTGAAGATTTGCCGTTCGACCGATGCCGAAACCGCGGATCTTTCGCCAACGACGGCGAAACTCTGAGCACTGACACCATAAACTGTAAGAGCAATGATTGCGAATGATAATGCGAAATATTTCTTAAGTCTGTTCATATGAATAATTTCCCCCTCCTTTAAGGGTGCGCCACTTCTTGTGACATTGATTAGAGTACTCGGCCTCAGCTAAAGGTGTCCAAAATCGTATGTGGAGTGTAAAGATTTGTAATTAAGCGGGGCGCGATTTGCAGATAATATGGCCTCAATAAATGATTGGATCGAGATATAAAAAGCTAAAAACCATTCTGTCTCAGGGCCTCGTAGAGCACAATGCTGACGCTGTTGGCGAGGTTTAGGCTGCGGACGTTTGGGTTTAGCATCGGGATGGTTAGGCAGCGGTCTGGATTTTCGCGCAGAATTGTTTCGGGCAAACCGCGTGTTTCCGGGCCGAAGATCAGGCAGTCGTTCGGCGAATATGACCAATCTGTGTAAAGACGCTCCGTTTTGGTGGTGAAATACAACAATCGCGAATCCGGCAGACTTGCCGCGAACTCGTATATATCGATATGGCGTTCGAGTTCAACGTGTTCCCAATAATCGAGGCCCGAACGCTTGAGTTCTCTGTCATCCATCCGAAATCCGGTCACGCCGACGATATGCAGCCGGGTAAACGTCGCCGCACACAGCCGGGCAATGTTGCCGGTGTTTGGCGGTATCTCGGGTTCGTAGAGGGCAATGTGGAACATCAGAAGTCAGAAGTCTGCTAGATGAATAACTAATCACTAGAGTGGTTTGAAAAACTTAGATTTGAGCTCCGTAAGAGCGGCATGTTTTATGTCGCTCCTACGGAGCTAATCTTATTTATAAAACTTACTTTAAAATATTTCACTACTACGAGTAATTTATTTCTTAAGATTCGAAAGTTATTTAAACTTAACATGATTTAGGAGTAAAGAGTTTTCAAATAACTCTATAAATTACATTTTTTTGTAGTGATTTTTTTTATTTTGAAATTGCACCCGTCTGCGCACTAATATTGGGGTGTTTTTAAATGTGGCACGTGCCACAATTTAAACATATGAAATAGTTAAAAGCGGGAAATACAGGGTTTAGCTGAATTATGATCTGAGCTTTTTGAGAAATTCAGGGGCTGGTTTGGTACAGTTGGATGTGGCGTTTGGTCGCTGATTATGGGTAGTTTGGTACAGTTGTTTTGCCAGTTTGGTACAGTTGTTTTTTTGCAAATGTGAAAGTATGAATTTCGTTTTGGGAAAACAAAATGGGTCGGCCTGTCAGAGGCATCGTATTTTTATAGAAGAGAGTTTTGAGAAACCCTCTTGCTTTTGAGGATCGTACTGATGACCGGGAATTTACAGGTTGAGCATCTTGTCGGTGAACTCTGCGTAAATCTCTCTCGTTCTCAGCGTTTAAATATTTTTAACGCTGAGTACGCTGAGAGTGACGCTGAGTTCTCTGAGAAAGATTTGGATATTTTTATTGGGTGTTTCAAAGCTCCCAATTCATTATTAACTATCAAGAGTGCATCTTTTCGGCCTTGAAAATCATCAATCTCATATCGTCCGGCTTGGAGCTGATGTCGAACCTGACGGTTTTGTGCTACAATCCGCATTTGCGTATTTACAGATGAATTGAGGAGAAATTCTTAGTGTTTTTGTGTTCCCGATCAATTTCAACTTTTATATTGTTAACGTTTGCGTTTGTCGCGGCGGGGTTTACCCAGGTTCCGCAGACGCCGACCCCAACACCTGTCGTGCAGAAATCCGAACCGCCTCCGACACCGTTGCCAAAGGGAGATCCAAAGGTTGTAACCGCTGAGCAGGTCATCGAAACATCGATTATATTTGCGTACGCGTTTCCGGCCGGCCGCCCTTTGCTTAATCAGATCCGCAAAACCACTTTTGAACGCGGAACATCGAGCTTTACCGCCGCCGATGGCAAAATCGAGCAGGCGACATATCAAAGGTATATCATCCGAGCCGACTCGCTCAATAAGGAAAAGATCAGGCTCGACCAGGAATTCCCGAGCGCACGGTATTCACTCGTCTTTGACGACGAAAAAATATACGGCATCTACAACAATACCGTTTTTACTCCGCGCGATGATGCGGCAAAAACGTTTGAAAATCAGATAGTCCACGGCCTCGAAGCCTTTTTGAGGTACAAGGAAAACGGTTCGGCGATTGAACTTGGCCCACGTGAAAAGATAATGGGCGTCGATTTTTACACGATAGACGTCACCGACAAACAGGGACGCAAAACCCGCTTTTTTGTCAGCGCCAAAACGTTTCGCGTCCTTATGCTCACATACGAAGACGGCGGAGTTAAATTTCGACGAAAATTCTACGATTATAACAACGCCCAAGGTACGCTCGTCCCATACCGCACTGTCCTTTGGGCTAACGAGAAAATAGTCGAGGAAACCGATATCGGCACAATCACATTTGGCCAAAAGGTCGATGAAGAACTCTTTAAGGCGAATGACACGGTCAGGGCCGCGAGCGCAATCAACTGAGCCTATCGACAATATGCGGCTCTAACCATATAAAGCAAGAAGCAAAAAAAGGGCGGGCAAATTTTGCCCGCCCTAGTTATTTATTATGTCAAATGGAATCCAACGCCTTAATTTTGTCTTCCAATATAATTAAACGCTGGGGGAAACGATTAGTTGCAATTTTTTTAATTAAGTCCGTCACTAGTCTCCGGTTAACTTAAACGTTTCATTTACCGTGCTTCTGTGCGACGTAGACGGAATTGACGGATATTGAATTCGTGTACGGATTTGGAAACTCGATGTTGTGGGCGGTTGCGGAGCCGAATACGGCTCTCAGATGTTCAGTAAAGTCATCGCTGGCAGGGTCGTTGGACCAGAGTGCGAAGGTAGCGCCCAGTTTTAGTTGGTTTCGTATCGAGGCAAGTCCTTGGGCGGTATAGAGGGATTTGTTTTCGGGGTCGAGGTAGTGTTTGGGCGAATGGTCGATGTCGAGGAGGACGGCGTCGAATTTTCGGTCCGGTGCAGTGGTGTCGAAGCCGGTGTGGGCCAAGGCGAAGAAATCGCCTTGGCGGAGTTCGCATCTTGGGTCTGAGGTGAGAGTTTCCCCCATCGGGACAAGTCCGTGTTGGTGCCAGTCGATCACCGCTTGGTAAAGATCAATTACAAGCAGACGGCTCACATTCTTGTTTTTTAAGGCCTCGGCGGCGGTGTAACCGAGACCGAGGCCGCCGATCACAACATCCAGCTTATCGTCTAGCGTCGCTAAGCCAAGCGTTGCGAGTTGCCGCTCGGCTTCGGTGAATAGGCTCGTCATCAGGTATTCGTCGCCGAGTTTTACCTCGAAAACCTCTTGGTTATTCAAAAGCGGCTCCGGACGTCGACGGAGAGTTAGCTCGCCGAGCGGTGTCTTTTGATAGCCGAGTTCTTGAACTTTTACTTTCATCGCCCTCTCAACCATATCTCGCTCACGAGGCGGGGAGTTTTTAGTCTCTACCCGCTTGCGGTTCTGATGTCGGTGCTAATTGGCTACATCTTTATATCTTTCTTTGCTTCTTTCGCGGTGGCGGGTTTGGTGAAGATTGAGTCGTTGATGGTTTTGTTGAATTCGATGGTTTCGAAATTGATGCGAGATGATGGTTTGCCGTTGGTGAATCTATCAACGATAAACGCGGTCTTTATACCGCCTACCTCGATGAACTGGGCGTAGCGGTCTTCTTCTTTTATTTCCTCGCCATCATCGTTGGTGCGTTTGTAGACGGACTTTTGAGGCAGGCCTGTGTCGGCGGCAAATTCAAATTCGACGGCGAAACCATCTTTGTAGGTAAGTTTGACGACGTCGTTGCGTTTGCCGAGTGAGGCAGGGCGGCGGCCGACGTAGGTGAGTTCGGCCTCATCCTGCCACTTTCCGCGAAGCAGGTTGTCGAGGCTCGTTCTAATACCGCGTGTAAAATTAGCGGTCTGCTCTTCGTTCTGGACCTTTATCAGTTCCTGATCGCCGTCGTAAATCCAACCGGTGTCCCCAGTATTTACCTGAATCGTACGCGAACCACCGCCCTTAAACTCAGTGCGCTCCTTATCCGGAAAGACGATCACATCGACAAAACTCTGAAACGAGACAACTGTATTTTCCTTGATAACGCTGAATTTGCCGCGGCCGATCTGCGTTCGGATTTGAAGATAGCGGTCGCCGCCGAGCTGCTGCACGGCTTTTTCGATGATTGCCACCACCTTCTCTGTTGAATCCGTACTTTCGGTGCTGTTCTGACCTGTAATAGTGGCGGCGAGGGTCACGGCGCATAAAGCTGTGACAATTATTCGAAAAATTAGCAGACTAGGTTGATTCATAAAATAAAAAAGGCTTCGATGAAATAATATCATTGAAGCCTTTGATGCAGGAAATTTTGTCAGGGTTTAGTTAAGACTAAAAACCTCGCCCGGTACGACTGTGATTTCACCATCGGCGACGTCAACGACAAATTTAATTGCGGCTTTCCACTCGTTTGTGATCGGGAGTTTTACCTTTTGGTCGATGTGCCGTTTTAGAAATCTGGCACCGTAAGCCTGATTAAAACCTTTTTCGGTGAGCAGATCGAGGGCGGCTTCGGTCACCTCGACGACCTTACCCTGCCGAACCATATTTTTTTGAATTTTAGCAATGTAGAGTTTCGCGATCTCGCGAACCTCGTCCATTGTGAGCGGCGAAAAAATTACGATCTCGTCGATGCGATTGCGAAATTCGGGTGTAAACCGCTCTTCGGCGGCTTTCATCACATCGCCGCGAATCTGCTTCATATCGCCGAACGATTTCTGGCCGAATCCGAGCGGTTTCTCGTATTTCTTGAAATTATTTGAACCGAGGTTTGAGGTCATTATTACGATAGCGTCAGAGAGATAAACCTTCTTGCCGCGTCCGTCGGTGATCCAGCCTTCGTCAAATGCCTGAAGGAAGATGTTCATCAAATACGGCGAAGCCTTTTCCACCTCATCCAGCAAAAGAACCGTGTAAGGATTGTCGCGAAGCTGCTCGGTCAAGATGCCGCCGCGTTCCGATCCGACGATGCCGCGGGGCATGCCGATCAGCTTTTCGATGCCGATGGTGCCGTCGCCGTACTCGCTCATATCGATTCGGACCATTTTGCTCTCATCGCCAAACATAAATTCGGCGACCGCCTTGGCAAGCTCGGTCTTTCCAACGCCGGTCGGGCCGAGGAAGAGCAAGACGCCGTCGGGTGCGTAATGATTTTCCTTTAACGGGCCTTTGTTGAGACGCAACCTTTCGGCGACAGCCCGCACGGCGTCTTTTTGCCCGATGACACGATGTGCGAGATCGGCCTCCATTGCAGAGAATCTGTCTGACGTGTCGCGATAGATCATGTCCTTGGGAATACGTGATTCCTGAGAAATGACATCGATAATATGCTCCGGCCGCACGATCATCTCGAGCGGCTCGTTGATCTCAACCTTGACCGATGCAGTATCAAGCCAGCCGATGGCTTTGTCGGGAAGGTGTAGGTTGCGAATGTATTTAGGCGACATTTCGAGGGCCATATTTATGGCCTCGTCTGAGATCGTTACCGAGTAATTTTTCTCAAGCCGCGGGCGCACACCGAGCAAAATCTCTTTCGTCTCATCCATGCTCGGCTCGTCAACCCTTACCAAACGAAAGCGTCGGGCAAGGGCCTCGTCATCGCTGATATATTCTTTATACTCAGTAATCGTGGTCGCACCGATTATCCTCAGTTCGCCGCGGGCGAGTGATGATTTGAACATATTCGCCGCATCTGAGGTCGTTCCCATTGCGGCTCCGGCACCGATGATGGTGTGAGCTTCGTCGATGAAAAGGATTATGTGATCTTTCTCTTTTACCTCGTCAATAATGCCCTTGATCCGCTCCTCAAACATGCCGCGAAGCATCGTTCCGGCAACCAGCCCGCCCATCTGAAGCTGCACGATATGTGCGTTGCGCAGTCTGAGCGGCACCTTTTCAGGTTCGAGCTCGATAAGCCGCGCAAGACCCTCGACAACCGCGGTTTTGCCCACGCCAGGCTCGCCGACGAGCATCGGTGAGTTTGATCTCTCGCGATGCGACAAGATCTCGATCATTTGCAGAATCTCACGTTCGCGGCCGATGGTCGGCGGGATCTTATCCTGCCGTGCCAGCTTGTTCATCGAGACGCCAAAATGGCGGAGAAATGATGGCAGCTCGTATTTTTGACGGGTGCGTTCCTCTTCCTTTTCGCGTTTACGAATACGTGTCCGGGCGGTAGTCGCCACTTCATCGGCGGGCACGCCTAGATTCTGCAGAACGTCATTCAGGACACTGCGTTCGTCGTTGGAGAGGACGTAAAAAATATCGCTCGCGTCGATCACACGACGCCCTTGCGAGCGTGAGCGGTCCATAGCCCTTTTAAATAGCTCGGTTGTCTCAGGTGCGATGCGATAGCCCTTGCCGCTGTGTTGACGGCCGTCGTCCATACGCTTTTCGATCAGCAATTTTACCGATCGCGGGTCGACCGACAGGTCACGCATCGTCGATGAGAAAAGATCGTCCTCTTCAAATGCGATCGCGTGCAAAATATGCTCGATCGAAACGTAATTTTGATCGCGTTTTTTGGATTCGCCCAAAGCTGTCTCCAAAATACGCTGTCCGCTCTCACTAAATTTATCCTTGTATGCGTCTATGTCTGCCATATGAATGTTTGTAAATCTTGAAAATAAGATGCGGCCAAACGGAAGGGATTTGCCTCAGCTTAATCATAACACTTCAAAAAGGATCGAGAAAAGAAGTTTTTGGTAATGATCACAAATCAGATGATATTGTCCATTGTCTTCTAACCGGCCAAAGGCACGTTCCCTTTCCCGACCTGAACCTTGGCCGGACGCAACAGCTGAGATCCAAATTTGTAACCACGCGAGTATTCGGCGGTTACCGTACCGTCCTGTTCCTCTTCGACCTCGGTCGTGTCGATTGCCTGATGTAATTCGGGATCAAAAGCTAAGCCGACAGACGGTATAGGTTCGACACCGACGTCGATCAAAGCACGTTCAAAGCTCCGAGCTGTGCCGATCACGCCGCTGCGTAAATTTTCGAGCGAAGCATCGGTTTCGCTAGCCGAAACTGCGAGATTAAGATTGTCTAGCACTGGTAAAAGTGTCGTGAGGAAATTAAATTGAGCGTGTTTACCTCGATCCTCGAGCGTTTTCATCAGACGCGTACGCATCTCGGTAGTCTCTCGCTCGAGATTGGCCTTGGCCTCGTCAAACTTTGCCTGGACACCGACGAGCTTTGCCTCGGCAGCCTCGCGGCGTTCGGTCTCTATTTTTAAATCTACTTCGAGGGAGATTTCTATTGGAGATTTGACTGGCTCTTTTGGAATCTCGGCAACATTTTCCATTTCGCCGTCAGCAGTAAATCGGCGTTTATCGAACACCGGTATCTGTTCGCCGTCGAGTTCGTCAAATTCCTCAGCCATCTTCTCTCTTTCTTTTTCGTTCATTTTCTTTTTTGTAAACATTTATTTAATTGTAAAACGTTCGCAGTCAATGCAGAAGCCCGCGCATCAGCAAGGACGTTAACAAGCAGGTTTATTATAACTCTTGCTCAGGCTCCGGTTTGCGCACTTGAGTTCAAAGGCGTAAATTTCATCACTCCCTGCTCTGCCGTAACACGAACGGTGTCGCCGCTCGCGATCTCGGCTTTCAGCAAACTCACGGCTAGTGGATTCTGAATAAGCGATTGAATAGCACGTTTGAGCGGACGTGCACCATAGACCGGATCATAACCTTCTTCAATTATAAGTTCTCGGGCCGAATCGTCGAGTTCGATCGTAATACCGCGTTCGTCAAGGTTCATTCGCAGTTTTTCGAGCTGTACGTCTATGATCGACGCGATCTGTGCACGGTCAAGCTGGCTAAAGACAACGATATCGTCGATGCGGTTGAGAAACTCGGGCTTGAAATGATCCCGCAATACTTGCAGTACATCCTTTTTGATGTCCCTGTCGGCCAGCGGGTTCTCGGTCGATGCCTGTATCTCGCGCGAACCGAGATTTGAGGTCATTATCAATACTGTGTTCTTAAAATCGACAACTCTGCCTTTGGAATCGGTCAACCGTCCGTCATCCAGAATTTGCAACAGCAAATTGAAAACATCCGGGTGCGCTTTTTCGATCTCATCAAAGAGAACAACTGAATACGGCCGACGCCGCACGGCTTCAGTCAACTGCCCGCCTTCATCGTAGCCAACGTATCCTGGCGGTGCACCGATCATGCGGGCGACGGCGTGTTTCTCCATATATTCCGACATATCGAGCCGGATCATGGCACGTTCGTCATCAAACATAAATTCGGCCAATGCTCGTGCAGTCTCGGTTTTACCTACGCCGGTCGGGCCGAGGAAGATAAATGAGCCTACCGGCCGGTTTGGATCCTGCAGTCCGGCGCGGGCACGGCGGACGGCATTTGCCACCGCCTCGAGGGCCTCGTCCTGTCCAATCACACGTTTTCGCAAGCCTGATTCCATCTCGACCAGTTTTTGCATTTCGCCCTGCAGCATCTTTGTAACCGGTACTCCCGTCCACTTTGCGACGATCTCAGCTACATCCTCTTCGTCAACTTCTTCTTTCAAAAAGACGCCGTCCTTTTGCAGTTCACTAAGTCGTTCTTGTTCAGACTCAAGCAGTTTTTCAATCTCGGGAATTCGGCCATACTGTATTTCGGCAGCTTTTGTCAGATCGCCGGCTTGCCGGGCCTGTTCGAGTTCGAGCTTTGCCTGTTCGAGCTGCTCTTTTGCACTGCGCATCTTCTCTATCTCGGCTTTTTCAGACTGCCATTGGGCCTTCATCGCAGAGGATTTTTCGTTTAAGTCGGCGATGCGTTTTTCTATATCATCGAGACGTGATTTTGATTTTTCGTCCGTCTCACGCGTCAATGCCTGTCGCTCAATCTCGAGCTGCAATATTTCGCGTTCGAGTACATCGATCTCTTGCGGCAGCGAATCAATCTCAATCCGTATTCGCGACGCGGCCTCATCGATAAGATCGATCGCCTTGTCCGGTAGAAATCGGTCAGTTATGTAACGATTTGAAAGGGTTGCAGCAGCAACAATTGCCGCATCTTTGATACGAACACCGTGATGTACCTCGTAACGCTCTTTGAGACCGCGTAGTATCGCAATCGTGTCTTCGACGTTAGGCTCACCAACATATACCTGCTGAAAACGGCGTTCAAGAGCCTTATCTTTCTCAATATATTTTTGATATTCGGCGAGCGTCGTGGCCCCCACCGAGCGCAAGGTTCCTCTCGCCAGGGCCGGTTTGAGCATATTTGACGCATCAATCGCACCTTCGCTTGCCCCGGCACCGACGAGTGTGTGCAGCTCATCGATAAACAAAATGATCTGTCCTTCAGCCTTTTCGATCTCGTTGAGAACGGCCTTAAGACGGTCTTCAAACTCGCCGCGATATTTTGCACCCGCTAGCATTGCTCCGAGATCGAGCGAGACAAGTTTTTTATTTTTTAGTGTTTCCGGTACGTCACCCGAGACGATTCTTTGGGCCAATCCCTCGACAATTGCAGTCTTGCCGACACCGGGCTCGCCGATCAACACCGGATTGTTCTTGGTGCGGCGCGACAAAATCTGTATTGCCCGTCGGATTTCATCGTCACGTCCAATTACTGGGTCAAGTTTGCCTTTCCGTGCCCGCTCTGTCAGGTCTTGAGCGTATTTATCCAGAGCCTGAAAATTTTCCTCTGCGTTCTGATCCGTTATTCGCGAACCGCCACGCATATCTGTTACGACCTTTACGAGATCCTCATACGTGATACCGTTTGAACGCAAAATGCGGCCGGCATCGCCTTCTTTTTCAGCCGCGATAGACATTAGTAAATGTTCGGTCGAAAGGTACTCGTCCGACATCTTTTCAGCCTCTTTCTGTGCCTCCTGAAAAAGTGTGTTGGTCCGGGAACTGAAATACTGCTGGCCGCCGCTCACCTTCGGATACTTTGCGATTGCCGCCTCGACCTCCGTAACTATAGTCTGAGAGTTAGCGCCGATCTTGCCCAAAACAGGCTTTACCACACCCTCTTTTTGCTCAAGCATAGCAGCCAAAACATGCTCCGGCTCCACCTGCTGGTTTTGCCCTTTTTCAGCCAGCGTGATCGCTTCTTGTACGGCTTCCTGGCCGCGAATCGTGAATCTATCAAATCTCATATCTATATACTATCGCAAGACGGGAAGACGCAGAGATCTGGAAAGAATATTTCTCCTCAGTGTCTCTGCGTCTCAGCGTTCAAAAATTAAACAAGGCAGCGGCCGTTTGGACTGCCAAATCATCTTCGAAGTTTCGGCAGAACCAGTCACCCTCGATCTTTCTCGCCTTGGTATCTTCACGTTTCGAGAGGAACCTGATGCTCTTTGTTTTCGAAGATATCTACACGCGGACTCCACAAGCCGTTACGCATTTCCTCCGGTCAACTGTTGCGGGAACAATCCCGGTAAAGGCGTCATCTCATCCTGTAAGCCCCGTAATTCTCTAAATCGGTCATATTTAACTATGTTCATGATTATATCCTCCAAAGTTCTAGGTTGATGACAGATCACTTAGTCTGGGAACATAATAAAATATGAGTGTGACATTGTCAAGTAACATGCCGCTCAATTTACAAAATTCTTTTTAAATATTTCGAGTCTGTTTAGGTGACTCTTTTAGGCTTGTCGGTTATATTTGTTCACGCACCGTTGCCACTTTAAATCTTTCTTGCTCCGGTTGGCGTATTCAGAAAAAAAGTGAATAGAGAATGAAAATCTTTCGTGAGATTCTATGGCCACTGGCGGCAGTATTTGCGGCATTTGTCGTCGGCGGGATAATTGTCCTGTTGATCGGCGACAATCCTTTTCACACATACTATCAGCTCATTGGCAACTCGTTTGGCTCGCTCAATGACATTGGCTATACGCTGTTTATCGCGACACCATTAATATTTACGGGCCTGGCGGTGGCGGTCGCGTTTCGCTGCGGGCTTTTGAACATCGGTGCCGAGGGACAACTCTATGTCGCAGCATTTGCGACGGCGTGGGTCGGACTCAAGTTTGGCGGTACGATGGTCACCTTCTTCGGTAAGGAAGAGAACTGGTCGTGGTACAGCCTGCCCGCCGTTCTGCTCGTTTTGCTCTGCATCGTGACGGCTGTTGTCGCCGGAGGAATTTGGGGAGCGATTCCGGGCATTCTCAAGGCTAAATTTGGTTCGCATGAGGTGATCAATACGATCATGCTCAATTTCGTCGCCATATCGCTGGTAAGTTATTTTACGCAGTATTATTACAAGATTCCGGGCGACCCGATATTGCAAACCGCCGAGATCGGCACAAACGCTCAGATACCGCGTATCAGCCAATACATTCCGGGAATGCCCGATTTTGTTCCGCTCAGCGTAGCCTTTTTGCTGGCGATATTGATGTGCGTACTCGTTTATGTTTTTTTGTGGAAGACAAAATGGGGCTACGAACTGCGTGCCGTGGGCGAAAATCCGTCGGCGGCCGAATACGGCGGAATATCGCCGAAAAAGCAGATCATAATCGCGATGACTATCTCGGGCGGGTTGGCCGGAATGGTCGCAATCGGCGAGGTTTTGGGTTACCGGTATCGCTATTACGACGGATTTTCGGATGGCTGGGGATTTTTGGGGATCGCAGTAGCTTTACTTGGACGCAATCATCCGCTTGGCATTTTCGTTGCAGCTATCTTTTTTGCCGTTCTCAAACGAGGTGAAATATTTGTAGATATCGAAACAAAATACGTTTCAAAGGATCTGGTTGAGGTATTGCAGGCGATCATCATCATTTTTGTCGCATCGTTTCAGAGGTTTACGAGGAAATAGAATGGACGAGCTGTTTACACCAACATTTTTACTCATATTATTGTTCTCGACCATTCGACTGGCGACACCTCTGATATTTGCGGCGCTCGGCGGGATGTTTTCCGAGCGGGCAGGTGTGATCAATATCGCGCTCGAGGGCTTGATGCTAGCGGGTGCGTTTACTGCGGCGGTGGCAACGTATGAACTACAGAATCCGTATCTGGGTTTTTTATTTGGAATACTGGCAGGAGCATCTGTTGCGTTGATCTTCGCCATTGCGGTAATCAAATTTGAGGCCGACCAAGTGGTAACCGGATTCGCGATTAGCCTTTTGATGCTGGGCCTTCCGGCAGTGATCAGCAGCAGAATATATGACTCGGCCGGTTCGACACAGCAGATCGCAAAGGAGTTTTTACTGCCTGAGTATTACAATCGCATATCGATTGCGTCGATACTTGCCTTCGCACTGGTGCCTGTGTGTTGGTACATACTATATAAAACTCCGTTTGGCCTGCGTATCCGTGCCGCCGGCGAAAACCCGGCGGCGGCGGACGCGGCTGGGGTGAATGTCATTCGTCTACGGTATTTTGCCGTTATTCTGTCTGGTGCTCTCGCGGCGGCTGGCGGCGCGTATCTGTCCATCGGACAGTCGTCGCTATTTACACGCGGAATGACCGCCGGGCGAGGTTACATCGCTCTTGCCGCACTGATCTTAGCTAAATGGAAACCGGTTCCTGTCCTCATCGCATGCCTATTTTTTGGGTTTACTGAGGCCCTGGCGATCCAAATGCAGGGCGTTATCAAGATGCCCTCCGGCGAAGACGTACCAGTTCAGTTCATCCAGATGATTCCGTATGTGCTAACTATAATCGTTCTTGCGGGTTTTATCGGCCTTTCGCGAGCGCCGAAGGCGTTGGGGATTCCGTACCAGAAAGAGAATTGATTTTCAAGAACATTGTATGGGTTAGATTACGTCTCAATGAGGACATTTCTGAGATAAATGTTCGTTTGAAGAAACTATTTAGAAAATGTCATATGAAAAGGCTGCAGAAGCAGCGAAATTTATCAGATCGAAATATCCCGGCGAGATCCATACTGCTATCGTTCTTGGCAGCGGCCTTGGTGCATTTGCCGATGGTCTAACAAACGCTGTCAACATACCTTACGAGCAAATCCCCGGATTTGCCCGTTCGACAGTTGAGGGGCATGCTGGGCAGCTTGTTTTGGGTGAGATCGGCGGTGTTGCGGTCGCGGTTCAGCAAGGGCGCTTTCATTATTACGAAGGTTATGAAATGGAGCAGGTCATTTTGCCGGTTCGGGCTTTTGGTTTGCTGGGGATAAAGAATCTGATATTGACAAACGCGGCGGGCAGTTTGAATCCGGACATGATGCCGGGCAGTTTGATGCTGATTGCCGATCATCTCAACTGTCTCGGCGTAAATCCGTTGCGTGGGCCAAATGATGTGCGTTTCGGGCCGCGATTTCCCGATATGACTGAAGTTTACGACCGCGAGTTTCGCCAGATCGCGATGGAAGCTGCGTCTGAGATATCGCTCGAGCGGTTACAAACGGGAGAGGATCAGGAATTGACTGATTTTATGAACATCGGCACCTATTGCGCCCTCTCCGGCCCGACATACGAAACGCCCGCTGAGATTCACATGTACCGTCAACTTGGTGCAGACGCCGTCGGAATGTCAACCGTACCCGAGGCCATCGCGGCCAAACATCAGGGAATGCGTATCCTCGGCATCTCGTGCATCACAAATCTCGCCGCCGGAATGAGCGATGATCCCATAAATCACGAAGAGGTTATGGAGACGGGAGCCCGAGTTGCAGAAGTTTTTAAGGAGTTGTTGTTGCGTATTACTGGTAGAATTAGTCACTAGTAAATGCTGAGTATTTTTAGCCGCGAATGCACGAAAAAAAAAAACGCCTTATAGTGGTCATCTGATTCATGCATCGTGGCTAGTCTTTGACTAAGGACTAACATCGAATGATAATTGGAATTTGTGGTGGAACTGGGTCGGGAAAAACGACGATTGCTCGGGAGATCGTCAAGACTGTTGGCGCGCACAATGTTGTGCTCATCGAGCAGGACTCATATTATCGCAACCTGTCAGACATGCCGCTTGATGAGCGGCATCAGGCTAATTTTGACCATCCCGACTCGATTGATAGTGATATGCTGGTCAATCATTTGTTGCGTCTAAAACAGGGGCTCAACGTCGAGATGCCGCTCTATGATTTCAAGAGCCATACTCGGAGCAACCGAATTGAAACCATCGAGCCCAAACCGGTGGTGATTGTCGAGGGTATTTTAATTTTCGCCGAGACGAGAGTTTTGGATTTGCTGGATGTGCGGGTCTTTGTCGATACACCCGACGATGTCCGGTTTATTCGCCGTCTAAAACGAGACATCTCAGAGCGCGGACGCACGGTCGAGTCGGTGATAGGGCAATATTATCGCACCGTAAGGCCAATGCACCACGAATTTGTCGAGCCGTCGAAGCGAAACGCCGACATTATAATTCCCGAAGGCGGACAAATGGGCGTCAGCGTCGAATTCCTCTGCAGCCTGGTCCGCGAAAAGCTGAGCGAAGAAAAGCGTGAGGCAAAATAACAGATGGAAAAAGAACAGAAATTGATCGACGAGGCAGCCAAGGCCCGCACGCGTGCTTACGCGCCATACTCTAATTTTCAGGTCGGCGCCGCCGTCGAGGCAGAAAACGGTGACATCTACATCGGCTGTAACGTCGAATCCGCCAGCTATGGCCTGACCGTGTGTGCCGAGCGCGTCGCCATCTGGAAAGGGATATCCTGCGGCGAAAAACGCTTCAAGCAGATCGCCGTCGTCGTCGATACCGAAGACCTCACGCCCCCCTGCGGCGTCTGCCGCCAGATCATCTGGGAATTCTGCGGCGACGTCCCCGTCATTCTCTCCAATCTCGAAGGAAAAAGTGAGACAATAATGATGAGCCAACTACTGCCGAGGGCGTTTGATTCAAAGTTCTTGAAGTAATAACTCTTTTGGCGAGGCAACAAAACTACATAAGCCAGTAGAACCAAAATTTTTCGCAACCACGGAGTAGTAATGATAAACTAGCAGTTCTTTTAATCATGTGTACACTTTCCTCTGTCGTATCCGCACAACAGCTAGCAGTCGTCACCAGTGAGAATGCAAATCTTCGGGGAATACCATCCGCAAAAGGAAAAGTAGTAGAAAAAATTCGCCGTGGAAGAAATGTTATCGTACTTGGCGACCAGGAATCGTGGGTTTTAGTCCAATCGGAGAATTACGCAGGATGGATGCACCGAACAGTTCTGAGACTGATTGAATCGGCGGATGGTCAAACAAGTACGGAACCTAAAGAAACGCCGTTGCCAAGTGTAAATTCCTACCCTCTTCTTCGGGGCGATGAGTTTCAAACCCAACTAAAGCCACCGTTACCGAGCATTAGAATTGGGATGACATGCGAACAGGTTCTCGCGTGTAATTGTGGAAAACCAATGTCGATAAATCGCACAACTCGTGCATCCTGGGTTTCTGAGCAGTAAGTTTACTATGGCGGTAGTTACCTTTACTTCAATAATTGTAGACTTACCACTATTCACAACCAGAACTGATCGAGGGATATTTAGGGATAACCAAATAAAAAATATTCATTTCGAGACGAAACGGAAAACCCGACTGTGAGATTAAGTAAGTGATTCAGACGATTTTTTGACGAATGAAACAACGTAAAGACATCCCTGAAATTCGATTGGACAGAACCAAGCTAACGGTCGTGTCAATCTCCGACAAAAAAGCGGAGGAGGTTGAATACTGGAAAAACGCATCTCTTAAAGAACGCCTTCAACAAGCGGAACGTCTCAGGAGAATTGCTTATGGAACTAGAGCTACCGCAAGACTTCAAAGAACTATTCGAATTTTTAAACGCGAACAAGGTTGAGTACATGCTACTTGGCGGTTACGCGGTAATTGCCTATGGCTACGTCCGTAACACGAGCGATATCGATGTTGTAGTCTCGGATGGCGAGGAGAATGCTCGAAGGCTTATGACCGCTCTTGCCGGCTTCGGTTTTGGCGAGACGCAATTGAAAACTGAGTTATTTACCGAGCCGGACAGCGTTGTTCGAATGGGAATCGAGCCGATAAAGATTGAGATACTGAATTATCTCAAAGGTGTCGATTTCGAAGATGCTTATTCGAGACGCCAGTCGGTTCAGGTCGAAGACATAAATGTGGATCTTATATCATTATCCGACTTGCTCTCCAACAAAAGAGCGGTTGGACGACTTAAAGATCTGCTCGATGTGGAAGAACTTGAACGACGGAATAGTTAGTTGCTATACGCGCAAATTGAGGTAACGACCGCTATGGATACGGTGAAAATTTTCTTCTCGATTCTTCTTCTCATTTCTATACCAATTTCGGGTTTTGCTGTTAATGCTACTGAAAAGTTGCGGGCCGTGGACGTTGACATTTTGATCGTCGGCGGGACGATTGTGACGATGAACGCGAAGCGGGAGATCATCGAGAATGGGGCGATCGCGATTACGAATGGGAAGATCGATCTAATGGGAACGCGGCGGACCGTTGAGCGGAATTCGCGGGCGAAACGGGTGATCAATGCGACCGGAAAGGTAATCATTCCGGGGCTGATCAATGCGCACACGCATATCCCGATGGTGCTGTTTCGGGGCATTTCGGACGATCTCGATTTGAACGATTGGCTGACCAAGTTTATCTTCCCAGCTGAGGCGAAGAACGTTAACGAGCAGTTCGTGCGGGCCGGGACGCGGTTGGGGCTGGCTGAGATGATACGCGGCGGTACGACAACGTACTGCGATATGTATTATTTTGAGGATGCGATTGCGGAAGAGACAAAAAAGGCCGGAGTTCGAGGTGTTTTGGGTGAGACGATCATTCAGTTTCCGGTGCCGGATAACAAGACTCCGGCCGAGGCGATCGCTTATACCGAGCGGTTTATCAAGAAATGGAAGGGCGATCCGCTGATCGTCGCGGCGGCGGCACCGCATGCTCCTTACACAGTTTCGACCGCCGATCTTAAGGCGATCAGGGCACAGTCCGACCGGTTTAATTCGCCAGTCTTGATTCATATAGCCGAGACTAAAAAGGAACGCGACGATATTTTCACGCAGTACGGCAAAACGCCGGTCGCATATCTCGACAGCATCGGGTTTCTCTCAAACCGGACGATTGCTGCCCACAGCGTTTGGGTGACTGATGCGGAGATGGATATTTACAAGAGTCGCGGGGTCGGCACGGTTCATTGTCCGCAATCCAATATGAAACTCGCGTCAGGTGTCTCGCCGGTTCCCGCGATGCTTGAGAAAGATTTGCCCGTCGGTCTCGGTACAGATGGTGCGGCATCAAACAACGATCTCAATATGTGGGAAGAAATGGACACGGCCGCAAAACTGCATAAACTTATCTCAAATGACCCCAAAACGCTGCCCGCCCAACAGGTTTTCGAGATGGCAACGATCCGCGGCGCCCGCTCGCTGCATCTCGATAAAATGATCGGTTCACTCGAGACCGGCAAGCGGGCCGATATCGCCATCATTGATGTCGACGGACTGCATCAGACACCGTCTTACAACGTTTATTCCACGCTTGTCTATTCCACTAAATCGACCGATGTCCGCACGGTCGTCATTAACGGCCGCATCGTCATGCTAAACCGCCGGTTGCTCACACTAAATGAAAATGTTATAAAGAAAGACGCAAACGCATACCGCAAAAAAATCATCGAAAGTTTACGTAACTGATTTGGCGGGCCTCACAAACGGCTCTGGCCAGGTTGATTTTTTTACGAAGTTTTTCGCATTGTTGGGTCGTTAGAGTGAGCCTTTCGTTAGGTAGTTCGCTTGACCTTTACGGAAAATTTAAGTCAATAGGAGGACTATAAATGATACCGTTAAATGTCAGAAGGTTTTGCCTTTCGGTTTTACTGGTTATATCTGTTTTTATTCTTTTCGCAGAGGCGCAGACGGTGGCTGTCACACCCTCAGCGTCCTTGCCGCCGCCATCCGTTTCGCCGACGTCAGGCGATGTGATGCGCGAGCGGATCTCTAAATCAAAAGCTTATATCGCGGTCCGCAATTACAATGCGGCAATTTACGAACTTGAGAATATTCGTAAGGAAACGAGCGACTCGGCCGTTCAGGGCGTCGCCAACGTTCTGTTGATGAACAGCTATCTCGAACAGGGCGATTACAAACGCGCTCAGGAATTGATGAATGAATTCTACAGTATTCAAAAAACTACAAAGCCAAATGCATCGGCCTCCTACATGGCAGTCGCCGGCCAGATCGTTAAAAGCGCTCGTACCCGCGTCGAGCGCTATCGAGCCCTCGGCCTGAGCATTTCGGACCGAACTCTGCCGCTCGAGGCGCTCAATGATCTCGAGAAAATGCGTGAAACGCTCGAGCTCGTCATTACTCAGTCTAAGGAGATCGGCGATGACAAGCAGAAATCAGCTGACGCGATGACAATGCTCGAGGAAGCAAGTAATTCGCGAAGTATGCTGGCCCGTGACGATTACGATTCGCGCCGTTGGAAGGACGAGGTCGCCGACACACGCGAAAAAATGATGGTGTCTCAGTCGGTCGTGACCAGCTCGGTGGGAGCGATGCCGACCGATGTCAGTCTGGTCGCCGTTAGCTCGAAATCAGTCGAAACTCCGCCGGTTATGATGCCCGTAGTCGAAACAGCGGCCGCACCCACCCGCGAACGCGAGATCAAACCAGTGCCGCCGCCGTCTGATACCACGGTTGCTCAAACTGAAAAAACGATAATTATTCCCTCGGCACCTCCAACCGTTACTCCTAAGGTAAAACTACCCGCAGAAGAACCGAAGGTAAACCCAAAACCCATCGAGACGCCTGTGGCCGAAACGCCTAAAGACGATTCGCCGATGGATGTCGGATCGCTCGTCGCATACGCCACCAACCAGGCCAAACCCATCTACCCGCCCGCGGCAAAGATCGTTCGCGCAACCGGTATAGTTAAGGTGGAAATTACGATAAACGAAACGGGCGACGTTACCGAGATACAAAAGACCAGCGGCCCGTCGATGCTGCAAAACGCTGCAAAAGACGCGATACTTAAATGGAAGTTCAAGCCATTTGTCCGCGATGGCCAACCGGTCAAGGCGGTCGGTTTTGTACATTTTAATTTTGCACTATGATTTTTAGATAAGTTTGACAGTTTTTACTGGCGGCAATCTTTGTTGAGGTTTGCCGCCTAGTTTTTTGGAAAAGTATAAGCAGCAGATAAACACAGATTGAACACGATCACATAAAGGTTTTAATGCAAGATTGCGGAGCTGAAATTCTACCTGATCTGCGTTCATCTGCGGCGAACATCTTTTATGAAACTAATTCTCCTCTCAATTTTTTTGTCCGTTGCGACATTTGCTCAAATACCTCCGATCGAGCCGGGCGTTTCGCACGACCTCGCCAAATGGCGGGCCGCACGCTATTCCGACGTGCGCTACAAACTAAACCTGACGCTTGAAAAGATGTCGCCCGTGCTCAAGGGCACGATTGAGATAAGACTGAACTATATACTTCAGGACTGTCAGGAGTGTCCCGAACGCTATATCGTTCTCGACTGGCGAAAGATCAAGGGCAATGAAGCTCTTTCGGTGATTTCGAACGTTTCCATTAACAGCAGTCAGGCTAGCGTGCTCAAATCCGGAGAAGTTTCCGTCGGCTCAGAAGTTTTCCGACAACCCCTCGACCAGTCGGAATTACAGGCGGTAACCAACGGGAGAAACCCGACCCGTTACGAGGAACACGACGAACACCTCATCTTTCGTGAGGGCGTCGTGGCGGGCGAGAATGTCATCAAGCTCGATTTCACGTCGCCGATACTGACCAGCGGGTCGGCGATCACACGTTACGTGGACAAAGAGGACGGCGCGGAATATATCTATTCGCTCTTCGTCCCCAGCGACGCCAGCATTGCGTTTCCAGTGTTTGACCAGCCAGATTTGAAGGCGCGGTTTGAGCTTTTCGTTACACATCCTGACGGATGGAAGGTCGTCTCAAATACGCCCGTTTCCGGTGGTTTCTCAAGCGCGACCATAGAACAGGGAGGAAAGCAGATCGTCAGCGATCCTTCGGTCATATTTGCAGAAACCAAACCGATCAGCACCTATGTCTTCGCATTAGCGGCAGGGCCGTTCGCAGAAGTGTCAGAACCGGGAGCGATAGCGACTGGGTTCCCCGGCGCTAAGAGCCCAGTCGCTATCGCTCCCGGTTCTGACCCCGCCGCCGCCCAAGTCTGGTCGAATATCTACGTCCGCAAATCCCAGGCCGCCAAGTTCAAACCGCACGCTGCCGAGGTTTTTCGTCTCAATCGCGAGGGCATTAAGTTTCTCGAAACCTATTTCGACTACAAATTCCCGTTCCCGAAGTACGATATTGTGCTGATCCCCGAGTTTCCGTTTGGCGGGATGGAGCATGCGGGGGCGACGTTTCTGAGGGAATCTTCGGTCATCTTTCCGCAGGAGCCGACGAAGAACGATTATATCTCGCGGGCGAATCTGATCTTTCACGAGGCGGCGCATCAGTGGTTTGGCGACACGGTGACGATGAAATGGTTTGACGACCTGTGGCTAAAGGAAGGGTTTGCCGAGTTTATGGCGTACAAGACGCTGGAACAGGTAATGCCCGAATACAACGCCTGGAAGATATTTTACGAACGCAACAAACAGGCCGCCTACCTGACCGACTCCACCAAAGGCACCACGCCCATCTATCAGGAGATCGCCAACCTAAACTCCGCCAAATCCGCCTACGGCAACATCGTCTATCGCAAAGCCCCTTCGTTTTTGAAACAGGCGGAGTTTTTTATCGGGCCGGATAAGTTTCAGACAGCAGTGCGGACGTTTTTGAAGAAGCATGAGTTTGCGAATGCGGGTTGGGAAGATTTGATGAAGGAGTTTGAAATTGCAGGGGGTTATCGCGAAGAGCAACTGAAAGGCTGGGCTGCAACTTGGGTAAAGCAAAGAGGCCTGGGCAAGTTCAAAGTGAGTTCGAAAGATGGTCCTTTGAGTGTGAGTGTTGGAGGAGACGCGACACATTATTCCCTTGATCAGTCGAATGATTTGGATCCCAAAGCCTATTGGCAGCAACGGATGCGGCTGCTTCTGCGGACGGAGAGTGAGGACACTATTCTCCCGGATTTTCGCTTTCACGGAGCCGGCGAAAACGTGAACGATGCCGGCCTCCCAATTCGAACGGAACCTTTCCTAACCATCAATCCGAACATCAAAGACGGCCAGTCGACTTTTACGAAGTTTGTTGGGCAATCATTCAAAGGAAAAATTCACCCGATTTTCATCTTTCCGAATCACGGCGACTACGGTTACGGCATCTTTCTGCTCGACGACAAGAGCCGCGATTACATCCTGAAAAATATCCAGAACGAAAAAGACGATTTTCTCCGCACAATGATGTGGGGCTCGCTCTGGGACAGCGTCCGCGAGGCCGAGCTTGATCCGAAAGATTATGTCGAACTCGTCGTCAACAACATCAAACTAGAAACCGACGAAAGCACGATCCAAACCCTCCTCGGCCGCGTCTCGACAGCGATGCGGTATTACTTGTCAGAACCGGGAGCGGTAGCGACCGGGTCGACGGCTGCCAAGAGACCAATAACCAAGACCAAGAACCCCGTCGCTACCGCTCCCGGTTCTGACCTCAACGCCCGCGTCGAAAACCTCCTGATCGACCGCATGCAAAACGCCTCGACACCGGGGCAGAGGATAACTTACTATCGAGCATTCCTCAACATCGCCTCAAGCCAGAACGCACGTCGGATAATGAAGGCGATCCTGAAGGGAAGCACTGGAATCCCTGCGGGCCAGACGCGTGGAGGGCAGAGCGGCAAGATGCCGGACTCCCGGTCGACCAAAGACCGCTTCGACATCGTCGGCAAGCTCATCATCCTCGGCGACCCGGAAGCTCATAGACTTCTCGCCGATCTCGAAAAAACCGAAACATCAGACGAAGCAAAACGCTACGCCTACGCTGCTAAAGCCGGTTTTGCGACCGCCGAAAATAAAGCAAAATTCTGGAACGATTTTGTTAACAACAAACAGATCAGCGAAAGCTGGATCGAGGCCGCGTTGGGGCCGTTCAATTCGATCCGCCACATCGAACTGACGCTGCCATACCTGGAAAGAGCACTCGCCGAACTTCCGAAACACAAGAGCAACCGTAAGATATTCTTCGTCAACGGCTGGCTCGGAGCCTTTATCGGCGGACAAAGAGGCGAACAGGCTCTCACCATCGTTAACAAATTTCTCACCGACAATCCTAACCTCGACAAAGACCTTCGACTTAAAATACTCGAGAATGTCGATACAATCGAGCGAGCCGTAAAAATCCGCGATAGATATAAGAAGTAAACATCGGATTGACGCTGTCATGTGCAGAGGTTTCAAATCATTCTATTAACAACCATGAACAAAAAAATATTTCTGCTGCTGATCCTTACCGCTTTGTTTGCGATGGCTGCAAATGCCCAGACACGTTCGCGGCGGACACCGGTCAAACGGGCGCCCGTAAAACCTGTGTCACTCGCCACTGGGGCCGTTAAAATGCCTTCGGGACTGACATATCTCATCACAAAACGCGGCTTTGGACGGCGGCCAAAGAGTGGCGATAGTGTCGAGGTTCATTACACCGGAACACTTACTAACGGCGTAAAATTTGACAGTTCGCGTGACCGCAATCAAACCTTTTCGTTTAATCTGGGCAAACGCGAGGTGATCAGAGGCTGGGACGAGGGAATCGCCAAATTGCGGGTCGGCGATCAGGCGATTCTGATTATACCGCCCGCGATCGGTTATGGTGCACGCGGAGCCGGCGGCGGCGTAATACCGCCTGACGCAACGCTCATTTTTATCGTAGAATTAGTCGATATAAAACCTCAACCCATCAATAGTCCCAGATGACTTTAATGAAAGTGCGGTGCGGCCCGGCGTTCATAAACCACGGCAACGCACATCTTCCATTTTTCATCTCAATAATGTAGAATGGCTTTCCCATAAGATGGGGGCGACAGGCTTCGACAGGGGCTTGTATAGATCTTTGAATGCACGTCGGGCTTTTGTATGGTGAGCTCGTTAACAAAACTATACAAAAACAAATGCTAATCAAGAATTAGCTCTTGCAGCTTAGTTTAATTACTAACCTCAAGTGTCTTACCGGAAGTCAGCTTGTAGCGACCGCGTAAGGCATAACTCAGTACAAGCTAGGGCACGTTCTCCACCTGCGGACGCATCCCGAAATGTTAGCCGGGTTAGCCGTTGATGAGGTCTTGTTTGTTCATCTGCTCATCGGTGGCGAATCTCAAGTGAACATACTAAACGTGTAGATTTTACTGGTCGCAACCTTTGGATGCGGGTTCGATTCCCGCCGCCTCCACCATTTTTAATAACGGATATGAAATCTCAAATTTGAAATTTCATATCCGTTTTGATTTGCAACATCACCTTCTGTTAGAAAATCTGTGAGGTGCGTGATAAATTCTAACCTTGCAAAATCATCTTCCAATCGGCATTTTTGATTCGGGCGTCGGCGGTCTGACGGTCTATCGCGCACTGCATAACCGTTTGCCGAATGAGCATTTTATTTATCTTGGCGACACAGCACGTGTGCCTTATGGGACAAAATCGCTGGCGACGGTCGAGAGATATGCGATCGAGAACTCGCAGTTTCTGGCCTCGCTTGGGATTAAGATGTTGGTCGTTGCGTGCAACACGGCCTCAGCGCTGGCGTTGCCGAGGATCAGAGAAAAGATCGGCATTGATGTCGTCGGTGTGATCGGGCCGGGCGGGCGAAAGGCAGTTCAATTAACAATTAACAAACCGCAACCCAAGATCGGGGTTATCGCGACCGAGGCGACCATCGCGAGCAAGGCCTATTTACATGCTGTCAAACTCGCGTCCGATGGTGCGGCGAGAGTCTTTCAGGCCGCTTGTCCTCTGTTTGTTCCGCTCGCTGAGGAAGGATGGACGGGCGAAGCGGAAACAGCATCGATTGCCGCCAAATATCTCATCGATATGAAAATATTCGCACCTGACGCTCTCGTTTTGGGCTGTACTCATTACCCGATTCTGAGGGATGTGATTCAGCGGACGATCGGAGAAAATGTTATTCTAATTGATTCCGGTGAGGCGACGGCGGAGGAAGTCGAGACGCTTTTGGCTGATAAACGCCTCGCAAACCTCAAGGCCGTCGAGGGCAAACGTGAGTTTTGCGACGACCTCGATCATTTTTATGTGACCGACGCCGCCGAACGCTTTGGCCGTGTTGCCGAAAGATTTTTAGGAGCCAAACCGTCGAAACTCGAGGCCATCGAGCTTTAACGCAGACGTACTGCAATCTGATGGTTACGACCGGTTTTACTAACGTGTCACTAAGCGGTAGGCACACTCGCTACCGCTCATGTTTCCGCCCTGTTTTATGACATACGAAAGATTAGACAAACGAACATACGAACAAATCCGCAATACCAAGATCACGCCGAATATTTCTCCATACGCCGAGGGATCCGCTCTGATCGAGGTCGGCGGTACTAAGGTGATTTGCACGGCTTCGGTCGAGGACCGCGTGCCGATGTTTATGCGGAACAAAGGCCTCGGCTGGGTAACCGCCGAATACGCGATGTTGCCGCGGGCGACAAACACGCGGACCCAGCGTGAAACCAAGAATGGTCCATCGGGCCGCACGCAGGAGATCCAACGTCTCATCGGCCGCAGTTTGCGAGCGGTTGTGGATACAAAACTGCTCGGTGAACGTCAGATCTATCTTGACTGCGACGTTATCCAAGCCGACGGCGGCACACGTTGCGCTTCGATCACCGGTGCCTATGTGGCGCTGGCGCTGGCCTGTCGCAAACTGCTCAAGCAGGGAACTATCAAGAGATCGCCGATCCTGAGCGAGGTGGCAGCCGTCAGCGTCGGCATAATCGAAGGCACGACAATACTCGACCTCGCCTATACCGAAGACTCAAACGCCGATGTCGATATGAACATCGTCTGCACCGGTTCTGGCAAATTCATCGAGATCCAAGGCACAGCCGAACGCGAACCCTTTTCACGTGTACAGATGGACGAAATGCTCGTTCTCGCAGAGATCGGTGTCAACAAACTGTTTGAGATTCAACGGAACGCGTTGAATGGCTAAATTGGCCTTAGATTGTGACAAAATAATATACGATAGAGCCGATTTCTGCACCGCTGGGAGTTTTCCAAAAGCCTAACTTTTTATCTCCGTCTCAGGAGCATGCCAGGCATCGAGATTGAGAGCTTTACGTTCTGTCAAACGTTAAATCCGTCCACAAAAACGCCCTTAATTCCAATAGAAAGTATCTGTGGCTCGGTAAATGTCATCCGCAGACAACAGTCTTTGACGTACACCCTCGTAAGAAACTAAAATTGTGGTTTAATTTAGACGGAGAATAAGACATTGAGCGAAAAACAATTTGAAGGTCGGTCGGCGATCGTTACGGGCGGGACACGCGGCATCGGCAAGGCTATTGTGATAGAACTTGCGAGGCGTGGGGCCAATGTCGCTTTTAATTATTCAAAAAGCGCGGATGAGGCCGAAAAGTTGAAAGGCGAGGTCGAGGCGTTGGGCGGGCAGGTCTTTGTCGAACAATGCGATGTGGCAGATACTCAGGCCGCTGCCGAGTTTGTGGGCCAGGTCAAAGAGGCGTTTGGGACGGTCGATTATCTTGTAAATAACGCGGGCATCACGCGTGACCAGTTGATTTTGAGGATGAAGGAAGAAGACTGGGACTCAGTAATCGACACTAATCTGAAGGGTGCCTGGAATTTTTCAAAGGCCGCCGTGCGCCCGATGATGAGAAACGAAAACGGTGGTTCGATACTCAATATTTCCTCCATCTCGGGTGTCGTTGGTATGCTGGGCCAGTCAAATTACTCGGCGTCCAAGGCCGGAATGATTGGGCTGACAAAATCTCTCGCAAAGGAAATCGCGAGCCGCAAGATAACCGTCAACGCCCTCGCTCTCGGCCTCGTCGAGACCGATATGGCAAGCGAAATGAATATTGAATACCGTGAGAAGATTCTCGCACAAATACCGCTCGGACGGCTCGGAAATGTCCAGGAAGTTGCCGAAATAGCCTGCTTTCTACTCTCGCCATCCGCCGCCTATATAACCGGTCATGTGATTCAGGCCGACGGCGGTCTGGCTATGTAGGAAAGCGACAATCACGGGTGTCTTGCCATCTTCAGCGACATTAAACTTTAAGGCTCGACATACCTAGGGTGCATTCGCTTTGCTAATTGCACCCCAAGCTTAATATTGGTCGCCGTTGGCGACACGATTTGATTCGACCCTTCATATTAGACGTGATACAAATTTGATCTTTTGCTTCACCCATTAGAATGTCCTTAAAATACGAAACCGAAGAAGCTGAATACGAAACCGAAGAATTAGAAGGGCAAGTCCACCAGTCTGAGATGGAAGATGCCGTGCCGGTCGTATCACCATTGCCTTACTACACGATAATTTTAATTGCGGCGATTGTCGCGGTTATGGTTGTCCAGATCGGCACCGGACTCGAGGGATCGATAGTAGCCGCCGGATTTGATAAACCCGCGTTTATCAAGCAGAACGAATACTGGCGGATTCTGACGGGGGCGACGCTGCATGGTAGTGTTCTGCATGTGGCGATGAACTGCTATGCGTTCTACACATTTGGCAAGATATTTGAGATGTTGTCGGGCCGGGCTCATCTTGCGATTGTTTTCCTGCTATCCGCGATTGGCGGCGGTATTCTCAGCTTGATTTTTGTGCCGGATGGTCTGTCGGTCGGGGCTTCGGGCGGGGTTGTCGGATTAGTCAGTTATTTAGCAATCTATGCTTTTCGGCGCAGGCAGTTTATCTCACGCGAGTTTCGTAAGAGCCTATTGATAAATATCGGGTTTATTCTCGTTTTTGGACTGATTTTGTTTCAACAGATCGACAATTTTGGACATATCGGCGGTCTTGTGACTGGAGCAGTTTATGCGCTCCTGCAGATACCGTCGGATCAATACACCGATCCTCGAATCTCGGCTCCGGTGACTGAGGTCATTGGCCTCGTGTCGCTCGGCATCTATATTGCGGCATGCGCTTTCAGCATCCTGCTGATCCTGCGCGTAATTTAATCTCTATGGCCCGCGTTCGCGTACATCAGCACGTCAATCCGTTTAGTCCATATTACAGACAAGAGCCGACGCCGGTTGAACTGGCTTCGGTTTTTGCCGAACCGTCGCTCCCGTTGCATCTCGATATAGGTTGCGCCCGAGGGCGGTTTTTGCTCCGGATGGCGGAGGTAGAGCCGAATTGGAATTATCTCGGTGTCGAGATCCGCGCACCGCTTGTCCACGAGGCAAATGAGATCGCCGCCGATGAAGGGTTAACTAATCTTAACTATAAATTTTGCAACGCGATGTTGTGGCTCGACCGCCTGCTCGCCGATATTCCGGATGGCCGATTGCAGATGGTGACAATTCAGTTTCCCGATCCGTGGTTTAAAAAAAAGCATGCAAAGCGCCGGATGGTGAATGCCGAATTAGTTAAAACTGTGGTGAACAGGCTTGCTGCCGGCGGACGGATATTCGTTCAAACGGACATTGAGTTTTTGGCGGATGAGATGTTTGAGATATTTCGGGCCGAGCCGCGTCTGACCGAAGTATCAATCGACAAAAACCCTTTCCCGGTCAAAACCGAACGGGAAAAGGCGGTTGAAGATAAAAATTTGCCAGTGTACCGGGCAATATTAGCTAAGGAAGAACCGCCAGCGTAATAGAGCGTACCCCCCGCTTTCGCAGGGGGTACTGACTTTTATATTTACCAAGTTATATCTATCTCATAGTTATCTGCCCCGCCGCTCGGATCAAATATTTGGATGGTCGCCGTAAAATCGTTAAATCTCGACGGCTGTTCCAGCACGTTAACCGTTCCCCGCCCACTACGTTTGCGGACAGTGACCGATCCCGGACGATTTGCTAGATAGCCGTTCATTGAGGCGTTTACGTTTGAGAGTCCCGTGCCGGAGATGTCCAGCGATTGAACATCGGAGCCGGCAATCTTAATTTGAACCGTCTGATCCACACGTCCGCGCCATGTAACGCTACCCGAACGGAAAGTCTCCTCGACGAGTGCGCCACTGTTCCAGGTGATGTCTATCCGGTAATTGTCCGCACCGCCGCCCGAATCATAGACCTGGACGATGCCGGTAAAATTATTTGACCGATTTGGCTGTTGAATAACTGAGACACTGCCACGTCCACTCGATTTGCTGGCCGAGATGGTGGTTGGTCGTCGTGGCAAGGCACCGCTCATGCTCTGATTGATGGTTTGCGTACCGTTACCGCTGATATTCTCAGTAAAGATGGTGCCGCCTCGAATTATGATATTCGCCCGGTCATCAACGCGTCCGCTCCACTGAGCACTGCCTGTTCCAACTCCTCCCGGCGGAAATACAGGCGGCACACCCGTCAGAGGCACATCATATAGTCGTGGCCGGTTGTCAAAGCCATCAGAATAGCCCTGCTGAAAATAAAGCCCGATGCTCTGGTCATATTGCCCGCCATAACTCTCGCTTGACCTGCCCTGACCGCTCCGCCGCCGATCATTTTGTCCGATAGTATAACCTGAGTTGTAGGCGCTTCGCTGTGAATTTGTCCAGCGAATGCCAGGGCTTGTCGCGGCATAACCAGCTTGATAACCGTTTTGATAAAACGGCTGATATTGAGCGTTAAATTTGCTGCGGTATCGCCGATGATCGTTAGATCGCCCGGCAGATGCGTCGCCGAGCGCGTCTTGATAACCCTCGGTATAATAACCGCACTTGATAGGTGATTCAACATTCGGATCACACTGTGCCGAGACGGATGTCGCCCCAAATGCGACCATTCCTAAAATCGATAGAAACAAAATGTATTTTTTCATTGTCGAGCCTCCTGATTTTTCACCGGGTGAAAAATGTTTATTGGTTTTGCGGGTGAAGAGCCGCCGCGAACTCAGATGATGACAACGAATCGATTCGATGTCCGTGAATTATCTGGAGATCAATCCCAACGTTTCTCTTTCTTAAATCTTTTGACAACCATATCACGGCGTAGTTTTGGCAAAAGGTCGATAAAGAGCTTTCCGTTGCAATGGTCTGTTTCGTGCATAAAGGCCCGTGCGGCATAGCCCTCGGCATCGCGCTCGAACCATTCACCGTTTTCGTCCTGGGCCCGCAGCCGTGCCTTTTGCGGACGAACTACAACCGCCGGGACTTTTCCAACTGAAAGGCAGCCTTCTTGACTCGATTGTTCACCCTCGGTTGCGACTATCTGTGGATTTGCAGCGATCAATTTAATGCCTTCGCAATCCATCACAAAGAGCCGCAGATTTAATCCGATCTGCGGTGCCGCGAGACCGACGCCCTCGGCGTCGTACATCGTGTCAAACATATCGGCGCAAAGTTCGGCCAGATCCTGGTCAAAGACGGTGATGGGTTTACCTGTCTCGGCCAGCACTGTTTCGGGGTATTCCGTGATTTTTCTGACGGCCATGATTATCTCGGTATCAGGCCCGTCCGCGCAACGCGGTGATACTCGCGACTGGCATTAAACCCTTTCTCCTCGCGTTCGAGACATTCCCAGCAAATGATGTGTGTGATATTTGTCGGTGACAGGAACGTATTGTAATGTTCAACCTCGCGGTCACATTCCGAACAGCGGACGGTCGGTTTATTCATTTTTTTTGGGTCGATCATGGCTGGTTTTTTCTTAATCGGAATAACTTCTCGCTCGATTGAGTTCTTTCGTTTTTACTAGTGTAGTGCGTCAGTCTTTAAATTTCCAATTTTAATCACTTCGCCGTTATAAGAGATGGGAACTTCTATAAATTAATAAATGAAAATTTATTTACGAGACAGATGGTGAGATTTCAGACCTATCATCTGCATCAACTATGTAGAATGCATATTTAGTAAGGAGGCAAGGACGCTTTTCTATGTAGCAACCGGACGGTTGTAGCTTCAAAAAAGGTTTGCGTGCTTTCCACAACAAAGTATTTTGCCACCACATCCTCGAGTACCTGACAGTTAAAGGAAAGGCTGCCGTGTGTGCACCAGCCGTCATGCACCAGCCAGAATCTGTTCGGAGAGCCGGGTTGCCGGTTGAATAGGTCAATGATCTGCTCTTCGTTTTTCAAAATGTTGTTACGCGGGTTCCACACCTCAAGACCGTTTTTTTGCGGGATGGCCACCAAATTATTGGGGCCTTTGTAGTATATCTCAAGCGGCAATATAGCGTCGGCATGAAAGATCATTACCGGCTCATTCCCACTCTCGTTCGACATTACATATTCGGCCACGCGGATAAAATCACCGTGCTTTGCTAACGGTTTGTATGCGAAGTACAGATATCCTGCATTCAAAAAAACCAACAAAGTAAGCCAGCCGTAAATAATCTTTTTGTTTGCAAACGCCGCCAACGCGGCATAAGGCACGAGTATCACTAACAGCAGTAAACTCGACATGTGGCGGTGTTGAATTGCCTCATCACCGAGAAAATAGGATAAGACGAAAAAGAATCCGCTTAAAACAATCGTCATCACGCCGAGCGCTATGTCGTCGGAGTTTCGTTTCCGCCCGATCTTCCAGCTAAACAGAGCTATGATAACGAGAGCGACCAGACGCACCAGCCAGCGTTTTAAAACAACCGGTTCGATCCACTCAACCGAAATAAAGAACGGAACAGTTCGCTGGTAAATTCCTTTCACCAACTCTGGAAATGCAAGTGCAACCTCGGTATGCCCGCTGATCTCGGTGAACTGTTTTAAAACTATATACAGCATTGGGGCAAAGAAAAGCCCGACAATCGACATATCCCAAAGATACCGGTAAAGTGTTTGCCAGCGTCGGAGTGCGAGCAAAGCTACCGCCGCGGCGACGAGCTGAAAACCCAAATAATACTGTGTATAGAGAGCCAGAATCGAAACAATGATGTAGAAAACGCGGGAGCGTGTTTTAGGTTTGTCGGCGAGGTATCCGTCGAAAAAAAAGAGAAACAACAGGGCTGAAAACAGAACCATCAGCGAATAAAGCCGTATATCGAGCGAGCTCCAAACGGCCTGTTGATGAAGGGCTGCGACTGCCGCTACACAGAGTGGATTTACGTCCTTGACGTATCGCTTGGCAACCTCGGCCGCGACCCAGATAAAAAGGGGAAAGCACAGGATTGAAAAAAGCCGTGCAAAAAAGATCGACGAATCGATATTTCGCCAAACACTCAAAACCACAAAATATAGCGGGGCCTGCTGCTCAAATTTTATAGCCTGTTTGAATGCATAAAAAACGTCCCGCGATGTGGTGTCGAGCGTAAACGCCTCATCAAACCGGATGTTCAAAAAATAGGCGAGGGTAACAGAAAGACCAAAGCCCACGGACATCAATCCCCATAGAACCGGTGAGCGGATCAAGTTATGATTCTGTTCCGGTTCCGGGGCCATCATATTTTTTCGATTAATTTTTTGACCTTTTTTCGCGTACGCCAATAAACATCTTCCATAAAGATGTGGGCAAACTCTCCGTTGCGGCCGATGCTCAGGAGGTTGTCAATGTTGGTGGATCTTTCGAAGTTCTGCCGCGATTGCTCGTATTCGTTCAGAAAGACGGGATACGAGATCGGCGTACGCAGGACGTTGTAGCCGAGATAGCGTTCACGAGCGTCGGAGATGATTTCAGTGATCGATGTCAGGCACATTTCGGCGAGCTCTGCTTCGTCCATCTCCCATATCGCATCACCTTTTTCACAGCCTATATCGGCCGTGATTATTGTCTTGCCTTCGGGCGCCAGCCAGGGCATCGAGAGTGTGGCCTCGGTCAGGCGAAAGAATGGGAAGCGGCCTTCCGGTAGCCATAAAACCGTATCGGGAATCAGGCCTCGGCCCTTAAACTTCAAATTGATAAAGACCATCGGACGATAGCGAAAGCTCTTAAACTCATCAAGGGCCGTTGTTCCGCGCACGAGTTTTGCAAGAATGTTTGCCGGGGCGGTGCTGATGACTGCCGAGACCTCACGCATTTCGCCCTTCGCTTTAACGGCGACAACCTTTTCGTTCTCTATAATAATTTCCTCGACGGGGGATTCGAGATTGATGTTGTCTTCCAGCCCTTCGGCAAGTTTCTCGCACAGCGTCGAAACGCCGTCTTTGGGATAAACGTGATAGACGCTGGCCGATTCCTCTTTCTCACGGCTGTAGCCACAGGCCACGGCCCGGCCGGTAAATTTGCTGGCGACCTTCAGATACAGGGTCTTGCCGATGCTGCCGGGCAGACTGTCACCGACAGCGGCCGATAGATCGTCGGCCTTTGCTCCCGACCAGGCCTCGATCAGAGGCAATGCGACCTCATCGGCCAGCGACGCTCCGTAACTTTTGCGAAACCATTCCGCCGCCGATGCGGGCACATGTACGTTTCCATTAAGTTTGGCTTTTATCCCGCTTAAGGTCATTCGGGGTATTTTTATCAGGCCAAATGGGTAAGAATAGGTTTTGCCATCGAGCCAAACCCTTTCGCCATAATGTTTGACTGTCAGACACTCGTCGCGGACGCCAATCGCCTCGGCCAGCCGATTGGTGATAAAATGAGCGCCAAAATCGTAGCTGAAACCCTCAGCATCCTTAAAGCTGGTGGCAAGACCGGCGATCTTTTTTCCGGCTTCGTAGAGCACAAACGGCTCGTCGTTTTGACGTAGGAAATTCGCAGCAGTTAAACCGGCGATACCGGCACCGATGATTGCAATTGGTTTTTTATCGAATGATTCACTCATATAAACTCCCGATTATCTTTCGGCCCCCGCAGAACTATTTTGACTCGCAATTCTGCCGCCCCGCCTGACAAAAAATGAATATGTATCCGGGTCCTGATAAATTGCCGTCGGTTCGTAGTCCTTTGCGATCCAGTCGGGAACAGGCGGTCGGCTGTTCTCAACGACCAGCAATTCAGGCCGGTTCATCTCCATATCTGCTTTGAACCGGTTTATCAGCCGTTCGGAAATAGGACTTTCTTCAAAATGTAAATGAAAAAGGATCGGGGTCGCTGGCCGCCGTCCCGTCAATAAATAAAGGGTTGGCGTATTGCCCCAAGCAAAAAAGGTCTCATCCTTTATCAATAGGCCGTTGATTTTATTGGCGGTTGATTCCCCGGCATTCAAAAGCGGTATAAAAGGAGTCCATTTTTTTTCTAATACGATCTCGTAAACCGGAAGTTGATTAAACACCAGGCTAGCTAGTAGTAAAACTGCCGCCCCATACGAAACAACCCGAATCCGAAAGTCTCTCGAAACGGCAATATAGCCAATCGCCCAACTCGCTCCGATAATCAGAGGCGGCAGCCAGAGTTGGAAATAGTGCACCGAAAACCGACCCGGCAGGGCGATCGCGATCCAGCTTGAGCAGATAAAAGCAATCAATATAGCTCCGTGACGACGGCTATTGATAAAAGTGAGAATAACACCCGCAAACGCACACACGGCAAGCGGATTTATGAAATCGGGAAAGAACTCGGCCTGCTGTCTGAATGGGGCGATCAAGCTGGCCAACATATCACCTGAATAAAACTGGTTGTAGGAAATAATGCTATCGTAGAAAATCTCGAATCGGTTGGTGGCGGCAAAGTACCCGAACATCGCAAGCCAACCTACGAATCCGATCGAACCAATTATCAGAGTGTTGAATAAGGCTCTTTTACGGTCTGCCGAAAAGATAAAGTGAGAGCAAACCAGTAACAGAGCCACGGCAACCACTATCGGCTTAAAAAATGAGGCCAGAAGAAAAAGCAGACCGATGATGCTTGAGATTTTCGTTGTCGCCCGCTCACGGCGAACGTCAGCGAGCAATGCAAACGCCCAGATGATGCAGGCGTTAAGAAATGGTTCCGTATTCGGATCACGGCCCTCGAGTTCAAAAGTACCCGATAAAATCACCCAGAGGCCCGCCGCCATAAGTCCGGAAATGACACCGCCGTGACCCGCCTTGCCTGCATAATACAGGCCGAATAGGGTTATGAGAGATACAAATATATTTAGAAAAACTAGTGTTTGCGGCGAATAGCCTAATAATAATTCTGCCGCACCGTATGCCACAAAAACCGCAGGCGGTTTGTGATCCCAAATATCGGTATAGAGTGATTTCCCTTGCAGCATCTCGTGGCTGACCACAGCATAGGATGCAGAATCGACATTAAACGCGACTTGCGGAACAGCAACACGGTCAACTGTTATTATCGCCGCACAGACAAGCAAAAAAATGAGAGGAAGTTTTCCAAAACCGGATCTTGTTACACCTTCTTTACGTTCGATCTCCGGCATTTCAGTCGAAAATCTTGTATCTGAAGCTAAAATGTATGACATAACGCAATTCCTGCCGTGTATTCGGCTTACGGTCTTTACGTGCCAGCCTCGACGCTCGCTCGGACAAAATTTGGGTTGGAGTTTTTATTACCGCGGACAAATTCAGCGTGGCTTCGCATATTCACCACGTCAAAGTTGCTAGAAAGCGTGCCCAGCATATCACCAAGAATCTGCAGCTTTTTAGCAGTGGGCAACTTCATGCCGGGAAAAAATCCGAGTTCCGGCAAATCGTCCGAGCTCAAAAAATCAAGCGGATGAAGCAGCAGCGAGAACTGAGTTTTAGTCAGACGGCACATCATAACAGCCATCCGCCAGTATACACGGGCTAATGTCTCTGAAAATGTCGAAAGATAAATTATATAACTAGCATGAACCGGAACTTTGAAGAATGGTAAGGTGGTCACCGGTATTTCGACCAGATCAGTGCCGCCAACATCCCACAGATATGGTTTGAGGCTTTGAAAACCGTCGGCGAATTTGCCAAACAGTTTCTTGCGTTTTTCACGTTCTTCATCGGACATTTGCGGGGATTTGAAAAAGTAATATGCTCGCGCCAGTGGCCCGATATGCGTCGGAAGCGTCGAGCAGTCGTATTCGTAACCGCGTTCGGCCAAAACCTCTAAAACGGCCGGACTCAGACTGTAACCAGGACCGCGAAAGCCGGTCGGTCGTTTGGCGGTAATATTGCGAAGCGCCAATTCGGCGTTATCAAATTCCTCGTTTAGCTCACCTTTTGAATAAAGATGCAGCCACGGTTCGTGATTAAACGAATGGTTGCCGATCTCGTGTCCGGCCGCCGCTATCAGTCCCAGGGCAGCATGATTTTTTTCAAGGGCGGCATCCTGCCCGACGATAAAAAATGTGATCTTGAGGTCTCTCTCTTTTAGAAATGCAAGCACGCGCGGTACGACAACATCGAGATAGGACGGGAAGGATTCCCAGCCCGCGTCGCCATGCGTCTTCATATAGGACCACTGATTGTCGAGGTCGAGCGAAAGGCTCGCGATTTGTTTCATAATAAGAGGGTTAAATACAACGGTAGGGAGTATGCCTAACTCCGAGGGCAAACACACTCCCTACCGGTCGCGTTTCCGGCTTAGTTCCTTAACAAAGTTCTCAGCTAGTAGAACCGTCTCGTTTACGTTTAATGTGCCGTTGACGATGTGCGAGGAATTTACGATATACAAGCCATCGATAGAGGTTTTAGACGGGGGCAGATCACGGGAATAGTTCAGCACCGGTAGCGGAAAGACCTGGCGGATACGCGAGACTTTGAAGGCCAGAACATCTTTTCGACTAAAATGCGAATACATTTTTTCGAGGCCGCTCAAAAATATTTCCTGTATCTCATCATCCGATTTATCAAAAAGCTCGTCGTCCGGAGAGACGTATTTTGGCAAATATATGAGTGCGTTGCGGCCAAACTCTTTCTTGTCGACGAGCGCTGACATCTCGATGACGCCGGTGAAGGGGGTTTCGTCGGTGATGTTAGTGACGTAATAATTCGACAGCGAGCATTTCATCAGGACAGACGCACAGACGATGCCCTGATAGCGGATATTATCAAGATCCTGTTTTTCTATTTTTGTGAGCTGCAGGGCCATTTTTGAAGCAACATTTGACGGACAGGTCAGAATCACCATGTCAAAAGTGTCATTTGCCTTCCCATTGCCGGGGAAATCCACCACCGTGCTGGTTTTAAGACCTGGTTCGGATAGAAAGGCCCCCGAAAATCCATGAGCGACGGTTGCTGCTGCCTGCAAAACGCCGTATTTTGTCTTTTGCGGGACGATCATCGGCTTAACATCGCTTCGCCGCCGGGCCGCAACTGGAGACAAGCGGATCTTGCCGTTATCAAGTTTTTCGACGGTGTCGATGCGTGAATTCAGCCTAATCTCAACACCTTTCTCTACTAAAATCTCACCAAATCTCTCAAGCACACGAGCATATCCGCCGCGAACATAGCCAAACATCTCCTTCTTGAGACCGGAGTTGCGAGCTGCATACATTCGCTGGATCGTCGACCAGATAAAGGCGGCAGATGTCTCTTTATAGGCATCGCCGAGCTTTGCCTTAAGCAGGGGTTTCCATATCTTTTCAAACGTCCTTTTGCCCGATAGTCTCGTCAGCCATTTCTCGACCCGAATTTTTTCCAGCTTCTTCCAATTTTTTACGCGAGAAGCGTAAAAGATTGTCGCGCCAAGCCGGAGTTTGCTGATGAAATCAAGCGGGGGAAACTTAATAAATTCCTTAGTATCCGACATCGATACGAGCTGTCCGTCGGTGTAAAAGCCGGTCTTTGTCTCGACCCAGCGATAGTCGCCGCCGAGGCCGAGTTCCTCGACGAGGTTTCGCGTGTGTTTGTCCGACGCGAGCGTCACGTGATAATGCTTGTCCCAAACGACATCGCCGATCTCCCATGCCGAGGCGAGGCCGCCAATCTGATCGGCACTCTCAAAAAGCGTGACCTTATCGCCCCGCTCAGCAAGCCGCAATGCGAGCGTCATACCAAGAAATCCGGAACCTATAATTGCAATATTTTGAGTCATTTGGAAGTTGTTTTTTAACCCAGTGATCCTTGAGACGCGGAGAGAAAAGATTTACGCAAACGCGAATTCAGTTTTATTTTCTGCTTTTTTTCGGTCTCGGCGTTTAATTTTTTTTCGATAACACTACGATCAGTTATCTGGTATTCGAGTCCGCATTCGCAGTTGTACGATCCGTTGTCGCCGTCGGTAAATTTGTGAAATAAAAGCCCGCATTTGCACACCGCTCCCACCGACCGTGCCGGTGAACCCAGCACGAGATGGAAATCGGGCACAGTTTTGGTCACGATCGAACCCATTCCAATCATCGCCCAACGGCCGATCTCAAGATCGTTGCCGATGATGCAGCCGGCCCCGATGGTTGAGCCTTCGCGGACCAGTGTCGCTAAGGTGTGTTCGTCGGGTTCTGACGGACGCAGCGACTTAAGATCGGGAAACGTAGCCCGTGGAAAGCGGTCGTTTGTAAACGTTGTAGAGGCAGAGATCATCACGCCGTCCTCGATTGTCACCTCGGCACAGATATATACCATGGCGTTGATCTTTACGCGGTTGCCGATCTTGACATCGTAGGCGATATAGCTTTTTTCGCCAACGATGCACTCGTCGCCGATGGTCGCCCCGTGGCGAATATGGACGTTGTCCCAGATGCTCGTGCCTTCGCCGAGCGTGACGTTCTCTTCGATTATCGCTGTCGGATGAATTCTTGCCATATGTAAAGAGTTTTTAAAGCAAAGCAAAACGAAAGAATTTAAAAAATCTTTGCTTCTTTGCTTCTTTGTGACTTTGCGCTGAAATTCTTACCTCGCTGCATCAGCTTTCTCCACTACTGGCTGCCAGAGGTTTTGGTTGAGCGATTTGTACGCCGCCTCGATCACGCGGACTGATGCGAGGGCGTCTTCAGGTTTGATATAGAGTTCCTCACTGCCGTGCAGGGCGTGGCTGAAGTTCTCGATCTTGCCTTTGAATGACGCAACCTTGTCATAGCCGCTGCCAAAAACTGTCCAATCGGGACTCGAGTTGAGCTTGTATTTCGACTCGCGCCAACCGATATGCAACGCACCGTTTGTGCCAAAGATACTGATGAAATAGGGAAGCTCTTTGTTAATACCCCACGTCAGATCGACGCTTGCCGTGACATTCCCCGTGGTTTTGGCAAACATCTTGACGTTTTCGTCAACCGAAAGTCCTTGTGTGCCGCCCGCATCGACAACTAAAACCGAGTCGATTCCGCCCATAAAATACCGGATAATATCAACCGAGTGCGTGCCGTTATCGATCAAAACTCCGCCGCCCGAATACTCAGCATTCGAATTCCAACGCTGCGACATATCGACCTTGGCGGTAAACGCATTTTCAAACTGCAGCACGTCGCCCAGCATTCCAGATGCCAAGATTCCTTTTGCTTTGACGACGTCCTCACAATAGCGAAACTTCGACGCCATCGTAAACAAAACATTGTTTGCGGCGGCCGTGGCAATCATTTTCTCTGCCTCGGCGACGCTTAAACACAGTGGTTTCTCACACAAAACCGGGATGCCGTGTTCCATAAAGAAACAGGCAATTTCCGGATGCGTACTCGGTGGTGTCGCGACAATCAGTGCGTCGAGTTCGACATCGGCAAGCTGCCGGTAATCGCTGTATGCTTTACCGCCGACGATCTCGGCTAGTGCATTTGCCGCGTCGGCGCGAACGTCGGCCACAGCGACGAGCTCACAACATTTACTTTCATTAAAAGCCTGGGCATACGCCTGAGCAATTCCGCCGGCTCCAACTAGTCCAAATTTAAGTTTTTTCATAAGAGTTTATTCAGATGAACGCAGACAACGTAGATTTACGTTTTTTCAGATCTGCGTCATCTGCGTTCATCTGCCGCTGATTTATTTCCTCAGTTTCGAAGCTGCAATTCGCACATTATCTGCAATGTATCGAACATGCTCGTCCGTATATTTCTCGTTCCAGGGCAAAACCAGCACGTCGTGCAATGCCTTTGCCGTGAGCGGATAATTTTCCATTTCGTAATCGACCGCACCTTCGCGGGCAAGGTTGAAAGGGAACTGGCTGTCGCCGAGCGTGTTTTTTTCCTGGAACACTTGGCACATAAAAGCCGGTTTAACGATATAGCGCGGTGCCGAGAAAATATTCTTTTCTTTCAGCAGATTGGCCATGCCGACTGAGCCGCCCTCGATCTTGGTGTCATCGACGGTGAGGCAATATTTCCAATAAACGTGGGTTGCGTTATCGGCGATCACCGGTGTTTCGATACCCTCGATGCCGCTCAGCAAATCCTCAAACATAGCGGCCGTCCGCTGTCGGTTTGAGACGCATTCCTCGAGCTTTTCGAGCTGACCGAGAGCGGCGGCGGCCTGAAGTTCACTGATGCGATAATTCAGGGCCATAAAGTAATGATCCGCATTCGCATCGCCATAACCCCATGCTTTATTGATATAGAGGAACATGTGGCGGGCGATCTTTTCGTCATTTGTGACAACCATTCCGCCTTCGCCGACGGTCATGTGTTTGCCTTGCTGGAGGCTGAAACAGCCGATGTCCCCGATCGTTCCGGCATATTTGTCGCCGTGTTTTGCGAGAAATGTCTGTGCCGAATCTTCGATCACGGGCAGGTTATGTTCTTTTGCAAGAGCCATGATCGCGTCCATCTCACACGGATTTCCAAAGAGATGCGTGACGATAATCGCTTTTGTGCGGTCGGAGATCTTTGCTTTGATGGTCTCGGCCGTGACATTCAACGTTTTCGGGTCAACTTCGCAAAACACGGGAACCACGCCACGATACATGAGCGGTGTCAAGGCACCCATATCGGTGATTGCGGTCGTGATGATCTCGTCACCGGGATTTGGGTTAACGGTTGCGACCGCGATATGGATCGCCGCCGAGCCGGATGTGCAAGCATAGGCGTATTTAGCACCAAATTTCTCGGCAAATTTCTGCTCAAGCATTTTACCGAATTTACCTTTTGTTGTCGTCAGCGTACCGCTCTTGAGAGCCTCGGTAACGTAACGTATTTCGGTTTCGCCAAATGTCCGTCCGGACGCATCCTGATCCGAAGGCAGAATCATCAGCCTTTCCGGTGTTGTTACTGGTGTCATAATATTTATTTTGAGTAGTGGTTTATTTGAACTGTACCGTTGCCTAAGTCGATTTCTTTCCTTGTGACTTGTGTCTTCCCTTCGTGTACTTTGTGTTTAATTTTTTTTCAACACAAAAGACCACAAAGTTAGGACAAAAATAAACACAAAGCCGATTGATTCTCTACCTCGTTTTTAGTCTGTCGAATTCTCAGAAACTGTTCCAAGCTTCTCTGTCGTTAAAGAAGTTTTAATCGGTTCAGATTTCCGAAACCAACGTAAATTTGTGAGGTGGGTAAGTAGTTTAAGGTGGCCAAATATGGTTTTGACCGTTTTCATTTTGGAGATGCCAAAGAGCCGCACTTCCAAAACTGTGGGGTATTCAACGATTGTGCCGCCGCGTAGATCGAGTTTCCCGAGCATCTCAGCAACCCCCAGGAATCCGGATTCACGAAGGTCTGTCCCGACCATCGAGCTACGCCGGTAAACGCGGAAACAGCTAGTATACGTGTCTAATTTTGAACGTAAAACCCGACGGTAAAGAAACGAGGCACCGCGAGACAGGAATAAACGCCAACCGGGTACGTTTCTCACTCCGCCATCTCTATGATACGGCGATGCGGTCACGAGGTCAACATTTTCTTTCATCATCGGTAGCATGTTTGACAGTTCGTGCGGATCGTATGTGCAGTCGCAGTCCATAGAACAGACGATCTCGGTTTCAGCCGTTCTTAATCCGGTCATTATCCCGGCAGCGACGCCCTGATTGGTTTCGTGCCGCACGATCCTGATATTTGGCCGATTATCAAATAGCCTGTGAAGTTCAGCAAAAGTGTCATCAGTGCTGAGGTCATCGACAAATATGAAGTTAGCAGCATAACCGTTTTCTGCAAGTCCCGTCTCGACCGCCCGCAAAGTATTGGCCAGATACGGCAAAGCCTCCTGCTCGTTGTAGCAGGGAATCACGACTGAAACTGGCGTCTGCTTCTCTGAGGGCGGATTGACGACAGTTAAGGGTTGATCGGCAACGACGTATTTCGCAATATTTGTCTGGATCTCATCATTTAATCCCAGAAATTCCGCAACTCCGACACAGTCGTAGAGCGAGAGGTTCTCGTTCAGGATCCATTCCATTTTATCGAGTTTTCGATAATGACGAATGCGATTGAGGTGCGACGCGGCGGAGATACGCGGCTGTTCGGGGTCGAGTTCCCAGACATGAAAATAGAATATAAACGGTTTATCGGTGAGCTCGTGCCAGTTTCGCACGGCATAACGCATTAACGTGTATGGGATTTGGCGAAAATAATTTCCGCCCGATATCGGCAGGATACCCAAGCCTAAATCGCGGGTCGAATATGGGAATTCCCATAAAACCTTTGCCCCCGTGTGCACCTGGTGCGCAACCCGTTTGCCTTTATCAGTTTTTCGCGTCGGCATAAACGATGAGTCGTAAACAAAACCCTCGTCGGCTAAAACATCCAGGACCCAGGCGTCTTTTTCAAAAGAAAGTTTCTCGGCGGCGCGGTAGCCGATCACTTTCTGACCGCAGGCATTCTCGATCGCGCGGTTGGTTCTTCTAAGGTCTTCACGAAACTCCTCGTCAGTCAGATTCTTCAAACTGCGATGGTAAAATCCGCGGCTGGCGACCTCATGGCCACGGGCGACGATCTCACGAATAAGCGACGGAGTTTGCTCGGCAATCCATCCGAGGACAAAAAATGTCGCCTTAGTGTCATTCCTTTCGAGCAGATCGAGGGTTTTTCGCGTGTTTTTTTCATAACGCGGCTCAAAATTTGTCCAGTTTCGCTGCTGAATTAGGTTTTCGAACGCCCCGACATGGAAATAGTCCTCGACCAAAATGGTGAGCAAATGCTGTTTTGGTTTGTTTGGGGAATTCATTTGAGACTAGAAAAGTGAACCCTGAGCTTTGGCCTGGATCGGTTTTGTCGCCAGTTTTTCCTCGATGACACGAACGATCCGGGCGGCGGAGCGTCCGTCGCCAAACGGGTTAGCGACTTCTTTTACTGATTTTATCCAGGTTTCGACCGAGTAATTTTCTTCGAGCAGCTGTTTTAGCGATCCCGGGCTGTTGCCGATCAATTTTGATACACCCGCCCGTATTGCCTCCGGCCGCTCCGTATTTTCACGCAAAACTAACAGCGGCTTGCCGAGACTTGGAGCTTCCTCCTGCACACCGCCGGAATCTGAAACTATCAGCCACGCCGATTTCATGATCGCGAGAAAATCTGAGTAATCGAGCGGTCCCAACAGATGAATGCGCTCATGTCCGCCGAGGATTTCTTTCGCGATCGCTTTTACATTGGGATTAGGATGAACTGGGAAGAATAGACAGACATTATTTCGCTTATCGACAAAATCGCGAATGACCTTCATATTCGCCGACATCGCCGTACCAAAACTCTCGCGGCGGTGAGTAGTCAGCAACAGACGTTTTTTGCCATCGGTTTTCTTTATAAGCTGCGTTATCTCAGGCGTGACGCTAAGATTTTTCAGCATATATTTAAGTGAATCGACGACCGGATTTCCAGTGACAAACACCTTTTCGCTCGGAACATCCTCAGAAAGCAAATTGCGGCGGTTTTTTTCGGTTGCAGCAAAGTGAAACGATGCGATCTGTGACACCAACCGCCGGTTCATCTCCTCAGGAAAAGGGCTTAGCGGATTGCCAGAACGTAAGCCTGCCTCTACGTGCCCGACCGGTATCCGGCGGTTAAATCCAGCCAATGCACCTGCTAGAGTCGTAGTCGTATCTCCTTGAATGAGAATGAGATCGGGCTGTTCAGAATCGAGTAGTTTGTCGAGCTTGCCCATCACCCGCGAGCAGACTTCGTTAGGCGACTGATTTCGCCGCATTACCCCCAGATCAAAATCGACGTCAACATCGAGCGACTCTAGAAAAGGTTTTAAGAGCTGTTTATGCTGGCTCGATGAAACTACGATTGTCTGAAAGGATTTTTTGCGCAATTCATGGATGACAGGTGCGAGCTTTATGGCCTCGGGCCGTGTTCCAAATAAAACCAGAACCTTCATACGCCAATCAACCACACCGCGCAGTATCTTATTTGTGCCTGGGGCCACGTTGTCGAACATATATATTGTCGGTCGAATGCACGGGGAAATCCCATGCTAATATACAATTAAACATTCTTGTATTCCTTTTTGCAATGATTTTTTTATGTATTTGATCTCCGCAACCTGTCTGGTAATACTCTTTGCGAGCCTTGCGAAAGGGCAGGAGCCAGCCGCAACGCCCGCCCCGATTCTAGAGGAAGTGCTAGTAACGGCAAACAGGATCGAGACTCGAATCGGTGATACGCCTGCGAGCATTGTGACGTTTTCGCGCGTCGAGATAGAATCGGCGGCTGCTCCCACCATTGACGATACTCTGCGGCAATCGGCCGGATTCTCAATATTTAGACGCTCATCGAGCCGCAACGCAAATCCGACGACTCAGGGCGTCTCGCTTCGCGGCGTCGGTGCCAGCGGGGCGAGCCGATCGGTCGTGCTGTTTGACGGCGTGCCGCTCAATGACCCTTTTGGCGGCTGGGTCCAATGGAATCGAATTTCTCATATAGCCATCGAGAGGGTCGAGATCCTGCGCGGCGGAGCCTCGAGTCTTTACGGCGACTCGAGCTTGGGCGGAGCTATTACTGTAATTCCGCGCAAGATCGAGGACAAGTTTAATTTCTCAGCGGACGTTTTTGGCGGCACCCAAAATACACTGTCGGGTTCCGGCTTTGCTGGGTTTAATATTCACGGCTGGATGGCTGACGTTACGGCATCGAGCTTTCAAACTAAAGGCTTTAAACCGGTCGATGAAGCCGCACGCGGCTCGGCTGATGTTTTTGCCGGGGTGCGAAGCTCCAATTTTTCATCACAACTACTGCGAGATATAGGTAAGCAAAGCTCCTTCTTTCTCCGTCCGTCGTACTTCGGCGAGGTGCGGACAAACGGGACCGGTTTACAGACCAACCGGACTCATATCCGGCAACTGATTGCCGGAGGTGATTTTCTTAAAGATTCGTCGGAGATTAAATTTAAATGGCGTGCGTTTGGCGGATCCCAGGTCTACGATCAGATATTTTCGGCTGTCAATGCCACGAGAACAGCTGAGGCATTAAACCGCGTCCAACGAGTCCCGGCACAGACTGCAGGCTTTTTCGGTCATTTATCTCGAGTCTATAAAGAACATACGTTACTCGCTGGAATTGAATTTAGAAATGTTCGCGGTGCCAGCGACGAGGTCGCATTTGCGAATAATATTCCGACATCAATGATGGGAAACGGTGGCCGGGAAACGACTTATGGAATCTTCGTTCAGGATTTTGCTAAGATCGGCGAAAAGCTCGTAGTCGCTGGGAGCGTGCGTTACGACAGATGGAATAACTACAATGCGTTAATCTCAACTCGGACACTTTCAACAAATTTTATTGCGACTACGGTCTTTCCCGATCGTGCCGAAGATGCGATCAGCCCGCAGATAGGGATCCTTTATCATGTGTCCGACCAACTCTCATTTTACTCCAATGCCTCGCGCAGCTTTCGCTCGCCGACGTTGAACGAACTCTACCGGGCCTTTCGTGTCGGCAATGTCATCACCACAGCCAACGAAAATTTAAAGGCTGAACGAGCAAATAACCTAGAGGCGGGAGTCAGTCTTACGAGAAAATATTTTTCTCTGAGGGCCAGCGGCTTTTGGACAAGAATCGACCGCCCGGTGGCCAACGTGACGATATTGACCACACCGACCCTAATCACGAGACAGCGCCAAAATGCCGGAACGACGCGTTCCACCGGGATCGAGATTGAGGCTGAGACAGCTCTTAACCAAATCGATCTGTCGGCCAGCTATCTTTTTGCCGACTCAACCGTCACCAGTTTTCCGTCGAATCCGGGATTGGTGGGAATGATGATTCCGCAGGTTCCGCAGCATCAAATCAGTATTCAGGCTCGACATTCGCGGCCGAAATGGACAGTTGCGGTTCAAGCCAGAGCGTCTAGCGAACAGTTTGATGATGACCTGAATTTATTTCGCCTCGAGCCGTTTGCACAGGTCGATATTTTTGCATCGAGGAAACTCAGGGAAAATTTGCAGATCTACGGTGCGATAGAGAATATTTTTAATACGCGATATTCTGTCGGCCGTACACCGGTCAGAACCATTAGCTTGCCCGTTTCGGCCCGAATCGGTTTCCGATGGAAGTAGCTCCCTGTCTGGGACGATAGTAATTCCGGGGCGATTATTAGGCCGAATGAATATGGGACTACGCGCCGACGCTCCACCCAAAATTATCATTCGCGCCGCCGACACTGTCTTCTCGATAATCAGAGTCAAATGACCGTTGTTGCAAAACTAAGAGATCCTTTTGGTCGCACGTACGAGCTGTGGAGATGGATAGAGTATCCGACGAAATATCCGAATGATAAGACCTATTCTGGAGGACCCGTACATCCGGCTCCCATTAACGCGGGCTGTTTGACGCTGATGATCGGATAATTTTCGGCCTCGGCGTTTTTCTCAAGCCAATCGAGATATTCTTCGGGGATCGACATGTCCGAGAAGATCGCCTCTACCGGGCACTCTGGCAAACAGGCATCACAATCGATACAAGCGTCTGGATTGATAAGGAGCCGGTCGGGAGTTTCGTGAAACGCCTCAACGGGGCAAACAGCGGCGCAGTCGGTATATTTGCATTCGATGCAAGGGGTGGTGACGATATAAGTCATAATAAAAAAGTTTTTAGAGTTTGTGAAGTTCGTGGAGTTTATAAAGTTATTAAAGGAGTCCTCTCCGAAGGTAGGCTCTAAAAACTCTAAAAACTCCCCAAACTCTAAAAACTCAACCCGAATCCAAACTAAAACCGTAATATCCTGAGCCTAACTTGTCAAATCAGGTTAGACAAGTGGTAAAATGCCTTCAATAACCGTAACGTTACCGGAACTTTTCTAAAAGGACATCAGATGAAAACTATTAAAGCTGAACGTGATTTGTCTCTCGATTTTTTGCGCGTGACCGAGGCTGCTGCCATCGAGTCTGCCAAAACCATGGGTCAGGGCGACCGTAAATATTCCGACCATGTCGCCGTCGAGGCAATGCGCGAGGTGATGGACACCGTTCCGATGCGCGGCCGTATCGTCATCGGCGAGGGCGAACGCGACGAGGCCCCGATGCTCTATATCGGCGAGGAACTGGGCGGCGGTATCTTTTCGCCAGAGGCTCGGACGGAATTTCCCGAGGTTGACATCGCTGTTGATCCACTCGAGGGAACCAATCTCTGCGCACTAGGTGCAAATAACGCCATCGCCGTCCTGGCCGCCGCCGAACGCGGGGGTCTATTGTACGCACCGGACATCTATATGGACAAGATCGTCGTCGGCCCATCGTGCCGCGGAGCCGTCGATATTGACGCTCCGGTGACGGAAAATCTGAAAAATATCGCCCGCCGTCTTGGCCGCGACGTCGATGACCTGACGGTAATGTGTCTCGACCGCAGCCGTCACAAAGCCCTCGTTGACGAAGTAAGAGCGGCCGGTGCACGAATTCGTTTGATCTCGGATGGCGATCTTTCCGCCGGGATTTCGGCCGCTGTTGCCGGTACAAACATTCACGCACTGATGGGCATCGGCGGGGCTCCTGAGGGTGTCATCACGGCTGCCGCGATGAAATGTCTCAACGGTGAGATTCAGTCGAAGTTTGTATTTGACCCTGAGCGCCTTGGCGTCGACAAATCGAAAGTTCCGCCCGTTGACGAACTGATGAAACGTCTCGGCGAAATGGGAATCTCAGATCCATACAAAATATTCGATACTAACGACCTCGCTCCGGGCAAAAAAATCATCTTCGCCGCGACCGGTGTGACGGATGGTTCTCTGTTGCGGGGAGTACGATTTTTCGGTGCCGGTAAACGAACCCATTCAGTGGTTATGACGACTGATTCTAAAAACATCCGTTTTGTCGACACCGTGCACGTCGAGGGCGGGCCTGACGCAGTTATAAGATTTTAAGAGAGAATTAACGCAAAATCCGCAAAAAAGAGATGGCCACTTAACAACTAAAATTCAGATCTTTTTTTGCGTCCATTGAGCCTTTTTGCGGATATATTGATCTTATGTCAGATTCAAACCAATACGTTCTCGAACTTAGTCAGGTTGGTGCCGGCGATGTGGCGGTGGTCGGCGGCAAATGCGCGAGTCTCGGCGAGCTCTTTCGCGAGCTGACCAAACAGGGCGTGCGGGCTGTTGACGGATATTCTACCACTAGCGCCGCATACGAACTGCTGCTCGAGACCGGCGGCCTTCGCAAAAAACTTCAAACTTTACTAAAAAATCTAGACGTTAACGACCTCGACGAGTTGGCCCGCGTAGGGGGAGAAGCACGTGCGTTGATGCTCGAAACTCCGTTTCCAAAAGAGGTAGAGTCGGCGATCTTTGCGGCCCACACGGCCCTTGGTGAGCGAATCGGCAAAAAGATATTCGAGGTCGCGGTGCGTTCGTCGGCGACGGCTGAGGATCTGCCCGATGCTTCGTTTGCCGGTCAACAAGATACGATATTGAATGTGCGCGGCGAACGGCTAATCGAGGCGTGTCACGAATGCTATGCGTCGCTCTGGACTGACCGAGCCATCTCGTATCGCACCGCCAAAGGGTTTGACCATTTTGACGTTGCTCTATCGATTGGCGTCCAGCCGATGGTCAGGTCTGATATTGCGTGTTCTGGCGTGATGTTTACGCTCGATACCGAGAGCGGTTTTCGCGAGGTGGTTGTAATTAACGGCGCCTGGGGACTCGGCGAAGCGGTCGTCCAAGGAATGGCGACGCCCGACGAATGGATCGTCTTTAAGCCGACGCTCAAAATGGGTTTCCGCCCGATTGTCACGCGAAAGCTCGGTGTTAAAGAAGTGAAAATGGTCTTTGCAGACGACGGCGCCGGAACGCAGGTCCGCGAGGTGGTCGAGTCTCAGCGCAACCGCCTGTGCCTCGCCGGATTTGAGGTTTTGAAGCTCGCCCAGTGGGCGTGTGCAATCGAAGATCATTACTCCAAGCTCGCCGGCAAACCTCAACCGATGGACATCGAATGGGCCAAAGACGGCGTGACCGGCAAACTCTTTATCCTACAAGCCCGTCCCGAAACAATTCACGCTCAAAATACGACTAACTATATCGAAAAATACAAGCTCATCGGCAGTCACGGAGCTCCGCTCGTCTCGGGCGTCGCTGTCGGTGAAAAGATCGGCCATGGCACGGCGCACGTTCTGCTAGATTCGGCCAAGCTAAATACATTTAAACAGGGCGAGATACTAATTACATCGATGACGGACCCGGCGTGGGAGCCTATAATGAAACGGGCCTCGGCGATAGTCACCGAACGCGGAGGACGCACATGTCACAGCGCCATCATCAGTCGCGAACTGGGTATTCCTTGCATTGTCGGAACCGGCGACGCAACCGAAAAGATAAAAAACGGAACCGACGTCACCGTAAGCTGTGCCGAGGGGGAACGCGGCAACATCTACTACGGCAAGATCGATTTTAAGGTCGAAAAGCAGAAAATTACCGATACGAAACGCCCGATGACGCAGGTGATGATGAATGTCGGCGACCCCGACCACGCTTTTACCGTCTCGCGGCTGCCAAACGACGGCGTCGGTCTCGCACGGCTCGAATTCATTATAAATAATCACATAGGCATCCATCCTATGGCCCTCGTGAATTATCCTAATCTAAAGGCTGCGGCCGATGTTGAGCTGATATCCAACCGCATTCTCGAGGAAGATCCGAAGGAATTTTTTGTCCGTTCTTTAGCCGAGGGCATCGGGCGTATCGCCGCTGCTTTTTATCCAAAACCTGTCATCGTAAGGATGTCCGACTTTAAATCGAACGAGTATGCGATGCTCGTCGGCGGCAAGGAGTTTGAACCAGTCGAGGAAAATCCTATGATTGGTTTTCGCGGAGCGTCGCGCTATTACGACGACCGCTATAAGGCCGGTTTCAGACTCGAGTGCCTCGCTCTCCTGCGTGCCCGCGAGGATATGGGGCTCATCAATATCAAACCGATGATCCCATTTTGCCGCACCGTCGAGGAAGGCGAAAAGGTCATAGCCCTGATGGCCGAGCACGGCCTCGTACAGGGCGAAAACGAGCTCGAGATATATGCCATGTGTGAGCTGCCCGCTAATGTCGTTTTTGCTGACGAATTTCTCAAGGTTTTTGATGGTTACTCCATCGGTTCCAACGACCTGACACAGCTTGCCCTCGGCCTCGACCGCGACAGTGAGATGGTCGCACACCTTTTTGACGAGCGAAATGGGGCAGTCGAAAAAATGGTGGCGATGGCGATAGACGCCGCCAAACGGGCCGGGAAAAAGATCGGCATCTGCGGCCAAGCACCATCGGATTATCCTGAATTTGCCGAATTTCTTGTCAAACGAGGTATAAACTCGATTTCCCTAAATCCCGACACGGTTATTCAAACAACGCATCATATTTTGGAGACCGAAAAATCGTTTACCAAAAATATCGCGTAAATATGCCCGCCCAAAACTATATTCCGCTAAAAGTTGCCGTTATGAAACGAAAGCAGGCGCTTCGCGTGTGGATGACAGGATTGGTAGTGGTGTTGGTTTGGACGTCGCTGATACTTTTAGCGCCGCTCGCCAACTCATACGGTTTGCCCGCTTTTTCATCACCACTCTACCAATTCTTCAGTTTTATTTGTCATCAGATCCCCGACCGGTCGTTTCATATCGGAGGCGAAAAATTTGCAGTTTGTTCGCGTTGTTTTGGAGTTTATTTTGGCCTGATGTTAGGGTTTTTAGTCTATCCGCTTTTACACCGCATTGAAGAGATCGACCCACTGCCAAGATTTTGGCTGTTTCTGTCACTAATTCCTATTTCAATCGATTGGTCGCTGACGGCATTCGGAATCTGGGAAAACACACAAGTTTCACGCTTGATTACCGGCCTAGTCCTTGGATTTGCCTGCGCGATGTTTATCGTCCCGGCCATTGTCGAGGTAACACAAAATCTTACCAAACGCTACAAGATATGAACTTTTATTGACTTAAATTCGTAGAAAGAGCAAGATTAAGCTACATCAGAAACTATATGAGTTTTACAAAAACATCTGCTGTTGAGCGTGCAAAAAGTGACCTGGCTAAACGTTTAAAGATAAACGTGAATGATATCGAATCTGGAACTGTTGCAGAACAGGAATTCCCTGATATGTCGCTTGGCTCCCCGGCCAAAGACGAGATGTCCGCACAGATGATCTCAAACGGCTGGCAGATCGATCTCAAGGCAGACGGCAAAAATTACGAGTATCGAGCTGATAAATATCAACTCCGCCTGCACAACTTTAAAGGGGAAAATTACGTCATAGATTAAATTAGAGCGTGGGCAAACTCACACCCCGAAGGAGCAGTATTATGAATCGCAACAACATCTGGATACACATCACAATAGCCGTGATCTTAATCACATTTGCCGCCTTATTTGGGCAGATAGCACGTTGGAAAACGGCTTTACGTGGCCCTGATCATAAGTCGACACGTATTGATAAAACGGTGAATCCTGTCAAAACGATTTCTGTTGGACGGCCAGAGATTCTTGTGCGATTCAAACCGGGTTCAGGTCTTGATGATGTTCGGGCCATCGCCGCCGCAAATAATGACCGATTAATCGACGAGATCGAGTCGGTGGGCGGGCTGACGGTTATCGACGACCTTGATAATGCCGACGCGCAGGCCGTCGCCGATCAGTATGCCGCGATGACCGATGCGGTTGATTACGCCGAAGTAAATTTTGAGATACGGCTCGATATTCCGAAACAGACTGAGGCACCGAGGGATCTTTTACTTCGCAATCTGCCCGCCGGGGCTCCAAATGATCCTATGTTTGCCGAGCAATGGGCGCTCAACAATCTCGGACAGGACGGCGGCAAAACACGAGCCGACATAGACGCGATCACAGCGTGGGAAACTACAAGGGGCAGCGAAGAGGTAGTGGTCGCCGTGCTCGACAGCGGTGTTGACTATACACACTCCGATCTGGTTGGAAATATGTGGATTAGACCGGATAGTTTACCGGCATACACCGACGACGAACTCGGTACCTTTAACGATCTCAATGGATACAACGGTACAGACAGGTTGACCGACCCCATGGATGACAACGGCCACGGGACGCACTGCGCCGGCATCATCGGTGCCGAGGGCGATAACGGCATCGGCGTTTCGGGAATCAATCAAACGGTCAGAATTATGCCGCTCAAGTTCCTCGGACGCGGCGGTTTTGGCTCGACGAGTGATGCGATAGCGGCGATCAATTATGCTATCGACCGCAAGAAAAATGACGTCAACGTTCGGGTTATAAGTGCGAGCTGGGGTTCGACTTCCAAGTCAAAGGCACTCGAAGACACGATCCGGGCCGCCGGTGAGGCCGGGATTCTCTTTGTCGCCGCCGCCGGTAACAACGGTACAAGCAATGACAGCCGTCCGCATTTTCCGTCAAATTACGACCTGCCAAACGTCATCAGCGTCGCTGCCCTTGACCGCAGCGATGAGTTAGCGAGCTTTTCAAACTTCGGAATTAAAACTGTTCATGTTGCGGCACCGGGCAAAGATATTCTGTCTACCTGGTTAAATAACTCGTATCGTGAAGCCTCAGGCACATCGATGGCCACACCTTACGTTTCCGGTGTCGCCGCTTTGATCATTGCGAGCGATCCATCTATTTCTATGAAAGATCTCAGAGCCCGCATTCTCGACTCATCAGACGAACTCGACTCGCTTACAGGTAAGGTCGAGGCCGGAGGGCGCATATGCGCTGCCAATTCGTTGGGTAATATTGTGAAGTCGCATATACATTATTAGTTTTTTACAATCTACGTTATGGAGCATCCGGTAAACCACTTCGTAGGTAAACCGCCCATCTCAACTGTTTTTTTTGTGTCAAGGTCTGTAAAGACGGGAATATCAATGTCTGGCACACCCTTTGCATTTAATACTAAGTGAGCAATGTCGAAACCATTGCCTTAAAATTATGCGAAGGGAGAAAACAATGAAAAGTATTAGAAATTTAGTGGCATTAGGAGCATTTTCACTCATGGTTTTGGGCATACCGGCAGTTGCTTCTGCTCAATGGAACGGTGGCCAGTACGATCCGTACGGCCGTAACGGCGGCCAGTACGATCCGTATGGGCGTAACGGTGGATATGGTCACGGAGGATATAATGACGCGCGTTCGACTGTGCGCGGTCTTAAGGATCGCTCACGGCAGTTTGTCAAGATAGTAGATCGTGAACTTGACCGCAGTCGCATTGACGGGACACGTCGCGAGGATCAGATAAACGAAGTAGCAGACCGCTTTAAGGACGCTGTCAAAGACCTAGACAATGACGGGCGATATAATGAACGCAAGATACGACGTGTCATGTACACGGCTTCACAGGTTGATCGCGCGATTGGTCGTGGGCGGATAAGCTATAACGTGCAAAGTCTTTGGGCGAGCATCCGTAATGACCTGCGTTATCTCGGCGGCAATGCCAGTTATGACAACAACAATCGCAATAACCGGAACAACCGCAACAATCGTTTCCCGCCGAACCGTAACGGCCGAAACAATATGCCAAATTGGTGGCCTTTCTAAACGGACGACTATTCACATTCTCTTTTGCCCGCGTTCCATCTGATCGCGGGCTTTTTTCTTGATTCAGAGTTCCTCTTAATCTAGCTAAATCGGTTAGAATTACTCAGCCAAATCAAGCTACCAAAGCTATGCCAGGAACCCTCTATCTAGTCGCCACCCCGATCGGAAATCTGCAGGATATAACGCTGCGGGCTATCGAAATATTGCGAAGCGTCGATATTATAGCTTGCGAAGATACCCGGCACACCCGCAATCTGCTCAATCATTTTCGCATCTCAAATAGAGCCGTGAGCTATCACCAGCATAATGAGAATGAACGCGCCCAAGAGTTGGCCGACCGGCTCATCGCTGGTCAGTCTATTGCGATCGTTTCAGACGCCGGAACGCCTGGAATTTGTGATCCGGGGTTTCGAATTGTACAAAGGGGCATCGAGATAGGTGCCCTGATTGTTCCGATTCCCGGAGCGGTTGCTTTTGTCAGCGCGTTTATCGTATCGGGCCTTGAAACGGATTCGATGTTTTTTGGCGGGTTTCTCCCCTCAAAAAAAGGGGAGCGGCGTAAGCGGCTCGCAGAGGTTCGTGATATACCATCGACACTCATCTTTTACGAGGCTCCGCACAGACTTGCCAAATCACTCAGGGACTGTCTCGATATTCTGGGCAATCGCACAATGGCAGTCGCCCGCGAATTGACAAAAATCCATGAGGAAATTATCCGCGGACGCATCAGCGAACTGTCAACGCATTTCGCAAATGCAGCGGTTAAAGGTGAGATAGTTCTTTTATTCGGACAGAGCGATGAGCAGGTGACCACAACCCAAAACAAATCATCAATTAGCGGCCGGATCGCCGATATAGAAAGTGAAGGTGTGGACCGTAAATCCGCTTTGAAAAGGGTAGCAAAAGAATTTGGTATCGCTAAATCTGAGGCATATAGGTTACTACTCGAAGAGAAGTCGCAATAACCAAAAGCAAACTAAACAAAAGCGGCCGTCTGAAAAAGGCACTTATTCAGACGGCCGTTATCTTGGTTGTATCGCCCATGCTTACATAGGCATTTTTGATTATCGTTGGGTTAACTCAGGCGGAAGTTGTTTATCAACCTTCGGCCGTTCCTTTAAATCGGAAAGTTGGAGCAGCGTCAGGAATATTGTCCTCGTAATCTTTTCCATCTTTGCATAGTCGATCTTGTCAGCATGATCGCCCGGCTGATGGTAATCCTCGTGGACGCCTGTGAACCAGAACACGATCGGAATACCATTGACAGCGTAGTGAAAGTGGTCTGAGCGGAAAAAGAAACGATTTGTGTCCTTTGGGTCGTCATAGCGAAGGTCGTAGTTCATCTTCAAATACGCGTTGTTTGTACCTTTTGTGACCGCACCCAGTGTTGAGCTCATCATTTCGGAACCGATAACATAGACCGCGTTTTCACCTGACAGATCCTTATTCGCTGGGGTTGTGTCGCCCTCTTTTCTGCTGCGGCCAATCATATCGATGTTTAGTTGAGCAATTACCTTTTTAATGTCCACAGTCGGGAACTTGTTGAAATATTCAGCGCCCCACAGGCCTTTTTCCTCGCCGGTGTGCCAGACGAAAAGGATCGAGCGTTTCGGCCGAGTCTTTGTCTTTGCAAGTGCTTCAGCGATAGACAAAACCGCTACCGTTCCCGAACCGTCATCGTCCGCGCCGTTCCATATCTTGTCATCGCCCGGGGCGTTTGGATTGGTACCGACATGATCGTAATGAGCCCCGATGGCGATCATTTCATTTTTTAGAATTGGGTCGCTGCCTTCCCAGAGGGCAACAACATTCTGCGTCCAATGAATTTCAGGCTTTATTACTATGTTGAAATTCAGAGCTTTACCTGAGCTAACTTCAAATGAATTCACTGCTCCGGCCATAGGGTTGGCCGATTCTCCATTAAAGATGACGTTTGCGAGTCTCGGAGAGGCGAAAAAGACTGACATAGCAGGAGATGAAGGCGAAGCAGGGGTTGGACGAGTGAGCTTTTCTACGCTCAAGCGGTTTCGTCCGAAATTTTGACTAAGAGCCGACCAATTTTCGGTAAGAAACTTTGAGGGTAAAATGAGCAGACCGGCTGCCCCATTTGACCGAGCGTACATAGCCGCATCTGCCCAGTCTGTTCCTCTAACGCCAGTCAGATCGGCCTGGGTCACACCAGCAGGCATCGGAACAAGACCGCGATTAGAGATTGGTCCCTCACCGTAAACTGCGACGATTTTCCCCTTCACATCGAGATTTTGATATGGGTTCAGATTTTTTGACTTGACCATCCAGCCGTTACCTGCAAAGACTATCGGGGCCGAGACGGGAGAGGCGGAATTGCCTGATGCACGTATAAGGTCTTGGCCGTATTCAAATTTTTGGCCACCGACTTCGACAGATGTCGCTCCGGCATCAACTGCATCACGACGCAATGCGATTTTTTGGAAAAAAGTCCCGTTGTCGCCGGCACCCTTAAATCCCCATTTCTGAAGATTCATCTTTAGAAATTCAGCGGTGACATCAAGTCCGAACGAAGGTGTGTCACGGCCGCCCATAGCGTCCGACGCGACAAAATAAAGGTAACTGCTTAGCTGTTCCGCAGTTATTGCCTCGGCTATCTTACGATCGTCTGAACTGATCTTTACCGTCTGTGCAAACGTGGTGGAAGAGACCAGTAGGCTTACCGATAGTACAAATACAAAAAAGTTTTTTCTCATTTTTTCTCCAAATAAATATTGTTTGCGAATTCAAAATAATCTTACGTGCGACAGCAGAAATTGTTTCCAATCAGTCAAAAGTCGGCGAAGCAATTTCATTTAATAATTGCCAATTTTCAACTAGTTTTGAAGGGGCATTCGAAAAAGTAATAATTAGAACTCATAATTGAAAACTGATAGTTCACTAGTGTCCTATGATAGATATTCTATTGGCGTTTGCGAGCATTAGCATCGCATCGCGATCAAATATCAGGGTTTTACCGGCTGTTATCGAGAGGCAAGTGGCCCCGGCCACAATCATCGCCTCAACGGTCGGGACGCCCACGACCGGCACGTCAAAACGCATGTCCTGTTCCGCTTTGGCCACTTTAACGACGGTCAGCTTGCCTTTGGCAAGTTGACCTGCACGAATGATCGCTGCATCTGTTCCCTCCATCGCCTCGATAGCGACACATGCCTTGCCACGCACCACAACTGTCTGTCCGAGATCGAGCCGCCCTAACTCGGTCGCGATATGTAACCCATATTCGATGTTTGCAAGCTCAATATCAGTTGGCTTCCGTTTTGTTATCACGCCAACGGGGGCAAGCTGATCCATAATAAAGAATGTGGAATGAATAAGTTCAATACCTTCTTTGGCAAGTTCATCAGCAATTCCACCGATCAATGCGACGGTGTTGCGGCGTGGCAAATTCCACAACATTTTTACCATTCGCATATCGGGCATTGCTCCTGAGAATAGCTGTGTATGTTTCACCTGTCCTGCCATCATCGCCTTTGTAACACCATTATTCTTCAAAAACGAAATCATCTTGCCAAGTTGGCCGATGCCGACCCAAATGGTATTTTCAACCGTGTCATTGATCCGTGGATCAGTCTCCTCGTTGATCGCCACGACAGCGATCCTGACGCCCATCTTGCGCGCGCCTTCGATAACGAGAAAGGGAAATTGTCCATTGCCGGCTATGAGTCCGTATTTCATAAGTGTGGGATATATTATCAGGAAAGCTTACATTGTTTGTAAATGTGGGGATGCACTCTATGGATTGGATAAAATTACAGTTTATCAAGTGTCTGAAAAAACCTTTCCTGCGTATTTGCGTATCAAGCAGAGTTTTTGATTTCATTTCATCAGACATTCAAACAACGTCCGAAAATAATATGATTAAATTGCTTGGCCTCGCGGCTGTTATCCTTTACGTTTGCCTGTCAGCTTCTTTCGCTCAAAAAGCTTCTGCATATATGACAGAACCCTCGATTTCGCCTGATCGAAAAGAGATAGCATTTGTCTCTGGCGGTGATGTGTGGTCGGTGTCGTCTGAGGGTGGTGTGGCGAGGCTTTTGGTCTCGCATCCCGCAAACGAAACGCGACCGCTATTTTCGCCTGACGGGCGGTATCTGGCATTCGGTTCGAACCGCACCGGAAACGGCGATTTATACATTCTTGATCTTGAAACAGGCAGCCTACGCCGTCTGACTTTTGATGACTCGAGCGACCAACTGGACGCTTGGTCGCGTGATGGCAAATGGATATATTTTTTCTCGAACAGCCGCGATATTTCTGGGATGAATGATATTTATCGCGTACCGGCCACGGGCGGCACACCGATGAGCGTCAGCTCTGATCGATATACGAGCGAGTTTCAATCTATGCCACTGGCCGACGATTCGATCATATTTGCGGCACGCGGAAATTCGGCGGGCCAATGGTGGCGGCGCGGCCGCAGCCATTTGGACGAGAGCGAGTTGTGGCAGAAATCGGGCGATACTTACATACAGCTTACCCAACGCGGAGCCAAGCAAATGTGGCCGATGGCAACTGCCGACGGTTCGAAGATCTACTTTGTCTCCGACCGAACAGGGCCGCAAAATATCTGGTCGATGCCGCGTGGTGGACAGGCGAAACAGGTTACTAACTTCACCGATGGCCGCGTGTTGTGGGCGAGTCTTTCGCATGACGGACATGAGATCGTCTTCGAACGAAACTTTCGCATCTGGAAAATGAAAGCCGAGGGCGGCAAGCCTCAGGAACTCGCGATCACATTGCGCGGAGCCGCGTCGAGCCCGATGATCGAGCGTCTCATCCTGTCGACTCGGGTCGGCGAACTCGCTCTCTCGCCCGACGGCAAAAAGGTCGCGGTAGTTTCGCACGGCGAGATCTTTGCTGCTTCGTCAAAAGATGGCGGTGAAGCGGTTCGCGTAACGAATACCGTCGCACCGGAATCGTCTGTCGCATGGTCGCCGGACAGCAAAAGATTGGTTTACACCTCCGAACGCAGCGGAACGAGCGAGATATTTCAGTACGATTTCGCGACCGAGACGGAAACGCAGTTGACGCGAGGATCGAACGACGACATTTCGCCGACCTACTCGCCGGATGGCAAGACGATCGCGTTTGTGCGGAACGCACGCGCGATCTTTACCTACAACGTCCAGACGAAAGCGGAGAAAGAGCTGTGCAAAACGTTTACCGATCCGGCTCCGCTGGGCGGAGAATCTTTCAAATGGTCGCCTGACGGCAAGTGGATCGCATTTCTCACGGCGTCGCCGACAACGCGTTCGTACTCGAATATAAGCGTAGTGCCAGCGAGCGGCGGCGTTGCCAGGCAGATTAGCTTTCTTTCAAATTCAAATGCCGGTTCGATCGCGTGGAGTGGCGACGGCTCGTACATTCTCTACGGCTCAAGCCAACGAACCGAAGACGGCGTGATCGCCCGCATCGATCTCAAGCTGCGAACGCCCAAATTCCGCGAGGACCAATTCCGCGATCTCTTCAAGCAGGAAAATCCTCGTGACAAGCCGACGGGGCCGCCCGCGTCACCACAGCCTTCGCCCGCCGCTTCACCCGTTGCACCTATCATAGAGAAAAAAGATGAATCGAAAACGACGGAGATCGTGTTCGAAGACATACGAAAGCGGCTGAGCTTTATCAACACCGGCGTGAACAACAACGGCGTTATTATCAGCCCGGACGGCAAGACGTTGCTCATTCTCGCGGCGGCCGAAGGGCAATTCAATCTGTATACGATGACGCTCGATGAACTGTCGAACGACCAGTCGGCACGCCAGCTGACCTCGACGCCCGGCTTCAAAGGGCAGGCGCAATTCTCGGCTGACAGCAAGGATATTTACTACGTCGAGAACGGACGTATCAACATCGTCAATCTTGACCGCCGCGACGTTAAGCCACTCAATGTGAGCATGGACATGAACGTTAATTTTGCTCAGGAGAAGATGGAGGTCTTCAAACAGGGGTGGCGGTACATGCGTGACAATTTTTACGACGACAAATTTCACGGAGTCGATTGGAATGCTGTTAAAACAACCTATGAGCCGCTCATCGGCGCGTCGCGAACGATGGACGAAGTTCGCCGTTTGATGAACATGATGGTCGGCGAACTCAACGCCTCGCACCTCGGCGTCGGCGGTCCGTCGGCGTTTACGGCAACGACGGTCGGCAAGCTGGGATTGCGTTTCGATCGCAACGAATACGAGGGCAACGGCCGCCTCAAGATAAGCGAGATCATCACGCTCAGTCCGGCGGCCGTCACGAAAGGCATCGCGGTCGGCGATTTTCTAGTGAGCGTCGAAGGAACCAAGATCGCGGCTGGCGTAAACATCGATGAGTTGCTCGAAGGCAAGGTCGGAAAGCGGGTGGAACTTGAATTTTCTTCCTCATCCGACGGTTCGAACAAACGCGTGGTCATTCTAAAACCGATCTCGACCGGTGCCGAAAAGAATCTACTTTACCGTCAATGGGTCGAGAGCAATCGGGCATATGTCGACCGTGTCAGCGGCGGAAAGCTCGGCTACGCTCATCTGCCGGATATGGGCCAAGGCTCGCTCAATCAGCTCTATATAGATCTCGACGTTGAAAATCAGGCGAAACAAGGTGTGGTCATCGACATTCGCAATAACAATGGCGGCTTTATCAATCCTTACGTCATCGACGTCCTGGCTCGACGTGGCTATCTGACGATGCAAGAACGCGGTTTATGGGAAGTTCCCGCACGTTCCGCTCTCGGCCAGCGGGCATTAGAACTTCCGACAGTACTCGTCACAAATCAGCACTCGCTGTCAGATGCCGAAGACCTGACCGAAGGCTACAAATCGCTCAAACTCGGCAAGGTCGTCGGCGAGCCAACCTCGGGCTGGATCATCTTTACGTGGAACACGAATCTATTTGACGGCACATCATTCCGTCTGCCGCGACAGCTGATCCGTGGATCCGATGGCAAAAATATGGAGCTGAATCCGCGAACTCCGGACGTTCCCGTGACACGCCCAATTGGCGAGACCATGACGGGCAAGGATTCGCAGCTGGATCGAGCTATTAAGGAACTGTTGGGAAATGAATAGCCTCTCAGGCGGAATATGTGAGCGAGTGCACCCGATATCCACCGCAAGAACCGCAGCCGATGTAAGTTGTTTTTGATCCTTTTGCGCTGTAGCGGATTCCGCCGATTTCCCAAATGGATCGTTCGGTTCCGCAGGTTTTGCACTTGACTATCCACTTCCGCGATTCCGCTTCCATCGACGCGAGCGTCGAAGAGGGCAGGATGGCCTTTAGGATTTTCTGTATCAATCCCATTATGGTCGAAAATTATATTCGAAAAGCTTTAGCTTTTCACCATCGGGCGAGTCGATCAGACGGTCGTATTTGAACCCGAGTTTTTCGAGCAGTTTGCCGGACGCATCATTATCAAGGCTAGTGATCGCAAAAACGGTCCGGAAGCCGAGTTCGCTCCTCCCATATTCGAGCATGGCGGTCGCCGATTCCATTCCATAGCCCTTTCGCTCAAATTCTGGCAGGAAGGCAAATCCAAGATCAGCCCTTTCGAGAGTGTCGCGCCTGACATAGCCGCACATCCCGATCGGCGTGCCGTCTTTGAGATCGACCGCATACAGGCCAAACCCGTGATCGATGTAGCTCTGGCGATAGCGGTTTTCGATGAACTCGGCGGCTTGGTCAGCAGTGCGTACTCCTCTGTCGCCAATGTATTGCAGAAATTTGGGAGTGTTCAGGATCTCGTTGATGAACTCAGCGTCGTCGACGGTGAGTTCGCGCAGCGTGAGGCGTTCGGTTTGTGTAATGATCTTCATCTAAGACAAAGAATGCGGCCGTCGCTAAACGACCGGCCGCGGAAAGCATAGCAAGCTTTCGTAATTCCTTAGTCGTGGAATGGTTCGAGTTCGCCCGGCTTGCGGAGCATCTTGTTCACCTCGTCGAGATGCATTTCCTCGAGCAGGATCATTTCACGTGCATATTCCTCGAGAGCGACAGACTTGCCCTCGCTCACCCGCATCAATTCGTAATACGCCGCAAGCGTCGTGCTTTCCTGGTCCAAACTCTCACGTAAAATGTCCCCGATGTCATGCTTCTCTGTTTCCAGTAGCGGCCCGATCTTCAAACTAGGGTGCCCCCCGAGCATCGTCACGAACTCGCCCGCCTTCCGAGCGTGCATCAGCGACTCGTCGCCGTTGCTCTGCAGCCACGAAACGATCGGTATCCGGTTATACCCAAAAACCATCAAAGCATAATGCGTATATCGCACCACACCAGCCAATTCCAATTCGAGGATCTTATTCAAGACCTCGATCGCATTTTGTTTGTCGTTTTCGTTCATAAAGTTTGTTAAGTTTGTCACTAATCCACTCCGGATCACGACGGTTGTCTAGAACTCGGTAGAATTCGTATCCCTCCATTATGTAGACGTGCGCGAGGCGAAGAATTCTGACACTTCATTTCATGTTTCGATGGCTGATCCTCTCGCGAAGCCCGGCTTCAAAAACTTCAAGATCGACAAATTCATCCGTACCGTCAGCGATCGCTTTTCAGCCTCTTCGAGTTTCTTAAGATGCCATTCCGGTAAGTCGATGTTCTCGGGCTCTCTTGAAAGATCGCGCCAGAGCAGCTCCATCAACCCGAGCTTTTCACCTACAGGCATTTTATCGATATTGACAGATGTTTGAACGCTCATAAAACAATAATACCACGGCCGTCAAACTACTCCGCCTGTTCTCTCGCATGATACGAGCTCCTAGTGAGCGGTGATGATTCCACATGTTTGAATCCCATCGCCATGCCGATCGTTTTCCATTCGGCAAATTCTGCGGGCGTGACGTAACGTTCTACTGGCAGACGCTTTTCGTAGGGTTGCAGATATTGGCCGATGGTCATGATGTCGCACGAAACTGAACGCAGGTCTTTCATTAGATCCACAACCTCTTCAAACGTTTCGCCTAGGCCGGCCATGATGCCGCTTTTGGTTTTCATGGCGGGGAACTGCGTATCGCGGTAATGGGCTGAGCGCTCGAGCAATTCGAGCGTTTGATTGTATTTGGCGTCGGGGCGAACGCGGCGATAAAGCCGGGCGATGGTTTCGGTGTTGTGATTTAGGACGTCGGGACGTGCGAGCAGGACGTTGTTTAAGGCATCCTCATCACCGTTAAAATCGGGGATGAGGACCTCGACCTTACACGTCGGATTCATTTCACGCACCTTTAGAATGGTCTCCGCCCAGTGCATCGAGCCGCCGTCGGCGAGGTCATCGCGGTTGACCGACGTGATGACCGCGTGGGCGAGATCGAGATGTTTGACGGCCTGGGCGACGTGGGTCGGTTCCATCGGGTCGAGGTCCATCGGCTTTCCTTTATTAACTGCACAAAAGCCGCAATGTCTCGTACACGTGTCGCCGCCGAGCATAAATGTCGCGGTCTTGTCGGTCCAACATTCAAAGATGTTAGGGCATTTCGCTTCTTGGCAGACAGTGTGCAGATTGAGGCCGTCGATGAGTTCGAGAACCGCGTTTTGATTGCGCGGGTCGCCGAGTTTGATCTTGAGCCAATCGGGCTTGCGTAGCCGCTCACGCTTTCGGCTAACAAATTTTTGTATGAGAACTTGTTCTTCGATCATTTAAACATGCAAACTACTTTTCCAATAATAGATTCTATCGAAACGGCCCCGAAAGTGCGACTATCGGTGCTATTAGAAGGATTGTCTCCTATCAATTGCACCGAGTCGTCTGGGTCGATCTGTGCGATTCGCTTAAGAATTTTGATGTTCCGTCTATATGGATGCTCTGCAAGAATAATGTCTCCGACGCCGTAGATAGCCATTGGCTGAACAAGCACAACCTCACCGTTATTGAGCGTCGGCTCCATCGAGTCGCCCTGAACCAAAAACGCCCGGCGTCTGCCGAGTCGGTACATGATATGGTCTTTCCAGTTTGATTTTGGCAACTCGTCGTTCATGAAAGTGGGTAGTCGGGAACAAAAACTATCCACTTATCACTAACCACTATCCACTGAAGAAATAGGTTTTCTACAGTGGGTAGTGTTTAGTGACAAATGGATATTATCAACGCTGGCTGTTAAATTATCCGGCGGTGTACCAAGCGACATCGCGGTCTTTTGACGCCCAAAAGATGCCGTGGATTTCCTTGATCGCTTCCATCAGCTCGGTCGCGTGTTCGAGGCTGACCTCGACCTTGACGGCGGAGCAGAGTTTGGCTGCTTTCCAGAATGTGTCGTGTAGATTAGGGTATTTGTCGAGATGAACGGGCTTGAAATAGTCGGTCCAGAGGATAAGCAGCTCTTCTTTTGCTATATGAGCCTGCTGCTCTTTGACGACGATGTATCGGGTCAGCGTGTTGCGATAGGCGGCCGATGCTTTTGGATCAGAGCCGTCGGGTTCCTTGAGATCAAGGATCTTTTTGGTCATCGACAAAGCGGCCTCGGCTGCGATACGGGCCGACGAAGGGTCATAAATACCGCATGGAGCATCGCAATGAGCCTCGGCAATTTCCATTGTGCCATCAAATCTATTTTTCAATATATTAAACATTATATTTCTCCCTACTAAACTAGTAAAAAATAATCCTATTCTTCCGGCCGTGTGCCGGCGTCGATGCCGGCGACGCTGGCCTGATTAATTACTTTAACGTGAAGGTCGTCGGCGATATGTATTTGACAAGACAATCGTGTGCGTTCCCCGAGGTCGGTCTTGGTCGCCAGAATCGCCGCTTCGCCGTCACCGATCTCGCCCGGATCACCGCTCAAAACCTCGACGCGGCATGTCGTGCAACGAGCATTTCCGCCGCAGCGGTGCAAAATATCAATACCGTTGTCCTCGAGGGCGAGGACTAGTTTCCGGCCGTTTTCGGCCTCAAAGGCCATCTTGCCGGATGCCGTTTCGGCAGTTATCTGTGGCATTAAAAATGTCTCCTTTTTATCTAACTCTAAAATTCTTATAGTTTGAATTTGTCACAACATTGACGCGAAAGCAAGCTAAACGCGGTTTGCTCCAGCGATTGCGGTTTAGATTTATGTTTTTTTTAAAACCTCGTAACTCTTGTCATTATCGTCGTCAATATTCAGGGAAAGAACAAAATCTTTAACACCAAGCACACAAAGTGAGGATACAAAGTTCATGAAGTTCTTCTTTCTTTGTGCTCTCAAAGTCCACCCTTTGGGGGCTTTTTGTTTAAAACTCTCCTTACCTCGACATATGCTCGTCAATCCGGGCAGCAGACTCGACAAACCAAGTCCATTACGCAATTGTTATAAACGACCTGCGGCTCGACGGCGCTGTATCGCCCGGGTAGATGACTTTTTCTAGGAACAGGCCGGATGGTGGTGAGGTGAATTTTGCGGGGACGACGGACTCGAATTTAAGCAACCGGGCAAACGAATCGTAGCTCATATCGCTGCGGCCGACCTCGGCGAGCAGGCCTACGATGCGCCTGACCATCTTGGGAAAAAAGTGGCTTGCACCGATGCGAAAACAGATTAGATCGCCATCGGTAAACACCTCAGCCTGATTTACGACGATGACGGTTGACAGACGTTTTCCCTCCTCAAGATCGCAAAACGAGCGGAAATCGTAACGCCCGACGAGCAATTTAGCCGCCTCGTTCATCGCATGTGGATCGTGTTTGTCCTTCACCCACCAAACAAAATTTTTGCCAAATGCTGTCCGCCGAGTCGATATTTGATAGAGATAATAGCGTGCTACAGCGTCATTACGGGCATGGAATTTGTCAGGAACGGTCATGACCTTGATTATGTTGATGTCGGGCGGCAACAGGTCGTTAAACTCCTTATGAAGCTGTGCCGGCGGCAAGTCTATTTTTAGCTCAGGCACCTTGAGATGCACAATCTGTCGCAGAGCATGAACGCCGGCCTCGGTCGGCTCGGCCCCAAACAGCTCGACCGGCGAGACAAACAACTCACGTGTATGCGCCGTCATCTCGCCCTGAAGCGTCCGTTCGTTATGCTGCATTTGCCAGCCGCGATAGCGCGTTCCGTCGTATTCGATCTCGAGTTTCCAAGTCGGCATTTCGTTATTTTCCTATCCGGATTTTCTCACGAGATTCATTGATTGCTACAAAGGTTACTTCAGCAGATGTGACTCGAACGACCTCACCCTTATTGCCAAACCGCTCAGCTTCCACATCAACGTGGACGGTGATAGACGAGCTGCCGACACGTAGTGTTGAGGCGTAAAAGCTGACCAGATCGCCTATGAATACCGGTTCGTGAAAGAGCACCTCCTTCATCGCCACTGTGACGAAACGCTCGTGTTTAGTATGCCGGACCGCCTCGACACCGCCAGCTACGTCGATATAACTCAGTATCACACCGCCAAACACTGTCCCGTGGGCGTTTGTGTCACGCGGCATCATCGTAAGCCTGATCGCGGCGTCGCGAATTACGTTTGATTCTTCCATAATGTTTCGTCGCGGAAAAGATTAAACACAGAGGACACGGAGGTTTTGCACGGTTGGCACTGAGTAGAATCAAAGTTTTCCGTTGATGACCCTCCGGATTCCATCGCCCGAGTGAAAAATGCTCTGGATCGTTATAGCAACTTACTTTCTACCCAATTCTTTACAACCTCTCGCAGCTCACTGAGATGTTCATCAAAAAAATGTCCGCAATCCTGAAAAACAACCAATTCCGTATCAGTATTTTTCCTGACTTCATCAACCAGCTTATTCAGACTTTCAACCGAGCCAAATTCGTCGTTGTCACCGTGGACAAAGAGGATCGGTTTTCTTAGTTTTAGCAAAAATTCGTAATCACCGTATTTATCGACCGGCGTTCCGATACTGATGAGGCGGGCGACCCGAGCGTCGTCAAAGCCGGCCTCGAGAGCGGTACGTGAGCCGAATGAAAAACCGGTCAGTGTGAGGTCTTCGCCGGGATATGTTTTATCTATATAATTCAGAGCGTCGGCCACGTCTGCTTTACCGCCTTCGATCTCGTTATGCTCACCGGTCGAGGCCCCGACACCGCGAAAGTTAAATCTGACGGTCTCTAGACCAGCGTCAACGAGACCAGCGGCCGCGCGAAAGACCACCTTGTTATGCATCGTCCCGCCGCCGAGCGGATGCGGATGACAGACAAGGCCGACGCCGCGGCGGTCGCCATCCGGTTCTTTTAATATCGCCTCGAGCTGTCCATGCGAAGCGGGAATGAACAGGTTGCCTTTTGGATACATAATCGAATCTCCAATTTTAGGTTTTACATTTCTACTTGGCAAATTGCTAAAATTGGCTGGTCAATCCAAACTTTTTTGGGGTGATTTTTTTTGATTTTTTAAAATGTGCTAATTTCTTCCTTCTGAACCGGTGCTAAAAATGTGGCACGTGCCACAATTTAACTAAATCTCGTTGTGTAGTATCGGTAAATACTAGGTTTTACATAAAAGCCCGGTCTGCGAGCTCCCGATAAAACACGTTTGATTGGTTCCTCTCAATAGTTTCCCAGGCTATTTTTGGGGTGGGATTGGTACAGTTAAATAGCTGTTTGGTGAAAGGTGTTTTGGAACAAAAAAACTGTTACCAACTAAGAAGTATTTTAATAGACGGTAGTTTCTGCGACGAGCGACTCATACAAATCATTTGCCAAACAATAAGAAACATCCGAATTAGATTTTAGCCCTGAAACCGTGATACTTTTTCACTTAATTTATCTTTATTCCAATGGAAGAAATCACAAACGAAACGCCCGAAACCCCCGCCGAAGAGCCAGCCGCCGCGACCCAGAGCTGGCGCGAATACCTCGAAACCGAGACTGCCGTTCGCGTCATCTACCTCATTTTTGGACTGCTGGCGATATTGATGGTGATGACCTTTTTGCAGACTCGGACCGAGGCGATCTGCTGTGGCGATTGGGATGGTTACTATCACATCAAATGGTCGATGTTGCTGTGGGAAAACTTTAGCCAGTTTAAGTGGTTGCCGACATTTGAATGGCTGCCGTTGACGGTTTTGAATCCGGCGGATTATGCCGATCATCACTTTCTCTTTCACCTGCTGCAAATCCCGTTTTTGTGGTTTTTTGAGCCGGTGACGGCGGCTAAGGTCGCGACGGTCGTTTTTGCGACACTTGCGATATTTTCGGTCTATTGGATGCTGTTTCGTTATGGCGTCAAACATCAGTTGATCTGGCTGGCGGCGATAATGGTCTGCTCAAATGCATTCTTTTACCGCATGAACATGGGCAAGGCCCCGCCGCTGACGATCATCATCACGGTGCTCGGCATTCACCTGCTGTTTCAGCGAAATTATGTTTGGCTGATGCCGCTGATGTTTGCGTTTGTGTGGACATACAGCCTATTTCCGCTGCTGTTTTTTGCGGCGGCGATCTGGACATTTGTCATCGGTTGGAACGAACGCCGGTTTGAGTGGCGGCCGCTCGCCTACACCGGTGCCGGAATGGTGTTGGGCAATGTCATCAACCCGTATTTTCCTCAGAATCTACAACTATTTTTTGAGCATTTTTGGACGAAATTTAAGGTCGGATCAGATTTTGTCGTCGCGGTCGGCGGCGAATGGTATCCGTATTCAGGGCTGGAATTGTTGATGAATTTCCCGGTCGCCCTGACCGCAATGCTCATCGGTTATATTCTATTTGTTCCTCGGGGCGGAAAGCTGCCCGAGAAGGCGGCGTTCTTTCTGATATTCACCTCAATTTTGCTTGCCGCACAGTTTCGCTCAAAACGGTTTGCCGAGTATTTTCCGCCGTTTGCGATCCTGTTCGCGGCTTTTGCATGGCAGGCGTTCACCTCGCCGAAGACACCCGAATTGCCTGAAGATTTTCGCCGCGAGCTTGACCCCTACCTCGATGCGCCAAAGCCGACCGAGCATCAGGCCTGGTGGGATTCGGCCCGGGCGGCTTCGGTATGGGTGATCGGTATTTCGCTCTGTATTTTTTGGGTCTATAACCTCACAGGCCTGCACCAATGGGGCTTTAACGAGGCGGGAATGATCGACAATATCAAATCAAATGAGCCCGGTGACAAATACCGCCGTGCAATGGAGTTTGCGACCGGGCTCGATGAGACCGGTGCCGAGAACATACCAAAAGGAGAGATTATCTTTAACTGCACGTGGGATGATTTCCCAAAACTGTTTTTTTATAACACAAAACACGCCTATGTTTACGGTCTTGACCCTAATTATCTTTACTCGCAGGACCCGGAGCTGTACAAGCTGCTCAAGGATCTGACCGAAGGCAAGATTGAAGACCCCGCGCCCATGATCCGCGACCGTTTTCGGTCAAATTATATCTTTGCTGATGCCAAAGAGAACGTTGATATGATCGCCAAAGCCCTCGAAAGCGGCTGGGTCGATACAATCTACGAAGACGACGAGGCCCGTTTGCTAAAAATACGCGAAGTCAAAGGCGAGGCCCCGGACGAAACAAAGGACGAACCCGCCGAAACCCCCGAGGAGAAAATCATCCTTGACGCAGAAGAGAAGAAACTGGAAGTTAATCTACCTTCGAATAATCTGGAGGAGGAAAATGTCGATGGCTAACAGAGTCTACACAATTGACACAATGATGGACACAAGGATGGACACAAAGGATGGACACAAAGGAAGACACGAAAGAGAACTAAGGAAATGAAATATCACATTACAAAATTATTAACCGGATTGGTAATCGTTTCGTTTTCTCTTGCATGTGGCGGGAACGAAAGTGTTTTGCGTTCCGGCAAACAGCCGGTGGGGCAGGCTAATGCGGAATCGCTTAGGACTCCGTTTGAAACTGATCTCAAAATGGTGCAAACCGGCGGTTTTAGCATCATTTATGTTCTTCGCCGCAAGGACGGCACGCCACTCGACGGCGAGGACAAAGGCGTGATACGGCTGCATACCGCCCAGGCCAACCGCCGCGTCGCGGCCGACGAAGGCAAAGCGGTCATCATCGGGTCAAATTTTCAGCTACCGGAGAAAAATATGGATGCTCTCAACGATAGATTTGCAATAGAAAATCTCTCGCCGCCGCCGTCTGCAAATTCGAATACGAACTCTAACGCCAATCAATAGCGTATGCCCGATATAAAAAACATGGGTACCGGAGAACATATTGCCGCCAGCGAGCTGCACGCAGGCAAGCCGCCATCGACACGCGTTCACCTCGATCCGGCCTCGCCATCGGTTCGTTCGATCGTGCGGGTAGTTGTGATCACGCTGCTGATACTTTTTGTCGCGGGATTTGTCCAGACGATAATCAGCTCGATAGCGACCTTGTTTTTTCTCCTTGTTCTGTCCGTATTTTTTGCTTATCTGATCGATCCGATCGTAAGGATTATACGCCGACCGTTCAAAGAGCGCAGTATCGAAAAATTGATGCCCCGCTCGCTCGCGATAGTCATCTCGTATATTTTTGTTTTTGCGGTTCTCGCTATTGCTATCGCAAATATTGCCCCGAGTGTTGTCGAACAGGCGAAGGAATTCGGTACAAACCTTCCGGGCTACGCTGAATCGCTCCGTGTACGCACAAACGATCTGAATAAACGGTTTGACCGGCTGCGGATACCTAATGAGGTGCAAGCCGAAATAAACCGTCACGTGAGCGATGTGGGCAGTGCTATCACGACGGCGGTCGGTAATTTTGTCCTCATCTCGGCCAGCTATCTGCTCTGGTTTTTACTAGTACCGATCCTCGCGTTTTTCTTTTTGAAGGACGTGAATCAGTTCAGGCTCGCGATCCTTCGCATGTTCCCGGCCGGACGCTGGCGTTACCGGGCCGAGGTCGTAATGGCCGATGTCAACACAACGCTTGCCGCCTACACACGGGCCCAGCTTATTTCATGTTTCGTGATCGCACTGCTCTGTACGATCGGATTTTCTATTTTAGGGCTCAAATACGCTTTGCTGTTGGGCATTTTGGCAGGCATATTTGAGTTTGTTCCGATGCTCGGCCCGGTGACGATCGGCCTGATCGTCACCGGGACCGCAGCTGCGTCAGACAACCCGTGGAAGGCGTTGTATGTCGCAATTTTTCTGATCGTCCTGCGGATTGTCCACGACTACGCGACATATCCGCGTATCGTCCGCGGCGGGATACATCTGCATCCGCTCGCGATAATTTTGTCGGTGCTCGCCGGCGAACAGGTCGCTGGCATTCCCGGCGTGTTCCTGTCGATACCAATCGTTGCGGTTGCCACGGTCATTTATCGCCACGTGCTTGAACACCAGGGCCGCCGCGGCCTGTTATCCGGCTGGATCGAGCAGTCCGAACTGCCCTCTGAGGAGAAAGTTTAATGTCATCACTCGCCTGGCTGATCGCGTTCTTTTTTATCTTGCTGTTTTTGAGCATCCTGGTTTACGTACTTGTCGTGCGGACGTTTTACTGGGGCGACAAAAAAGAACCGCCGACAAAAAAGCGATAGCCGGTAATTTTGATGTCAATGAATGCAGAAGCCCGCACGCAGTAAGGGCGTTTCACACTTCACACAAGCTCTTAATATCAATGAATGCAGAAGCCCGCACGCAATAAGGGCGTTTGTACACTTCACACAAACTCTAGCGGCACCGAAACGCCATTATTCGAGAGATTTCCTTGGCAATAAATCTGTCCGTAACCAGAACGCCCTTACTTCGTGCGGGCTTCTGCATCATTGGAAGAACGCCCTTACTTCGTGCGGGCTTCTGCATCATTGGAACCAGAACGCAGAACGCCCTTACTTCGTGCGGGCTTCTGCATTATTGAAGAACGGCAATCTAAATCAGATTGCTAAACATTTCCGCCTCATTCAGGCTGATGTCGATCTTGACTACAAAACACGGTATCTCAAATTTTAGATTTGATAATTTTACGGCATCCTTGGCGGTGGTAAGAAAGGCGTTTACACCGCTTTCGCTTGCCTGTTTTTCGAGGCCGGCGATGTCGTTTTGGGTGTAAATATGGTGATCGGGGAAAGGTTTTGTCATAGACAGAGCAACGCCGTCGGTAGTTTCGGTTTCAAAAGCAAACGTTAATTGGCTAAAGAAACTTTCCGGATTTCCCAACGCGCAAAATGCGGCGACACGAACCTCAGCATCGGTATTAGGAAGGCATTTATTCCCTATCAAATTCCATCCGCTGCCGTTTGTTAGTTTCTTCTCTTCGCTTCGCGTACTTTGCGGATTCGCGTGAAAATCTTCCAGTGCCACAATGCGAACAATCTTGTTTTGAGCTTCAAATATAGCGGCGGTCGCATTCAAATCAGAAAGTTCAGATCTTAAATTTGAAATATCACCCGCAAGATTTGCCCTTGTGATAACGACAACATCGGCCCGCTGCAAGTTATGCAGGGGCTCTCGCAAACGCCCGGCCGGGAGCATTTTGCCGCCGCCAAACGGGTTAGTTGCGTCGATGCAAACGATATCGACATCGCGTTTTGCCCGCCGATGTTGAAAGCCGTCATCCAGAATAAACGTCGTGACGCCGAATTTACGTTTGGCCCACTGGCCAGCCGCTACTCGGTTGGCATCGGCGATGACGATCGCCATTCCGATGAGTTTTTTAGCCAGTTCAAACGGCTCGTCGCCCGACTCGTCAGCCTCCGCGAGGATTTCGCTGCCGTCTGAGACCAACACGCGTTTACCGGCGTCTTTGCGGCCGTAACCGCGTGTGAGAATGCAAACCGTTTCCCCCCGCTCAGCCAAAATCGCGGCGACATACGCGACAAGCGGCGTTTTTCCCGTGCCGCCGGTCGTGATATTCCCAATACTCACCGTCCGGGCACCGAGATCGCAACTCTCAAACAAGCCGCGCTCATAAAAAAGGTTGCGAACATCCGCCACCATTCCGTAAATTGAGCTTAGCAACGACAACATCGACTAAGTCTAATGTTAAAAGTCCAAAGTCCAAAGTCCAACGACTACTGACTACTGACCACTTTCTTGTTTGTTATTTGTATCAGCCGGTCGAGTTTGTTTTGGGCCTGGCCGCTGTCGATGCTTTGCTCGGCGAGGCGTGCGGCGTGCATAGGGTCACGGGCTACGCCACCGACGACGAGGGCGACGGCGGCATTTATCACTACGAGCGAGCGGGCCTCGTCACGCCGGCGGCTGGCGAGTACATCGCGTATAATCGCCGCGCTCTCTTTTGGTGTTTTTATATGCAAATGATCGATCGATGCTTTCTTTAACGCAAAATCCTCGGGAGTGACGACATACGAGCGCACCTCGCCGTTTTTTACTGTCGCGACAAAGGTTTTGCCGGCGAGCGTTATCTCATCGAGGCCGTCTTCGCCATGGACGACCCAGGATGTGTCGGATTTTAGCAAAGCGAGGGCTTTGGCGACCGGTTCGACGAGTGAGCGATGCCAAACACCGATCAATTGCCGCGACACCGAGGCCGGATTCGCGAGCAGGCCTAGAACATTGAGGCAAGTGCGTATTCCGAGACTGCTGCGGATGTCTCCGAGGCGTCGGAGTTCGGGGTGAAATTTTGGTGCAAACAGAAAGCACAATCCCGTGCCGCTCAGGCTGATCTGTGCAACATTTGCCTCGCCCGCGACCTTTACGCCGAGTTCGCCGAGCACATCGGCACTGCCGGAACGGCTCGTCACGCCGCGGTTACATTGTTTTGCGACCGACAGCCCCGCACCTGCCGCCACCAGAGCCGCCGCCGTCGAGATGTTAAATGTCTTTGCCGACGACGATCCCGTGCCGGAGATATCGACCGCCGCTTTTTGCCCGGGCTTGATTTTGATCGCCGCCGAGCGCATTACGCTCGCCATACCGGCCAACTCCTCAAATGTCTCGCCTTTTGCGGTCAAAGCCGTCAATGCACCCGCGATCTGGGCCGGATTTGCATTGATGTCCGTCACTGCCCGAAAAAAATCAGCCGCATCCGTAGCACTCAGATCCTCACCACGCATCAGCCGCGACAAAAACGGAAACAGCGGTGTCTCGGCCTTCGCATTTGTCGCGGAAACCGGAGCGTACATCAGCCATTCTGTTTTTGAGTGTGTCATTATGAGCAGAGACTAAATGTCTTTTTCTCTGCGATCTCGGTGTTCCTCTCTTTGTGTCCTAAGTGTTTAAATTCTTTTTTAATCACAGAGATCACGAAGAGCAGACACAGGGATCACAGAGACAAGCGATATCCGGGTTTTTAAGAATGTGGCGGGACTGGCGTTTTTGCGTGACTTCACGCATCTCCTATATATACTATCTCAAAGTTTCAGGAAGTTTTGCAATAATTTTTTCCCGTGAGCGGTCAAGATCGATTCCGGGTGAAACTGTACCCCCTCGATCTTTTTTGTCCGGTGACGCAGTGCCATGACGAGACCGTCGGGCGAACTGGCCGATATTTCGAGACAATCGGGCAGTCCGTCGCGTTCAATGATGAGCGAATGATACCGCCCGGCGGCAAACCCATTTGGCACGTCTGCGAAGATCGACCGGCCGTCGTGTTCGATCTCGACCGGCTTGCCGTGAACCGGTTCCGGTGCCCTGATGACCTTGCCGCCAAAATGCTGGCCGATTGCCTGATGGCCCAGACAAACGCCGAGTATCGGCAGGGTGCCCGCAAAACGCTCAATCACCGAGAGCGAAATGCCCGCCGTATCCGGCGTTCCCGGCCCCGGCGAGATCAGAATCCGCTCCGGCTGCATCTCAGCGATCTCGTCAACCGTCACCTCGTCATTACGAAAAATACGCATCGCCGCCCCAAGCTCGCCCAGATACTGGACGAGATTGTAGGTAAATGAATCGTAATTATCGATAATAATCAGCATCTCAGCTTTTTCGGACACGTTTTTTTGTTTACTATCTCGCGTCACCACTCTATCATAAACACAAGACCCCACGGAGGCCGAATCAAATGCTGCAAAAACTGCTCCCGATCATTCTTCTGTTAGCGTCATCTGTGTTTGCCGCCGCCCAGACGGCGACCCAACCAAACAAAACAGAGGAAGCTGAAAAGCTGCGAAAAGCGTCGGTTTAATTCCTCCGCGAAACGTCGCTCGACGTCGGCCGGATGCGATCCGTCGAAAATCGGCTTAGCTTTAGCGCGGAGCTCGCGTCGCTGATGTGGCTCCACGACGAAAAAGAGGCAAAGGCGATGTACGCCGGTGCGATCAGCGATTTTAAGCAGCTGCTGATGCATTTTGATGCGCAGATGAACTCGCTCGATACGCCTGCTGAGGATGATTATACGTCGATGAGTTTTCTCTTCGGCGGGATGGGGCGCTCACCGGTCGAGCGAAAGTTACGCGTCTCCATGATGGTCCGCCAGCAAATCGCTCTCAGCCTCGCCGAGCGAGACGCCGAGATGGCCTATGCCTTTTTCTACGAAACCGCGGGCTTGATCTCGAACCCAAAGTTTAGAGAGGAAACCGAGCAAGCCGACAAAATGTTTGAGATGCAGCTTGTTAAGCAGATAGCCGAGTCAAATGCCACCAAGGCCGCTCAATTTGGTATCGCTTCGCTAAAAGACGGTATCGACGGCAATCATGTCGAGCTTTTGAAAAAGATCTATGCGAAAGATACTGATAAAGGCATCGAATTTGGCCAGGCAATCCTCAGCAAGCTAAAATCCGATAAATCGAGCGTAAAGGGCGGCTACGTCTTTAACAGCCTGCTCTCATTCGGTGCACAGACGCTCGATGCGTCCAAAAAGCCGGACGGAAAAAAGACCATTTATTCACAAAGCGATCTGCGCGATATTGCCGAACAATTTGCCCAGGTCCTGCTCGCCGATGCCGATGAGGACGGTCAGTATATGGCAATGAGCTTTGTTGCTCAGATCGAAAAATATTCCCCGAACCGTGGAGCACAGATAAGGGCAAAATTTAGAAGTCAGCAAGGATCATCCTCTAACATGAACTCGGCTGCCTACGCAGCTAACCGGGCTGCGGCGTACGGAAATACAAATACAATGGTGCGTAATGCCGAGCGTCAGGAACACGAGAAAGCCTCCGCACAGATGTTTGAAGATATGAAAAAGCTTGGCCAGCCGCTGCCGGAAGAGGAACGCAACAAGATCGTCGCTCAGGCCCGCCAAATAATCTCTAAAACACCTGGCAAGGACAAAAGGATCACTTCGCTCAGCCTACTTGCTGCTCAAGTCGCTAAAGCGGGCGACAAGCAACTCGCCGACGAGATAATGCGCGACGCCGAGCGGCTCGTCAATCCGATGCCAAAAAACTATCAGGATTTTCTGTTTACCTGGATGCTCGCGGCGGGCTACGCCGAGGCAAATCCGGCAAAGGCCTTTCCATTTCTCGACGATGCGATAGTACGTGCCAACGAAACGATCTCGGCTTTCGTCAAGGTTGCCGAGTTTATCGACGTCAACGAAGAGATGGTTAGCGACGGCGAGGTGCAGGTCGGCGTTTTTGGCGGCTCGATGATCCGCGGCCTGACCAGTGATATGGGGGTGGCAAACACAACTCTTGTTTCACTGTCAAAATCCGATTTTACCCGTACAAAGGCCCTGACCAACAGCTTTGACCGTACCGAGGTCAGGGTTCTTGCAAAAATGATGGTTCTTCGCGCCGTGCTTGATGAAAAGAAACCGAAACAAGCGGAACCAGACGATATAGTATTAGATACTCATTAACCTCGCGGATGAGGCAAAAGGGCTACTTTATTGCCTTACCTTAACGATTCCGTCTCGTGGATAAGGGAAGAATTAAGTCCAGACTTATCGAGCAGGATTCACTAATTTGGCTCACTTATTCATCTCTCCTCTTTTAACCTTCACAGAACTTCATCATTTCTTCGTGGCCTCTTTCTTGAGTTTCCGCACATTCTTCTCGATCCACCTTTCTGCTTGATCATAGTAGGCGAACTTTTGCTCGTCGCGTTTGAATGCCGGAGTATGGTTGTAGCGGCGGCCGTTAAGATGTTTAGTCGGATGTGCGATGTGGAGCATTTCGTGAAAGACGACATATTCGACAACGTATCGCGGAACAGACAACGAATCGAGAGATTTGCTGATCGCGACCGTCTCATGCGTCGCGTCATGGTGGCCCAAAATTCTATAAGTCTTTTTTGCCGACCACGTGAGGACCGGTTTTGGGATCGCTCCGCGAAAATAGAGGCTATTCAGAACGGCGAAAATCTCATCGAGATCGTAAACAGTTCCTTTAGAGGTCGTCACCACCTTGCGTCCGCGCGTGCGTTTGCTCTCGGCGGCTTTTAGGCGTATCGAATCCGATTTTATGTACGCGGAATAGACCGCGCGGGCACCGGATGGAATCCTTTTTTGCAGGAGTTTCCCGACCAGAATGTAGGCCAGCCCCTTGTGACAGATAAGCGGCATTTCATTGCAGATCATACCGATGCGGACAAAGATTTTGCCATCGCGAATTCTAATTGTATGATTTATGCCAATATACGGGTAAAATATAATATGTATCGATGGAACAGCGCGTTTTGGCTCGTACCATCGAAAGGATTCTTTATATAGATCTGTAATTTGATGGGTGATATCTGTCAATTGATTCTGGAGATTCTCTTTGGATTATTTTGTGTTCACTTTTTGTTTTTGTTAACGCCGTTTTAAACACAAAAAGCAAAAAGGGAGGACACAAAGTACACAAAAAATAAATAGATAAATAAAATTATACAACTAGTTTAAACATTTTTTATTGACACTAAGGCTGCTAAATGCTATTTCTTTATATGGGAACAGCATACAGCCGAAAGGCAGTATGCATCAAATCAACCCACAATCTGTCCGCGAGGGTGACAAGAACAACGGTTTTCCAGGGTTCCGCGGGCAGATAATCCTGACAGCCATTATCAATGAACACTTTGTTACGGGCGAGCCTGTAGGTTCGAAAGTGCTTGCAGACAAGTTTGCCGGACACTCCGGAATGAGTTCGGCAACGATCCGCAACGTGATGGGTGATTTAGAAGAGTTGGGGATGCTCGAGCAGCCTCACACCTCCGCCGGACGCATTCCGACTGATAAAGGCTACCGGTTTTACGTTGACAATCTGCTTGGCGTTTTGAGTATTTCGAATGACGACCTCTTTCGCATCGGCGAGGAATACGGTCTGAATTCACTTGATCACTCGGACACGCCAGACCGGTTAATGGAACGTACTTCTCACTTGCTTTCGGCTCTTTCTAATAATGTGGGCATCGTGGTATCGCCGTCTCTGGCGAGTGATCGTCTGCAGCATATCGAGTTTGTCAACCTGAGCGACAATCGCATTCTCGTTGTCCTGGTCTCGGCGCCCAACATTGTCCATAACAAGATAATCCGGACCGGCGTGACCTTTGCACGCGAGGAACTCGAACGCACCGCAAATTACCTCAACAAGGAATTTGCCGGAAAAAGTTTGGCCGAGATTCGTGCTGAGATCATTATATTGATGCACGAGGAAAAGGCATTGTTTGACAGATTGCTTCAAACGGCTGTGATCCTTTGTTCTGGCAGCATCGAGGACGAAGGCGACCGGCTAGGCGAAGTTTTTGTGGACGGCACGTCGAATATACTTTCGAAAAACGATTTTGCCGACCTCGAACGCCTCCGTGAGCTATTGCGAACGATAGGCGAAAAGTCACGATTGATGCAGATCATAACTGAATGCATCGAACGGGACGCGGCCGCCAAAGGAGACGTTCAGGTCGTCATCGGCAGCGAAAACCGCACACCGTCGTTTCAAAACTGCACACTGATATCGGCCCCATACCGGATCGGCAACAGTTCGGCGGTAGGCACACTTAGTGTTCTCGGACCGACCCGGATCGAATATGCCCGAATGATTTCGATAGTCAGTTATGTGGCCCGCACACTCGAAAAAATGATGTCCACGGACGTTTCAAAAAACTAGACTTTAGCGTCAGATGCCCTCCGGCAGATACCTCCAAATGAATTCCAAAGAACAAATCCCCAAGCCCGACGAATCGCTTGCAGAGCTCGATATGGATGCCGCCACTTCAGTGGACGATTTTATTAAGGAACTCGAAGCCAAAGAAAAAGACCTGCACATTACGTCGGACATGACCATCGAGATCGCCGAGTCGGACTTCGACCCGGACGAGATTCCCGGTTTCGTTCAGTTGGAATTGCCTGAGGTCAGGTCTGTTCCGGCAGCCAACTTATCCGCAAGCCCACAGCCTGGTTTGAAGACGCGTGTATTCGAACTAGAAAACGAGATAGACACATTAAAAAGCCGGATGGCCACCCTTCGTGCCGAGCGTAACGACGTTCAGGAAAAGAGCGACCGCCGTCTTAAGGATTTTGAAAATTACAAATACAGAATGGATCGCGAACGCCGCGGAGCCTTTATCGACCAGATCAGCAATCTCGCTTCGCAGATGCTGCCGGTTCTGGACAATCTCGACCGGGCACTGGGTTCGCTGGATCAGACAAAATCCGAAAAGACTGCTGAATTTCTGCAATTTTATGACGGTATTGCACTTGTTAATCAACAGGTTAACGAAGTGTTTTCTGAGATGGGCGTACAGCCGATCGCAACCGTTGGTGAGACGTTCGACCCAAATTTTCACGAGGCAGTCGCTACCGAAGAGCGAAGCGATGTCCCTGGAAATACGGTCTCTGAGGAGATGCTTCGCGGCTATCGCATCGGTAACCGCGTCATTCGCCATTCCATGGTCAAGGTGACGATAGGTCCGTCAAATGGCGGCACAGTCAATCCTGACGAGAACACGATTTCTGAAGTCGAACCCGATAGTTTTAATCCTCCCCGTACAGACCTGCCAGACCTCGATCCCGCAACCGACAAGGCGTAATACCGCTTAGAAAAACTTATTAATCACAAGGAACTTAACGTTATGGGCAAAGTAATTGGCATCGATCTCGGCACAACTAACTGCTGTGTCTCCGTTCTGGAAGGCGGCACGGTGCAGATCATCTCAAATAAAGAGGGCGGCCGTACAACGCCGTCAGTCGTCGGTTTTACCGATAAGGACGAGCGTCTCGTCGGGCAGATCGCTAAGCGTCAAGCCGTGACAAACGCCGCCAACACGCTATACGCGGTCAAGCGTCTGATCGGTCGCAAATTTGATGCACCAGAGGTCGAAAAGATGCGCACGACCGTGCCATTTGAGATCGTCAAGGCCCCAAACGGCGACGCGCATATCCGCGTGCTCGACCGCATCTACAGCCCGCCTGAGATTTCGGCGATCGTTCTGCAAAGATTAAAGCTTGCTGCCGAGGAGTTTCTCGGTGACAAGATCACCGAGGCGATCATCACGGTGCCCGCATATTTTGACGATATGCAGCGACAGGCGACACGTGATGCCGGCAAAATCGCCGGTCTCGAGGTCGAACGCATTATCAACGAGCCGACAGCTGCCGCTTTGGCGTATGGTTTTGGCAAGAGCAAGACCGAAAAGGTAGCGGTTTACGATCTCGGCGGCGGAACATTTGATATTTCGATACTAGAGATAAATGACGGTGTTTTTGAGGTGCTGTCGACATCGGGCAACACATTTCTAGGCGGCGAGGATTTTGACCACCGCATAATTGATTGGCTCGTCGAGGGATTTACCGCTGAGCACGGCATCGACCTCAGAAGTGACCGCCTTGCCCTGCAAAGGCTTAAAGAGGCTGCCGAGCGGGCAAAATGCGAGCTTTCGAGCGTTGCCGAAACAAACATTAGTCTCCCTTTTATAGCTGCCGATCCCTCAGGCCCGAAGCATATCAATGCAACGCTCTCGCGTGAAAAATTTGAGGAGCTCGTTCTCGATCTGGTCGAAGCATCTGTCGAACCGTGCCAAAAAGCACTCTGGGACGCCAAATTACAGCCATCGGATGTCGATAAGGTTATACTCGTCGGCGGCCAAACGCGTTCGCCGATCATTGCGCGGACAGTGACTGAGGTATTTGGCAAAGAGCCTTCGACCGAGATCAATCCGGACGAAGTTGTGGCCATGGGCGCGGCGATTCAGGGCGGCGTTTTGACCGGAGATGTCAAGGATATCGTGCTTCTAGACGTGTTGCCATTGAGTCTCGGTCTTGAAACACGCGGCGGCCTATTTGTAAAACTAATCTCGCGAAACTCGACGATTCCGCTCAAAAATACGATGACATTTACGACGGTTGTTGATAACCAGCAATCGGTCGAAATTCATATTTTACAGGGCGAACGTGAAATATCGAGTGCGAATCGAAGCCTCGCAAAATTCGAGCTAGTCGGTATTCCGCCCGCACCACGAGGTGTGCCCCAAGTGGATGTCTCGTTTGAGATCGATGCCAACGGCATCGTCAGCGTCTCGGCCAAGGACAAAATGACCGGCCTTGAACAGGCACTGCAGATTACTCCTTCATCCGGCCTTTCACCTGACGAGATCGAACGTCTTATCATCGAAGCCGAAACCTCGATTGAAAGAGATCGCGGCGAAAAGGAACTCATCGTCGAGCGCAACCGCCTCGACACCCTGATTAGAAACTCACGGCGAGCAATGGTTGAGATCGGCAAATCGTTTGATCTTAACGAGCAACAGTCGATAAACGGCGTATTAAACGAGGCCGAAGAGTTGCTAATGACATCAAGCGTAGAAGAGCTGCAAATACAGTTCGACCGCGTCGAGGGGGCCGCAAACCGTATCACAGCGGCCATGTTGACCATGGCCTAGATTGAACTACGGGTTTCCGAGTTGCAAGTTCTGAGTTTTTGGATTGTCGATTACAACGGAATTCGCAAATAAAGTCCCCAACTCTACGATGAACACTTGAGAAAATGCGGTCGATACCGCAAAATAAAGTTAGCGTCAGTTCAATGCATTTGGGCTGACGCTTTCCGATTTTGGATTAATGATTTTGGATTTGGGAATGGCACAATGCCGCTCTGAATCCATTCTGAAATTTCAAATCTGAAATCTGAGATTTGTTATATGGCTAAGCGAGATTATTACGAGATTCTAGGTGTTACAAAAACATCGAATGACGTTGATATCAAGCGGGCGTACCGCACGCTGGCGGTTCAGCACCATCCTGATAAAAATCCGGGCGACGCGGCATCTGAAGAGAAATTTAAGGAGGCCGCCGAGGCCTACTCTGTACTTTCCGACACGCAAAAACGGGCGGCCTACGACCGTTTCGGCCATCAGGGGGTCGGTGCGGGCAGTGCCGGATTTGATCCCGGATTTTCGAATATTGAGGACATATTTGACATTTTTGGCTTTGGCGATATGTTTGGCCAGCAGGGAAAGCGGCGGACAACTGTTCAGCGCGGTTCCGATCTGAGATACGACCTCGAGATTTCGCTCGAGGACGCCTCCACCGGTAAGGACGAGAAACTACGCATTCCGAGGCTCGAAACCTGCGAGGAATGCGCAGGCCGCGGAGCCGAAAAAGGCACCTCGGCCGAAACCTGTATCACCTGCGGCGGCAGCGGCCAGACGCGTTATCAGCAGGGCTTTTTTAGCGTCATGCGCCCGTGTAGCAACTGTCAGGGCAAAGGCCAGATCATCAAATCGCCGTGCAAAAAATGCCACGGCCAGGGCCGTGTCGAAAAAGAAAAGACGATCGAGATAAAGATACCGGCCGGTGTCGAGACCGGTTCCCGCCTGCGTGTCACCGGCGAGGGCGAAGCCGGTGTAAACGGCGGCCCCTCGGGTGATCTCTTTATCGTGCTCCATATCGCGGCCCACGAAAACTTTGAACGCCAGGGCGCCGATCTCTATGCCGCCGTTCCCGTAACATTTGCTCAAGCCGCCCTCGGAGCCGAAATTCAGATCAATACCCTCGACGGCGAGGAAGAGTTAAAGGTGCCCGCAGGTACACAGACCGGCACAGTTTTCCGCATCAAAGGACAAGGAATGCCAAATCTCGGCAGCCGCGGAAAAGGCGATCTCTTCGTCGCCGTCACCCTGGTCACGCCAAAAACCCTGACCAAAGAGCAACGCAAACTCCTCGAACAGCTTGCCGAAATCGAAGACGTTGATTTTTCGGATGAGTCATTTATCGATAAGGTGCGGAATATCTTCGGTTAAGAAAAACATAACATCGATCTTTGAGTATTTTTCCCACTTTTACTGGTCAAGCTGTGTTATGAGTAAGCCGATCAGGCCGAAGTCGGAGACGGTAATACGCTCAATGGCGGTGCGGGTAAAACGGGTTTCGGTTATCGTACTCGTATTTGTCGTTTGAGCATCGGTTTTCTTTTCTGAGAGCAGAGCGGCTATCAACCCGGCCTGTTCATTCTCAAAACTTAACGTCGCAGCTGAGTTTCGAGGGCGGAAAAGCTTGACGTTTGACGGGCCGAGATTCGTCCCGGCAGATTTTGTCTGAATACAGGCCATAACCGCTTCGCTATCACCGGTGATGATAAATTCCCCGGCAAAAACGGCCATTGTATCCGCGTTCCTGATCACTTCAAAACCAAGCACATCGCTGGCCGCTTTGTCGGGTTTGAGGTCCGGTGAAAGCGAGCGGCGGACGGTTTGATTGTTATTGATCGAGGCGATGAGGGCGGGTTTTTCCCCTTGGTCGTCAGCTCGCATTGAGACGATATTTGACCCCACGCCTGAGAGGAAAAGTTCCGCATCACCGACGCCATAAGGAGCGGCAAAGGCATTAGAAAAACCGCCGATCAGACGAGCGGCAAATGGATCGACTTTGGATTGTGAAGTGAGCAGCAGGGCACGCCAGGCGATGTTTGGTTTGTCGAGATTATAGAGCGTGATCGAGTGTGCCTTGTTCGGCACGAACTGAAACAACTCCTGGTTGATCTGTGATGCCGGTGCAAAAGTTTCACTCAAAACAGCCCCGGTCTCGCTCGGCGCCCCAAACTTAAATTGATCCTCATACCCCTGACTGTGGCCCGTCGCCGTCCATGAAATGTCTGTGACAGCTCCGCGAATGAGTTGGGGCAAAATGCCGGCAACGGAGCTTTGAACCTGCTCTTCGTCGCTGACACGTGTTGCAAAACTGAGTCCGGCCAATTCCGCGATCTGAGCGACGCCATCAGTTGAGACGTAGCCGGAGGCGAGCGTTTTGACGTCGGATAGCGGTATTTTACCGGTTTTGGCCATGCTGTGCGCCTCGCCGCGTTTTACGGCTAGGCATTTCTCGATTGTGGTCTCATCATTGGTGAAATAAATGATGCCATCGAGGATAAGTGCATAAGCTTTGCGGCCGTCCGATGCGGCCCATGTTAAGTATGTGCCGCCGAATTTTTCGTAACTGCCCAGCTTTGCATCGCCGCCGTAAAGATTATTAACAAACTGGTTGATCCGTGATTTAGCAAACTCGACCGCCTGCCAGTTCCACGCGTGGGTATCAGCAACCGCGACAAATCGCGGCTGAATGCGAGCGACGCTGTGCTCGTCTGTGAGTTTCTCCTCGCTCGTTTCAAACGAGCTGACCGCGACGGCAAGCTGGACGCCCCGTAAGGCAGAAAGATCGGGTTTTGATGTTGCGACATCATTAAAGGCCTTGCTATCAATGATCGGCTGCAGGGCGGCAGCGAGGTCGTTGGTTTCGAGATAGACAAGTGAATCTGCAGGTAAGAGCGTCCGAAGGTCGGTCGGTTTAGAACTGCAGGAGAGATTTACCGCAGCGACGCAGAGGCACAGCGATAGGAGAAACAAGAGTGACCGTCTGTCTATTGAAATTTTTTTTCTCTGCGAGTCCTCGTCTCTGCTGTTCATGTGCTTCCGTGTTAAAATCCCACAATAATTATGAATAAAATATTCGCTGATGACATTTTACAGGGTAAGGTCGCGTTTGTAACAGGCGGGGGGACAGGGATCACGGGCGGCGTGGCAAGGGCGTTTGCAGAGCATGGCGCCCGACTTGCGATTACTAGCCGTAAGGAAGAAAATCTCGCGGCTATGAAAGCTGCTGTCGAGGGCTTTGGCGGCGAGTGTTTTACGGTCGCTGCGGATGTACGCGATTACGCGGCGGTCGAGAATGCAATAACAAAAACGGTCGAGCATTACGGTCAGATCGATATCGTTGTTAACGGTGCGGCGGGCAATTTCCTGTGTGCCGCCGATCAGCTTTCGGCAAACGGTTTTGGCACGGTCGTCGATATCGACACGAAAGGTACCTTCAATGTCTGTCGAGCCTCGTTCGAAGAGCTTAAAAAATCAAAAGGCCAGATACTCAATATCTCGGCGACGCTCCATTATCTCGCCACGCCAATGCAGATACACGTCTCGGCGGCAAAAGCCGGCGTAGATGCGATCACACGAAATCTCTCGGCCGAATGGGGCCGCCACGGCATCCGCGTCAACGGCATTGCACCAGGCCCAATCGAGGATACTGAAGGAATGAAACGGCTGCTTATGCCGGAATTGAAGGACAAAATAACAAAGAAAATACCGCTCGGCCGATTCGGACGCATTGCTGATATCGAGAATGCTGCGTTATTCCTAACCTCGGACGCCGCAAACTATATCAATGGCGTAACCCTCGTCGTCGACGGCGGCCAATGGCTGCTCGGGACCAGTTTAATCTGATCTAAAACGTTAAACACAAATTCCACATAGACAGGACATAAAGTTAATTAGTATCACTTAGAGTAAAAAAAAGTCGGCTGAAAACTAAGTGCAATTCAGGCAATTATCGGCGCAGGGATTTGGCCCGCGGGTCTGAACCTGCGTACGCAAGTTCCCGCATAGACGGAAATGCCACGTTGAGGGGTACGCCCCTACGAAAGTGCGGGTTTATGCATCAGACCTTTTCCGCGACGATTTCGAAGAGGGCATTTTTAAAAAACACTTTTTTAAGGAGAGCGTCGGGGTTGGTTGCTTTGGACGAGCGTTGGGCGGATTTTGTGGCCCGGATGGTGGTGTTTTGCTCGATGACGCGGAGCGGGAGGCGGGCAAAGACGGCGGCGATCCGCTTTTCGCTGAGATGAATGGTGTGGTCGGCAAATGGTGAGAGTTCAAATTTGAGGCCGAGGGCGTTCCAGGCCCCGTGTGCACGTGAGGCGAGATGGTAAAACGGATGGTGAATGTTGACCGTAAAATAAAGAACACCGCCGGGTTTGAGCACGCGGATGATCTCGTCAATGATGACCAGCGGACGCTCAGCATGGTCGATCACGTTATCACTGAGAACGATGTCGAATGAGGCATCGTCAAAGGGGAGTTCCTCACCGATCGCGGCGATGGTGGGAGCGGTGTTCTGGATCTTTGGAAACAGGCGTTTATAATCGACCGCGAGCGGATCGACGCCGATGCCAAAGCTGCCGCCGAGGCCAAAGATGAGGCCGTGAGCACCGCTGCCGACCTCGAGAATCTTATCGGATTCGCAAAAGGGCTTTACCGATTCTATCTTTCGCCGAATCTGTTGCGATCGCACAAAATTGGCACGCACCATCTCGTCCTCATGGCCGGAAAAGGAAGCAGATTTATCCTCCTGATAATCAAGCTGACGCTCGAGCGCTCGCCGTCCGCGATCACGGCGTTTTCGGTCGTACCAGCCGATGTTTTGTTTATTGAGATCTGTCGGCATCTTTTTGATGAAAAGACATTTATACCAAGAACAAGAAGTGACACGGAGAACACCAGGAAGCTAACCGAATGGCGTAATTGTGTGATTTTATGAGAGTTTTGATCTCACAATTTCGCTGACCAGTTTGCCGTCGGCGGAACGGCCTTCGAGATTGTTCATCGCGGCTTTCATTACATTGCCCATGTCCTTGATAGACGTGGCACCGGTTGAGTTGATCGCGGCATCGGCGGCGGCGGCGACCTCTACGGGCGTGGCGGCCTGTGGCAAATACACCTCGATAAATCCAATTTCAGCCGCCTCTTTTGCGGCCAGATCGGCTCGCCCGGCCGTCTGGTACTGCTCGATTGAATCACGCCGCTGCTTGACCAGCGACTGTAGGGCCTTGGCAATCTCTTCATTTGAAAGCTCGCCGCCTTTTTCGATCTTGCGGTTCATCAATGTTGCCTTGACCATTCGCAATACCGAAAGCCGTTCGGCGTCCTTTGCCTTCATCGCGGTCGTCAGATCGGCGACGATTGTGTCCAGTAAACTCATAAATAAAGAAATAAATATCTTAGAATCGAGAACAACACAGAACCGAGTTTCTCAGGTGTCGGCGTTTCTGTTCAACCTTAGGAATTCCCAAATCCTTTCAGATCCTAGCGGTCAGATTTTCGTTAACCTCGGAGTGGCGCGGAAGCGCCGAACGCTTGTTTTGTTTCCGATTGTGCCACCATGAATGGCTTCCACCTTCGCGCAGTAATTCGCATCTATGCAAGTGCAGATGGCGAATCAGATCACGCCTTTTCATATCGCTATCAGGGTTTCTTCGAAGTTGATACCGGCCATACTTCGGGCGTCTGCTTTATTAAACTCCAAAGCCTCACCGAGCGTAACGCGCACGCTTTCTAAAAGTTCTCCCCTGGTAGCTTCCTGACAATTAACGCCCGGCACCTCTTCGATCCAACCAATCCACCAGTCACCGTCCTGTTTTAACACTGCCGTGAATTCGTTTTTCATGCTTAATAGTATATATCAGAAATCAAAAAACATTTCCTCGGGTTTGTAAGGACGCGACTGGGTCACTTTTTCTTTGCCCATGTCCGAGAGCGGTTTTTATGACAAACATCAATATCTCGGGAAGCTAAGAATACTGTGCTGTGGTAATCTGTCAATTCTTTATGAAACTCCGCTGGCGATTTGGTCTTATTGCAGGTTTATTCTTGGCTGTTTTTTCGCTGTACCCGCAGTTAAAGATGGTCTATCTGCGCGGGGCGGACTGGAATGGGCACTACGCTTACAATGATATCGACGAGGTCGCTTACGCGGCATATCTCAAAGCCCTGATCGATTGGCGTCCGCGAAAGAATGACCCCTATACCGGACGCGACGATTCGGCAGAGACTCCGCAGCCGGAATCGCTGTTCTCAATACAATTCGCCGGGCCTTATACCATAGCTATTCCGGCCCGAATACTTGGTGTCGGAGCTCCGTGGGCGATGACTATTTCGGGAGCGGTGGCGGCGTTTTTGACAGCGCTGGCGATATTTTGGCTGATCGGGATGATTACGGGCGATTCGTTGTTGGCGATGGCGGGAAGCTTGGTCGTCCTGGCCGGAGGTGCGCTTTTTGCCGGCGAGGGAGCGATCGGCGAGATCATCGGAACGGGGTATTCTTATCCGTACTTTCCAGGATTTCGAAGATATATTCCCGCAATGGCATTTCCGGCATTTTTTGTGATGGTCGGGTTGGTTTGGAAGATTTTGAACCGCGAAACAAGCGAAAAACACGAAAGTGGAAGAGAAAGGAACAAAAAAACGTACGTCTCTGCGTCAATGCGTCTCACTATCACTACGTTATTGGCAGCTCTTGCATTTGGCTATACTGTCTTTTCTTATTTCTATGTATGGACAACGGCTGCTGCCTGGCTGGGGTGCCTTGGGATTTGCTGGCTGATCGTCAGGCCGGACGGCGTTTGGCGGGATTTGAAAATCTTGTTCGCTCTCGTGTTTGGATGTGTGTTGTTTCTGGTACCGTATGCGTATTTGCTCTCTTTGCGTTCGCATACGATGGACGACGTTCAGATGCTTGTGCGGACACGAATGCCCGATCTAACGCGGGTCCCGGAGTTGATCGGATTTGCCGTTTTGATCTTGATTGCGGCGGGAATCGTGTTAAAAGTGTTTCAGCTTCGCGATCGTGCGACGCTGTTCGCTATTTCGCTGGCGTTGACACCGCTTATAGTTTTTAATCAGCAGATCATAACGGGCCAGTCTCTGCAGCCGATACATTATCAGGTATTTATCGGCAACTATGTGGCCGGTTTGGCTGTAGTTGTGACGCTCGGTCTGTTTTGGCGGACGGCAAAGGTCAGTGAATGGGCATCGGCGCGGATCGGTCTTACTTTGGTGGCGGTGATCGCCGCAGCTTGGGGCTTTGTAGAATGCCATTATACGGTGCGTGTTCTCGACGATGTCAACATTATCCGTGACGAAGCTCTGCCCGTCGCGAGGCGTCTTACTGAACTTGGCAAAAACGATCCGGACGTACATCAACGTGTGGTTTTGCATCTTGGCATCGCTGAGGCCGATGACCTGCCGACGGTGGCTCCTCAATCAGTCCTATGGGCCCGGCATCAGCATGTTTTCGCGGGCGTGACTTGGGAAGAGAACAAGGAGCGATATTATCAACTACTTTATTATCAGGGAGTTAGCAGCCAACAATTGTCCGACGGCATAAAAAAGGGAGACGATTTTGTCTCGATGATCGCCCTCTTTGGCTGGGGACGACATACCGATCGGCTCAATTCGGAGTATAAGCCGCTGACCTTTGGCGAGATCGATGGCGAGGCTAGTAAATTTGACGAATATGCCAGAAATTTTGACGCCGCAAGTGCTGATGTTCCGAGGCTCGACTATATGGTCGCCCCGACAAATTCCACCCCTTATTTTGATAATATCGATAAATGGTATACACGCGATAAAGGCGAGACCTTTGGCAAATATGTGCTTTATAAACTTACTTTCCGGTAAATCAGAAAGACAGTCTTCGACGAATCAGTCACAATTGGCATACAATTTCGCATGTTAGGGGAGTAGAATAGACTTAAATGAACACTGCTTTCGGTTCTGATGTGTAGGGCGTCAATAATCCAAAATGCAAAAAAGACCGCCTCAAGGGGCGGTCGAACTTTTTATATTACTTGTAAAGATTAAAACTAAGCGGCCAAAAGGTCGTTTGAGGTTTCGGCAAAAACACGCCTGCCGTTAAGGGCGTCATCGATTATCTCACGAACTGCGGACGCATCGGGATTAACATCCATCCGGGCACAGGCCCTGAGATGTCTGATGATGCCCTCTGCCGCAATATCCACTGCATCGCCCGCTAATTTAGAAAACCGGCGTGCCTGAATATGGTCAATTTGCAGGACTCTATCCTGCAATGTCATTGGTCTAGCTGCTGCCACTTTGTATTCTCCTTGTTTCAATTATTTTACCCGCTGCGGGTAAGCCCCGTTTGTCTCGTTGTCGTGACTCTGCCGAAAAAGCACCCAAACACAAGCTCCTCCTGCATGATAAGTTGAAATTTCCAGCCGGATAGTTGCTGAAATATTAAATTTGCCGCCTTCGTTTCAACTGTAACGCAATCGTAACAAAAAAAATCGGCCGTGTCACTACTTTTTTTTCATTCTGCGAGATTTTTTTTTAAAAAGAAAAACCGACAAACCACAAGATTTGCCGGTCGAGTACAAAACACTCACATTATACGGTGTTCTTATGCAACAGCGTCCTTCATCGCTTTGCCGATGCTGAACTTGACAGTTGTCTTGGCAGGGATCTTGATAACTGCACCCGTCGCCGGGTTGCGGCCTTCGCGGGCCTTACGTGCAGTCTTCTTCAATTTGCCGAATCCAGGCAGCGTGAATTCGCCGTTGGTTTTGACCTCGCTGGTCGCGAGGGACGCAAGGGCGTCGAACATAGCCTTAACTTCCGTTTTCTTTGAACCGGTCGATTCGGCCAAGCTGCTGATAATTTCCGTTTGTGTCATACGAGCCATAATTTAAGTAACCTCCAGTTTTGATTGTGAATATAAATACTTCCTCAGAGAGTTGTTCTGCCGCGTTAAACTCCTTGGCAAAAAGGGGGAAAAACACCAATCGCAAAAATCTGACTGGTCGGGGCGGCAAGATTCGAACTTGCGGCCTCTCGCTCCCAAAGCGAGCGCACTACCAGGCTGTGCTACGCCCCGTCTGTTTCACATAAGAAACGAGTCCAAGTGTCGAATTCTAAGGCTCAAAGGCTGCTAGGTCAAGTCAAACCGCCTCAAAATGCCGTAAAAACGGTATTATTTCTTCAAATGCCCTGAACCGGTGGCTAATTTTTTGTTTTACCCGCTCATTAAGCTCACCAAAGGTCTGCTCGTAGCCCTCCGGGATAAATATCGGATCGTAGCCGAATCCGCCGGAACCGTATGGAATCGACGAGATTTTCCCCTCGCAAATGCCCTCTGATGTGGAGAGAATCCGACCATCTGAATCGGCGACCGCGATCGAACAAACAAACCGGGCGCTCCGTATAATATCGCCTGTTTTATTTAGCTCGGTAAGAAGCAAGTCCATCTTTTGAGTAAAGTTGGTGTCCGGCCCGCCGTACCTCGCGGATAAGACACCGGGCCGCCCGTCAAGCGACTCGACCTCAAGCCCGGAGTCGTCGGCTAGAGACAAAAGTCCAGTCTGCATTGCATAACCGCTTGCTTTGAGCTGAGCATTTTCAGCAAAAGTGGCACCGGTTTCTTCGACATCGGCACAATCAGGAAAGTCGGACAAATTGAGCAGTTCGAATGGAAGTGTGTCGAGAAAATCTCGTAACTCGTGGATCTTGCCTGAGTTGTTGGTGGCGATAAGTAACTTTTGTACCTCTGTTGACATGAAAAAATGGCTGCAAATATCAAAGATTCGCTTCGTGACTAGAACGGTTATATTTCCAGCTCAATTACTTCATCTTACGCCGAATTTGTGGAGGAACTCTATTGGGTAATAATTATAAAGGCCTTCTGCAACTCTCGCTTAATATTAAGATCGGGAGGCGATTTCAGAAATCGGCCTCTGCTCTGATGGGCAAGAAGCCTCTCTGGGCTGGTGTCCAGCTCCTGCCGCAACCGGCCGAGCAAACCCCAGTCAGCTTTGAAATCTTCGAGCGAGTTTCGGTCTTTTTCGCGCGAATTTATATCAGCGGCGAGCTTGGCTAGCATGAGTTTGTAGGCTAATTCTCTGTCGGAGTCCGGTTTGAGTATATTCGCGCGTGTGAGACCCAAAATGAGCTCCTCACCATAATATTTAACCTTTAGTATGGGAGAACCATTTTCATCTAACGCCGGTGTGCTCTGCAATTCCAGATCACGGAAGAATGTTTTTATCTCCTTTTCGTCCTTAAATAAGCCCCGAGCAATCGCAGTGTTTAATATCGGCCTTAGATAGCTGTTATAGAGTGACCATGTCCGTCGGTCACCCATAATTCCAAGTCTTTCCGCTTCCTTTTGCTTTGCGATTTCTCGTAGCGACGCGCGTTTTGCTGATTCGGACTCTTCAGAATTTTTTGACTTGCTACTTTCCAGATTAAGGAGTGCAATATCCGCCCCCGCATATTTCTTATATGTGCCGTGGACGCTAAACCGGCCGGTCACAAGGTAAGCGGCGGCAAAGCCCGCAAAGAGCGGCGGGTAAAAAAAGAGTGAAGGTACGAGATATTTCTTTGAAACCAATGCTTTTTCTGTAAAGTTTCGATTGTCATTGCTTCTCCAAATAGGCCCGTGAACCTGTGAAACCTTTGTAACATTAAACATCCGCTCGGGCCGAGAACTGGCGTACCGCGTAAACGATCTCGCTAACGCTTTAGGAGTCGTGATGCCAAAGTCATTGATCAGATCGCGTTTTGTAGCCCCGGGAAAATAAAAATTAATCACTTTCTTACTAAAGTCAGCACAGTTTCGGCTAAATGCATTGAACTTCCCGTCAACCGGGCGTTCTCTGAATTTTTGCAGAAACAAAGCGTCCTCACGGGCAGTTGTTTTGATGTTAAAGCTGTAAACATCACGGTTAAAGGCCATCGACAGCATTGTCTGCCATGCCCCCGCAGGCATTGACCCGTCGGCCGTATCTGGAATAGCTGACTGCATATGATTTTGACGAAAGTTCTCGCGTAAAAAGTTGCGCACCTTGCCGTTAGCATAAAGCGGAATGTCGTCTGCTCTCTCTACGCCATACAGAAAGGCGAACACAGGCACCGCAATCCATTCCCGGTCAAGGTTCTCACTAAAGTTTGGATACGAGCTGATAACTGCGCCGTGTTCGCCGGGCACACACAAACGTAGGGCAGTGGGCCCGTCAGCACAGATATTTGAAAAATAGATCGCGGTATGACCGGATCCGGTGAATTCACCCGCAACGCCGAGAGACTCCAGAACAAACAATGATACGTCGGCTCTTGCTGCCACCGGTGCCAACAGCAAAAACAGCACAAAACAATACAACCCTCTTTTCATCAAATTTATCTCCCACTAGTGTCGCTGAATACGCTACGGAAATTCCGAAACGTTTTCTATGTTAGAGGATTTCAGAAATTATTGCTGTATGGAGCAAGACAATAGGGGTCGCCAATATATATGGCGGGGGCCGATGGAGGTTAATTTTTTCCTTTTTTCTTTTGTTTGACAACTTCAGCGGGTAGTTTGGCAACGGCGGTGATGATTTGATCGCAAAATTCGAGAGAGTCGAGGATGGAGCCTTCTTCGGCTTTGTCGTTTTGTTTGTCAAGCTCGGATTTGAGCGCCGGGCGGTAACGTGTTGCGGCTGAGGCGAGGGTGCGGACAGCTACTGGAAATAGATCAGCGAAGCCCATTTTTTTCCTATCCTTGTCATCAGGATGCGGCAGAATAGCAGAGTCGGGGCGTTCGGAGATACTGTCAATGTCGTCGATCGCCTTTTGCAGAACCCGTTTGATGTCGAGCAGTAACTGAAACCTCGTGCTTTCGGGCAAAACGCCCCATTTTTCGTCGTCCTTTGACGAGAATTTTTTGCTGCCGGTGTCTATCTTTAGCGCCGCAAATCGACGGTCGATAATACGGGTCAAAATCTCCATGCGGTAATCGATTTCCTGAGCATCGCGGATAAGTTCGATCTCTTCGGCGGTGAAATAATCACGCTGGGCGACGGCCTGCGAGGGCAAAAAGATCGTAAGAATGCCGATTGCCAATAGATAGAAAGATACAGTTTTTATAAAACTCATTGCTGTTAAGGTTTAAGCTGAGGGACGACGGTGTCGCTAAAAAGCGATTCTGTTGCTTTGGTCCGTGCCGAGCGTAGATAGCCCAAAACTTTACGGATGTAAGGATCATATTTCAGAGGTAACTCACGGCGGATCACCTCGATCTGCGGTGTAAAGGCCCTTAGGCCTAGCTCTAGACGCTTAAAGTTGTCAAGCACTTTGCCACCTCCATTATCGCGTTTGTTCAGAAAGTCCATGGCGTCGTCCATCAGGCCATGAAAAATGCCAAGTTCGCGATACACACTCTCAAAATCCTGGGCGTCACTATGCTTTTCGGCTGCCAAAAGGTGGATCTTCATAAGATCCAATGATAACTTTGTGCGGTCTTTTATATTTTTTTTGGCGTCAAGCAGCTTGAGCTCATATTTAGGAATTATCGTCAAAGGCGGCGGAACTCCATCGGGCAGATCGTCCTGTGCTAAGGCCGCCATTGGCAGTAAAAGGGTAAAAGCAAATAGTAGAAAGAAAAAAGTAAAAACATTGTTCCGCAACCCGCAGAGTGCCGTGACTTTTATTTTTAATCTTTTACTTTTGCCTTTATACATTTTATAGATTCATTAATGCTGCAATGACTTTTACTACCTTTGCTTCACTCGTACTTCTTACCCTTTCCGCCCTTTATTAGTTTTTGAAGCGGCGGCAGGCGAAGGTTTACTTTTTCAATGTCGAGCATATTCTCAGCGGGGGCGGCGAGCCGCAAATATTGCTGGTAGTTTTCCATGGCGTCCAGATATTCGGTTGATTGGTCGTGTATTATTGCTAAAAACAGATACGCTCCGGCGGATTTAGGCTCTGCTTTCGTCAGCAGTTGAAACTCCGTTTTCGCCTCAGTAAAACGTTTTAACTGGAATAACGCAGTTGCCAGATTAGCACGAGCGGTCAAATTATCGGGAACTATTTCGAGTATTTTTTTAAGAATTTCGACAGCGGAATCATATTCTTTTGCTTGCACGAGAGCGGCTCCAAATCCGACTGCGTGATTCATATTTCCCGGCTCGGCCTCGGAGGCCCGGCGGCAATATACGAGGGCCTTAGCCGGATCGTCTTTGCGATACATAGAACACAGGCGGCCAAGTATCATCGGCTCTTTTGGTTTGCCGGCGAGCACCTTTTCCAACTCGACGGGACTCGTCGTTCGCGAAGCATTAATCCGGTTGAGCAGGCCGTCCGCACCGGGATAGGTTGATTTGATCGAGTTTAATTGGGCGAGGGCGGCGTCTAGTTTGCCGTCATAGGCATAGACGTTTGCTCGCAGATACTTTATCGGGTCAGAATCCGGTAAACCATTTTCGAGCCGGGCGAGTATAGCTCTGGCCTTCTCAATATTACCATCAGCAATCTCGATATCGGCTGTCAGGAAGAGGGCCGGGCGATTTTTCGGGTCAATAGTCAGGGCATTATTAAGGCTCAGTCTGGCCGGAACTCGCTGGCCAAGAGCATTTTCGAGCGCCGCTCTGGCAGTCCAGAGTGAAGCAGTGGGATTTGCTTTGCCGGTAAGAACGCTGATCTGGGAGAGCAGTCCTTCGTATACATCAGGTGCGGTCTTCGATTTTAGCCGCAATTCCACCAATGCGGTGAGGGCAGGCGGATTTAGCGGTTCGATCGCGATGACCTTTGCCAGCAATTTTTCCGCCTCGGCAGTCTGATCTGTTTGAACAAGCAGAGATCCGAGGCTTGTCATCGCGAGCGTCCAATCGGAGCGCAGCTCGACTGCTCGTCGAAACGACCGTTCGGCCTCGCTCGTTTTGCCTAACACAAGCCGGGCAATACCACGTTGATACTCAGCCTCCGGGAATAACGGCTCAATCATTATCGCCTTGTCGTAAAGCTTGACCGCCCCGGCCAGATCACCTTTTTCGTGCAGATCCTGGGCTTGATTAAAGACCGCAACCGCGTCCTCGATTTCCTCGACTTCCTGAGCCGCAATTGGCGCAGTTAAATAAAGGATAGATATTCCACCCAGCAGCAATGTGGCAAATGAGCTGCGGAACATAAAAAATAGAGGAATCAATAAATGATGCATCGTCAGGTCTGAATAGGTAAAATCTTAGCACTCACTGTGTAAAACGTCTATTAAAATACTCATGCTCGTTTATCGCAATTATCAGTCTCAAACGTTTGCGTTCGGGCTTTTTGGTAAGTTAAGATTCTCAATTGAACGCTGGCACAGTAACAAGCGTTTACCTGCCAAAATGAGCGAACCGCTAAATCGAGACTTACCGAAAACGCTGATAGACAGTCTCTAAAGCTCTGGGACGTCTATTTTGAGATGCGGTGATTTTGATTTTTGTTGGACGTGTTTCTGTGCGAGTTTGCAAAAACAATTTAGTTGGTAATACGAAGAAAGCGATTTCTGGAGAAATTTTAAGATGGCAAATCCGATGGCTGACGAAATGCGGCGATTCCGCGGCAGCGATGAAAAGAACCCGTTCGAGGCGATGAGCGAACGCTTTGACCGCGCCGCCAAACTTCTCAATCTGGAAGAAGATCTGTACGCCGTAATGCGTGTGCCGAGCCGTGAATTAAAGGTTTATATCCCGGTGAGAATGGATACGGGGCATATACAGGTTTTCGAGGGCTATCGTGTTCAGCACAACTTTGCCCGCGGTCCGGCAAAGGGCGGCATCAGATATGCCCCCGACGTCTCGCTCGACGAGGTAAAGGCACTGTCGGCGTGGATGACCTGGAAATGCGCGGTGGTAAATGTGCCCTTTGGCGGCGCCAAAGGTGGAATAATCTGCGATCCTCACCAAATGTCGATCGGCGAACTTGAACGAATGACCCGCCGCTATACTGCTGAACTAATTGACTTTATCGGCCCGGACAAAGACGTACCGGCGCCGGATATGAATACAAATGAACAAACCATGGCCTGGATCATGGATACATATTCCATGCATTCGCGTCACACGGTTAATGCGGTCGTCACCGGCAAGCCCATAGGCCTCGGCGGATCGCTGGGACGACGCGAGGCAACCGGACGAGGCGTCCTTTTTTGTGTCAACGAAGCGATAAAGCGCTATAACCTGACACCGGTGGAAACTTCGGTCGTTGTTCAGGGATCAGGTAATGTTGGGGGCATCGGTGCCGAATTGATGCATCAGCAAGGGTACAAGGTTATCGCGATATCAGATGTTGGCGGCGGCATTTATAAAAGAGAAGGACTAAACATACCGCACGTTCTCGAATATCTTAAAAACAACAAAACGCTTGAGGCCTACCCTGATGTCGAGTTTGTTGATAACAAAGCTTTGCTCGAAATAGAGTGTGACGTGCTCGCTCCATGTGCGACGGAAAACCAAATCACGTCTGAAAATGCCGACCGCATCCGCTGCAAGATTCTGGCCGAAGGTGCAAACGGCCCAACCACACCAAAGGCCGACAAGATATTGCATGACAAAGGCATTTTTGTCATACCCGATATTCTCGCCAATGCCGGCGGCGTAACCGTGTCTTACTTTGAGTGGGTTCAGGACCGGATGGGATATTTCTGGTCGGAGGAGGAAGTGAACGCCCGTCTTGAGGATAAAATGGTGGCTAGTTTTAATGAACTTTGTCACTATGCAACCAAGCATGAGGTGGATACGCGAACGGCGGCCTATATGCTCGCCATCGACAGAGTTGCCTATGATACCCGTATGCGCGGTATTTATGCCTAGATATCGGGCAGATAAATGAATTTACTTGATTTTTACCCCAAGTTGGGTTAAGGTCGTTAGCTGAGAGTATTAACGTTTTATTGTTGACTTTGAGACCAAAGTCCTTTATAACCTAAACGTTAGTATAGGTTTGTCTTTATTGGCCACGCGTGCATTTTGTCGGCTTAGCAATTTGGTAAGTTCGTCTATCGTGTGTGATAATTAAAAGCATTGTTTGGGATCGCTCATATAATTGTGCGTTCTATTTGTTTACTATTTGAAATTTAATTTTCTATTCGGCGGAGGAATGTGATGAAACTCGCTAAAAGAGTGTACGTTGTTACACTTATATTGTTAACGCTCGTGTTCGCGGTATCGGCCCAAAAATCCGAAAAAGAACCAAGAAACACGGCTCCAACTGTTGGAACTGGAGGCCCGGTTGGCGGCCCTACAGGTCTTTTTACTGTTTATGACAGTGCAACCTTGAGAAAGGGTGAATACACGTTGAGTGTTGCTATCAGCAACTACGACCGTGATCCGGGTAATGTTGATTTTACTACGTTGCCGGTTAGCTTTCAGGTTGGCTTGTCAAACAGATTTGAACTGTTCTTTACGACGGAAGCATACCGCGGTGTTAAAGTAAATGCCCCGCAGAATCTTTCAAGTTTTTATCTGCCTAACTCGCAGCTTAGTGTCAACGGAGTCTTGCGTCGGCCGGGAGCCATTGTCCTTGAGCCGGGAAGCGGGAATCGAGCTGTTTTCCGCCCGATTGGATCTGCTTTCTCGCCGTTTCCGTTTACCGGCACTTTCTTTACACCTAATCTCGGCACATCCGTCAACACCTTAGGCCCACCGAGAGGCGGTGGCGGTGCTGACCTTTTCCCTGGCGTCGGCTCGGTCTTTGGCAGCATACTGCCAGGGGTTGTGCTCACGACGAGCGTTATTTCATCAAATGGAAATACTGCTCCGGCTTCTTTCTCAACAATGCCGAGTTATGTGGCAGATGCCCCGTTTATCAACAGAACGTACGGAACATCATCATTTAATACATTTGATGTTGGTTTCAAATGGCGTTTTAACGATTCTATGGCTGCCTGGGGACACGGTTTCACCGCGTTTTACAGATACTATATGGATAACGCTGACGACGCCGCAGGTTTTAACCAAATGCAGCGTGGTTCAGGGCCTGGCAGCAACAAGGGCGACATCGGTTTGACTTATTTTATTGATGGCAGGGCCACGAAATGGGCTAACGTCGCATTTAACGCCGGATATGTCTATACCAGTAAGGTTAAGGCAAATTTTGGCGGAGGGGATTTCACGATCCTCGATCCGGGTGATGAACTTCATTTATCAGTTGGTGTCGATTTTCCGGTTAATAAGTATTTTCAGCCGATTTTGGAATTCCGTTCGCTTAACTATGTTGGCGGACGCACCCCCAATGCTCTTGAGCAGCATCCGATGGATGGACTCGCAGGCATCAGAATTTTCCCCCGCCGATGGTTTGGAATGGGCTTTGCCTATCGACATAACTTTAATCAGCAGGACGTAGACAGTTTCGAGGATGACTCAACCACTAATTCCGTGACTGTTCTATGTGGGCCTGTTCCGCTTCCGGGATGTGTTCCGACGACAACGACGGTTACAACGTCAGGTATTCCTAACGGCCTAAGAGCGTCGTCTGACCCGCATGGTTTTATTGGCCAGTTCTGGATTGGCCGCCGCGACAAGCGTCTGGGCGAGATTGTGAATCTGCCAGCGAATGTGGATTCGGTTACCTTGAGTGACACTGTTATTACATTGCCTTGCCCTCCAGGAACCAGTTCCACAAATTCTGCTTGTAATGACAATCGAATGATAAATGTTGCAACCAGAGCTACCGATCCTGAGAATGATGTCCTGACCTACAATTACACCGTTTCAGGTGGACGCATTGTTGGTACAGGTGCAAATGTTCAGTGGGATTTGAGTACAGCCCAGGTCGGAACGTACACGATCGTGACCGGTGTCGATGACGGTTGCGGAGTTTGCGGTAGAACGGATACCAAGACGATCACAGTCGAGGCATGTCCGGACTGTGCACCACCCAAACAGGATTGTAATTGTCCGACGCTGACCATTAGTGGTCCGGCTGGCATCACCAATCCTGGCGACACCATGACATTTACGGCTAGTGCTGCTGGTGACCTGACCTACACATGGAGAGTCTCGGCCGGCGAAATTGAGTCGGGACAGGGTACGCCGAGCATCACGGTCCGCACAACGTCTGGAATGGCGGGTTCGAACGTGACGGCTACAGTAACCATAGGCGGAACTGATCCGACATGTAATTGTGTCACTGAACGTGATGAAACTGCTCCAGTTGCTTCGGTGCCGCAGGCACGTCAGACTGACGAATTTGGCAGAAGAGTAGATGATGAAGTTAAGGCATTCGTTGACAACTTCTATATCCAGTTGAATGCGGATCCGACTGCTTCGGGATACATCATCATTTACGGTACCCCTGCTCAGATCAGAGCTCAACGGGCACAGATCATGCGAGCGGTTAATTTCTTACGAAAAGATGCCAGCCGCCTGACCTTTGTAGATGGACCGGACAATGGAACGGGTGTCTCCACCAAGTTCTACGTCGTACCATCTGGTGCGGCAAATCCGCAGCCTTAGTCAATAACAGCTTTGCATCTCATTAAGATGTAAACATACCAAAATGCGGCCGGGACGATCATCACGAAGTCCCGGCCGCTTTTTTCTTTTCCTGGCACCTTCAATTTATGTTGCTGGTCATACATTAACGGCGGTCATATTCTCTATAAGTAAGAAAAAAAGTGCGGTCGACCTATTTTTTTAAGGCATTTTTGATACTAGGGACACCAGAATAACGCCCCAACAGGCCAACGTTGGAAAGTCCTTATTTAGCATTTATAGAGAACTCGGTCATTTTTTTCTTTTATTTTCATCCGGATTCTTGTAGAATCATAGCTGGACGCAAATGAACACATCCGCGCTGTGTTAATAATTCTTTTGCTCTAACTTTACATCGCAAACCCGAGCCCGACTTTTTTCATCTAATTGACGACCGGTTCATTTAGGGGATCAAGGGTCGCATAGCTTCACGCCTCTCTATTAAGGAATTTCAATAATATGTTGCAGATAAAGAAAATCAGATCAGTTGTATCGATACTGTTAGCCGCTGCGATCATTCATACGTCGGTATTCTCAGTAACTGCATTCGATGGGGATGAGGATGCTGCGGCTGCGGCCGCGTCATATGGTGATTGGCAGGTCGTCGGGCCGGACGGCGGTGATGTGCGTGTTGTAGCAATCGACCCTAAGGACAAGGACCGATTATATGTGAGCACTCTCGACGGTCAGATCCATACTTCGGCTGACGGCGGCAAGTCATGGAAACTGCTTGTAAACCTCAATAAACCCGAGCTGATCCTCGATCAACTCTCCGTCGATTTGGAGGATTCTAAAATAATTTATGCTTCAGGTCATCGTCATAAGGATCCCGGCGGCTTTTTTAGATCGACCGATGGAGGCGCAACCTGGAAAGAGTCAAAGGAACTAAAGAACGAATCGATTCATTCGATGACGCAGTCGACTTTTGATACAAAAAAACTGATTGCAGGAACTTTGCATGGCGTTTGGATTTCTGAGAACTCCGGAGCTGACTGGAAAAAGATTTCATCGCCCACGATGCCCGTCAACATTGATTCACTAGCAATGGACCCGCGCAACACCAACACAATGTATGCCGGAACCTGGTGGCGTGCATACAAAACCACCGATGCGGGCAAGAATTGGCGCCTCATCAAGAACGGAATGATTGACGACTCTGACGTATTTGCGATCACTGTCAACCCCGTGAATCCTGAGTACATCATTGCATCGGCTTGCAGTGGTATCTACGAATCGCTAAACGGCGGTGAGAAGTGGTCAAAGATTCAGGGCATCCCTTCACAATCGCGACGGACGCGTGACATTCTTCAACATCCGTCAATTCCGGGAACTGTCTATGCAGCCACGACAGAGGGTTTCTGGATGTCCAGCAATGGCGGCAAAACTTGGGCTCTCACAACTCAGCGAAATCTTGAGATCAATTCGATTGCCGTTCACCCGGAAAATCCGAACCGTGTTTTTATCGGAACGAACAATTACGGTGTGATGGTGTCTAATGACGCCGGCCGCAATTTTCTGCCCACCAACGACAATTTTAGCAGCCGTTTTACATATTCGGTGACACCTGACAATCAGCAGTCTGACAGGTTGTATGCAGCCACCCACAACACAGCGACCGGCGGAGGCTTTTTCTTTGTCAGCAATGATGGCGGCCGTACATGGCTTCCGGGCAAAAATCTTGATGTCACACGGGTGAGAACTTTTACCGTTCGACAGGATACGACAAATCCAAATCTAATGTTTTTGGGTACGAATGTTGGTATATTTCGATCAATGGACCGGGGTAACTCCTGGACGCAGCTTGTTGCTCCGAAGCCAGTCAGAGTGCCGGTCAGGCGAGGGAGAAAAGGTGTTCCTGTCAAGAAAAATATTGCGGCGACCGTGGCAGCTCCAAAACTGATCCCTGCTATTTCTGACAAAGTTACTGTCATTGAAATAATGCCCGATGGTAGCGGCGGCCTTTATGCCGGAACCGACAAAGGCCTTTACCGAAGTACGGATCTTACGAAAGGTTGGGAAAAGATCGCACTCGGAGACGGGTTCAGTGAGAACATATTTGCAATCCATATGTCGGCGGCAAGGCCAGACACAATTTGGGTCGGAACGGCGACCTCCGGCGTTTTAGTATCGCGTGATAAGGGTATGACTTGGGATAAGACCGGCGGTGCGGTGGACAATGTCCCCGTAAGCTCAGTTATGACGGACCCCAAGCGCCCGGATTATGTTTATGTCGGAACGACACAAACATTTTATGTCAGCCGTGATAACGGAAAAACCTGGAATCGGCGTGGAGGCAATCTTCCGCTCGGCAATTTTACGAGTATTTTGATAAACCCCAGCAATACGGACGAGATTCTGATATCGAGTTCGCTCGAGAAAGATGGCGGCATCTACATCTCATCCGATGCAGGTGACCGTTGGAAGCGTGTCGACACCAAGGAAATGAAACTGCCGAGCCGTCGTGTTTGGTCAATGGCATTTGATCCGCTGGATTCGACCCGTATTTTTGCAGCCACCCATTCGTCCGGTGTTTACAAGATCGAACGGACTGCCCGCAGTTCGGCTGGTCTGTAAGACTTTACAAAAAAGAATTTTTTATTTTGGCGGCCAGTCGAATGGCCGCCTCTTTTTGTTTGTAACTTGGAAGTTGGTGATTTGGCCTCTATAATTTGTACTGATAAGGAGCCAAAATCTTGAAGCAAGAGATCGCCCGCGAATCTTCACCCGTAAACGCCAGGTTTCAGGTGTCGCGATTACCATTTTCCGATATCCCGCATCAGTCGCGGCTTTTTATCCAATATCAAAACGATCCCCTTTCGCTCCGTAAATTCTATCCACATGCTGTCAATTCGCCGGTCGAAATAGAGTCGTATATTCCTGCGATGCTCGCGAAGTACCGAACGGATCGAGCAAGTTTGTGTAATTCGCTAACAGAGATCAATTCAGGGTTCGGAGCCGGAAAAAAAACTTTCGATAATATAGAACTCTTGCGTGATCCTGAAACGGTCGCTGTCGTAACCGGACAGCAAGCAGGCCTTTTTACGGGGCCGCTTTACACCATTTATAAAGCACTCACTGCAGTGAAAATGGCGGAGATTCTAAATCTTAATGGGACAAAAGCAGTACCCGTTTTCTGGACTGCGACTGAGGATCATGATTTTGCCGAAGTCGCCGAAGCATTTTTCATCGATAGAACCGGAAAGTTATTAAAATCGAATTATCTCCCCAAATCATATGTACAAAATTCGCCGGTCGGAAATGTTGAGATTGACGGATCGATAGACGAGATAATTGGAAAGATATTCGCAGATTTGCCGCAGACGGAATTTTCTAATGAGATAAGACAGATGTTGTCGGCATTCTGGTCGGCCGGAACAAGTTTTGGCAATGCATTCGCTAAAACGCTGGCCTCTATTTGTAGCATGTTTGGATTGATCCTTATCGACCCGATGAATGATGGAATAAAGCGGCTTTCGGCGCCTATTTACGAGTCCGCCGTTGTTAATGCCGAAGAATTGGTGTCGGGTGTCGTAGGGTGCAGCAACGAACTTGAAAGCGATAACTTTCACGCTCAGGTTTTAGTCGAGGACGATTACTTTCCGTTGTTTTGGCACGACGACGAAGGCCGGCGAACGGCATTGCGAAAAACAGGCCAGGACAAATATCGCGTCAAAGATAATAGACGCGAGTTTACGACTCGCGAACTGCAGGCGATTGCCGCGAGCGAACCGCAAAGATTTAGTCCAGGCGTTATGCTGCGTCCGGTTGTGCAGGATTATCTGCTACCGACAGCCTGTTATTTTGGCGGCGGGGCCGAGATCGCCTATTTTGCTCAGAACAGCGAGGTTTATCGCATCCTGGATCGCCCTGTCACTCCGGTTTATCATCGACAAAGTTTTACCTTTGTCGAAGCTAAGCATCGGCGAGTACTAGACAAGTTTGACCTGGATTTGGCAAAACTTTTTGAAGGTTTGGAAAAGACAACATTGCGATTAGTTGAGGAGAGCCTTTCACCTGCAACCGTAAAATTGTACGCTGATGTCGAGGAAAGGATAAATACTGAGATAAACCGGCTAGACCAATCGGTCTCGCAGATCGATACGACGCTTAAGGCAAATCTAGCTAAAAGGCGACGAAAGATTATTTATCATATCGCCGCCCTGAGAAAAAAGACCCTTTTGGCCCAAGCGAGAAAGGATGAAACTACCAGCCGCCAATTGAATGAGCTTTTTACTGCACTATTGCCAAACGGACAGCTACAGGAACGCTCGATAAATGTTGTTACGTTCCTAAACAAATACGGACCCAATTTTATTGACTGGATATATGAGGCGATCGACCTCGAAGACAAAGATCATCGGATAATCAAACTGTAAGATGAACAAAATCAAAATCTTATCCGATAATTTGGCAAACCAGATCGCCGCCGGCGAGGTGGTCGAGCGGCCGGCGTCTGTCGTAAAGGAACTTGTCGAAAACGCGATCGATGCTGGAGGTGCGCGGATACTGATCGACATCGAACTCGGCGGCCGCCGCCTGATGCGTATCAGTGACGATGGCGAAGGGATGAGCCGCGACGACGCGATACTGGCGTTCGAGCGGCATGCAACATCCAAAATAAAAACTGCCGAAGACCTCGGACGCATCGGAACTCTCGGTTTTCGCGGCGAAGCTTTGGCCTCGATCGCCTCAGTTGCAAAGGTTGAACTTATCACTAAAACGGAAGCTGACATCGCAGCCTCGCGTGTCGTCATCGAGGGCGGGCGCTTGCTCGATGTCAAGGACGCGGCCCGCGACACGGGGACGACGATCTCGGTTCGTGATCTGTTTTACAACACACCGGCCCGGCGCAAATTTATGCGCTCAGAGGCTACTGAGAATTATCACCTGACCAGCATAGTCACTCATTATGCTCTCGCTCATCCGGAGATTGCGTTTACGCTGACAAATAACGGCCGCGAGGTTCTACGTGTTTCTCCTGCAAAGGATCTACGCGAGCGGGCATTTCAGATATTTGGCCGTGATTTGCTTGAGAGCCTGGTTCCGGTTGATGGCGGCCGCGAGTATGTGGCGCGGATCACGGGTTTTGTATCGGCTCCTCGTGAACGCCGAACCACACGCGACGCTCAATATTTCTTTGTTAACAAACGATTTGTCCGTGACAAAACCATCGCGGGCGGCCTACTCGAAGGCTTTCGCTCAGTGCTACCCCATGGCGTTTATCCGGTAGCCTTTTTATTTCTCGAAATGCCGCTAGAGGAGATCGATGTAAATGTTCATCCTGCTAAAACGGAAGTGCGCTTTCGCCGGGGCGAGGCCGTAAAAGATGTGATCGCCGAGGCAATCAGATCAGCTTTGGCGAAAGCCGGAATTACGACAGATGTAAGACCTGAGCAGATAATAGAGAGTGAGCCTCACGAATCCTTTGCCCCGACTGTGATTGATCTGCCAGAGCCTGAACAGGTTGGTATCGACTTTCGTCAAGGGGAAAGCGGTTACGCACCTACCGAGGCGAAACCCCAGGTCGAGTCTCTCATTAAAGCTGCCGGAGCAAAAGCCTACCCGGTACCGACGACAGGAGATTTTTCGCCCCGGATTATTGAGGATGCGGATTCAGAAGGCTTCGTTGTGAAAGAAGGTATTTCTGTTCCCATAAGCCGTCTGCCATCGTCGCCATACCCTGAATTGCCGCCGGTCGACTCCGCCGTTAAGGTCGCTAAGGCGATAGATATTGAGAACCTGTCGGCGTCGAAGATACAACCGCTTGGGCAGCTTCACGAGAGTTTTATCATCGCAGTCGATGACGAAGGCCTGCTCCTGATCGATCAGCATGTGGCGCATGAGCGGATTTTGTTTGATAAATACCGGAAAGGAGAGATTGATCGTCCAATCGAATCGCAAAATCTACTTTTACCCGAAACCATTGACCTTTCGCCTGCTCAGTCAGAGGCTTTTCGGCTGATTGAGGACGATCTCGAATCGCTGGGATTTGGCTTGATGCGGCTTTCGGGCAGGACGGTAGCTATCAAGAGCATTCCGACCGATCTGCAGCCAGCCGAAGCTCGAAACCTTTTTGCCGAGATTCTCGATACTATCGAGATGGAAAAACGCGGAGCACCAAAATCTACGCTTCGTGACGACATAGCCGCGAGCCTCGCCTGTAAAGCGGCGGTCAAGATCAATATGAAGCTGACACCGGAAAAAATGCGATGGATGATCGACCGGCTCTTATTAACAACGTCGCCGACGACCTGTCCGCATGGGAGGCCGGTCATATTAAGGCTTTCGATGAAAGACATCGAACGCGGATTTCACAGAACATAGAATATGAAAGAGCAACCTGAAAAGAAACTGGAAAGGCCGAGCGAATTTTGGAACAAGGTCTATGCTGCCGTTGTAATAAATACCTTTGTGGTCGTAACCGCTCTATGGGTGTTTTCACAGTATTTTAAATAAGGACCGGATAAAATGAGATCTCTCGACTGGGCTATCGTTGTCGTTTATCTAACATATGTCATTTGGGATGGTATCCGAATGACAAAACACAGCGGCACTAAAGAAGGTTATTTCCTGGCGAATCGAGGTTTGCCGTGGTGGGCGGTTGGCCTCTCAGTAATGGCGACCCAGCTTTCGGCTATCACGCTGGTCGGCACGACGGGGCAAGCGTACAGCGATGGGATGAGATTTATACAGTTCTATTACGGGTTGCCGTTTGCGATGATAATACTCTGCGTAACGGTCGTACCGTTCTTTCACCGAGCAAATGTTTTTACCGCTTACGAATATCTCGAAAAGAGATTTGACGTAAAGGTCCGTACACTGACAAGTTTCTTTTTCCTCATTTCCCGCGGCCTCGGTGTCGGCACTATCATCTCTGCTCCGTCAATTGTACTTTCAATCGTTTTTGGCTGGAATCTGATCGCAACAATCTTTGTTATCGGTATATCAACGACGGTTTACACCGTATTTGGCGGAGTGCAGGCGGTTACATGGACGGACGTCAAACAGATGGTCATCATCTTTTTTGGCCTAGGTGTTTGTTTTGTTGTTATTTTGTCCAGTTTTCCAGCCGGCGTGACGCTCGGGGACGGCCTGCATCTGGCCGGTAGTTTGGGTAAGCTCGATATGGTCGATACGAGCTTTGACCTCAAGGAAAAATATACGATCTGGTCGGGCCTTATTGGCGGTCTTTTTCTGATGCTCGGATATTTCGGGTGCGATCAGAGTCAGGTGCAGCGATTCCTAACTGCAAAGTCAGTTGACGAAGGCCGCACATCGCTGCTGATGAGCGCATTTCTCAAGATACCGATGCAGTTTGGCATCTTACTGATCGGCATTATGGTTTTTATCTTTTATCAGTTTTCGGCCCCCCCGATCGTTTTTAATGCGTCTGAGGTGGCAAAGGCGGAGCAGACCGAACAGTTTAGAGAAATCCAGCAAAAATATGCAGGAGCTCACGCCGACCGTCGAGAAGCGGCATTAAATTTCAGCTCTGGTGACGCCCAGTTGAGGCAATCGTACATCGACGCCGACAAAATATTTAATGACAGCCGCAAAGAGGCGGTTGATTTTGTGAGGTCAACCAGCAACCCGACATTTAATGATATAAATTATGTTTTCCCAACGTTTGTGCTCGAAAATATGCCGATGGGGGTTATTGGCTTACTCATCGCGGCGATCTTTGCGGCGGCAATGTCATCGATTGCGGCCGAGTTAAATGCGCTTGCGACCGCCACGACCATAGATTTTTATAGCCGACTATACCGTCCCGAGGCGACTGACGCTCACTATGTGGCGGTTGGGCGGATCACGACATTTATATGGGGGATCTTTGCCTCTATCGTCGCCATCTTTGCTACTAATTTAGGATCGCTGATCGAGGTGGTGAATAAATTCGGTTCTTTTTTTTACGGCTCGCTTTTGGGGGTTTTCGTCCTGGCATTCGTGGTCAAAAGAGCACGTTCACGCGGGGCTTTTTTCGGACTTTTATTTGGTATCGGGTCAGTTTGGATAGCGAGCATTTATACAGATATCGAATTTCTCTGGTTCAACGTGATCGGATGTCTCGTCACTGTGTTTGTGGGCTATCTGATCAGCTTGACCGTTCCCAAAAATGATCCTGAGACAGAGTATTTATGAGAGTTTATCGAATGATCATCATGCAGTATAGAAAGGCAAGCCTATTTGTAATTGTAGCTGTTTGCATCGCTACACTTTTGTTTTTATCAAATCCGATTCCGGCAAATGCACAAATAAGGGCGGTCTATGATCGTGGTGCCACGGGGCTCGGGCAGATGTTAAAGCGGCTCAATACCTCTGCTAGCGTGCTGATGATAGGAGCTCACCCGGACGACGAAGATACCGCATTACTCACGTATCTCGCGCGTGGAGAGAACGCCCGGACGGCCTATCTTTCTCTGACACGTGGTGATGGCGGGCAGAATATTCTCGGCACAGAGCTTGGCGAGTCGCTTGGTTTGATACGAACGGAAGAGTTGATTCAGGCCCGCCGTCTGGACGGGGCCGAACAGTATTTTACACGGGCGTACGATTATGGTTTTTCTAAAACGCTGGCTGAAGCAAAGCAAAAATGGGATGAACGGATCGTACTATGTGACACTGTGCGGGTTATCCGCAAGTTTCGTCCGCTGGTCGTAGTCTCTCAGTTTTCAGGAACTACGGCTGACGGTCACGGGCAGCATCAGTATTCAGGGTATATCTCTCCGCTGGCAGTCAAGGCGGCGTCCGACGCCGGTCAATGCACCGAGTCCGGACCGGTGTGGACAGTTCGCAAATTCTATGTTCGACACCGTGGAGCTGGAGAAGCGAGACTTAGGATCAATACCGGCAAATACGATTCGCTGCTCGGCCGCTCATATTTTGAGATAGCCATGGAGGCCCGCAGCCAGCATCGTTCACAGGAACAAGGCGTTCTGGAATTAAAGGGCGAACAGTTCTCTGCAATGAATCTTATTGGTAGTGAAGCCAGGGAAACCGGCATCTTTGATGGAATTGATTCGTCAATCACCGGTGCCGCCGCAAACACAGATAATTCCGAACCATCCACCCGCCAATCGCTCAAAGAACTCGGAGATTTAATTGAACGAGTATCCGGCGAATTCGATATTAGAACCCCGGAAAAGATATTGATACATCTTGTAAATGCTTACGGGATTGCCTCCAAAGGGGCAGGTCAAACTTCGGTGCCGGGAACAAAAGCGTTTTTCGACCGGAAGAAATCGGAACTCACTGAGGTGATACAGCTTGTCGCGGGAATTCAGACAGATGCACTGGCGGACCGCGAAACAGTTGTCCCCGGTGAATCGTTTTCGGTGGCGGTAAAAACCTTTGTTGCTTTGAAACTCGCCGCAAAAACTAAATCAGCGAAGATAATAACGCCGCCACGCTGGACGATAACTCAGGCGGAAGCTCCAAATGCACCCACTCAGGGATTTTTCCGAAGAGAAACGGGCGACTTCGCAGCACATTTTACAATCGGCGTACCGTCAGACGCGATGCCAACCGAGCCGTACTGGCTGGCGGAGCCACGAGACCGTGACTTATTTCGTTGGCGAGACAATGACGATTATCTTACGCTACCATTTCATCCTCCAATTCCTACTGCCGAAGTAACTATGGACATACTTGGCACAGAAATAGTCTTTCGGCAGCCGGTCGAGTATCGCTATGCGGACGATACCCGCGGCGAAATCAGGCGTTTTGTAAATGTTGTTCCGATGGCGTCTGTTGAACTCGATCAACCGCTTTTGATCGTACCGTATAGCGATAAACCGCAAATCCGAAAGCTGGTAATGACCGTCATAAATCATTCAAATAAAGCTGTCACCGGTACGGCCAGCCTGAATATTGACAATGAATGGAAATATGAAACATCCGCGGCGACCTTTAATTTGAATAAGCCTGGCGAGAGATCGACTATAACCTTTAACGTCACGATTCCGGCAAAAGCAAAAGCGGGGAGCTATCCGATCACAGGGCAAGCGATGATCGGCGAAGCTCTTGGGTCAACCACTCTTTACACTATTTCATACCCACACATTCAAACACATCGCATCTACCGACGCGCAAAAACCGAGGTGCAAGTGTTTGATCTAAAAGTCGAGCCTGTAAAGGTCGGGTATGTCTTTGGCAGCGGCGACAGGGTTGCCGATGCTATAAGACAGATGGGTTTGGACGTCGAGATGCTGAATGAGAAACAGTTGGCTTCGGGAAATCTGTCGTTGTATGACGTTATCGTTGTTGGAATACGCGCCTCTGAGGTGCGGCCTGATTTTGCGGCGAATAATCAGCGGCTGTTGGAATTTGCACGCAATGGTGGCACGTTGATCGTACAGTACCAGCGGCCCGGTTATGCCGGGCAGGGACTGACCCCGTATCCCACGCAGATAGGCCCACGCGTTGTGGATGAAAATGCGCCAGTGACGATATTAGACCCAACTCACTCGATGTTTAATTTTCCGAATAAAATCACCGATGCCGATTTTGCTGGTTGGGTGCAGGAGCGAAATCTATACAATTTTTCTATGATGGACGCAAAGTATACCGATTTGCTCGAATCTCATGATCCGGGTGAAGCGGAAAACAAGGGTGGTCTGGTAATAGCCGATGTCGGAAAAGGGAAGTTCATCTATTGCTCCTATTCGCTTTTCAGGCAATTGCCGGCGGGGGTGAGCGGGGCATACCGCTTGTTGGCAAACATGCTCAGCCAGCCCAAAGCCAGGATGTAGATTTGCTGACTTAAATCAAAAGACCTGTATACAAAGCGATCCGGGGGGCAGGAACATCTATTTTACTCAGTACTGTTGATTAATAAATTGTGCAAACTGAATTTAAAGAACCTGCTGAAGCAAGTTGGCGGCACCGAATATACGAAACGGTATTCGAGGCGGAGACACCTCAGGGCAAGGCTTTTGATATCACTCTGATTGCTCTGATACTTTTCAGCGTTTTGGCGGTATTCCTTGAGAGTGTTCGCAGTATAAGGGAAGGTTATGGGATCGAGTTATTCTATGCCGAATGGTTTTTCACCATACTCTTTTCAATCGAATACTTACTGCGGTTGGCCGCGGTAAAGCACCCCGTGAGATACGTCCTAAGTTTTTACGGGCTGGTCGATTTGCTTGCCATTCTTCCAACTTATATCAGTCTTTTTATACCGGGAACCCAATATTTCCTCGCGATCCGTATTCTTCGCCTTTTGAGGATTTTTCGTGTTCTAAAACTCACGTCTTATATTTCCGAGAGCCGTGTTATAACTACCGCGCTTCAGAGAAGCAAGCAAAAGATCATTGTTTTTCTTGTTGCGATTCTCACGATCGTAACGGTTGTTGGTGCGATGATGTACGTAGTTGAGGGTGAGGAGAATGGTTTTAACGATATACCGACAAGCATTTACTGGGCGATTGTGACGCTTACAACTGTTGGTTACGGCGATCTAGCGCCTAAAACTGGATTGGGCAAGTTTCTCGCCTCTATCGTTATGATAATGGGGTACGGAATAATTGCCGTACCGACCGGTATTATCACCGCCGAACTTGCCCGTGCTGCCAAGCCCGCTTCAACGCATGTATGTCATGAATGTCATGCCGAAGGCCACGATTTGGATGCCGTCCACTGTAAATACTGCGGTTCCGAATTATAGTATTTACTCAATGATAGCCAGTACATCACCAGCGGCGACCGTATCTCCTTCGGCAAACCTGATTTCGCTAACAATCCCGTCTTTGGGCGATTTCATCTCGTTTTGCATCTTCATCGCCTCGACGACGATGATGCCGCCACCTTTTTCGACGGTGTCGCCTTGAGCGACGAGAATTCGCACGACTTTCCCCGGCATTGCCGTTTTAATTTCAGCCAAGCCGCCGCCGTGGTCACTAATTTGGCCTGCCGAGCGAAGTCGTTTTGGATCAGTTAGGAGGATATCAAATCCCGTATTTTCGATCTGCACCTCAAATGGATCGGCTGGATTAATTTGTGGTGAAATAAAAACTTGATGGATACTGCTGCCGAGCTTAAATACAAATATGTTCGGTTCAGGTTCCGTGGCTTCCAATTCATATTTGCGACCGTCTATTATGGCAAATACACGGTCGGTGTCGCGCACAATCTCGATTTCGTATTTTTCCCCATTTGTTTCTGCTAGGAGTTTCATTGTCTGATGTTCTACGTTCTTGATCGAGCTTTAATTTTCTTGTTCAGAATATAATTCTGATACCGTTCCTCATTTGCCCACCAACTAACCATGCCAACTAATATTCCTAATGCCGGGTAGAGTATGAAATACGATGCAGAAAAGGTTTGTCCATCCCACATCCAACTTACCAGATTTAGGAACAAGAAAATAAAAGAGCCCCAAATTAGTGCAGTTCGGAGCACCACGAATCTTTTACCCTTTAGCCGCAGTCTTTCCCAACGTAAAAACTGCTTTCGTGACAAATCTTTTGGAAACATCGGACGGTCTTAAACTTTATTCGGCTGCGGGGTGACGCGCAGGTAAGGTTTTATTGCATTCCAGCCGGCGGGGAACTTCTCTTTAGCATCTTCGTCGGAGACCGATGGAACGATAATGCAATCGTCGCCGTCTTTCCAATTAACGGGTGTCGCAACATTGTATTTTGCCGTGAGTTGGAGGGAATCTATGACTCGCAATACTTCATCAAAATTCCGTCCGGTACTCGCTGGGTATGTGAGACTTAGTTTTACTTTCTTGTCTGGGCCGACTACAAAGACCGAGCGAACTGTCATCGTATCGTTCGCGTTTGGATGTATCATCTCATAAAGATCAGAAACCTTGCGGTCGCTATCGGCAATCATCGGGAAATTTACGGCCGTGCCTTGTGTTTCCTCAATATCTTTTTCCCAGCCAATATGCGAGTCGAGCGGATCAACGCTGAGGCCGATGATCTTGACGTTGCGTTTGTCAAATTCTGGTTTAAGACGAGCGGCCATTCCTAATTCAGTCGTGCAGACCGGTGTGTAATCTTTTGGATGCGAGAATAAAACGCCCCAGCTATCGCCGAGCCATTCGTGAAAGTCTATATTACCTTGTGTCGTTTCCGCTGAAAAATCGGGTGCGGTATCGCCTAATCTAATTGACATACATTTGCCTCCAAAATTATTTAGAACATTATAGCATTACTGTGGGTGGGCATTTTACTCATCCGCATCTGTTACGGGCGGGCAGGATGCTTGCGCTCCAATTACTAATCGGGGTCATCGCCTTTATCAGCAGCCTTTCGCAGCCTCAGCAAATGGAGCCTTTTCTCGTCGGCACGCAGAATTTCGATCGCCAAGCCGCGAAGCTCTAATTTCTCACCGACCTTTGGCACATACCCGGCTTCGCTGGTTACAAGGCCGGCGATCGTCGTGTAATCTTCGTCCTCTAGATCGGCTTCAAAAAGCCGCTCGATCTTGTCGATCTCAGTCGAGCCAAGGACGTCCCAATAGCCGTCGTTGCCCTCAACGATCTCGATAATCTCCTCTTGCTCAGTATCCTCGTCCTCGATTTCGCCGACAATCTCTTCGAGAATATCCTCGACCGTGACTAAGCCGGCGACGCCGCCATACTCGTCTATTACGACAGCGACCTGCACATGATTGAGCTGCATGTCTTTAAGCAGTTCCGATGCGGTTTTGGTTTCAGGTATAAAAAAAGCATCTCTCAGAATATCGCTGACCGGATTTCCCTCTTTGCCATCGGCCCATGCGTGCAAAAGATCGCGAACGTAGACCATGCCTTCAATATTGTCGATGCTGTCACGATAGACCGGCAGGCGGGAATATTTTTCCGTGACGATCAGATCGCGGGCGTCTTTAATCGTTGAATTTATGGCAAGAGCACATATCTCGGTCCTCGGCGTCATGATCTCGCCAACTCTGGTGTCAGTGAATTCGACCAAAGTCTCAATCATCTCACGCTCTTTTCCCTCGATAATTCCTTCAGCCTCACCAACCTCCATGAGCGCATGAAAATCATCTGAGGCATCTTCTGCTCGTTCATCGGTAGAATCAGGAGCAGCGGTCAACTCAAGCCTAAGCCTTTCCTTTGCACTCATTCTGGAATCGATGGGCCGTGCAACTATCGAAATGAGAGAAAACAGCGGGCGAACAATGGGTAAAAGAAACAAGAGCTTTCGGTCGGCGTCGTTGGCAACGATCAGCCGGGGCAGTATCTGGCGAAATATTACGGTTGAGGCGAGACCCAGTACGAGAGCGAAAAGAAGCAATCTGGTGTCGTTTTCAACAAACCGCTTAATCAAAAGTGTTAAAAGTACGGCATAGACGATCAAGAGTATTTGAATCGTTGACGAAAGTGCGAAGCGGAAGCGCGGCCGGTTCTCAAGCATTTCCCTGAGCAATTCGGCCGCCGATCTTTTTTCCGCATCCTCGACATCGGTTGCGAGCCGCCTGAGACTGACATCCGAGAGACCCGAAAACGCCATATCGATCGTCGCCAAAAAAACCAAGACAAGCAGTATCGCTATGACAATAACTAATTCGATCTCCATCTTTTAAGTTGTGCTATGAATGATTACAAGGCGCTAAGACGGCCAAATAAAGTTCCTTACTATTTAATCAGTTAGATTTTTCCATGCCCGGCCATCATTCCTTAGCAGCTGATCTGATTCCTTCGGACCCCATGTGCCAGCGGTATAATTTGGGAAATCTCTTGCCGTTAAAGCTCCCCAGACATCCTGGACCGGGGCGACGATACGCCACCCCGATTCGACCATATCTGCTCTTTGAAAGAGAGTAGCGTCGCCGATCATGCAATCGAATAAGAGACGCTCATATCCGGTGTTGACCTGTTCACCAAAATGGTCGAGATAGTTAAAGTCCATATCAACAGGCCCCATATTAACGATCGGACCAGGGATCTTAGCTCCGAAGTGAAGTGTAATGCCTTCATTGGGTTGTATATGTATGACTATCCGGTTCGTCGTCAGACGTTCGATCGGTGTGTCGCGAAACAACATAAACGGCGCCCTTTTGAATTGAATAACGATGCTCGAATGTCGGGTGGCCATGCGTTTACCGGTGCGGATATAAAATGGCACATCCGCCCATCGCCAATTGTCGATTGAAAGTTTTATTGCAGCGAATGTTTCGGTGTTTGAGTTCTGAGCGATCTTATCTTCGGTGCGGTAGGCCTCAGTTTTTTTGCCATCGATCTCTCCTTCGCCATATTGTCCGCGGACGGCCAAGTGCAAAACATCCTCGGGCGTAAATTCCTGTATCGCCTGTAAGATCTTGGCCTGTTCATCACGGACGGAATCAGCTTCGAATGAGACCGGCGGCTCCATTGCGGTTAGTGTCACAAGCTGTAAGATATGATTCGGAATCATATCGCGTAACGCACCGGCCGTATCATAATAGCCGCCGCGAAGCTCGACCCCCAGCTTTTCGGCCACAGTTATTTGCACGTGATCTATATAATTACGATTCCAAATCGGTTCGAAGATGCTGTTGCCAAACCGGAAGACCAAAATATTCTGCACCGTTTCTTTCCCAAGATAATGGTCGATGCGATATATCTGACGTTCCTTAATCGTCTTGAGCAGGTCTGCGTTAAGCTTTTGGGCAGATCGCAGATCGCGGCCGAAAGGCTTTTCGTAGATAAAACGGCGCCAGTTGCCGTTTTCTTCTTTCCCGAGACCGTTCTTTACTATCTTTTGGGTGACATTGGCAAACAGATCTGGCGGTGTTGCCAGATAATAAAAGAAATTGTCCGGTATCTGATGTGTGGAGGTGACCTCGCCGATAAGAGTTTTGATATCGGAGAACAATTTCTTGTCTTCATCAAAATCGCCGCCTGTGTAATAAGTTCGTTCTTCAAACCACTCAATAATCTTTTCGTCCGGTTCATTTGGGAGGAACTCGCGTAAATGCCCGATCATCTGCAAACGAAATTCCTCGGTTGTCAGCTCCTGACGGCCGACGCCGATGACCGCAAAAGCATGCGGCAGAAAATCATCCTTTGCAAGATTATAGAGAGCGGGGAACAACTTGCGTTTTGTGAGGTCACCCGTCGCACCAAAAATGACCATTACGCAAGGGTCGGCGGTTTTCTTAGATTCGCTCATTTCAGACATTTTGCCACAGAGTTCTCACAGAACACAGAAGAAAGATCAAATATCGTTGAAAGGGCCACCGTCTTCACTTAAAAAATTAAACTAGATCTTTAATAATTCCCGAAGTTCTAACTCACGTGCGTTCATTTCGCCCTGGTCAGTTTCGTGGTCGTAGCCGCAAAGGTGCAGCAAACCGTGCAGGATTAACTGCCTAATCTCTCCCTCAAGCATCAATCCGTTTTCGGCAGCCTGTTTTTGTGCCTGCTCGACAGAGATCACGATATCGCCGAGATTGTCTTTGTCAGGGTCAAATTCGTCTGGTTTGTGAGGGAAAGACAGGACATCGGTAGTAGAATTTTTGCCCCGAAACAACTCATTGAGTTGTTTCATTCGTTGGTCGGAAATAAAGGCAATCGAAAAACTTTTTTCGGCCGACTCCGAAACCTCTAAAATAAGTGATCCAGCAAACAAACGAAAGTTAGCGATATCCACCCTGATTTTTCGCTGAAGATTAATGACATCAATCACTGGTCGTTGGCCTCTGTCTTGATCGAATGCTCCTCGTAAGCCCTGACAATCATCTGCACCAGTTTGTGCCGGACAACGTCTTTGTCGGTGAAATAAACAAACTCAATGCCCTCGAGATTTGCCAGGATAATCTCAGCCTCTTTGATTCCGCTTTTTTGTCCGCGGGGAAGATCGATCTGGGTGCGGTCGCCAGTAATGACAGCTTTTGAACCAAAGCCGATGCGGGTGAGGAACATTTTCATTTGCTCGCCTGTCGTGTTTTGGGCCTCGTCGAGAATGATAAATGCGTCAGAAAGCGTACGTCCTCGCATAAAAGCCAGCGGAGCTATCTCAATGATGCGTTTTTCGAGCATCTTGGTGACTTTCTCGGCATCGACCAGGTCAAACAGCGCGTCATATAAAGGACGCAGGTATGGATCGACTTTTTCCTGAAGGTCACCAGGCAGGAATCCGAGCCGCTCGCCAGCCTCGACCGCCGGCCGCGTCAGTATAATTCGGCTGACCTGTTTTTTGAATAAAGCGTCGATTGCCATGGCAACTGCCAAATAGCTCTTGCCAGTTCCGGCGACACCGATTCCAAAGACGAGATCGTTTGCTGCCATCGCATCCAGATACTTGCGTTGATTGGCTGTTTTGGGAGCGACCTGTTTTTTTCCGGATGGATTAAAACGGGCCTTGAGAAAGTGATCCTTTAAACTATAAGCGCGATCCTCTGCGATCTGCTTAAATGCATCGCGGAGTTCCTTGTCCGTAAACGTATTGCCGTCAGCAAACAAGTCACCAAAATCCCTGAGTATCTGTTCGACCGTTTTGATGTCGCGTTCGTCGCCGTCAAGCAGCAATTCGTTGCCGCGCGCGCCGATACTGACATCGAGCAGTGATTCGAGATACTTAATGTTTTGATCCTGTACGCCGAAAAGCGTGTTGAGTCCCTGAGGTGGCAGTTCTAGTTTTTTTAAGTTGCTCAAATTAAAAGTTTAACTTTTGCGGTTTTTACTTTGTAAAGAAAAGGCTACTAAACGTCCCGTCACCTGTCAATTTTTTTTGGATGTTTTATTTGAAATGTTTGCTTGCGTACATACGATATCGTATTTCTCATTCATGATTGAATCACGTCGAAATTATTGGGTTCGAGAATCATTCAGCATGAGGTTAATGCCGTTATGACAATTCTTAATATAAGCAATTACGTAGAAAATACAGAACGTCGAGATACAGTTGGGGTCAATGAAAACCCGACGCGAGATATACGTCCGGTTCAAACCACGGAAGTACGTGAAAAAGATATTTTCGAGAGAGCTCGAGAGATCTGCTTTCGTGCCCGTGTCCACAAACGATATCGTCGAGCGGGCGGAATAATTTAATCGCTAAAAATTACATTTATCCAAGATGTATCGCTGCTTGCCGATGCCGGTGTGGTCGGTGATGTGTTCAGATATAGTATTAGGAGCTTTGAAAAACCTCCCGCTTTGGGAACGTTCTGATCGCAAGAGATTGAATCTTTTATCGGGTTTTTCCAAGGCTCCCTACCTCTATAAATTACATTTTTTTATCGTGATTTTTTTGAATTTTAAAATTGCACGGGTTTGCGCACTAATTTTGGGGTGTTTTTAAATGTGGCACGTGCCACAATTTAAACATTTGAAGTAGCTTTATCCGGTAAATATAGGGTTTGGGGATTTGTGAGGTGATCTTTTCGGGAAATTCAGGGCCTGGATTGGTACAGTTAAATGTGGCGTTAG